>CAVXLV010000023.1:0-48134 GCA_963762685.1 uncultured Verrucomicrobiae bacterium | reverse complement strand
CTGCGAGATCGGCGCCAGCCAATGAAGATAACGGCCAGGATGATCGCGCCCCAGCCCAGCAGGATGATCGCGAGCATGTCTTTGGCGACGAGGGTGAACGCGAGGAAATCGATCGTGCCAGTCTTCCAGAAGACCCAGTCGCCGGCCACGAGCGTGGCGAGCAGGGGATGGCCGCTTTCCAAAAGGACGATGCCGTCACCGGTGGAGGGATTGAGACGGGCGGTGGAGTTAATGGCGGGGCTGCGTTTGCCGTCGTGCCCGATGATGAAGTCGCCCGCGCCATTCGGGGCATAGAGCATCGTGCCCAGGCCCCAGATATCGGCGCCGAGTTGGGCCGCGTGCGGCTGGCGCATGAGTTTGACCGTCTCCGGCTTGAGCACGCCCCGGCCGATCGGCTCACCAGCGGCACCGGGAAGATGCGCCTGCAAAAAAGCCGTGAGATCTGACGCGCTGGTATAAAAGGAGGCAGCGGCCATGGCGGTGAAGCGCGGAGGCGTCAGCACCTTTCCGTCCGTTCCGTATAAGTCGGCGACATTTGGCGTCAGCCCGGGTTCGATCGCGTAGGTGGAGCGGTTCATGCCGAGCGGCTGAAAAACGGCCCGCTGCATATAGGACGCGAAGGGTTCGCCAGTGATCTCTTCGATGAGCAACTGCAAGAGGGTGAAACCGCCGCCCGAATATTTCCACTCCGTGCCGGGGGCGATGCCGACGCGCACCCTGCCGTCGGCTCCGGGGGAAGCATCGGCGGCGCGGGTGAGTGACTCCTCGAGCGATTGCAGCGGGACGCCCGGAGGAAAGCCGCCATAACCAAGACCGTCGGTGAGACCTGCTTTATGACTCAGGAGCAGGCGGGCCGTGACCTGACTGTTATCAAATTCACTCTCGGGCAGGGACCAGCGTTTCAAGTAGCTCGCCACCGGGGCGTCGAGATCGAGCCGGCCCGCGTCGACCAGGGTCATGACTCCCCACGCGGTGAGCCATTTGCTGAGCGAGGCCACTTGGAAAAGCGTGTCGCGGTCGACGGAGTCGCCGCTGAAATACTCACCGGCGAGCTTCCCGTTCTCGAGCAAGCGAAAGGCGGCGTTGCCGGGATGTTTACCCGCGATTTCTTTCTCCGCCGCGGCGATGAAGGCGGGCGCGTCGCCGGCGGGTGCGAGCGCGGTGCGCGTCCAACCGTTCAGGGTGCCCCAGAAAACCAGACCCGCCCAAAGCGCCATGGCGACGAGCGCGGCTACGACCAGAAGGAGAAATGAACGCATAACGCAAGTTTCAGAATGATGAACCGAAGGAGAAATGGGAAGGGCGAAGGCGCTGCTACGGAAGAAGGATAAGGATGCCGTAACGCAGCCGGAAGTGAGGCCGGAATTTCCAGCTAAATTTATGCAGCCTCACGCCGGGCCGGAATAACGATCGCCCACCCAGAGCTGGACCGCGGCTTCGTCGCGCGCGGATTTTAGGAAGCGCTCCCAGGCTTTGGTCTCGTGCCAGACAGCGGCCAACTCCCATACGCAGAAGGTGGGTTTGTGCGCGGCGTCACGCGGCCAGAGGGCGAAGTCGGGCGTGTCGTAATCTTTGTAGAAGACAGTCTCCCACACTTCGTTGTTCCCGCGCCAGGTGCAGACGATGAGAAAGTAAAACCCGCTCATTCCGCAGCGATGCAGAATGACGAAGCCGAGGCCACGCGCTTCGATCTCGGCGGTCGCCAGATAAGCGCGCGCCAGCCGTTCAATCTCCTCCGGCACGGGATCGCCCTGGGGTGCGAGGCGATACCATTTCAAGACCGCGCCATCGGTTGCGCTCGCTTCCCCCGGCGTGACCCACTTCGGGATGTGCTGATAATCTTCGTCGATCCCGTAATCGGTCCGAAGTAATTCTGCGATCCGGGCGGAGATTGAGCCGGGCAGCGCGGTTTTCGACTCGGGCGCGGACATGATTTTCAGGTAGAGCCGCGAAGGAACGGCGTCAATCTTCCGGGGAAATTCTCGCCAGCCGTCGTTGCGCATCGGCGCTTGCTCTCGAAGTGTTTGAGATGAACACCGAAGAAGTTGCGCGGAAAGTGGTGGAACTGTGCCGCAAGCAGGCCTGGCACGAAGCGGTGGATACTCTCTACTCGCCTGACATCGTCAGTGTGGAGGCGCACGGACGGGATGGGTCTCCGGAAAAGAAGGGGATTGAAGCGATTCGGGGGAAGGTCGATTGGTGGATCAGCTTCGATGGAAGTGCACGAATTCAAGGTCAGCGAACCGTTCGTGGCTCATGATCGTTTTGTGGTGCAATACGACATCGACGTCACCGACAAAGAATCACAAGAGCGATTCCAGATGTCCGAGGTCGGGGTTTACACGGTGAAAGATGGCAAGATCGTCCGGGAAGAATTTCTTCCCTCGGTTGCCGGATAAACAACCGCGGCCTCGTGCGAGAAACGAGAGCGCGCGAGTTCAAAAAACTACACCAATCTTCCGTTTCGTCGGGCTGGTGTTTCCGGCTTCGCCCGCGGTGCTCGACCGCTAAACGCTCCTCTGGGGTTGCGATCCCAGCCCACCGCGCCGGCCGAGTTACTCCGCGCCGCTTCCGAAACAGCACTGCCCTTGACCAGCGCGCAGCGGGCACTATCAGGAGCGGATGAACGGGACGAGGCGGACGCATCTCGAGGCCATCCCGCCCGTTCCCGCGATCCTTGGCGGCATTGTTAGCGTCCAAGCCGGCGCGGCGCTGGCGAAGGGCCTCTTTCCCGCGCTCGGGCCGATCGGGACAGTGGGGCTGCGGGTTGTCCTCTCCGCGATCATGCTCATGGCGGTATTCCGTCCCAGGCTGCGCGCGTTGTCGGCGGCGCAATGGCGGGCGGTGATCCCGTATGGCGTCATCCTCGGCACGATGAACATCCTCTTTTACCTCGCGCTCTCGCGGATCCCGCTCGGAGTCGCGGTCACGGTCGAGTTCATTGGCCCTCTGGCGGTGGCCGTGTTCGGATCGCGGCGCGCGGTGGATATCGCGTGGGTGATTCTGGCTTCGGCCGGGATCGCGCTGATCACGCCGTGGTCGGGCGGCGGAACGGACGCTTTCGGCGTGGCGCTCGCATTCGCTGCGGGCGGGTGCTGGGCTGCTTACATTCTGCTCGGCGGCCGGGTGTCGCGCATCATGCCGGGCGGCGCGGCGGTGGCGATGGGAATGTTGATCGCTTCCTTCGTGGCGCTGCCGGCCGCGATGGCGACGGACGGTTTTGCGAAGCTGACGCTGCCGCTTTTCGTGGCGGGAATCGGAGTGGCGCTGCTCTCGAGCGCGATCCCTTACACGCTGGAGATCATCGCCCTGCGGGGGCTTCCGGCACGCACCTTTGGCATCCTCATGAGCCTGGAGCCGGCGGTCGCTGCGCTCCTTGGCGTGGTCGTCCTGCACGAACTGCTTTCCACCCGGCAATGGGTGGCGGTGGCGCTGATCATCGCCGCCAGCACGGGAGCAACCCTGACCTCGCGCCGCCCCGCGCCCGCGGTTGCGGGCGAGGCCGGAGAAGGCTGGCAGGGCGGATGATCGGAAGGACGAGGCCAGCGGCGGAGTATTCACCGAATCCGGTGATGAGCTGAGCGGCCGTTGTCTGACTCATGTCGAACTTTTGGGGCCAGGTGCGAATCCTGGCCCGGCTCAGGGTTTCCCTGATCCAGCCCAAGGGCCGTTTGCCGAAGAAGATCCGCTATGTTCTTTCGCCATCGCTACTCCAGACGCGATCGGTAAGTCGTGGTCAGAGATCGTGCGCGCCCTGCTTGCAGCGCGCTGATCGCCTCCGTTACGGTCGGCGGAGGCGGATGGGTCCGTGCCAATCGGAAGCGGGATCGAGCGGTTTGCCACGCTGAGTTACGACCACTTCACCAGAGCTAGCGGCCGCGCGCGCCACTTCGCGCGCCACAGGCAGAAGCGCGCGCCAATGTGGACCGCCCGCGATTCGGGCGGCCTCGGAAGGACAGATCGAAGAGGTGTCCACGCGAGCACGGAGGAGCGCGCGCATAGCCGCAAGCAACCGCGTCCGGTCCCCTTCCTCGGATGTTTCTTCCCACCACTTCTCGCCGCGCTCGCCCAGCGCGACCTTCGCATCCTGCACGCGCGGCCGGTCCTTTATCCGGCGAGCGGCCATCAATTCCTTCACCAATTCCACGCGCAGCTTTTCCGGGATGTGCGGATCGGTTTTGCGCCAGCGGCGGCCTTTGACCACGAAATAGTGCGCGTCCTCTTCAGGCATTTTCGTCCTTAAACTACGGAGCCAGCGGCGTCGAGAAGCGCAGGAGCCCTGGGGGAAGTTGGATGCAAACTCGCGCAGAGGTGTTTCTTCGCAGATCCCCAAAATAAATGACCGTTCACCCCAAAGCCAAGAGAGCACATCCTGATTCCGCCAACCGTCCGAAAACGAAAGTCGCTGGCTCGACCAAGAAGAATACGCGCATGCAGCCGGCGCTGAGCGAAAGTAAGGCGACGGCGGCGCGGAAAAAAAACGGCGAAGAAGAAACAAACGGAATGGAGAACTCAGGCGAGGCAACGAAAGCGGCGGCGCGACCGGGCGTAGCCCAAACCAGTTTCCTGATTTACGTCAGCATCGCGACCCAGCCATTCACCGAAACCGAATTGCTGGACCTGCTGACCAAGAGCCGGAAAAATAATGCAGCGGTGGGTGTGACGGGCATGCTTCTCTACAAGGAAGGGAAGTTCATGCAGTTGCTGGAGGGCGAGGAAGCGCAGATCAGGCGGACCTTCGAAAAGATCTCCCGGGACCCGCGTCATCATCATGTGATCACGCTCTTGCAAGGACAGGAAGACGCGCGTGTTTTCGCGGAATGGCAAATGGGCTTCGCCGATTTGGATCACGCCGCGGCGGAAGCGATCCCCGGCTACTCCGAATATCTCAATACGCCCCTCACGGCGGATGCCTTCCCCAATCCCTCCAACGCGCAACGGCTTCTCCGCATGTTCAAACGATCCGGGCTCTCCCTATAGGAACTTGAGCAGCTGCGCGCGGCGATCCGCGAGAGAGCGCGTGGAGTTTGAATTGCGTTAGCGCTCGCCGCGAAAGCGCGCGGGCGTAGGTTGCGCGCCTATGGCACGCACAATTCGTTTTCATCAAACCGGCGGACCGGAAGTTTTCCAAATCGAAGACCTCGAGGTGCCAGCGCCGCAGCAGGGCGAAGTGCGCATCACGGTCAAGGCGCTCGGCTTGAACCGCGCGGAGTCGATGTTCCGCAACGGGCAATATCTGGAGGAGCCGCAGTTTCCCGCGCGCAACGGCTACGAGGCCGCGGGCACGGTGGAGTCGTTAGGCGAAGGCGTGGCAGGGCTTTCAGCCCGGCGACGCGGTCAGCACGATCCCGGGCTTCTCGCTCAACCAATACGGCGTTTACGGCGAGCTCGTGCTCGCGCCGGCGGCGATGGTGGTGAAGCATCCGGCCTCGCTTTCGTGGGAAGAGGCGGCCGCGATTTGGATGCAATATGTGACCGCGTATGGCGCGCTGATCGAGCTCGGCAAAATGAAGAAGCGCGACACGGTGCTCATCTCCGGCGGCCTCGAGCAGCGTCGGCCTGGCGGCCATTCAGATCACGAACCTGATTGGCGCGACCCCGATCGCGCTCACGCGCACGAACGAAAAGCGGCAGGCCTTGCTCGATGCCGGCGCGAAGCATGTCATCGCGACCGAGGAAGAGGACCTGGTCGGAGCGCGTGCAAAAGCTGACCCGCGGCAAAGGCGCGCGCCTCGTCTTCGATCCGGTGGCCGGACCGACGCTCGCGAAGCTGGCCGCGGCCACGAAGCAGCACGGGATCATTTTCGAATACGGCGCGCTCAGCACCGAGCCGACGCCGTTCCCGCTTTTCGATGTGCTGGGGAAATTGCTGACCGTGCGCGGCTACGTCCTCTCGGAAGTGACCGGCGACGCGAAACGACTGGCGCGCGCGAAGCAGTTCGTCGTCGATGGGCTCGCTTCCGGAAAGTTGAAGCCGATCATCTCGAAAGTCTTCCACGGTCTCGACCAGATGGCCGAGGCGCACCGCTACATGGAAGGCAACACGCAGTTCGGCAAGATTGTGCTCACGCTCTGACGAGCGGCCGCGGCGGCGTAACGCTGGAACTCTGAAAGCGTGAGTTATCCCAACGCTTGGTCAGGCGCCTTATCCAGGCTGTGCGCCGGCAGCGCGAGGATGCACGCCAGGGTGCCGGCGCTCACGACGATCATCGCCAGAAGGCCAGCGCGGAAGCTGCCGAGAGTGGCGGCTAAAACGAACGCGCTCACGCCGAGGGCGGCGCCGACTTGCCGGACAAATTGCTGGCTCGTGGTGGCACTGCCCATGCGCGCGACGGGGACGCTGTTTTGCACCACCACGGTCAGCGCGGGCGAGAGGAGACCCATGCCGGCGCCGGAGATCACGGCCGCGACCACGACCCAGGCGAGTCCATGTTCGAAAGCAACCATGAAGAGGAGCAGCCCGACCATGTGGACCACGATGCCGATGATGCTCGGCAGGCGTTCGCCGATCCGGTGAACGAGGCGACCGGTGACAAAGGCGAGCGTGCTCCAGCCGATGGTGAATGCGCCGACGACGAGGCCTACGATAGCGCGGTTGCCGTGAAAGGCGGCGTTGGTGGCCAGCGGCAGATAAGAGCTCAGGCCGAAGCCGCTGAAGAAGGCGAGGAACGATGAGGAAATCGAAGCCGCGTAACCGGCGTGCCGGAAGAAACTGAGCGGCAGGATCGGGTGTTCCGTTCGCCCTTCATGCCAGACAAAGAGCGCCAGTAGAAGCAACCCGGCGCCGATGAGCGCGGCCTCCAGCAATCCGATCTTTCCTTCGCCGAGATCGACGAAGGCCCACATGAGCGCGCTGCCGCCCGCGCCCGCGAGAAGCGCTCCCGCGAGGTCGAAGCGACCGCTGACCCGCCCCATGCTTTCGTGCATGCCGATAACGACCAGCACCGCTGCGATCACCGCGATGGGCACATTGATCAGGAAAGCCCAACGCCACGAGACATGGGTCACGATCAAGGTGCCAAGGAGCGGCCCGGCCACGCTCGCCACCGCCCAGGCGCTGCTGGCCGCACCGAGCGCGCGCCCGCGTTTGTGCGGCGGATAAACCACGCCCAGCAAGACGAACGGAAGAGTCGCCACCGCGCCCGCACCAATGCCTTGGAGGGCGCGCGCCGCGATGAACTCGATCATGGTGCGCGCGACCGCGCAGAGGCCGCTTCCCACAGTGAAGACGGCGATGCCGATGAGATAGGTGCGCCGCCGTCCCCATCGATCGGAGCCCGGTCCCCAGATCGGCATCGAGACCGCCGCCGCCAGCATGTAGGCGGCAAAGGTCCACGCGTACAGATGCGCGCCACCCAGCTCCGGCAACGCCACCGGCATTACCGTGCTGACGATGGTGTTATCGAGCCCGGCGAGAATGATGGTAAACAACACCCCCAGCAGGACCAGCACGCCGCTTTGTCCCGAAGAATTCTGCGATGGCATCGGGCATTGTGCGCAGGACGGCGCGCGCTGCAAAAACGTCGGACACGTGGCTCGACCGCATCAGTGATTAGGAAGAGAATCGGGCATGATCGATCATATGATTTTCACGGTTAGCGATCTCGGCCGGAGCAAAGCTTTTTACGAGCAGGCGCTGGCGCCTGGATCGAAGACGTAGGCCGAGAAATAGTCGGCATGGGCACAACATCGAAGCCGTCTGTCACGAGCCGGAGTAGGCGTGCACGCTTCATCGCAGTCGATCACCGGAATGTCGCGCCGTTGGGCCGATCTACTGGTGCGGTTTGCGCGGACTCGACTCGACGCTACCATCGGCACATGGACCGTCTTTCGGGTTTCGTCAGCTTGCATCCCTACTTCAAGGTTCCGGCCGACAAGCTGGAGTTTTTGAAGGCGATCTTGCCTGAGTTTGCTGCGAAGACGCGGCACGAACAGGGCAATCTCTTCTACGAGTTCACCATCAACGGCGACGAAGTTTTTTGTCGCGAAGGCTACGTGAATGCGGAGGCACTCCTGGAGCATCTGGACAATGTCCGCGAGATGCTCGAGGCCACGCTGAAGATGGCAGAACTCATCCGCCTCGAAGTCCACGGGCCGGCCGTCCAATTAGAGAAACTGAGGGAGCCGCTCGCGCATTTGCATCCTGCCTGGTTTGTCTTGCACCGTTGAACGCAAAGTGGCCGCGGAGGTGATCCGCGCCGCCTAACGAGCGGCGAAAGCGCGCGCAGGCAGCCAGCGGATAGATGGCGAGGCCGATTTGCTCGGCGAGCGCGAGATGCGCTTCGAGCTCGCGGCGCGGCGAAAAGACAAAGGAGCGACGGGAACTGATCGAGTAAGGTGGGGGAATGAAGGCAGGTTATGAGCTGATTTTGCCGGGGGATCTCCATTGGCGTCCATCGAATCTGATGCAGATCCCGAACGCGGATTACCTGGAGCGGACCGGGAGCGAAAAGATGGGGGCGCGGCTTTGGCGTTTACCGCCCAAGAGTGCGAACACGCTGCACCGGCACATCCGGGCAGAGGAATTCTATTTTGTGCTGGAAGGCACCGGGCGCATGCGGGTGGGCAGCGAGACGCTCACGATACCGAAGTATGGCGCCGTCCTCGTGGGACCCGAGGTGTTGCGCCAGGTCTTTAACGATACCGATGCTGAAGTGCTCTGGCTGATCGTGGGCGCGCCGGAGGAGCTGGAGTTTCTGCAAGGCTCGAAGTCGCAGATGGACTTGTCGCTTATTTATCCGGTCGAGCCGACACAACTGCCGCAGGAACTGGAAGGTTTCGCCTGGCCCCCGCCATCGACCGATGGCTGAGGCCGCGAGCATCTCCTCGGGCGCGCAGAAGCCGGTGAAGACGAAGAACGCCTGACGAGCCCTCGGTCCGTCGCCGCGGAGAGTTCTTGCTCCGGTTCTTCGCAAAAGCTATTGGCTTGGGAATGAAACACCTCCTTTTCGCGCTGATGGCGGCAGTCGTTGGCACGGCTTCCGCGCTGGCGCAGACTTCGCCCACTCCTGCTGCGTCCAGTTCGCTGACCAGCGCCGACCGTGAGCACGGCCTTAGTTACATGCAGGAAACGGAGAAGGCTTTCCTGGCCGCGGTGGATGGAGTGAGCGACGCGCAGTGGAAGTTTAAGGCCGCGCCAGACCGCTGGTCGATTGCCGAGACGGCCGAGCATATTGCCAACGCGGAAGATTTTATCTGGGCGCGCGTGCAGGAGATTATGAAAGCGCCGGCTAATCCAGAGAGGCGCGCCGAGACGCAAGGCAAAGACCAGGTCATCCTCGACAAAATCCCGGACCGCTCCCACAAAGCGCAGGCCCCGGAGCCGCTCAAGCCGACCGGCAAATTCGCCACGCGCGCGGAGCTGGTAAAGCATTTCAAAGAAGTGCGCGCGCAGGAGATCGCATTCCTGAAAGAGACAAAGGAAGACCTGCGCAGCCACATCGCCGACAATCCGGCCTTGGATGCGATGGATGCCTACCAGTGGATCATCTTCAACGGCGCGCACTCGAAGCGCCACACCGCGCAGATCGAAGAAGTGAAGACGGACGCGAATTATCCGAAGAAGTAGTCTGCCTTCCGGGATCGCCCGCGGTTAAATCTTCTCCCAAGCCCGCGTCGCCACGGGGTCGCGGCCTTCGTCGAATTCAATGTGGTCGATCAGGGTTTCGATCGGCTTGCCGGTGAGGCCCGCATCCTTGATGCGCTGCGCGAGGACGTGGCTGCGTTCGTCGCGCCAGCCGAGCTTGGCGATGAAGCGATTCCAGACGTGGCATTCTTCATCCGTGCGCGCGGTGCCGTGGGTCTGCGCCCATTCGAGGACGGCTTCGTCGGACTCGCCAGCGAGGGTGCGTTCCCGGATTTCGGCATAGGGAACGCCGAGGAATCGGCAGCAGCGTCCATCGAGAGTATTGGGTTGGGGCGTGCCGAGGTATTCGACATAATCCGGTGGAAGCTGACCGGCGGCGTGGAGGCGGATTTTATCCAGCATGCGCCCGAAATAAATCAGGCGCCCGACTTTCTCGTAGCAACCGCGCAGACCAGGAATGTTTGGCATGCGGAAAACAATAACCAGCCGCGTGCAGCTGGCGAGGGTTCAGCCGAGCGCTGCCGTTCCTCTTGTTCGTGCCGTAAAGTTGGCGCGCTGATTGACACTCGAAGAGAGTGGGCGCAGATCACCTGGCCGATAAAATTCCTGCATGCGCACGATCTGGATTCTCGGAGATCAACTCTCGCTCACGAACTCCGCGCTGGCCGCGGCCGACCGCAGCGAAGACGCGATCTTGCTGGTGGAGTCGAAGGCGCGCGGAAATGTGCTGCGTTATCACCAACAGAAGCTGGTGCTGATTTACGCGGCGATGCGACATTTCGCGGCCGAGTTAACGCGGGCAGGATGGCGGGTGGATTACGTGCGGCTGGAGGAGGGGCTGACTTTTGAGCAAGCCGCACAGCGACATCTCAAGCAGTTTTCGCCCGAACGGATCCAGCTGGCAGAGCCGAATTCGTTTTTCGAAACCGACGCCATGACGAAGCTCGGGCGAAAGCTCCGCCTCCCGATCGATCTGGTGCCGACCGCGCAATTCCTCTGCGGGCGCGAAGAGTTTCGGCGCTGGGCCGGATCGAGCCGGCGGCTGCTGATGGAGAATCATTACCGGCGCATGCGAAAGGAGACTGGCCTGCTCATGCGCGCGAACGGCGAACCGGAAGGCGGCCGCTGGAATTTCGATCCGGAAAATCGCCACACGTTTCGCGCTTGGAAAAAGGCGGACGCCGTGGTGCCGGAACTGCCGCGTCTGCAACACGACCAGATCACCCGCGAAGTGATCGCGCTGGTCGCGCGCGAGTTTGCTGGGAATCCCGGCAAAGCGGCGGACTTCTGGTTGCCAGTCACCCGCACGGCCGCGCAGAAATGGCTGGAGCGCTTCATCGCGGAGCGGCTGGCGCGATTCGGCGACTTCGAGGACATGATGGCGAGCGGACACGCGGCGCTGTTTCACTCGGTGCTTTCGCCGTTGCTGAATATCGGTCTCCTCACCCCGCGCGAGTGCACTGAGGCAGCGGTCGCGGCGTACCACGAAAAGCGCGCGCCGTTGAATGCAGTCGAGGGATTCGTTAGGCAGATCATCGGCTGGCGTGAGTTCATCAACGGCATCTACTGGCTGCGCGGCCCGGAGTATCGCGAGTTGAATGGACTCGCGGCGACGCGCCCGATTCCGGAATGGTTTTACACCGGCGAAGTGCCGATGAATTGCCTCGCGCAAGTGCTGCAGCAGCTCGTGGCGATGGGTTGGAATCATCACATCCAGCGCCTGATGGTGCTGGGTAATTTCATCCTCCTCGCCGGCATCCGGCCGCAGGACGCGTTGCGCTGGTTCTCGGAAATGTATGTCGATGCCTACGACTGGGTCATGGCCGCGAATGTGATCGGGATGATCTGCCACGCGGACGGCGGCTACATGGCGACGAAGCCCTACGCGGCCAGCGGGGCTTACATCGATCGCATGAGTGATTACTGCGCGGGTTGCCAGTTCTCCCCGAAGATAAAAACCGGGCCGAAAGCGTGCCCGTTCAATTACCTCTATTGGAATTTCTTCGATCAACATGCCGCGCGTTTCGCCGGGAATCCGCGGGTGAAGATGCCGGTAAACGCGTGGCTGAAACGCCGCGAGTCGGACAAGGAAGCGGTGCGCACATCGGCGGCCGATTTCCTCGCCGAGCACGTGCCGGACGCCGCGGCGGGGAATGATTAGCCGACGCTGAGTCGGCTTAAGACAAACGCGGCCAGTAAGCTAAGGGTCGTAATGATGGCCGCGATAATTCACGCGCTGACCTTACACTCTCCCAGCGCTTCCACGCTCCGCCGATTCCTTCGGAATTGCTCCCTTGCGCATCGTCCGCAAACATCGAAAAATCTCACATCCGAATCGCCTTTCTGAAGCGTTCGCATTGTGATGATCCAGCTCGTCTACATAAGCTCGACCAGGCAGCTCCTAACCGGAGACGAGATCGCCCGAATCCTTACGCAAAGCCGAAGTAATAATGCGGCTGTGGGAGTAACAGGCATCTTGCTCTACAAAGGCGGCAACGTCCTTCAGGTGCTCGAGGGGGAAAAGGATTCCGTGCAGCAGACCTTTGATCGGATCGAGAAAGATCCGCGGCATTTCGGCGTGGTCATCCTGTATGAAAAGGAGCTCGCGGCGCCAGACTTCCCCGAGTGGAGCATGGCTTTCAGCGATCCGCAGGCGGAGGGCGCGAAGTGTATGGATGGTTACAACGCGATCATGGAGAAAGCGAAAGACGGGCAGGACATTCCCTCTTCCGATGCGGAAAAGCTGGTCCAGATGTTCGTTGAGCGCATGCGAGGCGCCCGCGCCGTCGCGCCGCCCGTCTCCGCTTCGTAAGGCGGCCGATCGGCTAAGGGGCCGCGTCGGATCCTGCGGGCAGTGTGAACCAAAAACGGCTGCCGGAGCCAATGGCGCTTTCCACGCCAATGGTGCCGCCCTGCGCTTCGACGGCCAGCTTGCAAAAGGTCAGACCGAGCCCGGTGGAGTGCCGCGTGCCCGCCTCGAGCTGGCCGAATTTCTCGAAGATCTTCCGATGCGCTTCCGGAGGAATCCCGCGGCCGTTATCGTATATGGACACTCGGATCGTGCCGGCGGGTTCCTTTTCCATTAGCACTGCGATCTCGCCATCGGCTTGGGTGAATTTCACCGCATTACCGAGGAGATTATTGACGATGCGCTGGACCAGATCCGGATCGCAAAGCGCCACCAGCCCAGTGGCGCCATAGTTCCGGGTCACCAGCCGTCGCCCGAAGATGCCGGCGTTTTGATCCAGGGTCGCGTTTAGCAGCGGCACGAGATCGCAATTGCTCAGATGCAGCGGCATTTCGCCCGCCTCGAGCCGGTTGGTATCGAGCAGCGAGGTGATCATCTCATTCAAGCGCTGCGCCGCCTCCACCAGCGTCTGGACGTAGCCGAGCTCTTTCTCGTCGAGCTTGCTCCCGGCGCGGCGTTTCAGCAGATCGGCGTAACCGAGGACGCCAGTAAGCGGCGAGCGCAGATCGTGAATGATCATGCTGGTAAGATTATCGCGGAGGCGCTCCACCCGCCGCAGCTCCGTCACCGTCTCCTGCACCTTGTCGAACTGGCGCTTCAACTGGACCGCGTTGCGCACGCGCAGCAGCATGTCCGTAATGTCGACTGGCTTGGAGAGGAAGTCGTTCGCGCCCGCGGCCACTCCGCTCAAGCGCTCTTTCCGATCGGCCAGCGACGTCACCATGATCACCGGGATCTGCACGAGCTGCGGGTTGGCTTTGATCCGGCGACAAACCTGGAAGCCATCCAATCCCGGCATCATAATGTCGAGCAGTACCACGTCGGTGTGTTTCTCTTCCAGGTGCGTGAGCGCGCTTTCGCCATTCGTCGCCTCCTCCACCGAAAAACCCTGCGCCTCCAGCGCATCGCGCAGCAGGACACGGTTAGGCAGTTGATCGTCCACCACCAGGATTGCGCCCATGCCCTCGTTTTTTTCGCCTAACATTCCATTTCCTCCATTTGTTCCGCGCCAGCAGGTTGGGTCCGCGGCAGCCGCACGATGAAGCTGCTGCCCTCGCCGCTGATGCCGCTGCTTTCCACCGCGATCGTGCCACCATGCGCTTCGATCAATCTCTTCGTGAGAGCAAGCCCCAGGCCGGTGCCTTCCTGCGCGCGCGCATATGAGTTATCGATCTGCTCAAATTCACGGAAGACCCGCGCCTGATCTTCCAGCGGGATGCCGATGCCGTTGTCGACAACGCAGAGGCGTAAAAATTCTCCATCGTCCTCTGGCGAGGCACGCAGGGTGATGGCCCCGTCTTGTGGCGTGAACTTGATCGCGTTGCTCAGCAAATTAAAAATAATCTGCCGCAGCTTCGATCCGTCGGCGGAGATTTTCGGCAAGTCCGTCGCGAAGGTGCACTCCAGCGAGATGTTCTTCGCGGCCGCCATCGGCCGGAGGGCGGCCGCGGAATCGTGCAGCATGGTCTCCACATCCACTTCCTGGAAATCGAGCGTCATCTTCCCAGCCTCCACCTTCGCCAGATCGAGCACGTCGCTGATCAGCCCGAGCAAATGCGAGCCGGCATTCCGGATGTGCTCCACGTAGCCCAGCTGACGTTCGTTCAATTCGCCAAACGCTTGCAGCTTCAGCATATCGGAAAACCCGATCACCGAGTTGAGCGGGGTGCGAAGTTCGTGGCTCATATTGGCGAGAAATTGACTCTTCGCTTTGTTCGCCTCTTCCGCGGAGCGACGCGCGACCCGTTCCGATTCGAACAAACGGGTCCGCTCAGATTCGATTTCTTTGATCGCCGTGATGTCGCGCACAAAGCCGGTAAACATCGGCGTGCCCTCCAGCCCGATGCGCGTGATCGCCAGCTCCACCGGGAACTCCACGCCACTCTTGCGCACCGCCGTGATTTCAAAGCGTTGCTCGAGAATGCGCCCCTCGCCGGTCGCCAGATAACGCTCCAGCTCCGCCGCCGGCGCCGCCGCCCGCAGCCGGAGCGGGAAGATGGTGTCGCGCAGCTTGCATCCCAGCACTTCCTCCCGCGTCCAACCGAACAGCGTCTTCGCGGCCGCGTTCCAATCGTGGATCTTTCCCTCGTGATCGATCGCCAGGATCGCATCCAGCGCTGATTGCATGATCGCGCTCTGCCGCGCCTCGCTTTCCCGCAGCGCACTCTCCACCTCGCGCCGGGCCGTCACGTCGCGCGAGTTCACGATGACCTCGTCCGCTGCCGGGCCCGCGCCCGCTCCGCCCACCGCCGCCAGCACGCGCCACTGCCCCGCCTTATTCAAAAAACGAAACTCCACCTCGCGTTCCTCGCCTCTCTCCACCATCACGGCAAACGCCGCCCGGACCGCAGACACATCGTCCGGATGCACCAGATCAAACGCGCTCTGGCCCACTAACTCATCCGGATCATAACCCAGGAGGCGGTGGATCGATGGGCTCTGATAGCGAATCCGCCCGTCCGGTCCGAGGACCGTGACGATGTCGAAAGAGTTCTCGATCAAAGTGCGGAAGCGCGTCTCGCTCGCGCGCAACGCCGCCTGGCTGCGCTGCAATTGCGTCATCGCCAGCCGCAGCTCCAGCTCCGTCGTCACCGAGGCGGCCAGATCAGCCAGCGCGTCGAGATCCTCTTTCGATACTTGCGGGCGCGGCGCGGAATCCACCGCGCAGAGCGTGCCCAGGCTAAATCCGTCGCTCGTCTTGAGCGGCGCACCGGCGTAGAAGCGAATCTTGGGATCGCCCGTCACCAGCGCGTTATCGGCGAAGCGTACATCCGCCATCGCGTCCGGCACCACAAACACCTCCTCGCCGAGGATGGCGTGCGCACAAAAAGACAGATCGCGCGAGGTCTCCGCCACGCTCCAGCCATAGTGCGCCTTAAACCATTGGCGCATCTCATCCACCAACGAAACCAGCCCGACCTCCGTGCCCAGGATTCGCGCCGCCAGCCGCGCCGCCCGCTCGAAAGCCTCTTCCGGCAAAGTGTCCAGCACATCGTAGCGCCGCAAAGCAGCGAGACGGGCGGCTTCATTTTCAGGCAGAGGAGCTTTCACAGGCGGAAGAGATCGGTTCTCTAAGAACGCTCGGAGCAGTGCCTACAGATGCAAGTCCTTGCAGGAAAGTGGGCCACCGGCACGCCCAAGAGGCGACCCACCGATCCTCATCCGCCCTTCGCGTTGCCCTCATGTCTGCCTCAACCTCAGCAGTGCGGAGTGGGCAGTGAGCGGGTGGGGGACGCCCGCGCGGTTCTCCTGCGGGTCAGCTGTTATCGAACACGGCGGAAAGGAGGTCCAGTCGTCGCGTCTGTGTTCTTCGATGCGTCACCCGAGCATAAGGAAGACGATGATGACGAATGGAAAGCGGCCGCTTGCGAGACGGAGATCCCTAATTCGGGAGGCGATCCGTAGGCAAGGCGCCACCGCCGCCCCGTCTTCAATCCAACAAAAAAAGCGCCGGAAGAGGTTCTCTCTTCCGGCGCTTGGGTTGACGGTTGCTTACTGAGCCTTAGGCGACCATGAGGACGGCGGGATTGCTCCAGGCGCCGGCGCCTTTGACGTTGCGGGCGCGGACACGGACCCACACGTCTTTGCCGCGGGCCAGGCCGGTGAAGCCGAGGCTGCGCGAGTTCGGGAAAATGGAGGTCTCGCTCCAGCTGTTGTTGTTTGGGTCGAGGGTCCATTGTGCCTCATAAACGCGGGTGCGGCGGCCGGCGGGATCGCAGGTGCCTCTCATTTCTCCGCTGTCCGGGCCGTTATAGAGCATCACGTTCTGCACCTGCTCAGGTGACTCGGTCGTGCGGGTCGGTTTTTTTACCAGCGGGATGCCGATCGCGGCCAGATCGGTATCGGTCACGTTTTTTACCTGGGGCGCGTTGGCTGCTACGAGCGAGAGCAGGCTTGCTAGTCCGGTGAAGGCGGCGCTGATGGCCTGCGCGCGGCCGGGGCCATACATGCCGGTGGCGGTGAGCAGGCTTTGCACCTGCGTGTTAATTTCAGCGGGCGTCGGCTGCAAGCTCGTAAAGATCGGGAGCTTGAGCAGATTACCCGCTGCGTCAGAGCCGAGATGGGCGAGGCCATCGGCGGAGTATTCACCGAATCCGGTGATGAGTTTAACGGTAGTGGTCTGAGTCATGCCGACCTTTTCAGCAAGTGCATGGCCCGCCGTGCCACGGAACGGCAAAATACACGTTTCTTCCCGGCCCAGCTCAGGTTTTCCCCGACCCAGGAAAGCGTCGGCTTGGTTAAACCGAGCATTTCCTTGATCAAGCCGACGTTTTCCTTGAACCAGCCAACAGTTTCCTTGAACCAGCCGAGCGTTCCCTTGAACCAGCCAACGGTTTCCTTGATCCGAGCCGAGCGTTTCCTTGATCAAGCCGACAGTTTTCTTGATCCAGTCGACGGTTTTCTTGATCAAGCGAACGATTTCCTTGATCAAGCTGAGCGTCGGCTGGCTCAAGCCGAACGTTTCCTTGGTCAAGGCGATCGTTTTCTTGGTCAAGGTGGCCGCTTTCTTGGTCAAGGCGAACGTCGGCTTGCCCGAGCGAATCGTTGGCTTGCCCAAGCGAATCATCCGCTTGAGGCAGCCGATCGCGGGGGTTTGGCCGAATCGGCAATCCGGTGGCTCACGCCTCTCCTGTGGCTTACGCCCACCGGCTAATCTCCGTCGCTGCTCCGCAGCTTGATGAAGCCCGGAGGGCTGACCCAGACATTAGCCGGTGGTGTGAACCACCGGAGGAGGAGGGCACCCCAACCAAACCACCCGCCCCGGCAGAGGCAGCGACCGTCGGCGGGGTCCAGCGCCCCTCCGGGGCGCGGGGATTAACATATCGTTAATCCGGTGGCTTACGCCCACCGGCTAATATCCGCCGCAGCTCCGCCGCGAGGCGACAAGGGCATGGCGCTGCGATGCCCGTGCAACATGGCGCGATCTTCGGCGCTGGTGGATCCTCTCATCGTGCACGTGCCTCGCGCACCATGAGGCCCGGAGGGCTGACCCAGACATTAGCCGGTGGTGTAAACCACCGGATCGGATATGCACGAACCAAATCCCCCGCCCCGGCAGGGGCGGTGGAAACCCGTGTGGATGCCATGTGGGCGACGTTCCGGCGCCCCTGCCGGGAGGCTACCCGCTGCTCCGCCGCAACGGGTAGACGGCGAAGCCCGGAGGGCTACTCAGAAATTAGCCGGTGGCGTCAGCCACCGGAATATGGATACATAAACCCGCGCCCCGGAGGGGCGCAGGAACCTCGACTCGACCCATGCCATCCACGCATCTCTCACTCCATTACCACATCATCTTCAGCACCAAGGATCGCGCATCCGTCATCATGGCCGCATGGCGACCACGGCTGCACGCCTACCTCGGCGGTGTGGTCCGAAATGTTGGAGGTGTGCCGGAGGCTATCGGAGGCGTTGCAGATCACGTGCATCTACTCATCGGGCTGGGCGCGACGAATCGCGTAGCCGATCTGGTGCGCGATGTAAAAGCGGTCTCCTCCCGCTGGGTACACGAGGAAATCGGCGACCGTTCATTTGCCTGGCAGGAGGGTTACGGGGCATTCACGGTCAGTGCGTCGCAACGCGCGATCGTCGTCGATTACATCGCAGGACAGGACGAGCATCATCGGACACGGACCTTTCAAGAGGAGTATCACGAAACCTTGCGTCGCAGCGGCGTGGCGTATGACGAGAGATATCTTTGGTGACACCTGCGTCTGCCGCCCCTGCCGGGGCGAGGTTGGGTGGTCGATGTGGTTGGTTAACGTCCGGTGGCTTACGCCACCGGCTAATCTCCGTCGCTGCTCCGCAGCTTGATGAAGCCCGGAGGGCTGACCCAGATATTAGCCGGTGGTGTGAACCACCGGGAGGAGTGCACCCAACCCATCCAATCCCGCCCCGGCAGGGGCGACGGAGGCACGCGCGTGGATGGGCACGGAGTGGGTGTCCAGCGCCCCTGCTGGGGCGCGGGGGTTTATTGGATCCGCAATCCGGTGGCTTACGCCACCGGCTAATCTCCGTCGCTGCTCCGCAGCTTGATGAAGCCCGGAGGGCTGACCCAGACATTAGCCGGTGGTGTGAACCACCGGAGGAGGAGGGCACCGCAACCCAACCAACCGCCCCGGCAGGGGCGGCGGAGCAGGGGAAGGAAACACCGCACCCATCCTAACAAAACATCTTGCCTTCCACACCGCATCCATGGCTTAACAGTCCCGGTGTCCAGGCCCCCCCAGGCAATGACTGGCAACGGCACCGCGCTTGCAGGCGCGGTGACGCGGGTCGTGATTGCGGACGATCACCCCACCATCCACACCGGCCTCGCCACCCTGATCCAGGCCGAGAAGCCGGGCTGGGAAATCTGCGCCACCGCCGACCGATGGGCGGGAAGCGATCGCCTGCGCCACCGAGCTGCGGCCCCACCTCGTCATCATGGACTTCGCCATGCCGCACGTGAACGGCCTCGAAGCCACCGGCGAGATCCACCGCGCCTTGCCCAGCGTCGAGGTCCTCATCTTCACCGGCACGCAATCCCGCCACGCCCTCGCCGGCCGCCTATCACTCACAAGCCCGCGGCTGCCTGCTGAAGAGCGAAGACCCGAAGACGTTACTACCCGCGCTCGAGTTGATCCTGGAGCATCATCATTTCCGTTCCCGCGGCATCACAGAGGTGTGCGAAGACATCGCCCGGATCAATGGCAACCTCGCCACCCTTACCGACCGCGAAAAAGAAACCGCCTGCCTCATCGCCAACTGCAAATCGACCAAGCAAATCGCCGCCGAGCTGGGCCTCAGCATCAAAACCATCGAGACCCACCGGGCGCACGCCTTCGCCAAGCTCCAGGTGCATTCCGTGGCCGAGCTGGTCCGCTACGCTTTGCGGGTTGGGCTGGTTCCAGTTTTAGAGATGGAGACGATTGTGCTTGCGGGACTCAGATCAAACTTCTTACCAAGATTCACGCTCTGACCCCTTTAAATCTCCCCCATTTTAGGAGACGATTGTGCTTGCGGGACTCAGATCAAATTCTTACCAAGATTCACGCTCTTATCCTTTCCAATCCTGACCCCTTTCCAATCGATGCGGTCGTCGGCTACGCCTTTCGGGTTGGGCTGGTAGAGTTGTAGGAGACGATTGCGCTTGCGACCCCGCTCGAGTTTCGCGATGAACGGAGGATGGGAATGAGAATGGTGACACGTGGAGAAAGGGGATACGTTAGGCGTGACTTGAGGATATGGGAGTGAATACGAAAAGATGGATTCCAATCGACGAAGTGCAGTCTGAACCTCACCGAGTGGTTCAAGAATCGACCGCTCTGGATGCAAGACGCTGCTCGTCGCGCCCTGCAAAAAGGGTGCACTGGGCGCGGCGGATCTGGAAGAGCTATTGCTGCTTTGTAAGAAAGAAGCCGGCGTACGCTTGCATCCGACGTTTTTAATCAGTTGCGCAGCCGATCCTCTTATCGATCCTTCAGCGCATCCGAGACAGCGATATTCGTGCGCCTCGACGCTGTCGCAGAGATCAAGGGCATCAACAATCTTGGCCCACGCAAGGCGCTGGAGCTCGGTACGCAGCCAATGACGATCGTATACGGGCTGAGTGGTTCGGCAAGTCTGGTATACGCGAATTTTGAAGGCGGCGTTGTGGCGCGAAGGGCCTCAAGCCGCTTCACGGAAATGTATTTCGAAGAACGTCCCGACGAGCAGTGCTGCAAGATCGCCTACAACGTCGACGGAGCGAAAAAGGAAATCGTTTGGTTCCCCGGAAGCGGCGTAAACGCCGACCTCGCCGCTATATCTCTTTACGACACCGATTGCGCGCACGTTTACGTGAATGAAGAGAACCAAGTTACGTATGAACCGCCGGTATTAAGGTTGTTCCGCGTTTTAGTAGAAGCCTGTGTATATATCACCCGTGTAATCGACGCAGAGACCGCGAAAGATTGCTCGTCGAAACCGAGGATCGATGCCGCCCTCGTCGGAACCACTTCGGGGCTGAATGGTACGACCGGATTGACGGCGAGACCCTCGCCGCGGAAGTCGTGCTCCGATGCGCTTGGGACGCGGCAGACGACCTGCGGCTAGACGCCTTGCGTTGTCGATTGGCTGAACCACATCCGGCTGACAAATCAGCTGTTCTTCGCAGGATGAACACACATCTGAGACTGCTTTTTGCACGCCTCGCTGCAACCCGACAGAATCTCAGTGACGACGCTTTCGACATCTTAACTAAGCTCCGTCAGGACGCGGAGACAGACGCAGAGAACGCGGAGTCCACGGAAGCGAGTCTTCAGACGCTGGCCATTCACCGCGCTTGGGGCTTGAAGTTGGCGTCTATTCCTGGAGGAAGCGACAAAGTATTGCAGTGTCAGCAAAGGCGTCTCTTTTCATCTGGAAGAAGACGCGAGTGTCCACTTTGTCAGCAACAACGGAGGAGCGCCGACCGCTTCACAGCATTCGAGAGTTTCGTGAAAGGGAATCTGGAACGGGCGGCGAGCGCTGCCGAGAAGGCTCGCGACGACTTTATTTCAAAACTCACAGAAGTTCCGAACGCGGAGCAGATATCATCGCTGCTGGAGATCATCGTCGGTGGAGGAGGCGTCAGGCCCGAGAGAGCGAAGATCTCCACGCAGCTCTGCAACGACGCGGTGAGTTCCCTACTGGTTGCCGTCGTCGCTTCATTGACGCAACTGCCTGTCGAGGATGTTTTGCCGTCGCTTACCAGCGTCGCTGACGAACGGGAACGGCAGGCGAAATCCTTCGATGAAGACGCCAAGGCGACTAGGAAGGAGGTGCTCACGACTGAGGTGCAGGAGTTAACCGCGAGGAAATGGTTGTCGCAGCAAAGCGATGAAATCGGCGCAGAAATAGAACGACTCAAGAGAACTCGTGCCCTGCGAGAAGCTCAGGGCCTCACGCATACTCGCGCCCTTTCTGAAAAGAAGGCAGAGCTCGCGGAGATTTTGGTCAGCGAAGCCTTCCGTCAGCGTTTCTCGGACGAACTCAAACGCCGTGCATCGCGCTTACGCGTAATCGTAGACAGAGGGCAGACGTCTAAAGGGCAGGTGTTTCATCAGATAAAGTTGAAAGATGCGAAGCAGCCGCGAAAGACGGCGGATATTTTAAGCGAAGGCGAGTTCAGGATTGTCTCCATCGCAGCGTTCCTGGCAGACGTTGAGGGGAAGGCTGGGAATGCTGCATTTGTATTCCACGATCCAATCTCTTCGCTGGATCAACCATTTGAAGAGGCGACCGCAGCGCGACTCATCAGCCTCGCGAAAACGCGTCAAGTTATAGCGTCTACCCATCGCCTTTCAATGATGGTGTTGATCGACGACGCGGCGGAAAAGGAGAAGGTCGAAGTTAACAAATTGTCGATTCGAAGCGAAAGCTGGGGTGCCGGTGAGCCGGATCAGACGCCAATCTGGGCGAAAAAGCCGGAGAGCGTGATAACCGGGCTTCTGGGCGGTCGCTTGGCCCAGGCGAAAAGGACGCTGAACGAGGACTGGCGCTCGAGTTACGAGCCAGTAGCCAAGGCGATGTGCAGCGAAATTCGCATCGCGATCGAGCGGATGGTTGAGGTTACTTTACTAAACGATGTCGTCCATCGGTTCAGGCGCTCGGTGCAGACTCAGAAACGAATTGAGAAACTGGCCAAAATAAACCCCGAGGATTGCAAGTTGATCGACGACTTCATGACGAAGTATTCTAGATATGAGCACTCGCAATCTAACGAGTTGCCTACACCGCCTCCGGATCCAGAGGAAATTGAGAACGATCTGCAAGAATTAAAGGTATGGTGCGAAGAGTTCAAGGCTCGTCCGGTCGCGGCCGCCGGTGAGGCGGTCGCCGGCAAGTCGATCTCACACGCAACCTAGGCGGAGCAAACCGCAGGAGACCGGTAGGGGTCAGAGCGTGAATCTTGGTGTCTTCGTTGGACGGCTCAACGCGCCGTGCCACCACTGCGCTGCGGAGCAGCTGCCGGAGATTAGCCGGTGGCGTGAGCCACCGGGGGACAGGGATCGTAATCAACCCACCCGCCCCGGCAGGGGCGGCAGACGCACGCTGGATGGCATGAGGGTGAGGTTCCAGCGCCCCTCGGGGCGCGGGGGTTTTGATGTATTGGCAATCCCCCGGTGGCTCACGCCACCGGCTAATCTCCGTTGCAGCTCCGCAGCGAACATCAAACCGAGCGGCGCCGGACGCGCCGGATGAGCAAGCAGGCGCCGAGCCCAAAGCCGAGCAACCACCAGGTGGCTGGCTCGGGCACTGACGCGACGAGGAAGCGGACGTTAAACGCGTCGCCATTTCTCCCGGTGGTTAGGTCGAAGGAGAAATTCAGTGTCTGCGGGTCGGGGCCCAGGAGGCCCAGGTCGAGGACGTTATCGGCGAAGAAGGTCTGCGCCGAGGCGAGGGTGACAAAGGTCTGGTCGAGGAGGGGCGAGCCGGAGCCGTCCCGCGTGATGAGAAAGCGAAAGGTCTGGAAGCCGCCGCCGGCGCTCTGGCTATCGATAAGCCCGAGCTGGAGTCCCGCTCCGGCCATGAGCTGGCTGGGATCGAGCGAGAGCGAGAACGAGCCGGTGTAAGCGAGGGTGCCGGGGAGAGAGATCGCCTGGCGTCCGCCGCCGAAGTTGGCCAAGGCAAGGGTGCCGGCGCTCCCGGCAGCGGTGGCGAGGGCGGCGGTGTTGGGCGTGGCGGAGGTCGCACTGGCCAGGCTGGCGGTGGAGGGATTGGCGGTGACGAAACTAAACGCCTGCAAGGCTTGCGGCGTCGGGCGCGCGGGGGCGTCGCCGCCCAGGGACGTGATGGTGCGGGCGGTGAGGTTGATTGATCCGAGATTCATCGCCTGTGCATTTGCCTGGATGCTGGTGACTGCGCCCGTGCCGCCGGCCGAGACGGACTGAGCGCTCGATCGGCCGCTCGTGCCGGTGCCGGTGCTGGTGGCCGTGGCGACGCCGCCATTATTACTGGTGGCGGCGGCGGTCGCGATCGCAGTGGCGGAAAATCTCCCGCCGGCGTTGGCATCGGCGCTGGCTTGAGCCTGCACGGCACCCAGCCCCGTCGCCGTGGCCGATGCGGTGGCCGAGCCGCTCCCACCAGCAAGGCCACTACCCGAGCCTGCACCGCCGGCGCCGCCGGTGGCAAAGGCGGAGACCAGGACTGGATTCAATCCGGTGGAGCTGGCGGTCGCGGTGGCGTCTCCGCCATTGGCGCCGTTGGCGCCCGCGCCAGCCGTTCCCGCAGTCCCGTCGTCGCCAAGATTTCCGAACCGGCCTTGCTGGCCCAAGGTACCCGGCCCTCCGGAAGGAAAGCCAAAACCGCCGTTCCCAAAAAGTCCGGGCACGCCGCCCTGTCCGAAAAGGCCCGGGGCGCCGGCCGCGCCGCCGCTCCCGATATTTCCGGCTGCGCCGCCCGCGCCTCCGATTGCGCTGGCGCTGGTATTGCCGGTGGCGTTGGCCGTATTCGCGAGCGCGAAGGCGTCGCCCCCGCGCGACCCGGCTCCGGCCGCCGCGCCTGCTCCGCCGTTGCCGCCATCACCCCCATCTGCGCCGTCACCGCCGTCGCCGCCATTGCCTCCTCTCCCACCTGCCGTAGGCGGGAGGGATGGAGGCTGTCCAACGCTTCCCATGCCACCATTGCCGCCTCGGCCACCTGTGCCGCCGTTGCCGCCCCGGCCGCCCGCGCCGCCGTCGCCACCCTGGCCTCCGGCGCCGCCCTGTCCCCCAGCACCTCCGCGGGCAAAGGCGGTATTCGATCCCGCTCCGGTCGCGCTGGCGGAGGCCGTCCCGCCCGCTGTGCCCGCTGTTCCCGCTCCGCCATCGCCGCCGTTGGTCCCCGGCCCGCCGGGCGTCCCAGGCCCTCCGATCACCCCATTCCCGCCGGGGGTGCCGGGCACGCCGGGAACCCCTACAGGGGGGAACCCGTCCATACCCGGCGCGCCGGTCGCGCCGTTGAAGCCGTTAAAGGTCGTGATGCCGTCTGCCCCCCGGGTGCCGGCAGTGCCAACCATGCCGGCGGTGCCAGTGACACTCACGACATCAGCAGGAGAGCGCACGGTGCCCAGCGCGAGAGCGGCGAGGAGACAGAAAAAGCGGGTTACGAGAGAGATACGCGGGAGAGTCATCTTAAGGAGAGTTTTCGGAATCCAAACATGGCGGTCGAAAATTTCCAAAGCAAAAATCTGCGTATAGAACTTTCGAGAGGGGAGGGCGTAGGGGGCAGTTTCAGAATCTCGGCAATCTCAGGCGGGCGGCCGCGGGGAACTTGTGTGCTCGCGCTGGCAAAAGGCCAAGATCGTTAGACCGACCTCATTTTCTTACACATCTTTTCCCCCAGCTCCCCGGCGATCACTTCGGGAAATCCGCTCTGCGCTGGCCCGACAAGGTCATGTGAACGAAGACGACGCGGTCATCCCTTAAAAACGGCCGCGAGCAGCCACCGCTTCTAAGGCTCAGCGTTTTCGCGAACTACGGTAACGCCATGCCGGCCTGCGACTTCGCAAGCGAGATATCGGAGGCTGTGATGGTCCCGCTGAGGTTGAAGTCAGCGCGGAAATTTGCCCCGGTCAATATCTGACCCGAGAAGGCCTTGGTTTGCGATATATCAGAGGCAGTCACAATTCCGTTACCGTTTACGTCGCCGAGCAGGATGCCGATCGTCAGTGGAACCGATGCGCTGACTACTCCACCGGCCGCATCTCGTACGTTGTTTAGTTCGATAACAATATTCTGGCCGGAGGGGACACCGGTTACAGACACAAACAACTCTCTGGGATTGGCCCCAAAGGAACTGCTGGCGCCGCCAATCGTTCCGCTGCGCAGGCTGATCTGGTCGACGGATGCGATCCCCCCGGGAAATGCGAAAACAATGGTGTAGTTACCATTCGTGCCGCGACATTCGATGCCACGCGGGCCGGTAAGTGGGAGGAAAATGTCGAAAATGCCGACATTGCCATGAAGCTGGCGTGAAACGGCCGTCGGCACCTGCGGCGTGACGTTCACAGACATGGCGGAGCTGGGAATGCCGTTCGTGAAGACGGTTGCGAGCGCGGGTCCAAATGGAAAATCGCTTAAGGGCAGAGAACTGAAAGGTGGAGTCCGACCAACTAGCAGCCCGAAGGAAGCGGGTTTGGCCGCTGTCGAGGCTTCGCAATTGAACGACCGGATAATTACTGGAGGAATCCTGCATACTGCCGCTGGAAGCTTGCGAGATCCCTTTGAAGCGCGTCCCAAATAGATTCAGTGCGCTCCCGATCTGCAGCGTGCTGGGCGCATTGAAAATCTGCGGCTGCCATGCAGGAAGGAAGCCGAGGCCCACGTTGTAAAGTTCGGCGGTGGAGATCGCGGTGCACCGATGAATCCACTGGCGACCAGGACGCGGCCATCGGCAGCAAAGTGGCGCCGTGGAATTCGGCTCGGTCGCATAGACTCCCGGTCGCTCTCCAGCTTCCGGCCGCGGGATCGTAAACCTCTGCCGGTGTTCAGGGACAATTCCGGCCGCTCCACCTGCCGCAATCACCGCCCCATTCAGCAGCAGAGTCGCGGTGTGCGAGGCTCTCCCGGTGGCGAGGTTGCCGGTCGGACTCCACGCTCCGGTCGCCGGGATCATACAATTCGGAACTGGCGAGATAGGTATTGGTGTCCGTGGTTGCCCGCCGGTGACGAGCACCCGGCCGTTCGGGAGCAAAGTCGCGGTATGGTGATGGCGCGCCGTTCCGAGGCTGCCGGTCTCTGTCCACGTGCTGCTCACCGGGTCGTATATCTCCGATTCGGCGTGCGCCAAAAAGCCGACAAAGGGTTCGACGTATCGGCCACCCGTGACGAGCACCTTACCGTTTGGCAGCAACGTCGCTGTTTGTTCGACATCCCGGCGAACGACCGCTGCCCTGTGAAACTCCACTCCTCCGGTCGCTGGATCGTAAAGCTCTGCAAATCCTTGACCGCTGACGACCAAGACTTCCACCTGTGTTCAGAAGAGTCTTCCGTGTGCGAGGAGCGAGCGTTGCCGTGGCTGCCTGTCGCACAAAGTTCACGCTGCCGGTGGCGGGATCATAGAGTTCAGCGTTCGCCAGGATGAATGATTTCGGCCGTCGCGGTTCACCGTGGCGACCAAAACTTTCCCATTCGGCAGCAGCGTGCTGGTGTGACCGGACCTTGCCGGAATCATATTCGCAGCGCTACTCCACGTCCCTGTCGCTGGATCAAACAACTCTGCGAATGCGAAGAAAGACACCGGAACCCCGCAGCCCTGCCGCCTGTAACGAGCACTTTTCCATATGGTAATAACAAGGTTGCCACGTACATTGCCGCGGCCATTCGCAAGACTGCCAGTGTTAATAAATCCGCCGCTTGCCGGCTCATAGAGTTCTGCGCTCGCCGATCGGTGAGAATATTCGATCCAAACCCGGCGACGATCAGCATTTTCCCGCTCGCGAGCAGACGTTGCGGTGTGTTGACATAGCGCGTGTTCACCGGATTGCCGGTGGCGGACCAAGTTGACCGGTGGCCGGATCGTAGAGCTTGTGCGGTGCTCTCTGCGGTCCAGCGCTCGCCAATCCCGCCAACCACGAGCACCTTGCCATTCGGCAACAGAGCTGGCGGAGTGCACGCGACGCGCAGTCAGGCCGCCGGTCGAGGGTCGATGTACCGCTTGCAGGATCGTAAGTCTCCGCCGTCGCCAGTGTGCCACTGCTGCCGAGCCCGCCAGCGATGCAGGACGCTGCCGGTGGGGAGCAATGTCGCGGAATGCGTGGAACGGGCGTTTTGCAAGCGCGCCCGTCGGACCCCAGGTGCCAGTTGCCGGATCGTAGAGCTCCATGCTTCCCACGGCCGTGTTGCCGCTGTTGCTGATACCTCCGGCCACCAACACTTTCCCGTTCGGGAGCAAGTCGCCGTATGAAGATTCCTCGCCGCAGCCAGAGCGCCCGTGCTGCTCCAGAAGCCGGTCGCCGGATCGTATAACTCCGTGGTTGTGATCGCGACGTTGCTGCTATTGATACCGCCTGTGACCAGAACCCGTCCGTTCGGGAGCACGGTCATCGTATGACGGGAGCGGCCGACTGCCAGATTGCCCGTGTTGCTCCACGTGTCCCGTTCGCCGGGTCATACAGCTCCGCGCTCGCCAGCTGGCCGCCGGTGCCCAGCCCGCCTGCGACCAGAACTTTTCCATTCGGAAGCAAAACCGCGGCGGCCGGCTGAACGCCCGGCGGAGAGGCTCGCAGCCGCGCTCCACGTTCCGGTTGCGGGATCATACAGTTCAGCGTTCGCGATGTTCGAACCTGCGGCTTGCCTCCTGCAACCAGGACTCTGCCGTCAGACAGCAGCGTGGCCGTGTGAAAGGATCGCGCAGTGTTGAGCGGGCCGGTATTCGCAAAGGTAAACGGCGCCTGCGCGAAGGCTGCCGGTAACGCAAGCGCAGCGAGAAGCGCCAGCGCGACGGCGCCGGCAAGTTTAGAGCGTGAGGGGCGGATGATGAGGGATGTCATAGGGCGGTCAAGGGTAACTCAGATGAAATGGCGCCCGGCCGACCTACGGAGAGATCCGCTGACCTGACCTGACAGGCATGTCGCAGATTTCACCGGATTTCTTACGCTTTGTCGAGCAATTTGGATGAACCTGTCCCGCGATTCTGGAACACGCGTGGATGGGATGAGGATGAGGTTCCAGCGCCCCTCTGGGGCGCGGGGTTTGATGTATTGGGAATGCCCGGTGGCTCACGCCGCCGGCTAATTTCCGTCGCAGCTTCGCCGCGAACAGGTAGGGACGCCGCGCTGCGGCGTCCGAGGGAGGTGGCCAGCTATCCGATTTTTCGAGCGTCGAAGGCGTGTTTACGCGCATCGGACGGCGCAGCGCGCCGTCCCTACCCAACCAAAACTGGTGGGATCTGCTCTATCGCCTGGTAGAGTTTTTGGGCATCGACCGGCTTGGTCAGATGAAATTGAAAGCCGGCTTTCATCGTTTGCGCGACGTCGGCTTCCATTCCGTAGCCCGTGAGAGCGATGCCGACCGCGCGCGTTTTCGAACGCAGCGCTTCCATCACTTCGAAGCCAGTCCCGTCGGGGAGACCGAGATCGCTGATGATGACGTCGAATTCTTCCCGCAGCCCGATCGCGATGGCGTCTTTCTTGTTGTGAGCAAGCTCGACGTGGTTCCCACGTTTGCGCAGCAGTCTCGCCATCAACGCGGCGGTGGTCGCGTGATCTTCCACCAGCAGGATGCGGCGGCCACGGGTGCCCGGCGGGGGCGCCGCGGCCAGCTCAGGCGCGATGGAGCTACGTTCGATGGCCGGTAACTCAACCATAAAGGTCGCGCCCTGACCGACGCCGGCGCTTTCGGCTCGGAGCGTGCCGCCGTGCAATCCCGCGAGCGCGTGCGAGATCGCGAGTCCCAAGCCGAGGCCACCGAAGGCGCGGTTGATCTCGGTGTCTCCCTGTTCGAAAGCGTTAAAGATTTTCGATAATTTTTCGGGCGCAATTCCGATCCCGGTATCGATGACTTCGATGCGGAAAGTGTGGGCGTCGGGATTATCTGTTCGGATGATAATGCGACCATCCAGCGCGGTAAACTTGACCGCGTTGCGGATGAGATTCCAAAAGACTTGCTGAATCCGCGCGGCGTCCCCGTGGAGGTAATGTTGGGTGGCGCCGAGTTGGAGATCAATCCGGGGTTGGAGCGAGGAAGGATCGCCGCACACGATCGCCGCGGCTTCTTCCAGCAGCTCGTGACCATCCACGATTTTCCGCTGCAATTGCACCTTGCCGTTGGCGATGCGGGTCAGGTCGAGGAGGTCATCGATCAACCTGGCTTCGAGTTCGACATTGCGGCGGATCATGGAAATGTCTGCGCGGATTTCCGGCGGAATGGTAGGATCGGTTTCCATCGCGCTCGCCGCCATCAAGACCGGGTTTAGAGGCGTGCGCAGTTCGTGACTCAGGACGGCCAGGAAGCGGTCCTTCGCGGCGTTGGCGCGTTGCGCTTCGCCCAGCGTGTGGCGCAATTCGTTGCGCGCCTTATCCAGCGAATCCGCGAGTAACTTCGACTGCGTCGCCGCCTGTTTCGCGATGGCAGTATTGCCTGCTGCGACCGTGGCGATGCGTTCGCCTTCGAAAGCCGCCGCCAGGATCGGGAGGAGCAAACTGATGTCGATGCCGCAATCGATGTCATGCTCGCCGCCAAGGAGGACGATGACGGAGCCGTCTTCGGCCGCGAAGCCGGTGGCGCGCGTGTTCGCGCCGGAAATCGGAAACGGAAGTTCCGCCTGGTGAAAAGAATTCTCGAGGCAGCTTTTCAGGAACGCGCGCCAGGCGCTCGCATCCGGCAGCGTTTGTGGAAAACCGGACGCGGGGAGCAGAATGCCTAACTCGCGGTCGGGAGTGAAGATCAGCAAATCGTCGGCGCCCGCATGCGCGGCCAGAGCTTTCGCGGCGGCGCAGCGGCTGTCCGGCTTCGTCAGCGCAGCGACGAGCGAGAGCAGTTGCCCCCGCGGGGAAGATTTCCGGTTAAGCCGGCAGGACGCAAACGACGGCTGTGCAGTTGTGGAAGCCGTTGAATTGCCCCGTCGTTCTGGCGACTTGTCCATACGTATTGCAACCTGCGAACTGTGTCTCCCCGAGCACTTCCTTCAGCGCATCGAGTTCATTCCCGAACTCGCGGCCCATGCGCAAGCGCGTCGCCACACAATCGAAAAAGAGAGCCACGCCCGGCTCGTGTCCGTTCAGTTGATCGACGGCGGCGCGGGTAGCATTGGCCGCCGCTTCTTTCGCGGAGGCGACGTCCGTGCTCATCAGGCAAACGGCGGCGCCCTGCGGAATCTCCGCGGCGCAAAGCACGGAACCATCCGGATTCACGGCCAGCGGCACGCGCAATTTGTAGCCATCGCCCATCTCGATCCCGAGAATGTTATGGAGGAAAAATGGCATCGGATCATTCTGATCGAACTTTTGCCCGGTGCTTTCGGCGTGCTCGCGGAAGACATCGAGGATGGGCGAAGCGTTCAGGCTCACGAGGACGGCGCCGCGCGATTCGGTCACACGCATCGGCGCCGCCGCCGGGCTCCAGCCGTGACGAACTCCGATGCCGATCGGTTTTTCGGAAATAATCTCCAGCGCGACGGCGGCATCGCTCGCCAGCTCTTTCCCGACGAAGACCTGGGTGCGGCGGAAGTTCGCGTCGTCGCCCGCACCGCCGCCGAAGAATTGGTGGCTGCCGCCCGTCTTCAGCGTCAGCTCCTCGATCAGTTCGTCGGCATGTCCGGCGAGCGCATCGGTCAAAATAAGCGCGGAGCAATACTCGTTAGACCCTTCCTGCCCGCAGCGAAAATCCCGCACCATCTCTTCCGCCGCTTTCCGCCGGTCGCGGCTGATGCCACGCCCGATCCCGACGGCGAATTGCAAAGAAGATGAACAGATCGCGACCGCGCAAGCTTTCCCATCGCCGTGGGTGTCACTGGTAAATTCGCCCGCGGACGAACAGCCGACGATGATCTTTGGCGCCGCTGCGCTCCACCACGGCGGCCACGAGTTTGGCTGCATCGTACTTCGGCGAGACGAAGAGGATGACGGCGTCCGGCGGCCGGCCATCCATTTGCGCGGCGATTTGCTCGCCTAACGACGCTCCCGCTTCGCTGCTGTCCTCCACGCTGGTATCGACGACGACGCTTCGAGTTTTCACAGGATTGCCAACGTTCATGGGACGCACTCTCGTCGGAGGTTCGACTTACGCAATCCGCGGGGGATTTGCGGTCAGCCATTGCGCGATGCTCGGTCATCTTGGCCAGCTCGGGCTCGTTCGCGTGATCATTTTCGCGGGTCTGGCGAAATGAGCGCTCGGAGTCGAAGGCGAGGGGGTAGGGATGCCGCGCGGCGGCGTCCCTACCTCCCGGTGACCTTCCGAGACCGCACCGCGCCTCTCTCTAAACTTCCTTCTTCACATACCGGACCTTTTCTGAAAAGATCGAGGTCCCGGGAAATAGAAACACAGATGAGCCGGGGGTAGAATTCATCTGACTCACAACCCAGAAGAAAGGAAACGTGGTTATGGATCCTGAAAACACGAAAGAAGAAGCAGCCGCAGAAGGCGCGGAGAAGGAGAAGGCCGAAAACAAGAACAAGGACATGCCTGTCGCCGACGAGAAGGACGTCAAAGGTGGCGCCATTTACATGAAGTTCGAAGGTGTCGACGGTCGTTAGGGTGTAGTCGCTGTCGGTCGAGGTTTCGCCAGCCGATTCCTCCGACAGATAATGCGATCAATCGGGCGGGTCTGTGGCCCGCCCGATTTTGTTGGTCGTGCCGGGTCGAGGGGGCATCTCACGATCTCGACAAATGGAATAAGCTGCCGTGCCGGCTCTTTTTCTCGGCTGGGAGAAGGCTGTGATTCTGAGCGCTGCGGCGTCCGAGAGGGGTGGCAAGGTATCCGATCATCCGAGCGTCGGATTCGTGTTCGCGCGCATCGGACATCGCAGCGCGATGTCCCTACCCGTGCCATATCTTGCGCCCGCTGGCGCGCTAACTCACTGCGCGTGCTTCTCCGCCTTCAAGGTCGCCATGTCGATGACGAAACGATACTTCACGTCGCCACTGACCACGCGCTCCCAAGCTTGATTGATGTCCTGCATGGAGGTCATCTCGATCTCAGGCATGACGTCATGTTCGGCGCAGAAATCGAGCATCTCTTGCGTCTCCTTGATTCCGCCAATCGCGGAACCGGCCAGCGAACGGCGCTGCATGAGGAGCGGGAAAACCTGCGGCGAAGGATGCGGCGTGGCGGGCGCGCCCACCAGCACCATGGTGCCATCGAGCTTTAGGAGATTGATGAATGGGTCGAGATTGTGCGCCGCGGCCACAGTGTTCACGATCAGGTCAAATTTCATCGCGTAAGGCGCCATCTCGTTTTCGTTTTTCGAGACCACCACCTCGTCGGCGCCCAGCTTCTTTCCGTCCTCTACTTTGCCCGGCGAAGTGGTAAACAAAACCACCTTCGCGCCCATGGCGTGCGCAAGTTGCACGCCCATGTGACCCAGCCCGCCGAGGCCGACGATGCCGACCGTCTTGCCCGGGCCGGCCTGCCAATGGCGCAGCGGTGAGTAAAGAGTAATGCCGGCGCAAAGCAGAGGCGCAGCCTTGGCCGGATCCATCCCCGCGGGCACGCGGACGACGTAATGCTCGTCCACCACGATCGTGGTGGAATAGCCGCCTTGCGTTGGTTTGCCGGTCTGCTTTTCGACGCCCATGTAGGTGCCCTGCATGCCGCCATCCGTGCAATAATTCTCGAGGTCAGCCTCGCAGTTGTCGCAATGCCCGCAGCTATCCACGATGCAACCGACGCCGACGAGGTCGCCAGTCTTGTGCTTGGTAACGTTCTTCCCGATCTGCACCACTTTGCCCACGATCTCGTGACCGACGACTTGCGGGTAGGTGACCGGCATCCATTCGCTGCGCGCGTAATGGAGGTCGGAATGGCAGACGCCGCAGAAGAGGATATCGATCTGGACGTCATCATCGCCGACATCGCGGCGCTGGAAGTCCCAATGTTTCAGGGGCGATTGCGGGTCGAAGGCGGCGTAGGAATGGGCGTTGATCATAAAAGTGTTTGGTTGAGCGGGGACTCTACGCCGGTTGCGAGTTTACGCGACTGCGCCCAGGCGATTTCTGCGCGCGCGCGAAACATTTCCTCCTCAGCATCCGCAGCCAGCGCGTGGGCGTAAGACAAAGCAACCAGAAGCCCATGTTTACCAAGATCGATTACCCCTTTCTCATTGCCACCTTCGCCAGTTTTGTCGCCAGTGTGGCCCTGTGGTTCCTGGTCAATCGGGACTACGGATTGTTTGTCGGGATTTGGGTCCCAAGCATTCTCGCCCTCTGGGTGGGCGTGCGCGTGGTGCTGCTGGCGGCGGATGTGAGACGGCTCCGGGGGAAGTAATGGACTACGCCATCGTTATCTTCATTCTCGGCCTCATTGTGACCTTCATCGTCATCGTGGGCCTGGCGCGCGCGGCGGAATTCGCCAAGGCAGAATCGGCCTCGCGGCTGGAGATCGACCACGTGCCGAAAGATTGGGATCTCACCCCGCCGGTGGAAGCGGAAGCGGATCCGAATCGCGCTTAATTAAAGCCGACGGCCGGTGGAAGGTTGCATCGGAGAAAGCGTGAACAACGTTGCTCCGATGAACTCGTATACGCTGGAGCCAGTGGGCTTTATCCGATCGACGGTGCAGGGCCGCGCCGACGCTCCGCGGCAGGGACCGGAAGGTGCGCCGGATGCCTGGCTGGAGATCGAGCCGCGTTTTGCGGAGGCTTTGCTGGGCGTGGAAGTCGGGCACGAGCTGATTGTGATCACCTGGTTCCATCAAGCGGATCGCGCGGTCTTAACAGGACATCCGCGCGGGAATGCAAATCGCCCGCTTACCGGCGTTTTCTACACGCGCTCGCCTGCGCGGCCAAACCCGCTCGGACTGCATCCGGTCACCGTGCGCGAGATTGACGGGCCCGCGATTAAAAGATTGGTCCCATCGAAGCCTTCGATGGGACGCCGGTGGTCGATGTAAAGTCAGCGTCGACCCGCGCCGACGGGTAAACGCGGGCGCGTTCGCCTTTCGCGGTGCCGCAATTAACTTCACGCCCATGACCGCGGCCGAGCAGGACGAGCAATTTTATCGCGACACGGCCAGCATCGCCTTTCCGAAGCTCACCGACGAACAACTGGCCTTGCTGGAAAAAGTCGGTGTGCGCCGCTCGCTCGCCGCGGGGCGCGGTCATCTTCAAGGCGGGCGAGCGCGAGTTCGATCTCACCGTGGTGCTCGCAGGCGAGCTCGAAGTTTACGAAGCGCGCGATGGCGTGGAGCAGATCCTCGCCACCGCCGTGGCGCGCGATTTCCTGGGCGACGTCTCCATGCTGCAAGGCACCTCGGCTCTGGCCACGGCGCGGGTGAAAACGGAGACCGCAGAAGTCTTGCAAATCCCAGCGCGCGAATTGCGCCGCGCCATCGCCGAGATTCCGAGAGTGGGCGAGCCGATCCTGAATGCGCTCATCATGCGCCGCCGACGTTTGCAACGCGATCCGGATTTCGCGGGCTTGCGCGTCCTTTCGCCTAACGACTCGCGCGACGGCCATGAGCTGGACGATTTCTTGCATAAGAATCACGTTCCGCATCGGCTGGTGGAGGCGCAGAGTGAGCAAGGCGTCGCGCTGGCCGCGCAGTTCCATCTTTCAGCGCGCGACTTGCCGGCGCTCATCACGCCCACCGGCGCGCCGCTGCGTCGTCCGTCTTTGCGCGAGGTCGCGCAGATCGCGGGTTTATTGCGGCCGCTTGCCGAAGGCAGCGAAAACGAAATCCGCTGCGATGTCGCCATCATCGGCGCCGGGCCCGCGGGTCTGGCCGCGGCGGTGTATGCGACTTCGGAAGGATTAAACACGGTGGTGCTGGAGAGCTATGCGCCGGGTGGGCAGGCGGGCTCGTCTTCCTTGATCGAAAACTTCTTCGGCTTTCCCACCGGCATCAGCGGCGGCGATCTCACCTGGCGGGCGCAGCTCCAGGCTTATCGTTTTGGCGCGAAGTTTTCCACGCCGTCGCGTGTGTTATCGCTGGCTTACGACGCGGCAGACGAATACCGCGTGAACCTGCAAATCGAAGGCTGCGGCGCCACTTTGCGCGCGAAAAGCGCCGTCATCGCCACGGGCGCGAACTACAACCGTCTCGACGCCGAAGGGCGCGAGCGTTTCGAGGGCCTCGGCGTTTACTACGCCGCCACCGCGCTGGAAGGGCAGCACTGTCGGAACGCCACCGTCATCATTGTCGGCGGCGGCAATTCCGCCGGGCAGGCCGCGATGTTCCTTTCCGAAGGCGCCGCGAAAGTGCTGCTGGTCATTCGACGGCACGAGCTGGCGGAGACGATGTCCGATTATCTTTCGCGGCGCATCCTGCTACGGGAGAACATCGAGCTCCTGCCGTGCACAGTCGTTAGGCGAATGCTGGGCCACCAATTCCTCGAGTCCGTCGAGCTGGAAAATATCGAGACGGGCGCGCGGCGCACGGTGGAGACGCCAGCGCTGTTTTCCATGATCGGCGCCGCGCCTTGCACCGATTGGTTGCCGCCCGAGATCGCGTGCGATGAGAGAGGTTTCGTGAAAACAGGGACGCTGGTCGCCGCGGCGCCGGCGTGGGAAAAGGCCGCGCGTCCACCATCGCCGATGGAGACCAGCCTGCCGGGAATCTTCGCCGCGGGCGACGTCCGCTCCGGTTCCGTGAAACGTTGCGCGACCGCGGTGGGCGAGGGCGGGATGGTCATCGCCGGCATCCACCAAGCGGTGGCCGAAGGCGCCAGCGCGCGGGCGCATTAGCGTCTGTTTTCCGCAGCGCCTTGATACCGCAGCGAAAGCTTGGCAGTCGCCCGGTTTCCTGCTCAGATCACGTCTAACGAACACTCCGCAACGGAAAGTCGAGGAACGGTTTATGACGAGGAAATTGATCTGTCTCTTAGTGGCGACGAGCGCGCTGGCTGCGCTCCCATTGCGGGCGCAGGAGGGCGCGACCGCGACGGGCGAGGGGACGATTAAATCTCGAGAAGAAGGCCTACACGTTTAAGCGCGCCCTGGCTTACGAGACCAAGGTGGATAACGAAGACGCGATCGCGGTGGTCTTGACCAGTCAGGCGATCACGAGCGAGAAGCTGAAGGAAGCGCGGGAGCGCGAGAAGGACGGCCACGATCCAGACTTCCAACGGCCGTTCCTGCGACTTGTCTTCAAGAAGACGGGCGAATTCAAACACTGGGGCGCGGGCGGCGGCGGCACCTGGATTAGCCGACACAGCGGGAACGCGACCGGCGAATTGAAGATGCAGGACGGCAAAGTGAGCGGCAAAGCCAGCCAGCCCATGGAAACCGAGGGCATGTTTCCCACCGGCTTCGATGTGCGTTTTGATACGCCGCTGCTGCAAGCGGGCGATTCGCTCCCGGCTTCCACCGCGAAGAAAGGCGGACCGGCGGCCAACATTAAACCAACCGTGACCGGCATTTTTAAAGGCAATGGGAAGGACGCGAAGCTCGCCTACGTCTCGGCGCGCTGGGTGGAACCGTTCAGTGGCAAAAACGGGATCGAATTGGTTTTCACCGAGAAGGATCAATCGAAAGAGAAAAAGCCGTCCTTCGACGCGATGTTCGGGAAGCTCGGCAGCGCCCTCGTTATCTCGATCTTCGAGGATGGGCAGATCTACGGTTGCCAGGTCGCGCACAACGGGAACCAGAAGAAAGGCTTCAGCGCCATCGGCCAGATCGAGTCGAATGATTTCGCCTACGAAGAATGGCAAAGTGGAAGGCGAGATCACGACCAACGGCCAGCTCGAAATCTTCGGTGAAACCTGGGAGGTGAAGATCAAGTTCGCCGCGCCGCTGGGCGAGATCCCGAAGGAGTTTCAAGTCGCCGAGGAAAAGAAGCCGGTGAAAGAAGAAGAAGCCTGCGGCCAGCGATGCCGAGGAGGACGACGCTGAAGAAAGGCGCCGCTGCCAGCGGACCCAAAGCCAAAGAACTCGCGCTGACCAAGGACGCGACCGAAGTGGAATACAAGGCGCATGGTCGGGCACCTCTCCTTCAAGAGTAAATCGAACACGAAAAGCGTCTGCGCGGAATTGGCTGCCGGCCTGAAAGCGCAAGGCTGGAAGACGGAAGGCCACGACATGGTGAACCCGAATTCCTCCATTCTCAGGCGGAAACAGGGGAAAGCCTCGCTCACGATTTTTGTGAAGCCCGCCGATGGCGGCAGCGAGGTGAAGATGATGACCGAGGGCCTTTCCTGGGAAGGGCTCTGAAACGCGCGCCGGGTTACTCGCCGATGATTTTAACCAGCACGCGCTTCCGCCGGCGGCCATCGAATTCGCCGTAAAAGATTTGTTCCCACGGTCCGAGGTCTAACGAGCCCTTGGTGATCGCGACCACTACTTCGCGCCCCATGATCTGGCGCTTGAGATGCGCGTCCGCGTTGTCTTCGCCGGTGCGGTTGTGTTGGTAGGCGGCGGTCGGCGCGTGCGGCGCGAGCTTCTCCAGCCACACTTCGTAATCGTGGTGCAGGCCCGCTTCGTCGTCGTTGATAAAGACCGAGGCGGTGATGTGCATGGCGTTGACGAGACACAAGCCTTCCGCCACGCTCGCTCCGGCTCACCAGTTCCTCGATCGTGGGCGTGATGTTGAGGAAGCCGCGGCGCGCCGCTACTTCAAACCACAGATGTTCGGTGAGCGATTTCATGATTGACTTTTCAACGCACCTCCCGCGGAAGCCTCGACGCTGCGCGAACGACCGCCGCCAGCGCCATCACTCCTGATCGGGGATCTCAGCCTCCACCAATTTCGCCAGCAAAATCAGCGACTCCTGCCAGCCGAGATAGCACATCTCCACTGGAATCATGGCGGGAAGATTCTCCTGCGTGATGCGTCACCTCCGTGCCGCAAAGCACCTCCTTGAGCGAGACCGTCACCTCCATCTCGCCCGGCAGATTCTCGTCGTCGAACCTGTCGTTATACCGGATCAGCTCGTGTGGTTTCAGCTCCAGATAAGTGCCGCCAAACGAGTGACTCTTCCCCGTGGTAAAGTTAGTGAAAGACATCCGGTGCCGTCCGCCCACCTTTGCGTCCATCTCGTGCACCTTTCCGGTGAATCCATTAGGCGGCAGCCATTTCACCATCGCGTCCGGATCGAGGAACGCGCGATAGATTCGCTCGGGGGTGGCACGGAGGACGCGGTGCAGACGGATGGTATTGGTGCTCATACGAAGCTCAGTTTCCCGCCTGCAGCCGACGCGATCGCACGGAAAAAAACTCGCCCGCCTTTTCGCCCCCGCTGCGAAAACGGAAAGCATTTGATTGACACGATTCCGCGCTTCTGAGAAGCACGAGCCATGAAACTCGCACGTCGCACGCTCGGTCTCAGCACACTCGGAATCATCCTCATCATTCTCTTGATCCTCGCCCTCGGCGGCGGCGCCTGGGGTGGCGGCGGAATCTACTACGGACCCGGCGGCCTTTTGGTCGTGATCCTCATCATCCTTTTGGTGATGGGTAAACTGTAGCCGACCCGCGGGCGAACGGGGACTCGTTAGGCCGCGCGTCGTCGCGGCCGGCGGTCCCTTTCGCCTGGGCGGCAGCGTGGGCGTAGGCGCGGCCGGTTTACTTGGGCGATCGGATCTTTCGGGTCAATGAACGACGCCTCGTTCGTGACGAATCCACTTCGCGAAGACCTCGCGGAGCGGGTGCTCGCGCGGCTGGGACTTTCGCGATCGCCCGAGCTCACGCTGGCAGGCTTGACCGCGCTTTACGGCGCCTGGTGCCAGGCCGTCCCTTTCGATAACGTTCGGAAATTGATCCACGCCCGCGCCGGGCGCGAGACTCCGTTTCCCGGTGGGACGGCGGAAGACTTCTTCACCGCCTGGCTGAGGCACGGAACCGGCGGCACGTGCTGGGCGGGCGCCGGTGCCTTCCACGCCTTGCTCTCCTCGTTAGGCTTCGCGGCCGAGCGCGGGATCGGGACGATGCTGGTCGCGCCCGATCTGCCGCCGAATCACGGCACCGTCCGCGTGCGTTTGGCCGAGGCAGATTACCTCGTCGATTGCTCCATCCTCCATGGCGCGCCGCTCCTGCTGCGTGACGACGCGGAAACGCAGGTCGCGCATCCTGCGTGGGGCGTGCGGTGCGCGCCGCGCGCAGGCCGCTGGTCGGTGCGCTGGCGCCCGCTCCAGCAAGTGGACGGGCTCGATTGCCGCCTGGAAAGCTTTGGCGCTTCGCACCGCGAGTATCTGGAGCGTTACGAAAAAACGCGCACCTGGAGCCCGTTTAACTACCAGGTGACCGCGCGCCTCAATCGCGCCGACCACGTCACCGGCCTCGCCTTCGGAGAAGCCGTCGCCCTCCTCGCCGATGGCACCGTGCAGCAGCGCCCAGTCACCCACGCCGAACGCGTGCGCATCCTCATCGAAGAGATCGGCCTCAGCGAAGAGATCGTCAGTCGCCTCCCGGAGGACCACCCCACGCCGCCGCCGCCGGCATCAAGAACCGCGCAGGCGTCCGCACCATTGCACGACCAAAGCGCGTCGTAAGCTTTAGAGGACACCGCCGCGCGGCGGCCCTGCCACCGGGCCACGCCTTAGGGCGTGAAGACCGCCGGCTCGCTCGTGTAAAGCGCTGGGTCCTGCCGAAAGAACCGCTCCAGCTCGCCGTAGAGCTCCGGCCGCGCCTGCCGCAACGCATGCGGGCGCTCGAAAAACGCCTCCGTCGCCACCGCGAAAAACTCCGCCGGATTGGTCGCCCCATAGCCATCCAGCAGCGTCGCGATCCCCGTCTCGTCGGACGCCCGGAGAGACGCGAATTCGATCCGCATCACCTCCGCCCACGAACGCCGATCCGCCCGCGTCCCCAGCACCGGCGCCCCGTCCGCCGCGAAATCCTCAAAATCCAGCTGATGCGCAAACTCATGCAGCACCAGGTTCTTCCCATCCGAAGGATCGAGCGCCCCGCCGCGCGCCGCATCCCACGCCAGCACCAGCGATCCCATTTGCGGCCCCGTCTCGCCCAGACGCGCCTCCCGTCCCTCCTGCCAGATCTCACCGCTCAGCGGCCGGCTTTGCTCCACCACAAAACCCGACGGATAAACCAGAATCGTCAGCAGGCGCGGGTAGTAATCCGTCTTCCGATGCAGCAAAAGCAGACACGCCTGCGTCGCGATCGTCACCCGCATTTCCTCCGTTAATTCCAGACCCGCACAGCCCTCAAACCGCTTCTCCGCCAGGAACACCTGCACGTGCCCCAGCAGCTCCGCTTGATCCGCGGGCGAGAGCCGGGCAAAGAACGGCAGATTGCGCGTGATAATGCCGCGCCACTCCTCCGGCGCCACCTGCGCCCGCAGACTTCGCCGCCGGCGCTCTTTCAAAAGTGAGAACATCGCGCGCGAGACTAAGCCCGCCCCGCCCCCGCGCCCAAATAAATTCGACGCCTCCCGGCCTCCCGTTCGCGTTCGACGTTCGACGTTCGACGTTCGACGTTCGACGTTCCCGCCACGGCGGGCAGGCTGTGTTCCCGCCACGGCGGGCAGGCTGTGTTCCCGCCATCCGTCGTCCGTCATCCGTCATCCGTCATCCGTCATCCGTCTTCCGTCTCCCATCTCCCATCTCCCATCTCCCATCTCCCATCTCCCATCTTCCGCTCTCGATTGACCCACCCCACGATCGGGTGTGGAGTTGGCCCGATGAGAACGAATCGACTGCCTGGAATCACACTCGCGCTCTGGCTGGCCGCGACCGCCGCCGTCTCTGCGCAGGGGAATGCGCACCTCGGCCGCTGGGCCTTGCAAGGCGCCAAATCCACCTTCGCGGAAGGCATGGGCCGCCAGACCACCCTCATCTACGAAGCCGTGGGCGATAAAGTAAAGCTCACCATCGATGGCGTCGATCATGACGCCAAAGAATGCCACGGCGTCTGGGTGGGGAAATTTGATGGTCAGTTCTACCCGGTCAAAGGCAGCCTGCTTCTTTATGACGCCCTTAGTCTTAAGGCCGCCAACGCCAACACCAACGTCCTGAGCGTCCGCCGCGCGGAGAAGGTCCTGTGGACCGGCAAAAGCTCCGTCTCGCGCAACGGCCGCACCCTCACCATCGCCGTCAGCGGCAAGAACCCCGCCGGGCAAGAAATTCAAGAGCAAAGCCCTTTACCTAAAGAAGTAGTGTAGCCACGCCCGTGCGGGCGCGTGAGGGCGGCGCAGAGCGGGAGCCGCGAAACGGAGTTTAGGAGAACATTGCGTTCCCAAACAGAGTTCGGGAACGAGGGCGTCTCGAGATTGCAGGTGGGCGCCGAGCCCGCACGGCCCGCAGGGACGTGGCTACAACACGCGCTCCACTACCAACCTCGCAGTGCCAGGAGCACCGCACCGATGCGATTCGGCACCCGCAGGCGCCAATAGATCCTTTGCAGATGCTTCTTCACCGTCGCTTCGCTTCGCCTCAGGATCACTCCGATCTCCCAGTTCGATTTCCCCTGGCAGACCCATTCCAGCACCTCCCGCTGTTGTGGGGTCAACATTGCCGCCACGTCCGGTTTCAAGACCGATCCCTCACCCAGGAACGAACTCGACCGGGCGGCGGGCGAGGGGAGGGAGGCCGTGGGAGAGTGCTCTCCCACGGCCCCGGCGTCCGCTGGCGTTGGCCTGCTCATGCCATCATACCCTTGCATGGTCCGCAGTTTGGTCAGGCGCGCGGTCAGTTAACAAGTCTAAACTGCGATCTTCGTGACCGGCGCGCTCCAATCGCTCTGGCCGGTGCTGCCGCCCAGACCGCAGAGTTGCATGACATAGGTCGTCCCCGCCGCCAAACCCTTGAAGAGGATCTCGCGCGAAGTGGCGAAGGTGACGATGGGACCAAACTCACCGCCCAACGGTTTCACCCGGCCCTGGACCGCCCGGCGATTCCGGTCGCCCTTCACCCGCAATTGGATCTCGCCCGTCTGCCCATATTTCGAGCCGATCACATCCGGCGCGGCCAGCACCGTGCGCGCGCGGTTCGTGCTCACCGCCTCGTAGCCGGAACTCATCAAGATCGTCCGGTCATTGTTGCATTCCATATCCACATAGCTGGCATTTTTATCCAGCGCCACGACCACCACCTCACGGGCCGCGTCCTTCTCCTGCGTCTGCAGCTTGCTCCCCTTAAAGGCGGCCGTGATCGTGCCCTTAAAGGTTTCCAGCTTGAGGGTCAGGTCTGCCGGCGACACCGGCGGTTTGCCCAGGTCGATGTTGCCCGTGAGCATCTCGACCGTCTTCGACCCGAACTTGAAAAGGTTCAGGTCCGTCATGCGGGCGTAGTTGCGATTGGTTCTATATTTCATTTGGTTTCCTTATTTTTAGCACTGAGCCGCCGCTTCCGATTTTTCCGGTAAGTGTGCGTCCTGTGATTGGCTAAAGAAAAAAGCAACGCCGATGCCAAGCCCCTAGCCCCTTTAGGAGTAAAGGAAACTCTGTAGTCCGCGTCTCGCGCCTACAGGAAAACTCGTAGAGCGCAGCGTTATTTGTCCCAGAACTGGGAAAAAGCGGGTCCGCTAAGCCGGAAAACGGCCAATTTCGGCGGGGTCATGCCTACTCCAGACACGATCAGACATGATGCCGCTTCCACCATCCATGATCCGACTCGCATAAAACTGCGTCCCAGCCCGATCAAAGGTAGTCCCGCCCGCCTCAAGTTTGATCACGACGAGAACAAACCTGAGCGCGAGCGGAACAAAGATGATAAACGCTCCAGCAAAGATGATGAAGGCTTCATCAAACATGATCCTTCACGGATCAAACCTAATCCCGCCGGGATCAAACACGATTCACGCGCCCTCAAATCTGATCCGCCGCGCATCAGACATTATCCGGCCGCGATAAAACCTGGTTTCGTCACCCGTTGCGACACGATTGCGTGACGGACGCACCGTTCCCCCCGGGGAGCGCGCGCGTCTCGCGTGTTGGTGACGGCGTCCCCGCCGACACGAACCTGGCGCAGTCCGGTCTGCGCTGGGAGGAAGTCCGTTGCGGCGAGGACGCCGCAACCAGCGCGCGAGACGCGCGCGCTACCCAGAAAACGGCACTGACCGATGCGTCCGACCCGCGTGGTCCGCAGCTCATAACGCCCGGGCGTCTCCAGTCCCAGCCTCCGACCTCCGACCTCCGACCTCCGACCTCCGACCTCCGACCTCCGACCTCCGACCTCCGACCTCCGACCTCCGACCTCCGACCTCCGACCTCCGACCTCCGACCTCCGACCTCCGACCTCCGACCTCCGACCTCCGACCTCCGACCTCCTAATTGGAAAGCCCGGCCGTTTCTTCGAATCCGTTACGGCTAATTTCTAACTTCTACTTTCGCTGCTTGGCGCCATCATCGGCCGGCACGCGGAAATGTTCGTCCAGCGCTCGGTCCAGCTCGGACAACCCGCGGGCTAATTCTTCGCGCTCACCCACCAGCTCGGGATGCGTCGTGGCGTCGAACGGCTCCGCCAGCGCGGTCTCACAACGCCGCGAGAGCGGCCCCTTGCGCGGAGTGCCGTCGGCCCGTCGGGAAAGTGCCTCCAGTCGCGCCGCCAGCCGCTGCACTTCGCGGATCTTCTCCAGCGCCATCGCCTCCGTGCTCTCTCCTGTCTTCACCCGCTGCAGTTGCTGGCACTCAAAGAGCCGGCAACGCTCCGGCCGTTGCGCATAGATCGAGCATTGCCCCTCCTGGTAGGCCGGGCAGGGCTGCAGGAGCCAGTCCTGCCCTTTCCGGCGTTTCAGCTTTAATCCCAGCGCCGCTAATTTTGGCGGGGCGTCATTAGGCTGCAGGCGCACCGTATGAAACATCACCCCATTGCAACAAAGCCCGCACGCCCCGCAAAGGCGCGTCGCGACCGAAGTGGTCGCCGATAAAGCCGTGAAAACCGGTGAGTCCGCCCTGCTCATGCTATGATGAATGTTTCAAATCTTCGGCCATGTGAGCGGCGCGCTTCCCGGCTTTCCCTCTACGCTTGCAACCGGCTCTCTAGCTTTTCGTAATCTCCAAGATGCGCCCGCATCAGGCTTTTCCAAAGCTTGCCGTGATTTGGAACGAAAAGTGGAGCCAGCTCGTGGACGATGACGTAATCCCAAAGCTCCTGATCGAGATCGAGCAGTTCGTCGTTGAAATTTAGGTGACCGGCGGTCGAACAGGATGCCCATTTGTTGCTCATCGGCCTAATTCCCAGCCAGACGATCTTTACGTCGAGATTTTCGGCCCATCCGCGCACGCGCCTTTTTGAATCCCCTCTCGATTGTCCCGCCGGGCCATCCCTTTTAAACGGGAGCGTCGTTTTTCACTGTAGTCAGTGCGGGAGCATACTTGTCACGAAACTGCCGATAGTGGCCGGCAAGCGATTGGTTGCCCTCCGCCTGTTTTCTCGATAGCGGAAACAGAATTCTCCAGCCGCACAACTGAAACGTCGAGGACGAATGCGCTCGTCAAGATGCTCTAGACAATTTTCGGCGCGTTTAATCATCGACCGGTGAACGCAGGAATCAGAAACCAGATGCGAGTCTGTGCCATCGGCATTGAGAGCGTTTCGATAATAATTGATAGTTGGAACGGAATCGGGGCCATTCATTGCCTTCCGTAAGAAGAACGCGCCCCTTGCATTTAGGTGCGTATAGCTTCGCGAATTTGTTTCGGTGATCGATGTCGTCCTTCGCTCTTCCGAAGTCGGCCTCCGTCAATTTGACCTCGATTAAAAGTCTCAGTCCGCTCGCGCCGTGGACACAAACGTCAATATTTGTGTTTTTTCTCTTAGGAATGAATTCAAAACCGGTCTTTTTTCGGACTGGAGATTTCGTCTGAGTCACCCTTCCCAAGATTTCTAGACCTCCTGCGCTTTCCATAAAGGGAAGGAAGAGGTTCACGGCGAGGACCTGGGAAGAGTTCAAATGGTGCGCGTAATGATGCCACTTCAATCGACTTCCTTGAAGATCGAGGAGGTTCCCCGGCGCTCGCTTTGATCGAGGGTATTGAGAGTTCCGATCTCGAATGTCCTTTCGCAGGATGTGGTCTTTTGGAATGTCCTGGCCTTGGTGCCGATAGATCCCGGGTCCGCCGACTTTGAGGGTGTCCCTGCGATACTTGCCCAGATCGGTGAGCAGTGTTTGAGGGTATTTTTCCATAGTGCTATGCGTCCCCGCCTTCATCCCTTTGCAGGCACCCGTTCGAGGATTCGGAAGAGGTCGTCCACGATCCGCGTCACCGCGTTGAGATCGTCCATTTCGGCGAAGACCGCGAAGGTCACCTTCTTGCGCAGCTCTCGCAGCGCGGCCTCGCTCTTCTTCCAGTTTGGATAGGCGATGAACGCCTCCTTGATCTTCCGGCTCACGTTCTCCGGCATTTCCGACCTTGGCGTCGAGCAGAGTGCGGTAGACGAAAAAGTCAGCCCGTCGAAGCCTTTCTCCGCTTGCTCCTTCTTCCGGGCCTCGTTGCGCTCCACGTCCTCCAGCAGTTTTGCGAGCGCTTCTCCGTTGTGGTCTGCCGCTGCTCAAAACCTTCTTGTACTGCTTGGGCGCGCTCTGCCATGGCGATGAGGAAAGGATCGTCGCTGTTTTCCTCGGCGGTCTTCTGGATGCTCTTGATCAGGTTGATCACCTTCGTCCCTTCGCCTCGAGCTTTTCCTTGATCATCTCGATCGTGTCGGCATTGATCTCGACGAATCGACTGCCGTCGTTTCCGTATCCGATTCTGCCCGATGTGCTTCTGCACCAGTTCGTTGGTCTTCTTTTGGAAGTCTCGATCGACATGACGCGCCTTGCGTATGCGTTTCGCACGACTAGATAGATGTTCGAGAGCGTCGCGTAGTCGTCGATGAATGGCCGCAGGAACGCATCCGGCGAGATGATCTCGTAGAGCATCTCGATCTCCTTGTACTCCTTGAAGAACTCTTTGCGCCGTTCGGGGTCGCGGAAATGCTCGATCAGGCCGTCCACGTCCCGGTCGTTGAAGTTGTGTTCGAGCAGGCCGAGATACTCCGGCGCCTTGGTCTCCATCTTGTTTTTGAAGAGCACTTTAGGAGCTTCAGGTCCTTGACGATGGCGTTGATCTCGTCGCTGTCGAAGGCGAGGGCCTTTTCCAGCTTGTCGAAGATGCCGACGAAATCGAGGACGAAGCCGTGGGGCTTCACCATCTCCTGCGCCTCGTTCTCGTAGGGGCGGTTCACCCGGGCGATGGCCTGCAGCAGGGTGTGGTCGCGCATCGGCTTGTCGAGATACATGGCGTAGAGCACGGGCGCGTCGAAGCCGGTGAGCAGCTTCTCGGTGACGATGAGAATCTTCGGCATCTGGTCGAGCTTGCCGAAGCTCTTGCGAATCTGCCGCTCCTTCTTCGGGTCGAGATGGAACTCCTTCAGCAGCGCCGAGTCGTTATTGTTGCCGGTGTAAACGACCTCGGAATATTCCGGCGGCAGGACTTGATCGAGCGCCTCTTGTAAGAGCGCACGCCTCGCGATCCACGCCGACGAGGAACGCCTTGTAGCCGAGCGGCTCGACGTTCTCGAGGTAGTGCTTCGCACGAACGCCGCCACCTTCTGGACTCGCTCCTTGCCCTTGAGGAAGTTTTTCAGGTTCACCGCGCGCTCGAGGATTTTGTTTAGTTCCTCGATGTCGGCCACGCCCTCGGCTTCGGCGAGGGAGAGGAACTCCGCGTCCAGCGTCTCGGCGGGACGAGCATTTCGTTGGGGGCGAGCTGGTAGTAGAGCGGCAGCGTCGTGCCGTCCTCGATGCTGTCGGCGATGGAATACTTGTGCAGGTAGCCCTGGTCGTCCTCGCAGCCGAAGGTCTTGAAGGTGCCCTTGCCGTAGGCGGTCTTGTCCATCGGAGTGCCGGTGAAGCCGAGAAGGTCGCGTTCGGCAGGCCGGCCATGAGGTAGTTGCCGAGGTCGCCGCCGGTTGTGCGGTGGGCTTCGTCGATCAGCACGTAGATGTTCTGGCGCGTGTTCAAGTTCGCAGGCATGTCGCGGAACTTGTGGATGATGGTCACGATGATGCCCGGTAGTCGTCCTTCAGTAGTTGGTTGAGCCGGGCGATGTTGTTGGCGTGCTCCAGATTGCCGAGGCCGAGCGCGGCGAGGTTCTTGAGCATCTGATCTTCCAGCTCGTTGCGGTCGATCATCAGCAGGATGGTCGGCTTGTCCGCCTCGGGCGCGCGGAAGAGCAGCTCCGCCGCCTTGATCATGGTGAAGGTCTTGCCGCTGCCCTGGGTGTGCCAGACGAGGCCGCGCGTGCGCTTGGGATCGAGGGCGCGGCTGACGGTCGCCTCCACCGCGCCGGTCTGGTGCTGGCGCAGGATGTATTTGTTCAGCTCCTCGTCCTTCTCGGCAAAGACGATGTAGTCCTTCAGGAAAGCGAGCACCTGCGGGATGGCGCAGAAGCTCTTCACCTTGGCTTCCAGCTTGCCGACCTCCTCGTCCTTCCAGTTGAAAATGTTTCGCCGCACCGTGTTCCAGCTCACCCCGTAGGAAAAGCCGATCGCATCGGTGGCGGTGAATAGCTGCTGCGGACACGAACAGCTCGGGCGTCTCGTGGTGGTAACGGCGGATCTGGTCCATCCCCAGCGCGATCGCCTCGTCCTTGTTGGCGTTCTTGCACTCGATCACCAGCACCGGGATGCCGTTGATGAGAAAGACGACATCCTCCCGCGTGCCGTAGTGGCCGTTGTGAAAGGCCCACTCCTCGGTGACTTCGTAAACGTTCCGCGCCGGATCGTCGTAATCGATCAGGATCAGGTCGCGCTCGCGCTTCTCCTCGTGGTCGAAGAACTTGCCCCGGTTGCGCAGGTGCTCGACGAATTCCCGGTTGCCGTAGATGTCGGTGTGGAGATGGCGGAACTGCCCGAGCAACGCGCCCTCGGCCTCGGCGTAGCGCGGGTTGAATTCCCGCACCTTGGCGTCGAGCAGATCGTCGAAGAAGAGCGAGCGGTTCCTGGCGCGGTCGGCGGGCGGCACCTCCGGATCAAACCCGCGCCGCTGCTCGGCTTCCTCGCGGGACACAAACGTCCAACCGATGGCCTCGGCGTAGGCGAGGATCCGGGCTTGGACGGTTTTGTGTTCTCC
>CAVXLV010000022.1:0-187718 GCA_963762685.1 uncultured Verrucomicrobiae bacterium | reverse complement strand
CAGGCGCAGTCGCCTCGGCTGTGGGAAGGCGGCCAGCACGACCGCGCCCAATGCGGCCGCGACCGATTTCACGATCGTGATCGACAGCACCAGCCCGGGCTATCGCGGGTTCGGCGCCTTCCCCTCCATTAACGACAACGGCGCGGTCGCTTTCTCGGCCGAGCCCACCCCCGGCGCGGCCAACACCTACAAACTCGAGCCGGGCGGCGCGCCCCTCTTTATCGCGGAAGCGAGCACTGGCGGGCCTTCGCTCAATAATCTTGGCGAGGCGGCCTCGCGGCGTTTGGTGGAAACCGGAGCTGGGGTCGCGCAGTTCTATAAAGGCACCGGGAACGGGACGCTCTCGATCATCGCGCAGACGGGCTCGGCGGACGGGACCTTCCGCGTTTTCAATGGCTTCATTCATCTGGCGGACACCGGGACGGCCGTCTTCGCGGCGGAACTAAACCCTCTCAATCCCCGCCGCCGCGGCATCTACACCGGCAATGGCGATGGCACCACGCAGCTCGTGGTCGATAACACCGGGCAGTTCACTTTTTTCGGGGCCGATCCCGTGTTGAATAATTCGGGCACGGTCGTGTTCAGCGGCAGCCTGGTCAGCACCGAGAACGGTCTCTACCTCGGCACCGTGGGCGGCAACGGCGTTACCACCACGGTCCTCACCGCCGCTGCCACCCCGCTTTATGCCTTCGACGCCAGCCCATTCATCAACGATCACGGCCAGATCGCCTTCCGCGCGAACGAAGACGCCACCTCGCAGTCCGGCATCTTTACCGTGAACCAGGACGGCACCTCGCTCCGCACCATCGTCTCGACTGGGAATGGCCCGTTTAGCCAGGTACGCGCGCCCATCATTAATGACCTCGGCACGGTCGCGTTCTACGGCTTTACCGATGTGGGCGGGACCGGGATTTTCATCGGGGGTGATCCGGTAGCCGACAAAGTCATTGCAGTAGGCGACCCGCTTTTCGGCTCCACGGTGAATACGCTGGGCTTCTTTCGCGGCATCAACAACCGCAACGAAATCGTCTTCAATTACACTCTGGCCGATGGGCGCGACGGCATTGCCCGCGCGCAGCTCACGCCTCCCGCTACTCCTCTCAGCGTGGTCAGCCGCAAGACGCACGGCGCCGCGGGACCGTTCGATGTGGACCTCCCGCTCACCGGCACTCCGGCGGTGGAGAGCCGCAGCGGCGGCGCGGCGAATGATCACCAAATCGTCTTCACCTTCCTGAATCCTGTCACCTTTACCGGCGCCACCGTTTCTGCTGCCCCTGGCCGCTCCGCGGCTTTGGCCGCGCCGGCTTTCTCCAGCCCAGACGGCCGCGAGGTCTTCGTCAATCTAACCAACGTCAGCAACGCCCAAACGCTGACCGTGACCCTGGCAGGCGTGAACAACAGTACGGATCTGGTCGTCCCCTTCACCGTCGTTTTGGGCGACGTGAACAGCAGCGGCGCGGTGAGTTCCTCCGATGTCAGCCAGGTAAAAGCGAACGTGTCCACAGCCGTGACGCAGGCAAATTTCCGCGCGGACGTGACGGTGAACGGCAGCATTAACAGTTCCGATGTCGGGGCCGTGAAAGCGGCCTCCGGCGGTGGATCCGCGCCCGTAAATACCCGGTAACAAAGCGCGCCGCGTTTTTCTGGAGGAAGTGACGGCGGCGTTACCTTTCCGCGTTTGGCAGGGAAAAACGGCTCAGGTATTGGCTCAACAGAAGAATCCATCCATTTCCATTTTTTTCATGAAAAAACTTCGCCTCCTTTCTCATCGTCGCCGTTCTGGCGTCTCCGCTCTCTTCCAGCTTCGCCCAGTGGCAGCAAACCTCCGGGCCGGCCGGCGGCACCGCGACGGCGCTCCACGCGAGCGGCAACACGCTCTTGGTCGGCAATTACAACAACTCGCAGCTTGGTAACAATCAGGGCGACGTTGGCCAGGTGTATCGCAGCACCGATCACGGCGCGCATTGGGCGGCGACATCCGGTGCCAGTGGAGTGGCGAAGTCGTTCGTCACCGTCGGGTCCACCCTTTTCGTCGCCACCACGCAGGGGATTTTTCGCAGCACGGATGATGGCGTGACCTGGTCGGCTATCAGCGGCACCAGCCAGCTCTCGCCGATCAAACTGCACTACGCGAACGGTGTGCTCTATGTTGGAAGTTCGACCAGCGGCGTTTACCGATCGAGCGATAACGGGAACACTTTCGTCGCCTCGTCGCAGGGTCTCCCGGGCTTCGCGTCGGTCGCCGCCATCGCCAACATTGGCAACACCATCGTCATCGGTGTCGGCAGTCTCTTCCCGAATCCCGACGGCGTTTTCCGGAGCACGGACGGCGGGCTGACTTGGGAAGAAGCGAACAATGGCATCGGGGGAATCGCGGTGATCGATTTTCAAGTGATCGGGAACACCATTTTCGTCACCAGCGGCGGCGCTCTTTATAAGTCGGTCGACCTGGCCGCGAACTGGACTCCGGTGAACATCGGCACCTCCGATTATCCGCTCGAGATGCAGGTCACGTCGGATGCTTTCTACGTCAGCGTTTATACTCCGAACGGCTTCAAGGTTCAGCGCAGCGTCGACAATGGCGCCACCTGGAGTTTGGCGGGATTTTTTCCGCTCGCCGGCGAGGACATTAAACAATTGGCGGCGATCGGGACCGAGCTTTTCGCCGGGTTGGGAAAATACGGGAGCGTCTATCGGAGCATGGACGCCGCGGCCAGCTGGCAGCCGGCGCGCGCAGGCCTCGTCGGTCTCGATATCAACGCCATCTTTCCGTCCGGCAGCCGGCTTTACTCCGGCAGTGTGAGCGATGATGGCGTCCACGTTTCCACCGACGGCGGGGCGACCTGGCTGCCGTCCAGCGCCGGTCTGCCCGACCCTTTTCGCACGGTGAGCGCGTTCACCCAAAACGCCGGTTACCTGTTCGCAGCGGTTAAGTATTGGGGCACGTATCGCAGCAGCGATAACGGCGCGACCTGGAGCGCGGCCAACGCTGGCCTAACGACCGGAGCACGCCAGATCAACGCCTTGACCGTGGACGGCGAAACGCTCTTCGCCGCGACCGAGGATGGCGTTTGGAAGTCCACTACCAACGGCAACGCCTGGACGATCGCCAGCCCCGCAGGAGGTCCCGGACATCCACGCACCATTTCCATTGCCGCGCTGAATGGGAGCATCTTTGCCGGGACGGAAACCTATGGCCTCTTTCAATCGACCGACGGTGGCGCGAACTGGACTGGCGTGACCAACGGCCTCGCCGGCGCCGGCGCGATTTATTCTCTGACGGTGCGCGGCTCGGACTTGATCGCCGGGACCGGAGCGGGCGTCTACCTCAGCGCGGACAATGGGGCGAGCTGGTCGCCTCGGAATAACGGCCTGCCTGCCGGCGCCGCCCGCACCGTGGCCGCGCAAGGTGCCACGCTTGTCACCGCCATTTACGACTCGGCCAATCTCCTCTCCCGAGGTGTTTTCATCAGCAACAACAGCGGGACCAGCTGGTCGTCCTACGGCGGAGGAATCGATCCGCTCGCAGTCCGGACTTTGGTTTTCGCCCCGAATGCTCTCCTGGCCGGAACCGAAGCGCATTCCATTTTGTCCGTCCCTCTTGCCGCACCGCTCTCCTTCCTTGGCGCGGTCTCCCGTAAAACCCACGGCACCGCGGGCACCTACGATGTGAACCTGCCGCTTACCGGCACCGCCGGGGTCGAGTGCCGCTCAGGTGCCGCGGGCCACACGCTGGTCTTTACTTTTAGCAATGACGTGGCGAGCGGAAGCGCCAGTGTGCAAGGCGCCGCGAGCATTGCGGGTAATCCAATTTTCAGCGGCCAGACCATGACGGTGAACCTGACCGGCGTGGCGAATGCGCAACTGCTCACCATCACGCTGAGCAACATCACCGATGCTTTCGGGCAAGTCCTGCCAGCGACCAATGTGCCGGTGCGGATTCTCTTCGGCGACACCAACGGCAACGGTGCGGTCAACGCCACCGATGTGGCGCAGACCAAGGCCAACATCGGCGCCGCCATGAGCGGGAATAGCTTCCGCTCCGACGTCACGATCAATGGCGGGATTAACAGTTCCGATGTCGGCGCGGTCAAGTCCGCCGCCAGCGGCGCTGCCGCCGCCTTCACCCAAGAGAAACAGAGATAACCATGAACTACCTAAAATTCCTCGCCCCATTTCTTCTCAGCGCGAGCGCTTGTCTCGCCCAGACCATCACCTGGACGGCGGCGACAAATCCGCACGTGGTTTCCGGCACTTACACCGTGCCCGCGGGCCAAACCCTCATCATGGAAGCCGGCGTGATCGTGAGTATCCAGGCCAACAGCACCTTGCAGGTGAATGGCCAGCTCATCGGCAATGGCACCGCGGGCAATCGCATCACGATCAACAGCGCGAGCAACTTCTCCTCCGCTCTCGATGTCGTCGGCACCGCGGATCTGCATTTCACCGAGGTGCGCGCCAAGGTCGTTCCCGACACGAATGGCGTGCTCTTGTTCGCGGATTGCAATTTCTCCGGCAACGGGACCGTCTTTAACGGGCAGGTGTTGCAGCTGGATAATTCGCGGGCGCCGTATTTGCAGTTCGATCGCTGCGCTTTCCAGGGCAATGGGGCGAATCAGAGCGCCAGTCTTTATGTGGCCTATTGCACCGTCGTCCTGCGGAACACGAGCTTCACCAACGGCTCCTATTGCAATGTTTATCCCGCCTATCTTTTCCTCGATAACGTAACCTCGGACCGCTCGAGCGACGCCGGTCTCACGCTCGGCTCCGATTCCGATCTTTTCCTGAATAACATCAGCGTGACGAACGCGGCTCAAAGCGGGCTGAGGCTGGCCGGCGATACCCGCAACGGCACCAACGTCCTCATCGGACCGAACACCACTCTGCAAGGCAACGTCTATCCGATCCACCTCACCATCGCCGGCCTGTATCCCGAAAGCACGGTCCCCGCGATCGGGAATACGAATAACCTGATTCACGTGAGCGATTTCGCCTCCGCGGGCGCGTTCTGGCCGAAGTTCGCCATTCCTTATTACAACGACGGCTCGCCGCTCGTGGTCGGCGAAGGGTTGCGCATTTTCCCGGGCGTGACGGTAAAGATGGCGCCGTTTTCCTACATGAGCGATCAAGGCTTCGGCAACGGCATGCGCGCGTTCGGAACGAAAGCGGAACCGATCACCTTCGAGCGCGCCAATGCTGGTTCGGGTTGGTACGACCTACATGCCGACCGCACCGAAGGCGGCCGGATGCGTTACTGCATCATCGATGGCAATACCGACGGCGTGAATGGGGGCGCGTGGCGGCTGGAGAACTGCATCTTTCGGAACAACGGCATTGGCACTTCGGGCGGCGCCTTGGTCAGCGGCTCGCAGTATTTGAATAACGGCATCGGTCACAATGCCGGCGCCAGCAGCAGCCTGAATAACGCCGCGAATCCGAACAGCTTCGAAGGCAACGGCACTGGCGTGAATTACTCGCCCGACGCGCGCAATTGCTGGTGGGGCTCGCCCACCGGACCGCGTACCCCGAGCAATCCGGGCGGCACAGGCGACCCGATCGGCAACCAGCAAACCGTCTTTCAACCGTTTCTCACCGCGCGTCCCGATTACAGCGACGGCCCACCGGAAGTGAATCTCCTCGCGCCCTCTTTCCAGCAGGAAGCCGGCAACAAGGTCACGCTCCGCTGGACTTCATCGGACGATGTGGGCATCACCTCGCACAAGATCCTCTTCTCGCCCGTGGGAAATTTTCCCGGCTCCTTCTCCACCGTCGCGACCTTGCCCGGCAACCAGCAGACCTACGAATGGACGGTGCCGAACATTGGTTTCACCGTGAACGGCAATAATGCCTACATCAAAGTCGTGGCCGTCGATACCACCGGGAAGGAAAGCTTCGACGAAGCCGAAGTCGTGATCCCGACGAACAACATCCAGGGCACGGTGACGTTCAACATCGCCCCCGGCCAAACCTTCCAGCCGGGCGAAATCCTGCCGGACGGCTTCTTCGTTCCGAACATCGAGCCCTACATGACACGGGTTGAGTTCTACATCGAAGAAGTTGGGAGCGAGCGCCGGAAACTTTACAGCCGCGGCGCGAATGGCGGCGGCATCCCTTTCTTCAGCAGCGACAGCGTCCGCTTTGTCATCAGCTACGGCGACACCACGAATAATCGGAAATACTGGTACAGCCCTCTCTTCAAAGTGCGGCCCGACACGCATTTGAACGATAACCCACCTACGATCGCGGTTTCTGCGCCGCAAGCCGGGCAGACTTTTGCACCGGGCAGCGTCATTCCCATCAGTTGGACCGCGAGCGACGATGAAGGCCTGCGCGGCTTCGACATTGTCGCCTCCTTTGATGGCGCGCGCACCTGGCAGCCGATCGTCCGCGATCTCCCCGGCACTGCGCGGAGCTATAATTGGCAGCTTGCCCCCGGCACGGGCTCGCCGGATGTGCGCCTCCTGGTGGTGGCGCGCGACTGGCGTTTTCAGACTTCGTCCGATGGTGCTGCCCGCGTCTTCGCCACCAATGGGACGGCCGCGCCCGCGTTGCAAATGACCAGCGCCGTCTCACGTAAAACGCACGGCTCTGCCGGAACGTACGATATCAATCTCCCGCTCACTGGAACCCCCGGGGTGGAGGGTCGCAGCGGAGGTAATCACACCATTGTGGCCACCTTCTCCAATCCACTCACGACTGGGACGGCATCCGTCTCAGCCGGGGCCGGCAGCGTCAGCAGCACTTCTTTCAGTGGGAACACTCTCATCGTGAATCTGGCCAGCGTCGCAGACCGACAAACAATGACCGTCACGCTGAGTAATGTGACCGACTCCTCCGGCCAGACCATGCCGCCGCAGAACGTGCCCGTGACCTTGCTCCTCGGCGATGTGAATGGCAGCGGGACGGTGACTTCCAGCGATGTAAGTCAGGTCAAAGCCTCTGCCGGCACCGTAACCTCAGCCAACTTCCGCGCTGACGTGATCGCCAACGGTAGCATCAACAGCTCCGATGTCGGAGCCGTGAAAGCGGCGTCCGGCGGTGGGCCCGCGGCGCTGCCGATGGTGACGCGCCGATAAACAGGGCTCACGCAGCGGCCTGCGAGCGCGATACACCCTCTTACCGATGTCGCGAATGCCCAGACGCTCACTGTCACGCTGCACGATGTGAACGGCGCTGAGCCAAACAAATTTCCGCGCCGACGTAACCGAACGGAAGCATTAACAGCCCCGACGTCGGGGCCGTGAAAGCGGCGTCGGGCAGCGCCTTGGTCTCGGACCGTAAGCAGCGACGGGCGCATTCGGGCCGACCGCGCCGGACGATCGATGAAGACGGTAGCCTGCCTGCACACCACGCAGCCACTGGCACGACGGGGCGCGAATCTTGAATGGTTCTTCATAGAGAAGGAAAAGGAGATAAACATGAACTGGAAACGCACCATCGGTCTGCACCTGGCCTGCCTGAGCGCCTCGCTCGGCCTCGCTGCCGCACAATCGCCGCAGATCATCTGGCAAACGCCCGCCAGCCTGGATCGAAGTTATCGCTCGTTGAAGTTCACTGCCGATAACAGCCAGCTCATGGCCGGCGGCGAGCTTCGAAATGCCTCAGCCAGCGGCGTCTTGCTCCGGCGCTTCGATTCCGGCAGCGGCGCGGTCCTCGCCGAAACGGAGCCCAGCTTCATCTATTATGGCGCGAACGAGATTGCCCTCTCGCCCGATCAACAACGGATCGCCACGGCGAATCTGAGCACGCGCTGCACCGCCCAGCAGCCACCGGTTTGCGAAGGCGGTTATCTTTTTTACAACGCCGAGCCGCTCGAACGGATCGCCGCCCCGGCAGCGGGAAATGCGCCGAATTACACGGTCGATTATGCGCCGGACGGGCAGCTCATCGCGCTGGGCGGATTGTGGTACAACTACGCCCCAGTGAACTACGACAACATCCGGCTGGTCCGCAGTGATACCGGCGAGATCGAGCGCACGCTCCCGGGCCATCTACGCGCTCCGAATGATGGCGGCACCTTGCGCGTACGTTTTTCGCCGGACGGCACCCTTCTCGGTTCAGTCGGTCGCGATAGCTTCGTGAAAATTTGGCGGGTAGCAGATGGCGCCCTCCTCCAGGCGATTAATTTCCCCGATGCTTACATGGTGGATTCAGTCGCCTTCTCGCCCGATGGCCAGTTCATCGCCGCCGGCCGGACTGGATATGATGCGGAGGTCAGGGTGTGGCGCGTCGATACGGGCGCATTGGTTCGCACTTTTGCGGTGAGCGCCAGTTCCACTTCGACCACGTTTAACAGAGTGGCTTGGACACCCGACGGCGCCCACGTCGTCGCCGGCATCTCCTTCGGCGTCGGCTACGGGGAAAACAAAATCCGCTTCTGGAATTTCGAGACGGGAGAGCTCGCGCAGGAATACTCATCTCCGGCAGACCGCTTCATTTACGACCTCACCTTTTCAACCGACGGCGAGAAGTTTGCCTGGACGGCGAGCAGCCAAATCTTCGTAGCTGCGAATCCCGTTGCCGCCGCAAGGCCGATCTCGGTCGTTTCTCGCAAGCTCCATAACGGCCTCGTCTGCGACGTCCCACTGCCGCTCACCGGCAGTTCCGGCATCGAACCGCGCAGCGGCGGATCGACCGGCGACCATCTGCTTGCGATCACCTTCTCCAGTCCGGTCAGCGTCAATGGCACGCCTCAGGCGCAGGTGACATCGGGCATCGGTCAGGTCGGCAACCAAAGCAAAAGCAACGACGGCGCGGTCACGGTAAATGGCTCGACGGTTTTCGTGCCGCTGACCAACGTGAGCAACGCGCAGGCTCTCACCATTACACTTTCGGGCGTCACCCGCGGCGCCGTCAGCCGCGACATCGCCGTGCCCTTCCGCGTCCTGCTCGGAGACACGAATGCGAGCGGTTCCGTTAATGCCACGGATCTCGGGGAGACGAAAGCGCGCGCCGGGCAGCCGTTGGATGCGCTCAACTTCCGCCACGATGTGAATGCGAGCGGGGCGATCAACGCCTCGGACCTCGGCCTCATGAAAGCGGCCGCTGGGACGACGCTGCCCTGACGGCTAGCGCTCGATGGCCTAACGATTCGATCACGGCGCCAATCAGTTTAACGAAACGATCGACGCGCGTCTTGCTCCGGACGGGCGGATTGCGCACCAACAGTCACCGCCGCTACTATGATTTTCGTATGAACCCGCTCCGCTTTCTCTTTTTTCTCGCCATCACCTCTGCTTTCGCGGCGGATGTGCCCGCCCCTAAACCGATCGCGCCGCCGGAGAGTTTGGTTCTCGATGGCATCCCGTCGATCCCCGCGGAAGTTGCAGAGCAGGTCGGCCGTTACACGGAGGCGCGGTCGGCTAATATCGCATCCTGGCATCCCACGCTGCCGGAGATGCTCATCCTGACGCGGTTCGCGGATACGAATCAGGTGCATGCTTTGGCCCACGCCGGCGGTGCGCGCACGCAATTGACCTTTTCCCCCGATCGCATCCTCAGCGCGACCGTCTCGCCGACGAAGGGCGACTACTTTATCTTCACCAAAAGCGCGGGCGGGAATGAGTTTAACCAGAACTACCGTTACGATTTCGCGAGTGGCGCGGTCACGCTGCTGACCGATGGGAAATCGCGCAACTCGGAGCCGATCTGGAGCAGCAAAGGCGACCGTGTGGCCTACACCTCCACCCGCCGAAACGGAGCCGACACCGACATTTATCTGCAAGCGCCCGCAGATCCGAAGAGCGACAAGCTCCTCGCGGAAGTGAAAGGCGGCGGCTGGCAGGTGCTGGATTGGTCGCCTAACGACAAGCAGTTGCTCGTGCTCGAATACGTCTCGATTAACGAGAGCTATCTTTGGCTCTTTGACGCCGAGGCCGGGACGAAGAAAGAGCTCACGCCGCGGGCGGCGGAGGGCGCGGAAACGGTCGCCTACGAGAAGGCTCTTTTCGCGAAAGACAGCAAAGGCATTTTCGCCACGACGGACCGCGAATCGGAATATCAGCGCCTCGCCTACATCGATCTCGCGAGCGGGAAACACAGTTACCTTTTGCCGAATCCGCAGTGGGACGTGAGTGATTGGGACTTGAGCCCGGACGGCAACCGCATCGCTTACGCTTTTAATGAAAACGGAGTCAGCACGCTGCACCTGCTGGATGTTTCTGCGCGGGAGAAAGCGCTGACGGCGCGGCCCCTGCCCGATCCTGATTTTCCGCCTGCGCTCGGCCCGGTCGTCATTTCCGGTTTGCAGTGGCACCGCGATCCGAAGCGCTCTCTGCTGGCCTTTAATGTAGCCGGAGCGCAGTCGCCTTCCGACGTTTACACCTGGTCGATGATCGACCGGAAAAGCGTGATCGAGCGCTGGACCGCGAGCGAGACGGGCGGCATCGCGGCCGCGCAATTTGTGCAGCCGACGTTGGTAAAATGGAAATCGTTCGATGGGCGCGAAATCAGTGGTTTTCTCTACACGCCGGACGCGAAGAGGTTCCCCGGCAAACGCCCGCTTATCATCAACATCCACGGCGGACCCGAAGCGCAATACCGGCCCGGATTTCTTGGGCGAAACAATTACTTCCTCAATGAGCTCGGCTGCGCGCTCATCCTGCCAAATGTGCGCGGCTCCGCGGGCTACGGGAAGACTTTCCTGCAACTCGATAACGGCCTGAAGCGGGAAGATTCCTACAAGGATATCTCTGCGCTGCTCGATTGGATTCCGGGCCAGCCGCAGCTCGATCCAGAGCGCGTCATGGTCACGGGCGGATCGTATGGCGGCTTCATGACTCTGGCGGTGGCGTCGAACTACGCGGATCGCATTCGCTGCGCGCTCGATGTGGTGGGCGTCTCCAATTTGGCCACGTTCCTGAAGAACACGGAAAGCTATCGCCGCGATCTGCGCCGCGTCGAATACGGAGACGAGCGCGATCCGAAAATGGCGGAATTCATGGAGCGGACGGCGCCGTTAAATAATGCGGAAAAAATCACCAAACCACTCTTCGTGGTGCAGGGCGCAAACGATCCGCGCGTGCCGAAAACGGAAGCCATCCAGATCGTCGAGACGTTGAAGAAGCAAGGCACGCCGGTTTGGTTTTTGATGGCGAATGATGAAGGCCACGGCTTCGCGAAAAAGAAAAACGCCGACTTTCAGTTCTACGCCACGGTGCAGTTCATCCGGGAATATTTGCTCAATTAGGAAACGCCCGAGCCACCGCCAGCGCCCACCTCGTCGTTCCGAACCGCGGAGACGGTTGAGGGTTTTCGCGCCGTCAATGCCGAGGGCCGAATTGGGAGATCGTCTTGGCGCAGCACTATGCCCGTAGCCGCGACGGGGAGATCCTTCGACTCCGCTGCGCTCCGCTCCGGAAGACGCGCGCGCGTTGCCTAAACTACCGGCACGCCTTCTATCGCGGTCCGCTCCAGAAACAGCGCCGTGAGTTGAAGCGTCACGCTCCCAACCTCGCCATCGCCAATCGTTTTGCCGTCCACGCTCGTGACCGCAGCCAGCTCGCCCATTGTGCCCGTGCAAAACATTTCATCCGCGCCGTAGACATCCTCCAGCGGCAAGTCGACTTCTCCGCACGGAATTTGATTCGCGGCGCAAATCTCCAGCACCGTTGCGCGCGTGATCCCTTCCGGACAGGCGAGGACATTACTCGTAAAAACGCAGCCGTTCCGCACCACGAAAATGTGCGTCGCATTCGTCTCCGCCACGAACCCGCGCAAATCGAGCATGAGCGCATCATCGGCATCGGCGGCGTTCGCTTCGATCTTGGCCAGGATCGAGTTCAACAAATTCGCATGATGAATCCGCGGATCGAGAATCTCCGGCGGCGGCCGGCGCATTTTGCTCGTGATCAAGCGCAGCCCGCTCTTCGCGTAAACGGGCGGCTTGTGTTCCGCGAGCACGATCAAGGTCGGGCCGCTTTGATTGAGCCGCGGATCCATCCCTGAGGTCACCTTCACCCCGCGAGTCAGGGTAAGACGAATGTGCACGTCATCCCGCATTTCGTTGGCGAGGAGCGTGCGCTTGATTTCGGCGATGATCTTTTCGTCCGGCGGAATCTCCGCAAACGCCAGCGCGGTGGCCGAATCGCGCAGGCGGCGCAGGTGTTCGTGCAGCTTGAAGATGCGGCCATCGTACAACCGCAAGCCTTCCCAGACGGCGTCGCCGCCCTGCACCACGGAGTCAAACGGGCTGATGCCGGCGCGGTCCCGATGCACCAATTCGCCGTTGATGTTGATCAGGAGATCGCGATTCCGCTCGTCGAATTTCTGCTGCATACCTTACATAGTTCACACCAGCCGATGCTGGTAAAGTCGCTCATAAACGGTCCGGCATTCCTCGCACACGCCCTGCAAACGCGCCGGCACTTCAAGCGTGCGTTTTTCCGAGGCGCGGAAGCCGGTGGAATTTTCCACCTCGCCATACCAATGCTTCGCCCATACTCCATCCGTCGCGCGCAGACCCGGCGGCCACGCCAGCATGGCTTCCGTAAACTCCACCCCCACCGCCGCGCATAAACGGCGCAGCGTCCCCGCGGGATTCTCCAGCACATCACGCGCATCGATCACCGCCGGCACCGTTCCCGTCTCCGCCCGCACCAGATCAAAAATCTCCGCCTGCTGCGGGAATCCGAGATCGCGCGCGGTCGGTTCATGGTTCTTCTTTAGGTAGGAGATGATTACCTCCGCCGGGTCGCGCACCAGGAAACAATTCGTTAGACGACGCAGCCATCCGCGATCGATCTGCGGCAGCAAATGATGCGTCATCTGCTTTTGATAAAATATCCCCCGCCCTGCCGGCACCTCGCTCGTCAGCTGCGCCACGACCTTCCTCCAGTCGGTCTCGCCTTCCGCGATCACTTCCTCCGCACCCGGATGGGCGTCCCCCGTTTGCGCCAGATAGTAGGCATAGAACGGCTCATCGATCACCACGGTATCCGGCCGATTTTCCCACGCGCGCATCATCGCCGTGGAGATATTGCGCGGGCCCGACCACATCGCGAGGCGCAGAGGTTCTGGCGATTTCATATTTAAAGACGGTCGCGCAAGCTTCCCGCTTGCATCATCGGTCCTGCAAGCCAGAAGCTTCCTCTACCTTGGCTCAAAATGACGAATATGTACTTCGAGTTCTCGAAGACGTGGGGTTGCTGACGAACGCCCAGATCGCGGCCGCGCGGGCGCGCACCCAGAGCGGGCAAAAGGTTCTCGAAGTTTTGATTCACGATGGCGTCCTGGGCGAAACCGACGTCTCGCGCACGCTCGCAGCGCAGGCGCACATGGATTGGGTGGATGTTTCCACGCTCTTGATCCCGCCCGATGTCATCCAGGAAATTCGGGCGGAAGACGCGCGCCGCTTCAAAGTCCTGCCGATCGCGCACGGGAACGACGGACTCGTGGTCGCGGTGAGCGATCCGCTCGATATCGACACGATTGACGGCCTCAATTTCCTTCTGCAACGCGAGATCGAGCTCGTCTGCAGCAGCCCGGAAATGATGCGCGAAGCGCTGATAAAATATTACGGCACCGCGGATGAAGCGTCGGATATTCTCGAGCAACGTCTTGGCGGCGAAGCTGATCGCGGGCTGGAGTTGGCTGATGGAGGCGACCTGACCGGAGGCGACGACACGGACGCACCCATCATTCGCATGGTCTCGATGCTTCTGGTCGAGGCGCATCGCCTCGGCGCGAGCGATATCCATCTTGAGCCGCTGGAGAAAAAATTTCGGGTCCGCTTCCGCATCGACGGGGTCTTGCAGGAAATGCAGGCACCGCCCAAGCGTTTGCAGTCGGCCATCGTCAGCCGGCTCAAAATTATGACCGGCTCGATGAGCATCGCGGAAAAGCGCCTGCCGCAGGATGGCCGCATCCAGGTGAAAATCGCGCGCAATTCGCTCGATCTTCGCGTCTCCACCATCCCGACGAATCACGGCGAAAGCGTGGTCATGCGTTTGCTGGATAAATCGAGTCTCATGCTTGGTCTGCCGGAGCTCGGTTTCCTCAGCGACGACCAGGAAACTTTCGAGCGTTTGCTGCGTTTGCCGGATGGCATCCTGCTCGTGACCGGCCCGACCGGCTCCGGGAAAACGAGCACGCTCTACGCGTGTCTCAACTACATGAACAAGCCCGATCGAAAGATCATCACCGTGGAAGAACCGGTCGAGTATCAGATGAACGGGATCAATCAGGTGCAGGTGAATTCTGAGATCGGGATGACGTTTCCCGCCGCGCTTCGCTCCATCCTGCGCCAGGCGCCGAATATCATCATGATCGGTGAAATACGCGACTTCGAGACCGCTTCCATCGCTACTAATGCGAGCCTGACTGGGCATCTCGTTTTTAGCACCTTGCACACGAATGATGCGCCGTCGGCTATCGCCCGGCTGGTCGATCTCGGGATGCAGCCTTTCCTCGTGGCCTCGTCCGTGCGCGCGATCATGGCGCAACGACTCGTTAGAAAACTCTGCCCGAATTGCAAAGCGCCGGGCGCACTGAGCGAAACGGAAATGCGCGCGCTGCGCGTGGAAAGCTCGCAGCTTTCCGAGGCGAAGATCATGCACCCGGTCGGCTGCGAGCGTTGCCGCGGCACGGGCTACAAAGGCCGCATGGGCATCTTCGAGATCTTCGTCGTGGACGACGAAGTGCGGCACATGGTGAATAAGCGCAAGCCCACCTTGCTCCTGCGCCAAAAAGCGCGCGAACTCGGCATGCGCACCCTGCGCGAAGATGGTGTGCGCAAAGTGCTGGCGGGCATGACCTCGGCGGAGGAGGTCATTTCCATCACCTTGGGAGACGCGAACTGATGAACAACAATCAGATCGCCGAGCTTTTTCAGGAGCAACGGATGTTCACGCCCGCGCAGATCGATGACGCGCTGGAGGAAGCGAATCAGAACGGCAAAACGCTCGCGCAAACCATGGTGGATCATGGTTTGCTCGATGAAACACAGTTCTACCAGACCATAGCCGACTCGTTAGGCACGGACTTCCTTCCCCTCACGAGCGAAATCGCGCCTGAGATTCTCAAGCTCATCCCGAGCGGTCTCGCCCGGTTACACCGCGCCTTGCCCGTGGGAGAAAACCGGGATGGAATTTCGGTGGCTTTGGTCGACCCGCTGGATCTGCGGGCGGCGGAAGACCTGCGCTTTGCCTTGGGGAAAGACATCCACGTGGTCGTCGCACCGCCGGAGAAAATCGAGGAACGGATCCAGCACGCCTACGGGAGCGACTCCGCCAGCATGGAGGAGATTCTCCAGCAACTCGGCGACGTCGGCGATCTCCTCACGATGGAATCGGCCGCGAGCGAGGCCGCCAGCGCCGAGGCTGATGCGAACGCCACGCCGATCATTCGCTTCGTTGATCTCATTCTTTTCCAGGCGATCCAGGATCGCGCGAGCGACATCCATTTCGAGCCGTTCGAACACGAATTTAAAATCCGGTACCGCGTGGATGGCGCTCTTTACGAAATGGCACCGCCGCCGCGGCATCTCGCGCTTCCCGTCATCTCGCGCGTCAAGGTGATGGCCAACTTGAATATCGCGGAACGCCGCCTCCCACAGGATGGCCGCATTCAGAAGAACGTGGCTGGGCGCATGATCGACATGCGCGTTTCGACTTTGCCGACGCAGTTCGGCGAGAGCGTGGTCCTGCGGGTCCTCGATCGCTCGACCGTGAATCTCGATCTCGAGGCGCTCGGCATGCCGGATTACATCCACGATTACATTATCGAGGTCATTAACCGGCCAAACGGCATCTTCGTTGTCACCGGGCCGACCGGCTCTGGCAAAACGACCACGCTTTATTCCTGCCTGCGCAAGATCAACACCATCGACTCCAAACTGCTGACGGCGGAGGAGCCGGTGGAATACGATCTCGATGGCATCGTGCAGGTGCCGGTGAATGAAGGGATCGGGCTGTCTTTTGCGCGAGTCCTGCGGGCGTTCCTCCGACAGGACCCCGACCGCATTATGGTGGGCGAAACGCGCGATGTGGAGACCGCGCAGATCGCCATCCAGGCTTCCCTCACGGGCCATCTTGTCTTCACCACCTTGCACACGAATGACGCGCCCGGCGCGGTGACGCGCTTGATCGATATGGGCGTGGAGCCTTTCCTGATTTCCTCCACCCTCGAAGCCGTTCTCGGGCAACGTTTGCTGCGCACGATTTGTCCGAATTGCCGCACGACCTATCAGCCGACGCAGGCGTTTCTCGATCAACTCCAACTCTCGCGCCGCGACATCGGCGAGAAACAATTTTACTACGGAAAAGGCTGCGACGTCTGCAACAACACCGGCTACAAGGGACGCAAAGGCATCTACGAATTGATGAAAATCTCCGATCCGATCCGCGAGTTAATTAACGAACGCGCGCCCACGGTGGTCTTAAAAGAAAAAGCCGTGGAGCTGGGAATGGTGACGCTGCGGCAGGATGGTTTGCGGAGTATTTTCGAGGGCGATACCAGCGTGGAAGAGGTGTTGAAATACACGTGAGATAAAACCCCGAAGAAGCTCCGGCTTCCAAGCTTCAAACCCACCGGTCGTTCGCCTTTCGAGCTTTGGGCGTGGAGATTTCTTTGGAACTTGGAACTTGGGATTTGGAACTTTAGCGTAGCGATCGTGCCCCGTTACCATTACGTCGCGCTTGATGCCCGCGGGCAGGAATCGGCTGGTCTGGTGGAGGCCAATTCCACGAACGAAGCCATCGGACAGTTGAGGCAGGCTGGCTATTTTCCAACTGAAGTTCTCGAGGAGGGAAAGGGTGGCGCACGCGCCGCCAAAGCGGCCAGGCAGAAGAAGACAAAAACCCCGCGCGCGGCCGCGCCGGTGGGAGCGAAGAAGCGGAAGGAAATTGTCCTCTTCGAACGCAAGACGGTGAAGACGAAAATCCTCATGATTTTCACCCGCCAGCTCGCCACGCTCATTGATTCCGGCCTGCCGCTTTTGCGCGCGCTCACCGTCCTGGCCAAACAGGAACGCGACCAGGTTCTAAAAAAAACCATCGTTAATCTTTCGGATACGGTGCAAAGCGGCAGCACCTTTTCTGAAGGGCTCGCGCAACATCCGAAAATCTTCCACGACCTCTACGTGAACATGGTCCGTGCCGGTGAACTCGGCGGCGTCCTGGAACTAGTGCTCACGCGGCTGGCCGAATTCCAGGAAAAGGCCCAGAAGATCAAAAACAAGGTCGTGGCCGCAATGGTTTACCCGATGATCGTGATGGTGCTCGCGATCGGGATCATGGCGTTTTTGCTCGTCTTCATTGTGCCAAAATTCGAGCAGATTTTTCACGACATGCTGGGCGACAAACCGCTGCCCACGATCACGCTTTTCGTTATCGGCGTGAGCCGGGCGGTGACCGATCACTGGATCGCGATCCTTTGTTCCATCATCATTCTCGTAGTCGGGCTCAAGATTATCAGCAGCCGACCACGCGGGCGGGTGGTGCTGGATAAATTTAAACTGCACCTCCCGCTCTTCGGCGATCTTCTGCGGAAGACGGCGATCTCGCGTTTCTCCCGCACGCTCGGCACGCTCGTCACCAGTGGCGTCCCCATTTTGCAGGCGCTCAATATTACTCGCGAGACGGCTGGCAACACTGTCATCGCTGGAGCGATCTCGCAGGTGCATGATGCGGTCAAAGAAGGCGAATCCATCGTGCAACCGCTGGAAGCGAGCGGTGTGTTCCCGCCCATGGTGATCAGCATGATCGATGTGGGCGAAGAGACCGGCCAGCTCCCCGAGATGCTGCTGAAGATTGCCGAGGTCTACGATGATGAGGTGGACAATTCGGTCGCGGGCCTCACTGCGATGCTTGAGCCGATTATGATCGTTTTTCTGGCTTTGGTGGTAGGGACGATCGTCATCGCGCTTTTCATGCCGCTCATCAGCATCATCAGCGGATTGCAGCAGCAAACATGATGACGCACCAACCAACCCCGAGCACTGATGCGTTCACCCTCATTGAACTGCTGGTGGTCATGACGATCATTGTCATCCTCGCGGGCTTGGTGGTCGCGACCACGGGCTACGTGCAGGAGAAGGGGAAACGTTCGCGCACCGAAGCAGAAATCGCCGCGATCTCAGCCGCGCTGGAAAGTTACAAGGCGGATAACGGAATTTATCCGACGGATGATGCCGCTCACCCAGAATCAGTCAATCCTACAATTTATCCCGGTTCGAAGAGACACCGCAGGTTTCTTTATGGAGCTTTAACTGGAGATCGAATTTCGACGGAACATTGAGCCGAAATCAAAAGCTACATGCCGTTTACGCTCGACCAGCTTATATTCTGACGAATTTAGGCCCCAACAGGCCCAGGAACAATATGGTGAACCGCATTACGCGACCCTTCGGAAACCCTTTTGGGTATTCGACAACGCAAAGCGTGAAGCATCGGTTACAGCAGCACCGAGGGCTATAATACCAACATTCGACCTTTGGATAACATGGCGGAACGAATTTACGCGAACTTAGCAAGCGACTAGCTCGGATCCACGAATTGGTGCCAAACCTCGAATCAGACGAAATAGCCAAGTGTTCATTTGAACTTGCGCTCGTTAGCCGACTCGCCAGAATAACCCTGTGCTCACGGAGCGGCAGCAGGACATCCTCGGTTTTATTCAACGCGAGCAGCGCGAGAAAGGCATCACGCCCAGCACGCGCGAAATCCAGAAACATTTTGGCTACGCCAGCCAAACTTCCGTGATGCAATATCTGGCGTCGTTGGAAAAGAAAGGCTGCCTGGATCGCCACGCGCGCAAAGCTCGCGCCTTGGTCACGCCAGGGCAGAAGATCCGCGTGCTGGACATCCCGATTTACGGGCAGATTCCCGCCGGCATGGCGGGAGCGACCGAGGAGGCGATCGAGGGCCATGTCTCGCTCGATACGCATAACGTGAATGCCTCAAAAAACGCGCGCACGTTTGCCCTGCGCGTCCGGGGCGACTCCATGATCGATGCTCATATTCTCGATGGCGACATCGTGATCCTCGAAGACGGCAAAGAAGTGCGCAGCGGTGATATTGTGGCGGCTTTGATCGATGGGGAGACGACGCTGAAGCGTTACGTGACGGATCGCGGCCGCCCGTATTTGAAAGCGGAGAATCCGCTCTTCCCTGATCTCGTGCCTGCGCGGGAATTGCGCATTCAAGGGGTGATGGTCTCACTCGTGCGCAAGCAGCTGAAAGCAAGCAGTCGCCGTAAGCGCACTTAAGCGAGAAATCCAAGTGTAATGTTCAGTTGAACATATTTGAGTCCGCTGCCATTCTTCTGGAATGGGAGCGAGTCGCAAAATCGTCGATCTGCGCGAACTGCTCGCGGAACGGTTCCCGTCCCAGCGCCTGAGCGCGCCCGGCCGGCTCGCCACCGGGCTGGCAGCGCTGGACCAGGCTACGGAAGGCGGGTTGGCCAAAGGTGCTATCACGGAATTAAGCAGCCCCCACGTCAGCGCCGGAAGCGCGCGGCTGGTTTGCGAACTACTCCATGCCGCCGTGCTGGGCCGTTACTGCGTGGCTTTAATCGATGGCCGCGATTCCTTCGATCCCCAGCCGTTGGGCCAGGCCCGGCTCCGCCAACTTCTCTGGGTGCGCTGCGGTAAAGCGATGGACGCCGTTAAAGCGGCTGATCTCCTTTTGCGCGACGGAAATTTCCCGCTCGTGCTGCTCGATTTAGTCCTTAATCCGATGGAGGAGCTACGGAAAATTCCTGCCGCCAGTTGGTATCGGCTGCAGCGTTTGGTCGAGCCGGCACCGAGCGCTTTTTTGGTGCTGACTCGTCGGAGCATGATCAGCAGCGCGCATTGGAAACTCGCGCTGACGAATTCCTGGCAGCTCGCCGATCTCGAGCGAGATAACACCGGTGCGCGGCTAAAATTCGAAGTGCAACGCGGACCCGGAGCGCGTCACGAACTGGCGGAGACGGGCTGATGTTTACCACGATTTATCTGCCGAATTTTTATTTACAGGCCGCGTTGCGCCATCAACCAGAGCTGGCTCTGCGACCGGTGGGACTGATCGACGAGCAAGTGGCGAAAGCTGTGCTCATCCAATTAAACCGACCGGCCGAAGCCGCCGGGGTGCGCGTAGGAATGACGCCGAGCCAGGGTTTGGCGCGCTCCTTGGACCTGAGGGTGAAAGTACGCGCGTCCGCGCCAGAGCGAGCACTTGATGAGCTGTTACTACAGTTGAGCTACACCCTCGCGCCTTATGTGGAAGCGACTGCGCCGGGTCTTTGCACGGTGCAATTTACTGATGAACGCCAGGTGGGAGAAAAGGTGGAACGCGTGATCGCGCAACTGACGGACCAAGGCATCACCGCCTGCGCGGGGATTGCACAGACGCCCGATACCAGCCTGCTCGCCGCGCATCTGGCGCGGCCGGTTTTGCAAGTCGGCGACATCCAGACGTTTTTGGCTTCGCTGCCAATCGAGACGCTGGCTATCAGTTAAACACGCCTCGCGAACGCACCCGAAGCGCACAGCGAAAGATCAAGTCCCAACGAACTCGGGATATCTTGTCCGCAGCTGCTCGCTGGCCTTCTGCGCTTCGGTCATCTTGCCGGCTTTTTCATAAGCGCTGGCGGCTTTTTGCAGCGCCCGCGGCGTGATGGCTGGATCGTCATACAGGAGCGCCACGCCCATGAAGGCCTTTCCTGCGTCCTCGAAATTCCCGCGCTCCATTTGCACATCACCAGCCAGCAACCTCGCTTCCGCATTCACCTTGCCTTCGGGCTGCAAGCTCATGATTTCTTCCGCGATTTTTTGCGCGTCATCCGTTTTGTGCGCTGCGATTTTGGTAGCGCCCAGCGCGAGTAAGGTCTTCACGCGCGCGGCCGGATCCGTCGCATTCTGCAGATATTTTTCGTATGACGCTTCCGCCTCAGAAAATTTGCTCAGCTTGGTTTGCGCGTCGGCCAGATAAAACCAGAAATCCGCGTTCACGTTTCTCGGATCGCTGTTCCCGAGCAGCGAAAGAAACTTCTCGGCTTCCGCGTACTTCTTCTCGTTGTAGTAATCGATCCCGACCGACTGCAAAATCTCGCCCGGAATTTTCGCATTTGGATCAGCGGCAAGAAACTTGTCGATCTCCGCAGTCAGCGCCGCGCGGTTTTTGAGATAAAAAAACGAGGAGATAATCCGCACCGTCGAGGGCGTGTAGAACTGCTCTTTGTTCAACTTCCGCGCCGCTTCCAACGGCGGAATCGCGCGCTTGTAATCCCCCGCTTCGAACGCCGCCTTCCCGATGTAATACTGCGCCTGCGCGGCTACCGGGCTCTTCGGGAACTCCTGCAAGAGCTGGCGAAAAGCGTCGGACATTCCCTTCCCATCGTCCTGTTGGCCAAGCAGGAGGGCCTTCTGTTGCAAGGCCGCTTCGCGTTCTTTCGCTGCTGGATAATTCTTTAGGAGCAGGTTCAAATCCGCCACGGCGTTGGCGGAATCCCGGGTTTCCTGATGGGCGAGCGCGCGCTGCACCAGCGCCACCGGCGCCTGCGAATTTTCGGGGAACGCCTGCAGAAAATACGTGAATGCCTCGACCACGCGCGGCGGGTTCTTCATCTGCACCTGACACCAACCAAGCTTGTAGGCCGTTTCCGCCCGAAGTTTCGGCGAAAGCTGTGAGGCGCGGAGCTCTTCGTAAAGCGGCGCCGCCTCCGAAAATTTGCCGTCCTTATAGAATGCTTCCGCCTTCAACAGTCTGGCCTGATCGGCGCGTTCCGCGGTCGGATTTGAACCGAGGAATGCATCCACCTCGCTCACGAGTTTGGTCGGATCCGAATTGTAAATGTTGATCAAACGCTGGTAGCGCGCGTCCTTCGCCTCTTCGCGATTCGGATACTTGGACACGATCTCCGCGTAGAGCGTTTCCGCTTCCTTGTCGTGGCCCAGCTGACGTTGGCTGTTGGCGACCACCAGCAGCATTTCCGGGCGCACGTCCTCCGGAATGTTCGCCTGGTTTTGCTTGTACTCAGCCAGCACCTCGGCGTATTTTCCGGTGGAATAGTAAAGGCGGAGCAGCCCTACCTGGGCGATGCCGCGCCATTTCCCGGCCTCGCCTAACGAGCGGCCCTTCTCCAAAAGCGCGACCGCCTTTTCCAGCATGGCCTTGTTTTGACCCTTCTCTGCTTGCTGCAAATCGTAGGCGATTAATCCTGCCCGCACCGTCGTCTCGGCTTTTAATGCCGGTTTACTCGTCTCGTTCGCCAATGCTTCGTATTGACGCAGCGCGTCAATTTTACGGCCGCGCCCGAGCAGGATGGTGGCCGCCGCCATTCGTGCATCTTCGCGAAACGGATTCGGATTCTTCGCTTCAACTACCTGGAGATAAAGGTCCGCCGCTTCCTCTTTTTTCTCGAGGTTTTCCAGACAGCGCGCTTCGAAATAGCGCGCGGAAAGCGCGAGCGCGGACTCTTTTGATTTCGCGGCCGACTTGTGAAAGAGGGACGCCGCGCCCGCGTAATCTTTCTGATTGAAGAGGATCTCCGCCACGCCATAAGCCGCCGGCCCGGCAAACTCGCTCTCGGGAAAATCGTTCACCACGCTTTGGAACGACGTCCGTGCTGCCGCGGTCCGATTAAGCGTGCGGTAGCATTCTCCTAGATAAAAAAAGGCGCTGGCGCGTCCAGCGGCACCGGCAAATTGACCGAGAAACTTCTCGTACTCCGGAATGGCAAGGTCATAGATCTTCCGGGAGAAAAGCCCGTTCGCGTAATTTAACTGTCGCTCCTCCGGCGACTCGGTCTCGGTTTGAGGTGGTTCGGGCGGTGAGTCGGGCGACGGCTCAGGATCCGCGGGCAGCACACGCGGAGTGCTGGTTGCGGTGGGCGCCGGTTTCGGAGTAGCCGTGGCCGGGGGAGGCGACGCAATCTGGCGCGGCGTGCCCTCGACCGGCAAGGCGCGGCGGACAGGCGCTTCGCCGACGGGCTGGGCCCGGCGGACCTCATCGGGGCGTTGCCCAAACGCGACGCCTAACATCACGCCCCAGACTACGAGCACGCTGCCTGCGCTCGTGCGTCGGCTCATTTCGCGGTGGCGAAAGCGACGTTCGTCACCCCGGCTTCGCTGCAGGTGTTCAGCACTCCGACCACGTGCTTGTAGGCGCCTGCTTCATCACCACGGATCACGACCGCTTGGTTTGGATCCAATCCCACCAACCCGCGCAGCATCTCCGATAGTTCCGTCGAGGTCAGCGTGCGTCGGTTTACCACGACCGTCCCGTCCGCCTTCACATTCACGACCACGTCCCCAATGGGCGCGTTTTTCTCCTTCGCCTCCGAGGCCTTTGGGATCTTCACGTCGAGCTCGTTTTCGTTTCGCGCCGCGTTCCAGGTGAGCAGGAAAAAAATGAGCAGCAACATGAGCACGTCCACCAACGGGGCCAACTGAATGCCCGGATGATGAGGGATGGCGTGTCGGCGCAGGTTCATGAGATGGAGGGCGCGCACATCGTCAGCGCACCAGAGCGACGAGCGCCGCTCTCGTTAAAATTCATCTTCCAGCAATGCCGGAGTGCGCTCCGTGCGCTTGTTATACTGCAGTGAGAGCAGAGCCAGCACGTGCGTCACCGCGGCCTCCAGCTCCGAGATTAAACGCTGCGCGCGACCACGAAAAAACGCGTAGAAGATCATCGCCGGAATACCAATCGCCAAACCGCCCGCAGTATTAATCAGCGCTTCACTCACACCTTTCGAAAGCTGCATGTAACGCGCCGAACCTACGTCTGCACCCAGCGCACTAAACGACCGCACGATGCCGATGACGGTGCCGAGCAAACCGATCAACGGCGCGATCGTGCCGATATCCGCGAGATAGGTGACGCGATTATTTAAGCTCGAGGCCACGCGCGTGCCCTCCGTCTCCGCGATCTCGCGCACTTGCTGGAACTCGGCGCCGGGATTCTTGGTCGTGAATTCGAGCATCTTTTGCACGACGCGCGCAATCGCTTCCCCATGTCGATTCGAAACCGCGAGCAAGCCCAGATAATCACGCTTCCGCAAGAGCGCATCGGCCGTCGCCATGTAGCCATGTGAGACCACCGCCCCACGGCGGATGGTGAGAAAATAGACGACCACCAGCATGACTGAGAACACCGACAGCAGGAAAAGCGGAATAATAATCGGGCCCGCGTGGATCATGGCGTCCAGCATGGAGGTGGTCTGCGGCAAATCTGGACCCGGCAAGACCGGCGCGGGCGCGACGGGGCTGGGATCCTGCGCGAAGAGAGGCGTGGCGCTCGCCAGCGCGACGAGCATCAAGAAGATGCGTTTCATTCCGTAAGTTCCGAATATCATAGGCAGCGGCTGTTCCTGACGCAACAACACCGGAGCAGAGACAGCGGGCAACGCTCCTTCGTTCAGACGAATAGGCCGGTCATCTCTTCAAACGCGCTCGTGCGACCGCGACCACGAGAGACCGCCCGCAGCCTCAGGCGAAACGCCCGTCGCCTAACGCGCGCCGCACCCGAAAAATATGAGCCGGCCGCGTTTGCGGATCGAGCTCCACGTAATTGCGAGTGCCGCGCCAGGTGTAGCGCTCATCCGTGAGGAGATCGTGCACTTCGTATTCATCGGAATTCATCGCGCCGAACTCTTCCACGGGAACGTGAATGAAGGAGTTTTGCGACGCGACCGGATCGAGGTTGACCACGATCAGGATGATACTGTCGCGCGCCGCCGTCATCTTGCCGTAGAAGAGGATCGCGTCGTTCTCGGCGCGGTAGAAGCGCAGATTATCGTAAAAATGCAGCGCCCGGTTTTGCTGGCGGATCCGGTTTAAGCGCGTGATCCAATCCTTGATGTTGCCGGGCGCATCCCAGTCCCGCTCTTTCCACTGATACTTCTCCGAATCCAAATACTCTTCGCGGCCAGGCAGCGCGGCATTTTCGCAAAGCTCGAAGCCGCTGTAGATGCCGTAAACGCTGGAGAGCGTAGCCGCGAGGACGGCGCGCACCAAAAACGCCGGCCGTCCGCCCTCTTGCAAATGGAACGGCAAAATATCCGGCGTGTTTGGCCAAAGGTTGCCGCGGAAATAATCCTTCATCCCGGTCTGCGTGAGTTCAGTGAAATACTCCGTGAACTCCGCCTTCGAGCCGCGCCAGGTGAAGTAGGTGTAGCTTTGGGTAAAGCCCGCCTTCGCCAGCGCCTGCATCATTTTTGGTTTCGTAAAAGCTTCCGAAAGAAAGACGACATCGGGGAAACGCTCCCGCACGCGCCCGATGAGATATTCCCAAAAGGGCACCGGTTTGGTGTGCGGATTATCCACCCGAATGAGGCGCACGCCCCGCTCCGCCCAGAAGAGAATGATGCTCGCCATTTCCTCCCACAGCGCCTGCCAATTCGCGCAGCGAAAATTCAGCGGATAGATATCCTCGTATTTCTTCGGCGGATTCTCCGCATACTTAATCGTGCCGTCGGGTCGCTTGTAAAACCAATCCGGATGCTCCGCCACGTAAGGGTGATCGGGCGAACAATTGATCGCGAAATCCAGCGCCACCTCCATCCCGCGATTGCGGATTTCCTGCTGCAACCAATCGAAATCTTCCAGCGTGCCGAGCGCGGGCTCGACATCTTTATGGCCGCCACCATTCGGGGCGCCGATGTGTCGATTGCCGATCGCGTAGGGCACGCCCGGTTCGCCCGGCTCGCTCGTGACGGAATTGTTGCGGCCTTTACGATTGGCAAAACCGATCGGATGAATCGGCGGGAAATAGATTACGTCAAAGCCCATCGCCTTCGCGTCGTCCACGCGTGGTAGGCAATCGCGAAAAGTCGAGCCGTGATCGGCGCGGCCCTCGGCGGAGCGCGGGAAAAATTCGTACCACGCTGCGGTCCGCGCTTGCACCCGATCCACAGTGACACGCGGAGCGGGCGCGTATTGCGTAGCCGTCGAGCGATCAGGATACGTCGCCATCAAGACCTCCAGTTCGCCGGAGTGCGCGATGGCGTTGATCTCCGCTGCTTCACTAGTGCGGATCGTTTCCGCCATTTCGCGGAGACGATTCCCATCCGCCGAATCTCCGGCGCGTTCGGCTGCCTCTTCCAGTAAAGCCGCCCCTTCCAGTGTTTCGCTGGTCAGGTTCGCGATGTTGGCGCCGAACTTCGCGCCAAACTCATGCTGCCAGCCGGCGAACGTATCCGTCCACGCTTCGACCGTGTATTCGTAGGTCGTGTTTTCGTAAAAGGTGCACGCCCCACTCCAACGATCATTGCCGAGATGGCTCATGGCCGTCTCGTGCCAGTCCGGTTCGCCTAGCATCCGCCATTTCAAAATCGCAGCGACCACATCATGCCCGTCTTTGAAAACGTCAGCCGTCACGACCAGATCCTCGCCCACCACCCGTTTCACGGGGTAACGGCCGCCATCAATCAGCGGTTGGAGATTCTCAATGACCGCAGTGGGGAAAGCACGAGGCATTGGTCATCATTCAGGCGAACGCGCCTGGATGCCAAAGGAAAATTCCGCGGTCGCCTGCCCGATTGTCCGCCTCCGGCGACGAGAAAGACGGCGTGTTTGCTAAAGCGCGAAGTAAAACGCGCACTCGTAGAGACCCGAGGTGCGTGTCTCTTCCCGTCGCACCGGCACTCCCAGGACGCCTTCCACCAAGTCCTGTTCCAGCCGCGCGATGATCGGATATTGATCGAGCAAATTCATGATCGGTGAATGGCATTCCAGAATCTGCGGGCCGCCTTCTTTTTCGTCGGTGGAAAATTGGGACATGAAGCCTTCCGACTCCCGCTGCTTGGCCAGCCACTTCGCCCGTTCCGCGACATTTTCGCCTTTCACCTTTGTTTTTAGGGAAGCGGTTTTCCGTTCGAAAACGCTGAAAAGCAGCTTCTCCTCCGCGTTCGGTCCGTAGATTTCGCCGACCGATTTTAAAAGCTGCAACGTCATGTCGTTGCTGTCGCACGGGAACAAATCGTGCGTCCGCCGCGTCAGGCGATAAACCATTTCCGGGCGACCCATTTTCTGTGGGCGACGCCAGGTATCGAGATAGCCATCACGCTCGAGCGTCAGGCAATGCTGCTTGATGCCCATGTAGCTCATCTTCATTTTCGCGACGAGCTCGTTGACGGACAATCCGCGGGTGCGCTTGAGCGTATTGAGGATTTCCAAGCGCTGGGTGCGGCCGATTTCGGCCAAGAGTTGCTGGTTCAAGAGAAGGTTCCTTTCGGGGGTAAACTCCGAGATTACGCACTGGACGTTTTTTTAGGCAACCTAAAATTACGCAAGATTCAGACATAAAAGGCATTACACCCTTGGAAGGCGCTTTCCGGTCGCCGGATCGAAGCAATGGAGATGCTTCAAGTCGAATTGGCAGCGGACGCGGCGCCCTGCGGGCTGCTCTTCCGAAGCCCCGGAGCGGCGCGCAATCATGGCGTGCGCTCCAGTGTGCAGATGGAACGTAGAATCCGCTCCCATGGTTTCGACAAAATCTACCAGGGCGGGAAAACTGGACGGAGGTTCCGAGCCCTTAATCATTGCGCGAATCTCCAGATTCTCAGGACGAAGGCCCAGCGTGATGGATTGACCCGAGAATGCCTGCAGGGCGGGAAATTCAGCCTGCAAGAGACGGATCTCGATCGTTCCCTCGCCGCTTTCCCGAAAAAGCCAGGAATCGCGCTCGGGCTTTAGCATCCCGCCGATAAAATTCATGGGCGGCACACCTAAAAAGCCGGCTACAAATACATTCTCCGGGGACGCGTAAACTTCCGCCATCGTGCCGCTCTGCTCGACGCCGCCTTCCCGTAACACCACCACCCGTTCGCCCAGAGCCATGGCCTCCGAGGCATCGCGGGTAGCATAGATGATTGTCGTTTTCAGGCGCTCGTGCAGTTGACGTAATTCCGCCCGCAAGCCCGCCCGAGCGGCCGGTTCGAGTTTAGCCAGCGGCTCGTCCAGAAGGATCACCTTTGGCTGGCGCGCGATCGCACGCGCAATCGAGGTCCGCTGGCGTTGCTCCGGCGAAACTTCCGCCGGCTTGCGCTCCAATACCTCCGCGATGGATAAGGCCGCGGCCGCATCCTGCACCCTGCGCGTCACCTCGGTTTCGGAAAATTTCCGCTGCGTTAAACCAAACGCGATGTTTTGCCGGAGCGACCTTCCCGGGTAGAGCGCGTCTTCTGCGAAGACCATCGCCACGTCGCGTTCGGCTGGGGCTAAATCGTTTACCTTCTTTTCGCCGATGAAAATCTCGCCTGTTCCCGCATTGTCCAGACCAGCGATCATCCGCAAAATCGCCGTTTTCCCGCTCCTGCTCGGCCCGGTCAGGACGGCAAATTCCCGATCGCCAATCTCCAGACTCTGCCCGTGCGCGAGCGCATTTTTAAGTATGATTTTTGCCATGAAAACGTCCGGCGGAGGGGCGGGAAACTACGGTTCGGAGCGAGCGGCGGTCAATCAGCTTCTCCCGCCTGCAAAACGCAGCGCGCTACGCGAAAGGCAGAGGAACGACCGTAACCATGATCGGGTCGTGCGCGGCCGCGGTGTCCGCGGGACGGGCTTGCAGACGCGATCCTGTCTCCTGGAAGCCACGCTTCAAAAAACCGAGCGCGATCGCTCCGTGGCGCGGACTGACGACGCTACTTGTGATCCAGCCCACATCTTTTTGGTTGTCGATCGCCGCGAGTCTCCAGCCGGAAAGCAAGGCTGTCTGGCTTTCTAATTTCAAACCGCACAGACGCTTATTTGTCTGCCCGGACATTTTGATGCGCGAGATGATTTCCTGCCCGATGTAGCAGCCCTTCGCGAAATCCACCACGCTCTCTTCCAGGTTCGCCTCCGTCGGAATAATCTCGCCCGTGAGCTCGCTCCCCCAACGTGGAAGCCCGCGCTCCACCCGTAAGATTTCCGCCGCTTCATCGCTCAGCGCAGGCAGCGCGCTCGATAATTCCTGCCACGCGATTTGGTGCTGCGCGCGCGCCAGCCACAGGTCGATCCCTTCCTCGCCGAAGCGCACGGCGGTGCGAGATTTTCCATTAACCGACAACGCCGGCATCCCGGCACCGATGACATGGAAAAGCGCGAAGGCGTCCGTCACGTCGTCGACCTGCACGTCATCGGCGATAATGTAACGATCCAGGCGCGCGGTCAGCGTCTCGCTCATTCCCCGGATCGGTATCGAGGAGAAAAGAATCGCCCTCAGCGGCGAGGAAGACATCCGCATCCACCTTGCCCTTCACGTTCAGAACGCACGCGTGGACCGCACTGGTTTCCGTCGCTTTCCGGAGATCGTTGCTGATTTGCCCGTTCAAGTAACGCAGCCGATCCGCGCCGGTCAGGCGGAGTTTCGTGCGGGACGAGAGATCAAGCACCGCGCCGAACTTGGGAGAGAATTCCGCATCCGACGTCGCCGAGTTCGCCATCAATATTCCGGATCTTTTCCGTGCGACGTTTTGCTGAAGAGACGACTGAAGAATCCGCGCCGCTCTTCCTCCGGTTCCGCTTTTTCATCGCTTACTGTTTGCGCGTCCAGGAACGGAAGCGCATCCGCCGCAGATTTCCCGGTCAGCGGCTTCTCCACTGGGTCATCGAACGTCTCATCGTCGTCCCACATTTGCTTTGGCGAACGCTTTTCGTCGCCCATAACCTCAGTGTAAGCCTGCGCACTGAGCACCAAATGGTCGACTTCCGGTTCGCTCATCGGCCGCGGCGCGACCTCATCGCGCTTGAGCAGTTTTTCCGGGACCGGCTCCACGATCTCTGCCGGCTCAGCCGCGTCGGTTGTGCTCGTCGTCACATCTTGTGCAGGCTCTTCCTTGAATGGTTCGCCAAGGGCCAGCTCGCGATCGAGCGAGGCGTTCTGCTCCGCGGGAGCGTCCGGCACGGGCACCACTTTATCTTTCAAAAATAACTGCACCTCCGGTTCGATGCGCTCTTCCGAGGCCATCGCGATCTTTGCCTCTTCCGCAGGTTTGTCCTCAGTCAGTTTCATCTCCGTTGCGGCAGATACTGGCGCGCTTTCCGCGGTCTCGATCAGCGGGTCTAAAAGCTGCGGGACTGCCTCGGCAGAGACCGCCGACTCTTTTGGCAAAGGCACACTCTCCTCGCGCGGAGCGGCCTCCTTCAAGTCGAGCATCGGATGATCCGACACTTTTGTTTCCGGCTGTTGCTCATCTTTCGTCGGCGGAATGATAACGCGCATCAGCGAAGTAAAATCGTAATCGCCGCGATCGTGCCGCATCTCTTCCTGCAGGCTGCGCCGCGCCGCTTCCGTCGCCTCCAGGGAGATGCCGTAGGACCGCGCCAAACGGCTGGCAATCTCCACATCTTTCAGCATGTGCTTAACGGAGAAATGCGGCTCGAAATCCCGCGCGATCATCTTCGGAAGCTTCATCGTCAGCGTGACCGAGTTGCTCGCATTTCCGCGCATGGCGGCGGCAAATTTTTCCGGTGCCATGCCCGAGTTTTGCACCACAGCCAGCGCTTCCGCCGCCACCTGCACCGTCGCAGCCGTGATCATATTGGTGGCCACTTTGATCGTCGTCGCATGCCCGATCTCGCCGATTTCGATGATCTCTTTGCTGCTCGCTTCCAGCACCGGTTTCGCCTGGCGGAACGCGGATTCATTGCCGCCGATATAGTAAACCAGCTCGCCTTTTTCCGCTGCCATCTTGCTCCCGGTAAAGGGGGCATCCAGGAACTGCGCGCCGCGCCGTTGCACGATCTCCGCGGCCTCGCGCATGGTGTGCGGCGCCACCGTGCAATGCGCCATCACCACGTGTTGCGCCTTTAGCGCCATCTTCAATTGCTGCACGATCCCCAGCAGCGCTGCGTCGTCCGAAACGAAAATCTGGATAAAATCTGTCAACTGCGCCAGTTCCGCGGGCGATCCGACGAAGTTCGGAAAAGGGCGTGGGGTTCGGTTCCAAACGAAGACGGAAAAACCCTGCCGCCGGAGATGTTCTGCGATCCGCCGGCCGATGATTCCCAACCCAATAATTCCTACGTTTTTCTTGATGCGACGGGACATTTACAAAGTTCGCCGTGGCAATTCGACGGCTGCCCAAAACTCACGGCAAACCGCTGCGCACGCAATCCGGAACTTGGGAATCCGCGTCGTCGCCAGAGGGTCAGCGGACCCTTGGCGAGGCGCGATTCAGCCGCAACCCAGCCACTGCCAGAGCGCGTTTTTTATTAGCCAGATCCACTGCAATTTCGCCGCGCGCTTCTTCGAAACTGAGCGCGCGTTCCGGCAAGACGTCGTCGAGTCGAATCATGTGAAAGCCGAGACGCGACCGCACCGGCGGCGAGGTCTCGCCCACCGCGAGTTTTTCCAGCGCCAGGGCGAAGTCAGGCAGCGCGCGCTTTTCTGAAAAATAATTCAAATCGCCCCCTTCGAGTTTGGTCGCTTCGTCCTCCGACGCCTCGGCCGCCACGTCGGCGAAATCCTCCCCCGCCAACAGGCGAATAGATAGGCCCTGCGCCACCCGGCGTTGCGCCAGCATCACATCATCGGGGCTGCCATCGGGCGCCGCGACAAAGATGTGACTCGCGCGGAATCGGCGCGGCCAAACGAAACGTGCGGGCGCATCCTCGTAAGCTTTCCGGCACTCTTCCTCCGTCACGCGCGAGCTGCGGCGCGATGCTGGTTTCCAACGCGCGCCGCACGGTCAAATGATCCGCCAGCAAAGTGCGCAACCATTCCTCCGTGATGCCGCTCGCCGCCAAAGCCGCCGCAAAGTGTTCGTCATCCCCAAATTGGGAACGCAAAAGCTCGTATTCCCGCGCGACCTCCTCCACCGCGACCGCCTCGGTCTGGCCCGCAGTTCCACGAAGCGCGGCCGCCATCGCCATCGTCTCTGCCACCGCGTCGCCGCGAGAAACGTCGTGCTCGTGGATTGCCTGGCCACGCACCACCGCCACCAATTTACCGCGGCCCAAGATCGCCCCGATGACATTGCGACTCCAGACCGCCCGCGAGAAAATTTCGCTCGCCGCCCAACCCGCCGCCACGGCCAGGATGAGCAACGAAATGTTCCGCAGGGTTCGCTTCATTTCTCGGTCAAATCCGTCACGTAGCGCGTAGCCACCTGACCCACGATCCGGAGACTATCCGCACTTAACTTATCCATCGTGTCCGCCGCCGTGTGCCAGGGCGGGTAATCGAAATCAATCAAATCGATCACCGGAATCCCGATCGCGTTTAATGGGGTGTGATCGTCTAAAATTCCGCCGGTCGCATAAGTGAAATGATCCCGCACCCCGAGCGCTTTGGCCGCGGCAAAAATGCCGAGGGTTAATTCCGCGGGAGAATCTGGCGGCAGCGTAATTTTTAAATCCCGATCACCCACCATATCGAAAAGAATCCCGCCTTTAAATTGCCGCGCCGCACCGGCCCGCTGCAACTCATGGGCAAAGTGTCGGCTGCCATACAACCCATCCGTTTCCGTGAAGTCCACATACGCTTCCTCCCCATCGAAAAACACCAGCTGGATTTTCCCGGCCAAGCTGGGGCGCAAGGCCAGGACCCGCGCCATTTCCAGCAGGATGCCATTGCTGGAACCGCCGTCATTCGCGCCGACAAACGTCTCTGCCTCGAACAGCTTCGTGTCGTAGTGCGAGCACAGCAGAAACGTCGGCACCCGCTCTTCCCCAGACGCAGTGCCGAAGGTGGCGATCAGATTGACAAACGTCATCGGTCCCCGCGGCGTGGTCTCGGTAAAAGCCTGCCGCGTCACCGTCCAGCCGTGCGCCTTCAGTTCGTCCGTGATATAGACGCGCGACTTTTCGATTGCCTCCGTGCCAGGAGGGCGCGGACCGAACTCAACCAGCCGCGCCACATGCGCGAGCGCCCGCTCACCGGAAAATTCTTCCCACAAATTGGCCGGCCCAGCGCTTTGCGGTGCGCGGTTCGCTCCATCACAGGCGGCCGTGAGAAAGCCGAGCAGTAGTAAGAACAATCGCCGCATCACTCGTTAGGCGGTCAGCTTTCGCTCGCGGGCAGGCCGAGCGCGTTTAAGACACGCTGCAGATCATCGTTGCCGTAATATTCGATCTCAATCCGGCCGCGCTTTTCGCCGTGCTGCAACGTCACGCGGGTGCCCAGATGTTGTTGTAGCCGGGTTTGCAGATCGTCCAGCGCCGCGGATGGCACGGTCGCGTTTGCCCCTGAGCGCTTCCGCCGCGTCCGGTGGCCCAGCTGCTTCGCGACGAGGCGCTCCGCGTCCCGCACCGTTCCGCTGCGACGCAAAATCGTTTCCGCCACTGCCACCTGCTCTTCCTGCGCTTTCAGGCCTAACAAGACCTTCGCGTGGCCGACCGAGAGCAAGCCCTGCGTTAACCAGGCTTGCACTTGCTGGTGCAAATCAAGCAGCCGCATCGAATTCGCCACCGAAGCGCGACTCCGGCCGACCTTCTGCGCGATGTCTTCCTGGCGCATGCCAAATTCGCCCGCCAGGCGCGCGTAGGCTTGCGCTTCCTCGATTGGGTTCAAGTCGGCGCGTTGCAGGTTCTCGATTAAAGAGAGCTCGAGGACATCCAAATCGCTCGCTGCACGCACGATCACCGGCACCTGCGTTAGACCGATCTCGCGCGAGGCCCGCCAGCGTCGTTCGCCAGCGATCAACTCGTGCTGGCCGTTTACCAACCGCACGATGAGCGGCTGGATGATGCCGTGTTGCCGGATGGAATCCATCAGCTCCTGCAAGGCTTCGGCCGCGAATTCTTTTCGCGGTTGCAATGGACTCGGCACCACCGTGCTCACGTTCACCAATTGCACTTTCTCGCCCGGCTCCGTTCCCGCTGACACGTCGGGCGCGGGCGCGGTCACAGTCGCCTGCGCTGGTCGCACGCCGATGAGTGCTCCGAGACCTTTGCCGAGACCTGTTTTTGCCATGCGCGGCAGGCTATCGGAAGGCAGTTGTATAAGCAAACGCCGCGCGTTTGCGAAAGATCAGCGGCCGCGCAACGAAGGCGCAATGGCCTGCGCGCATTGCTCCAGCAAACGGCTCTGCGCTTTCACGAGCGGACCATAGCCATCCCCAATGATCGGCTCGCGGAAAGTGCCGTTGTGACGGGAAATGGTTTGCCCGCCCGTGCCTGCTTGCACGCGCCAGGAAACCTCCAGGATTGCTGCCTGACCACTGATGCCGTGAAATTGCCGGATATCCAAGGCCACCCGGTAGCGCGGCTTAAACCCAGAATCGAGCGACGAGCGCACGTTCCGCGAACCAAGAATCCGGCCCAAATCGGCGGCCAGGGTGCGGCTGATATTTTCCTGGAGGGAACCGACCCAGAGCGCGTCCGCCGGAATTTGAAACTCGTTAGACCCGCTCGCGAAGACCACTTCTGCGCGATCGAGATAACTGGGCAATCCGACCGGACCCACCGCGACGCCGAGCCCGGAAGATGAGCCGCCTGTCGGCGCAGCTTCAGTCGCGCTAAGGCGATAATACTTTTCCTTCGAGCCGCCGCAGGATGTGAGCAGAACGAGCAGACTGAGAGAGAAAACGAAACGGAAGGCAGAGCTCATATAAGTGACGGCGCTCTACCGATCCGGGGTCCCCTTGGGCGGCTCAACTTTCCCCGGCTTCCCGAAGATCAATGAGTTTGGCTTACGTTCGATCGTATTCGAAAGACTGCGGACGGAGCGCAAGGTTTCGTCGAGTTGGCGCAAGGTTTCAGTGAGCTTTTGATAAAGCGCGCCGTTTTCGCCATATCCACTCATCGTCTTGTTCAGATCTTCAGCCGTGGCTTTGATCGAATCGAGCGCCGCGGAGGCGTTCTTCACCGTTTCCTCCAGCGGCAGCGCCTGGAGTTTATCGAGCAATGCTGACGCCTTGTCCTGCAATTCTGCCAGGCTCGAACCGCCGGTCGGGATGACCCGATAGCCGGCCATTTCCACCACCGAAGCGGCTGGGACGTCCTTCTGAAAATCAAGGTCCACATACATCTGACCCGTGATCAGACTGCCGGTCTTCAAGCTCGCCCGCAGGCCGTTTCGCACGGCATCGTCGATAAATTTCTCGGCCGGCTCCGTGCTCTCCGTGGGGAGGTTGGTGATGAGCGTGGGATCGATTTGCACCAATACCGGCACGCGCCGCGCGGGATCGTCCGGCAAATATTTAAACGAAACCCCGCTCACCGTCCCGATGCGGACGCCGCGAAATTCCACCGGCGCATCATCATTGAGCCCGCGCGCGCTCCCGGTGAAGAGCAGCAGATAGGGCAGGCTGTTTTGCATCGCGAACTTTTTGGTCTCAGCCGCACTGGCGTAGAGAGTAAAGATGGCGCCGTCTTCGACCGGCGGAGTCGAGGTCAAGGCGCCTTCTGGTTGACCAAAAGTGATCCCGCCCGAGAGCAGAGATTCCAGAGTGCCAGCATGCAGCTCGAACCCGTTCGCGCCGATCTGCACGTCGATCCCGCTCACGTTCCAGAACTTCGTGTTCTGCCGGACCAAAGGCGCGAACTCCGCGAAAATGAAAGCGCCAAATTCGATCTTGCCGTTCTCGGGATGAAACTGCCGCGTCTCGATTTTGCCTGCGCTTAATCCCTTATACTGGATCGCGGTGCCCGGCGCGATGCTGCCGGCTTCATCCGCAAAGAATGTGATGTGTAAACCCGGGACGCCCTTCGGTGTCACCGGCGGCTGTTCGAGTCCTTCAAACGCACGTTGCGGCTCTTTCGAAATCCCGGGCTCGAGTTCGATGTAGCTGCCCGAAACCAACGTACTCAAGCCCGAAATCCCCGAGGCGCCATAGCGAGGGCGCACCACCCAGATTTGCGCGTCCTTCGTTAACAAGCGCGTCGCTTGACTCGTCATCTGCATGGTCACGAGCACGCCTTTTAAGTTTCCCGTCAAGCCCACGGAAGTCACCGTGCCGACATTGACGCTCCGGCAGAGGACTGGCGTTTTGTTGCCCACGATGCCTTCTGCGGTTTCGAAGTGCACCGTAATTTCTGGACCGCGCTCCGAATAAAATTTTACCGCGAGCCACAATCCAAGCAGCGCGGCCACGACCGGGATAATCCAGATCGGCGAAAGGCGCCGGCCGGATTTCACAACCGGCGCGAGGCGCGGTTCGTCGGGATCAAGAACATCGTGCATGGCTTTAGGGTCGGGAGGAACGCGCCGCCGCATCCCAGATGAGGCGCGGATCGAAGCTAATCGCAGCAAACATCGTCAAGACGACAACCGCCGCAAAGGAGACGGCGCCGGGCCCCGGATGAATGGATATCGTAGTCCCAAGCTGCACTACGGCGACCAGGATTGCCACCACGAAAACGTCCACCATCGACCAGCGCCCGACGAACTCCGTCACGCGATAAAGGCGCGTCATCGCGCGCGGCCGACGGCCCGAGCGCGAGGCCAGACAGAGCGCGATGATGGCGACAATTTTCAAAACCGGAATGAGGACGCTCGCGACAAAGATGATGATCGCGACCGGATAATCCGCCTCCTGCCAGAACTGGATCACGCCGCCCATGATGGTGTTTTGCTGATCGCCCCAGAACGATTCCATCCGCAGCACGGGCATCAGATTCGCCGGAAAATACAAAGCCAGCGCGGCGATAGTGAACGCCCAGGTGCGTTGCACGCTATCCTTCAAGCGCAGATGTAGCGCGCCGTGACAGCGCGGGCAACGCTGCGCCGTCACGGGCGACGCCATGCCGCAGACGTGGCACAGAGCCAGTCCGCGCGCGGCTGCAGTCTCCGGCGGAAAGGTTGTCATCGCGCTGCCATCTCCAATCGCGTCCAGAGCTCACGCGGATGAATCGAAGCCAGCGCCGCGGTCAGGCAAAGAATGAGAGCCACAAATGACCAGAACGACGTGCCCAGGCTGAGCTCGGCCAGCTTCCCGAGCTTCAGCAAACTGACGAGCGCGCCAAGGAGAAAAATTTCGAGCATATTCCAGCGCCGCGCCGCCAAAACCCAGCGACAAAGCGGAATCGCGCCCGGCAAACGCCGCTCCCACAACAAAGGCAGCAGTAAATAAAGCAGGCCGGAAATCAGAAGCATCGGCGCGATGAGCACGAAGATGGAAACGCCGAACGCGAGATACGGATACCCCTGCTCTTCCAGCCCGGAGGCGCTTTGCCAGAGCATCATTTCGCTTTCACGAAAACCTGCTCGCAGCGTCATGAAGGGAAAACAATTTGAAACGACAAACAGCACGCCCGCTGCCATCGCAAAGGCTGCCGTGCGATGCATCGAATTCCGCTCGTGACTCATCAGCGGGTAGACGCAGCGCGGACAAATGGCTTTCTCACCTTCCTGCAGCGGTGGCGAATCGAGCACCACATCACAATCGGGGCACACCAGCTGGCGGATAGAGTGGAGAGGATGCACGGGAAACCGCTGAACGCGTAACCCACAGTGATCCGTCTTGCAAAAGGGAGGCCCGGCGCGTTGCAGGGAAAGCGCCGCTCGCTAGCATGTGCGCCGTGTCCCACAGCCCGCACATTTTTACCCTCGGGCATTCTCCGGATCCGGATGATGCCTTCATGTTCTACGCCATGGCCGAGAACAAGATCGACCTCCGCGGCTACCAATTTCAGCATCAACTTGAAGACATCCAGACGCTGAACGAGCGCGCGCGCCGCGGCGAACTCCACATCTCCGCCATCTCCATTCACGCTTACGCGTTCGTGAGCGACCAATATGCGCTCCTTCCGTGCGGAGCCAGCATGGGTGATGGCTATGGTCCGATGATCGTGGCGAACGACCGCGCGGGGTTGCCGGAGAAAGCAACGGATGATGAAATCCGGGCCTGGCTGCGCGGCCGCACCATCGCGATCCCGGGGTTGATGACGAGCGCCTATCTCGCCCTCCAGCTCTATCTGGGCGAGTTCGATTATATCGTGGTGCCGTTCGACGAAATTTTTGAGAACGTGAAAAACGGCCGGGCGGATGCCGGCTTGATCATCCACGAAGGCCAACTCACCTATGCGCGGAGCGGCTTCACGAAAATCATCGACTTGGGGGAATGGTGGAAACGCGAAACCGCTCTGCCGCTCCCGCTGGGCGGCAATGTTTTACGGAAAGACATTTCCCCGGAGATCCGTCGCGATTTGCTCGCGATCATGCAGGAGAGCATCGAATACGGACTGGCTCATCGGGAGGCAGGCGTCAGCCACTCCATGCCCTATGCGCGAGACATGGACCCGTTGCTCGCCAGCGAATTTATCGGCATGTACGTGAACGATTACACGCTCGATTATGGAGAAAAAGGCCGCGCCGCGATTCGCGAATTTCTCGGGCGCGCGCAGGCGAAGGGTTTTCTAAATCGCGCAGTCGAACTTGAGTTCGTCGACTAACTACTTCTTCGCCTTGGCGTCCTTCTTCGGCTGATAAAGTTCCATGACGTAAGCCTTCGCCTTGGCGCCTTCGATCTTAAAACCGTTGCTGAAATCCGCCGTGCCGTATTCGAAAAGCACGACGAAGCAAAACGCGAAGAAGATAAACAGGGCCACCCAAAACAGGCCGCGCAGCGTGGACATGTGGGCCATGGTATCGCACTGCTGGATGGCGGTCAACGAGAGCGAAAACAGCCAAACTTCCGATTGAACCGCAGTTTGAAGCTGGCATGCTTCGCGCCATGCGCGTGCCTCTCCTCGACCTGAGCGAGCAATACCGCGCCCTCGCCGAACCGCTCCGCGCGGAAATCGAGGAAATTCTCGGCAACCAGCGCTTCATTCTCGGGCCCAAAATCGAGGCCTTCGAAAGGGCGATGTGCGAATACTGCACCGCCCCGCACGCCATCGGCGTCTCATCGGGCACGGACGCGTTCCTCGCCATTCTCATGGCCATGGGTATCGGCCCAGGTGATGCAGTCATCACGACGTCTTACACTTTTTTCGCGACCGCGGGCTGCATCGCCCGCGTCGGTGCCACGCCGGTCTTCGTCGATATCGATCCGGTGACGTACAACATCGCGCCGGCCGCGATCGCGCGTTATCTGGAGGAACATTGCCAGCGCGCCGCCGATGGCCGCGTCACGAACGATCAGGGTCAACTCGTGCGCGCGATCGTGCCGGTGCATCTCTTCGGTTTGTGCTGCGAGATGGATGCGATTCTCGACTTAGGCCGACGTTACGGGCTACCCATAATCGAAGATGCCGCCCAGGCGATTGGCGCCCAATATCCGCGCGCCGTCGGCACCACCGCCCAGGCCGGTACCATGGGCGAATCCGGCTATTTCAGCTTTTATCCCTCCAAGAACCTCGGTGCGGCGGGCGACGCCGGCTTGATCGTATGCCGCGAAAAAGATTTCGCCGATCGCCTTCGTGTCTGCCGCCAGCACGGCATGGAGGAGCGCTATTTTCATCATTTCATCGGCGGCAATTTTCGCATCGATGAAATCCAGGCGGCGATCCTGAATGTGAAACTCCCGTTCCTGGACAGCTGGTCGGCCGCGCGTCGCGCCGTGGCCGACAATTACCGCGCAGGATTCACGCGCCGCGGTCTAACGAGCGAGCTGCAGTTACCCGCGGAGCCGTATCGCGAAAGCGGGCTCACGAATCACCACATCTATCACCAATACGTCATCCGCACTTCGCAGCGGGACGCGCTGCGCGAATACCTCACGGAGAAACAAATCGGAAACGCCGTCTATTATCCGCTCGGATTGCACCAGCAGGATTGCTTCTCTTACCTCGGCTATCGCGCAGGCGACCTCCCCGAGACGGAACGCGCCACCCGCGAAACCCTGGCCCTCCCGATCTATCCGGAACTGTCGGCGAAGGCGCAGGCGTATGTGATCGAAACGGTCGCCGAGTTTTTCTCGCAGTCGAAACCCTAGAACCTCGCATCCCCTTTTTTAAAGGGCAGCGAGAGGCCAAATTACTTGCGACCCCATACGCGCGAGCCTATATCAACGCTCGCGCCGAACGGGTAGGTACCGAAGTGGCCAAACGGGGCGGACTGTAAATCCGCTGGCTTACGCCTTCAGTGGTTCGAATCCACTCCTGCCCACGCCCGCTTTTACCGACGTTGTTTTAACGTCCGCCGCGCCGTTTCGCGCCGCGCCCGGCTGGCTTCGTTGCCTTTTTGCTGGTCGTTTTTGCTGGCTTGCTCGGAGCTTTCTTAGACGCGGTTTTTGATTTCGCCGCCGGCTTCGAAGCAGCCTTCTTCGCGGTAGACGATTTCTTAACCGAAGAGGAATTTTTAGCGGACGTCGCTTTTTTCGCGCTGCCCGATGCCTTCTTTGCGCCGGAGGATTTCGATCCCGTGTTCTTACGCGGCGCAGCTTTCGGCAAACTCAGATTACCCGCCGCGGCCTTGCCGGCCATGGCTCCGATGACGCCTCCCACGACTGCACCGACCGGGCCGGCGACGCTGCCGATGACCGCCCCCGTGGCCGCACCGGCGGCCTGCTTCGAGATCGGCGGGATGGTGAAGTTTTCGGACGTTTGACCGTTGTTGGATTTATTCTTCCGGTTTGCCATAAGGATTAATTTTCTAAGGGTTTGTGTTTACCTTCGCCTTCATATCGGAAGTCGAAGAGCGATTGCGTTGTTCGTCCGTAACAATTCTCTCGAAAAAAACGGCGCACCATCCAGGTACAAAAAAAGCGGCCGCCGAAGCGACCGCTTAATTGTTGAAATGAATTGTCGTCTCTTAACGTCCGCGGCCACCGCTGCGTCCGCCGCCATCGCGTCGTCCACCGCCGCCCCCGCCGCCGCCGTAACCGCCGCCGCCACCACCACCGTAGCCGCCGCCGCCACCGCCGCCGCCGTAACCACCGCCGCCACCGCCACGGCCTCCGCCGCCACCACCGTAGCCACCGCCCCCACCTGGAGGACGTGCTTCGCGCGGGCGAGCTTCATTCACGGTCAACGGCCGGCCTTCCACCGTTTTCCCGTTGAACTCGCTGATGGCTTTCTGCGCGTCTGCGTCGGTCGTCATGGTGACGAACGCGAAGCCGCGCGATTTGCCGGTAAACTTATCCTGCATTAGCGAGACCTCTTGCACCGGGCCAGCTTGAGCGAAAAGATCCTGAAGATCGGTTTCGGTCGTGTTGAAGGAAAGATTTCCTACGTATAATTTAGTTCCCATCTGAGTTTACTGTGGAAAACGCCGCACCGGTCACTGTTCCCGCTCATCGGATTTCAAATCGCCACTGATAACTCAACTGACAATCCACCAACTTCCCGAGCTGCCGTTTTCTTCGGCGTGAGTACTAGGGCTTTCCACGTGCAAAAGCAAATGGAATTGGGGGAGATCGCGCCCTGCGGAAATGCCTTACTCTAAGCTTCCTACCTGGGACTCGGCGAAAAAGCCGGGTCGCGATCGTGGCGGCGGGGGTCGTTAGTCCACTCGGTGTCGGGCTGGCGGACACCTGCGAGTCGCTTCGCGCCGGTCGGGATTGCGTCACCCAAGTGGAACGCTTTGCCACTGCACAAACCCGCTGCCAGACCGCAGGCCAGGTTTCCGATGCGCAGCTTGAGCGCGCAGGCTCCACTCGCCGCACGCGCCGCCTGCATCGGGTGGCGCGGATGACCATCGCGGCGCTGGGGGAAACGATGGCGCACGCACCGGGATTCGCTCCTGAACTGACGGTGGTCGGGACCACAAGCGGCGGGATGACGTTTGGAGAAGAATATTATCGCGCGCTGCATCGCCGTGGTTCTTTGCGCCGCGCGCCTTCCTTGATCGCGAACTACACTCCGCAAAAACCGATCATGGACGCTCAGGAAGCGCTTGGAATTACTGCGCCCTGCCAGGTGATCGCGAACGCGTGCGCTTCCGGTACGAACGCTATCGGGCATGCCTTCGAGTGTATTCGTTCTGGGCGCTACCAACGCATCCTCACCGGTGGCTATGACGCAATTTCCGAGCTGGTGTTTGTCGGCTTCGATTCACTTCAAGCGGCCACGGCGGAAAAATGCCGACCGTTCGACCGCGCCCGCACGGGCATGGTTTTGGGCGAGGGCGCCGCCTTCCTCGCTTTGGAAAGCTTCGAGTCCGCGGAAGCGCGCGGCGCGCCGATTCTCGGCGAAGTGGTCGGTTACGGCATCTCGACCGATAACCACCACCTCACGCAACCCAATCCTAATGGGAGCGGCGCGCGGCAAGCGATGCGGAAGGCGCTCGAGAGCGCGCAGCTTTCCGCGAGCGAGATCGATTACATCAACGCGCACGGGACCGCGACGCCCTTCAACGACGCGGCGGAAGGCAAAGCGATCGCCGAGTTATTCGATCGTGTTCCCGTCAGTTCGACCAAAGGCATGATGGGCCACTCGTTAGGCGCAGCGGGCGCCATCGAGGCCGTGATCAGCCTCCTCGCCCTGCGCGAACAGTTTCTCCCGCCCAACATCAATTTCCGGGAAACAGACGAGTCGTTAGCCCTCAACATCGTGGCCAACGAAAGTCGATCCGCGAGAATCCGCACCGTGCTCTCGAATTCCTTCGGCTTTGGCGGCACGAACGCCTCCATCATTCTGCGACATGTCTGACGGGAGCACGCCATGAATCTGCGCATCGGCGGCGTGGGTTGGGTTACCCCTCTGGGTGGCAACATCACAGAGGTATGGGAGCGCCTTCTCGCGGGTGACGAGCCCGCTCCGGGCACCGTCGAAAGCGCGCTCGGAGCGCCTCCGTACCCCGCGTTTCGCGTTCCCGCAGATGCCATTGCCAAAGCACCAGCGCATCCGCGTCTCCGCCGCTCCAGCGCCATCTCTCGCTTTGCCGTCGTCGCGGGGTTGGGTGCCCTTGAGGATGCGCAGACAAAACTCGATCCCGCCTCCGCGGAGCGAACGGCGATCATTTTTGCCATCTCCAACGGTGGCGTCGTTTACACCAAACGTTTCTACCACGAAGTCGTAGCCACCGGGGCCCAAGCTGCGAGCCCGCTGCTTTTTCCCGAGACGGTTTTCAATGCGCCCGCGAGCCATCTGGCGGCGATTCTCGGAATTACCGGTGCCAGCTACACGCTCGTGGGCGACGGCGCGGTCGGGATTCTCGCGCTGAAAATGGCGGAGGATCTGATGCAAAACGACGCGCTCGATCGCTGCCTCGTAGTTGGCGCGGAAGAGGCGGATTGGCTGCTCGGCGATGCTTTTCACCGTTGGCGTCTGCTGCGAGACGCGCCTCCGGTAGAAGTATTTTCTTCACCTCCCCGCGGACTCGTGATCAGCGAAGGCGCGGGCGCGGTCGTGCTCGATCGCACGGGGAAGATCGCGATCGAAAAGATCGATGCCGGGAGTAATTTTAGCCGACAAAGTGAAGCCGCCGCGCGCGTGTGCGAGACCTTCGCGCGGCTGGACGCCACCAATCACGATCTCATCATAGCCAGCGCCAATGGCACCTTCGTGGATCGCGCAGAAAGCGCTGCCATTCTTGAGCAATGTCCCGACGCAAGTGTTTACGCTCCCAAGGCCGCGCTCGGCGAAGCGGTGGGTGCAGGAGCTCTGTGGCAGGTCATCTGCGGGGCGCAGGCTTTGCGCTCGCGCACTTTGCCGCCGGTTTGCCATCGACCGCGGAATCAAAAGCTGCATCTGCGCAGCGAAGCGCAGGCCGGTCTCCCGGCCGAACGCGCCCTCATCTCCACCTGCGGCCTCAGCCAGCAAGTCGCCGGGTTAACCCTGCGGCGGGCGTAAAGATCAGGTCTAGCGCGGAGCTGGGGATCTGTTTTTCCGCGCGTCGGCTTCGATTTTCCAGGCCGTCTGCAGATGCGCGAAGCCTTCATCGAAACGCCCCAGGCTATTCAGCGCGCTGGATAAATTCCGATGCGCAAGCGCGTAGTCGGGCTCAATCTCGAGCACCTTCTCGTATTGGATCGCGGCCTCCTGGACCCGGCCGCTTTCGAGCAGCGTATTGCCAAGATTCAGGCGCGCCTCCGCGTAGTCAGGTTTGATTTCGACCGCCTGTCGATATTGCTCCATCCCTTCCTCCGTTTGCTGCCCGGCCAGAAAAGAATTCCCGAGATTGTAGTGCGCCTCGGCGTTTTGCGGATCGAGCCGGACTGCCTTCTCAAAATATACACGGGCCTCCACATCCTGGCCGAGTGCGGAGAGGATTTTCCCGGCTTGCACCTGCACGGCGGAGCTGTTCGGATCCGTGGCCGACAAACGCGCTGCCTGTTGGGCCGCTTCCCCGGGCAGACCCTGCTGAAAATATGCGGCCGCCAGCCGACTATACGATTCGCTCGCGCCCGGCTGGATCGTGATCGCCGCCTGCAATTGCTCCACCGCGTCATCATGTTGTCCAAGCTTGAGCAAGGTCTCGCCTAACAACTGGCGCGCCGCCGCCATTTTCGGATCGATCGCAATCGCGCGTTTGAGTTGCTCCAGCGCCGCCGGGACTTCCCGTTCGTGCAAAAGCAGAATGGCGAAATTGAAGCGGGCGCCCGCGTATTCCGGCAGAAGTTCCAAGGCTCGCTCATACCGCGTGCGCGCCTCCTCCATCCGTCCCGCGCGAAAGAGCGCATTCCCCAAGTTGTAATGCGCCTCGGCATAGTTCGGATCCAGGCGCAGCGCTTCCTCAAAATGCTGGATCGCTTCGTCAGAACGCCCGCTGTGCAGGAGCTGGATGGCGAGATTATTGTGCGCCATCCAACTCGCCGGATTCGTCGCGATCGTCGCCCGCCAGAGCGTTTCCTCGTTCTTGTAAATGCGACTTTGCTGCCAGGTGCGAAAGCCGAGCGGCAGCAAAAAAACCGCGCACAATACTGGGATTAACCACTGAGGGCCACGGCCCACGCGCTGGATGCCGACGGTTAAACCCGCCGCCACCAGAGCGATCGGACCGATGCTGGCGAGATAAACGTAATGATCCGCCACGAACGAATAACGAAACGTGTAGAGCATCACGAAACCGAGCATGGGCGAAAGCGTGGCCGCAAAGAAAAGCACGCCTACTTCGAGACCGCGGCCGAGGAAGCGGCGCGCGCCCCAAATCACGAGCGCAAGCAGCACGCATGCGCCGACCCAGCCCCAGGTAAAAATGAGCCAGCGCGGATAGCTGAACGCCAGATCGAACGGCCAGAAAAGCTTCCCGAGATAGAACCAAAACGCGCGCGCCGCCACCAGCAGGCGTTCTAGAATTCCGAGCGCGAAAATCCCACCCTGCGTTCCTTGGTGATAGCGCTCCCACCAAATCGAAATCAAACCCGCGCCCAAACCCAGCAGGACGAAAGGCCCGATCTGCAGCCACCGCGTTTTGCCGATCGCTTCCCGTTTCCACCACAGCATCAGCAGCAATGCCGCCGGCAAAGTGCAAGCCGTCGTCTTGCTCGCCAACGAGAGCGCATACGCCAGTAACGCCAGCCCGTAGAAGATCCATTTCGCGCTGCGACCGCCATCGATAAAACGTCGCCACGCCAGCAGCGCGAGCAGGAAAAAGAATCCCATCAGCACGTTCTTGCGCTCCGTGATCCAGGCGACCGATTCGACGTGCACCGGATGCAAAGCGAAGATCGCCGCTGCCAGCCACGCGCCCGGGATACGGAGCACGTAAAGCAAGCGCCAAAGCAAAAGCGCGTTCGCCGCGTGGAGCGCCAGGTTCACCCAGTGGTAACCGGCGGGGTCCAATCCCCACAAGGCGTGCTCGATCCGAAACGTTGTGTAAACGAGCGGGAAATATTGCGAAGGCGAATCGAACGAAAACCAGATGCGCTTCAGGCCGTCGGGCGCGGTCAGCAGTTGATTGGTCGTCACGTAGATGTCGTCATCCCAGATATAGCCCGCGCGCCAAACCGGCTGATAAGCCAGCATCACGCCCGCTACCAAAAGAATGCCCAGAAGCAGCGCCTGCCAAAAGATCGGCCGCGCGACAGCGGACGGCGCGTCCGCAGTTTCCCCGGTTTCGTCAGGCGCATCCTCGCCGCCGTTTTCGTAGGAAATTTCTGAAGTCATCGCACAATGATTGCGCCGCGGCGCCCGGTCCCCGATTCTCTAGGCCAGACTCCAGCCAAATGAAAGAAGACAACATTCAACTCAGCGCGGTGGAAGATCACGATGGCATCCTGACCATCCGCGGCGGCGGCGCGCGCCGGGATTGGAACGGCATCCACTACAAACAAGGCATGTCGGCTAAAAACGTCGGCACCACCAAGCTCTCCGCCAACATCGCCACCATCCCGCCCGGCGGCGTCGCCTACGCGCACATCCACGTCGGGTTCGAGCTCATCCTCTACATCCTCGAAGGCCGCGTCCGGCACGAATTCGGCGACGGCTGCAAGCGCGCGCTGGAAAACGAGGCCGGCGATTTCATCTACATCAAGCCCGGCGTGCCCCACGAAGTCTTCAACATGAGCGACACCGAACCAGTGGTCGCTTTCGTCGCTCGCTCCTCGGCCGAGGAATGGGACAACATCGTCCCCTACGATCGCAGCAAAGGCTGAGAACCTCGGTGAGCTTTGGTGGTGCGCGACACGCAGGCTTGGGCCATGCATCCAACGTTCACCGCGAGAGTTCCCCTCCCCGTTTTACCTTTGCATCACCCCCCTGCTCCGGTAGCTTCGGCGACCGCGATGCGTAGGCTGGCGATCCTCATTTTTTTGCTCTGTTCCGGCGCCGCATTTGCGCAGACGGCGGAAGATCCGTCCCTGCAAGGACAGCCGGTCGAGATCACTTCCACCGGCGGCACGACCTACGAAGGCGGCGTAGCCACGGCGCGCGATAATGTCGCGATCCACGTGGGCGAGACCGACATCTACGCCGACTCCGCGGAATACAACACCAGCACGAAGGAAATCCATCTGGAGGGAAACGTGCGGATTTATCGCGGCCTCGAGTTTTATGTGGGCCAACGCGCCACCTACAACACCGAGACGAAAGCGGTGAAAGCCGATCAGTTGCGGACGATGGACGCGCCCTTCCTCGTCAGCGGCGAGCGCGTGACGACCGTGGCCGAGCGAACCCGGCTGGTGGAGACAGCGGCCTTCACGACGCACGATTCCGCGAAGCCGGACTACCAAATCCGCGCGACCACGGTGCGCATCTACGAAAACGATCGCGTCATCCTCAAGAACGCCACCTTCTACGTCGGGCGCGTCCCGATTTTCTACTGGCCGTATCTTTACCAATCGCTGGATGACGATTCTTCCAGTTTCATCGTCACTCCCGCCTACATGAGTTCGTGGGGGCCATCGCTGCTCGGGCGCGTGACGTTTCCATTAACAGCGAATGCCAAGGCCACCTTGCGTCTTGATTATCGCGCCCGGCGCGGCCCTGCGATTGGTTTCTCACCCGACATCAACTACGGGAAAAACAACAAGAGCTACGCTCGCGTCCGCACCTATTTCGCGCTCGATCAAAACCCGAGAATCAACCGCACTTCGCTTCCCCGCGGCAGCATCCCGGAGAAACGCTATCGGGTTGCCTTGGAAGATCGCACCTTCTTCACCGAGAGCATTTCCGGCTTCGCCAAGCTGGCGAAGCTGAGCGACGCCTTCGTCCTCCAGGATTTTTTCCAGAACGAATTCCGACTCGACCCTCAGCCGGACAATGTCGTCGCGCTGAATAAATATCATCCGCTTTACAGCCTGACGGCCTACACCCGTTTCCAGATGAACAACTTCTACGACGTGACCGAGCGTCTCCCGGAAGTGGCGCTGGACGTGGCGCGGCAGCCGGTCCTTGGCTCGCCGATTTTCTACGAAGGTGAAACCAGCGCCGGTTTTCTGCGCCGCAATTTCGCACGCGATTCCTTCTTTCAAGATTACGAGACGTTTCGCCTGGATTCCTTCCATCAATTTCTTTACCCAAACACCTACTTCGGCTGGCTCTCGATCGTCCCGCGCGTGGGCTTTCGCGCCACCTACTATGACAAAACGCGCGACCTGACAGGCGTCGCGCTCCTGCCGAATGGAGATTCCCTCATTCCAGATTTTCTGATTCCGCCACCGAACGCGCTCGCGCCGCTGGTCCCTGGCGGCGACCGCTTGCGCACGGTGGTGAACGCTGGCGCGGAGGCGTCGTTTAAAGTTTCGCGCACCTGGGAGGCCGCGCAGAGTCGCACGCTCGGTCTGGACGGGTTGCGGCACATTGCGCAGCCGTTCGTGAACTTCTCTTATGTTACCGGGAATAATTTCAGCCCGGCGGAGCTGCTGCAGTTTGACCGTTACATTCCCTCCACCCGTCTTCGCCCGATCGATTTCCCGCAGTTCACTTCCATCGATTCGCTGGATAACTGGTCGATCGTCCGTCTGGGTTTACGCAATCGTCTTCAGACACGGCGCGACGATCTCACGCTCAACTGGGTGGAACTGGAAACCTATTTCGACGTCAACATCGATAACCCGTACGACAAGTCCGACACGTCGAACCTTTACAACAATTTCAGCTTTAATCCCGTGCCGTGGGCCGGCCTGACCATCGCGTCGCAGCTTCCGGTTTTTGGTCAGGGCTTCACCGAAGTCAATACAGCCGTGCGCTTTCAACCAACGCCAGCGCTGCAGTTCGCGTTTGGGCACCGTTTCCTGAACGAAAACCCGTTCTTCGTGAACAGTAGTCTGTACACCGCCGCAGCCTACTATCGGGTGAACGACCACTGGGCGGCGGGCTTCTCCGGCCGCTATGAAGCCTCGACTGGTTTCGTGGAAGAGCAGCGCTATACCGTTTATCGCGACCTCTCGAGCTGGGTCGCTTCGTTAGGCGCGGTGGTCCGCAACAATGGGGGCATCAAGGAATACGGTTTTCTTTTAACCTTCACGCTTAAGGCACTGCCGAAGCTCAGCTTCGATCTGAACTACGATCCCGGCGCTGACTCGGCCGAGGGCCAGGCCGGCCTCGTCCCTTTGCCTTGAGGCGCACATCGCCATTGCATTTGCCGGCTTTTACTCGTTCTTTTCCGCTCCGCGTCCGGCTTGCCTGACGCGAACTTTTTTATGGATCTCTCCATCATCGGTTCAGGATACGTCGGCCTCGTAACCGGGGCGTGTTTTGCAGACGTTGGTCACAACGTTATCTGCGTCGATAACGATCCGCGAAAAATCGAAGCGCTGCAGGCGGGCAAGATCCCCATTTATGAGCCCGGGCTGGAAGAAGTCATCCATCGGAACGTCGCCGCGAAGCGTCTTCGCTTTACCGGCAGCATTCGGGACGGCGTGGAGAACTCGCAGGTCATCTTCATTGCCGTGCCCACTCCGCAAGGCGCGGATGGCCACGTCGATCTCAGCTTCATCGAAAAAGTCGCGCGCGAAATCGCAGGCGTCCTGACTGATTACCGCGTCATCGTCGATAAAAGCACGGTGCCGGTAAAGACCGGCGAGAAAGTCGCGGAATCGATCAAGCGCTACAACAAACACGGCGCCAAATTTGATGTCGTCAGCAATCCGGAATTCCTGCGCGAAGGCTGCGCGGTGGCAGACTTGATGAAGCCGGATCGCATCGTCATCGGCGCGCAAAGCGAACAGGCGATCGATCTGATGAAGAAGATCTACGAGCCTTTCATGGCGCCGATTCTCGTAACCGATATCAACAGCGCGGAGCTGATCAAACACGCTGCCAATTCCTTCCTCGCGCTCAAGATTTCCTACATCAACGCGGTGGCGGCGATTTGCGAAGCCAGCGGCGCGGATGTGGAAAAAGTCGCGGACGGCATCGGCATGGATCGCCGGATTGGCCGAAATTTTCTTAACGCCGGCATCGGCTACGGCGGATCCTGTTTTCCGAAGGACATCGCCGCCTTCATCAAGATCAGCGAGCAGCTGGGCGTGCCCTTCGATTTGCTTAAGGAGGTCCAGCGAATCAATGCTTCGCAAAAGGACCGCTTCCTCACCGCCATTCGCGAGAAGCTTTGGGTTTTCCGCGAAAAAAAGATCGCCGTCTGGGGCCTCACTTTTAAACCCGATACCGATGACATCCGTTCTTCCGTCGCGATCGATCTCGTCGCCGACATGCTGCGCGAAGGTGCGCAGGTGAGCGTCTATGATCCGAAGGGAATGGAGAAGGCGCGTGAGGTAAAAGAGATCGCCGGCGCTACTTTTGCAGAATCCGCCTTGGCCACGGTGGAGGGCGCCGAAGCGCTCATCGTCGCGACCGAATGGGCGGAGTTTGGCAACGCGGATCTCACGCTCGTGAAATCAAAAATGCTGACGCCGCTGATTTTCGACGGGCGCAACCTTTTCGATCCGGCGACGATGGCGACGCTCGGCTTCGAATACCATTCGATCGGCCGGCACGGCATCCCCGCGCGGTAGGCGGCGCAAGCTCGGCGCTTGCTTCTTTCTCCATGAACGCCCGCGCTCTGGCTCTCGCGGCGCTCAGCGAATGGCGCAGCGGGCATCGCTTCGCGGATTCCATCCTGCAGGGACACCTCGAGCGCAGCCAACTCAGCGGGGCGGATCGTGGTTTCGCGAACGAGCTTTTCTACGGCGTGCTGCGAAACCTGACGCTGCTCGATTTCTGGATCGGCCGGCTCCGTCCAGCGCCAGTAGACGACATATCGCGCGATCTCATTCGGCTCGGGCTCTATCAACTTTTCTTCCTCCGCACGCCGGGTCATGCGGCAATCTTCGAAACGGTAGCCCTTGCTTCGAATCGGCGGCGTCCCTTGATCAACGGCATTCTGCGGACGGCGCAACGCCGCTTTGCTGACCTCGAAGCGGCCGCGAAGTCCGCGCCGCTTACAACGCGAGAATCGCATCCTGCATTTCTGCTGGAGCGCTGGCAGAGTGCGTTCGGCGCCGAAGCAACTGCGGCGATGTGTCGCTGGAACAACACGGCGCCTCCGGTCTACGCGCGCATCAATCTCCTCAAAACTTCCCTGGAGAAATTTCTCCGTGACCACAGCTCCAGCGCGCGGCTAACGAACGATGAAAATTTCGTGCGCTTGGACTCAATTCCACTCGAAGCGATCGCCCGCGGCGAATGCTACATCCAGGATCCGAGCACGCAGGTCGCCTGCCGCTTGCTGGCTCCGCAGCCAGGCGAAGACGTCCTCGACGCCTGCGCTGCTCCCGGCGGGAAGACGGCGTTGCTCGCCCAGATGATGCAGAATCGCGGACGTTTGCTCGCCTGTGATCGCGATGCTGCGCGCGTGGAAACGCTTCGCCAAAACCTCGATCGACTCGGCGCCTCGGTCGCCTCAGCGATCCAGCACGATTGGCGGCCCGGTGTCCATCTACCTGAAGAATCTCCGCAGGCCTTTGATCGCATCCTGGTCGATGCGCCCTGTACGAACACTGGCGTGATGCGTCGCCGCGTCGACGTACGCTGGCGTCTGCAGCCCGCTGATTTCGCGCGCATGGCCAACCAGCAGCTCGGAATTCTACGAAGCGTTCTTCCGCTGCTGAAGCCCGGCGGCACGCTGGTTTACAGTACATGCAGTATTGAAAATGAGGAGAACGGTGAGGTCGTTAGACGTGCGCTCGCAGAATTCCACGAGCTGGCACTGGAGGCCACGGAGTCTGTCCTCCCGTTCCGTGACCACTTCGATGGCGCCTTTGCCGCGCGTCTGGTCCGCCGGTGGTGACCCGAGTTGCATCCAGCAAGGCCGGTGGAATCATTCCCGTCTATGCAAGACGCCCGGTTCGATAAGCTCGCAGAAGTCCTCGTCGGATATTCCACGCAACTGCAGCGCAACGAAAACGTCCTGATCGAAGCCTTCGATGTGCCCGACGAGATGACGATCGCGCTCGTGCGCGCGGCCCGGCGCGCGGGCGCTACGGTCTTCACGCAGATTCAACGCGGACGCATCAGCCGGGAGCTGGCGATGGAAGCGACGGAGCGTCAGCTGGACATCGCGGCCGCGCACGAACTCGCACGCATGAAGAAGATGGACGCATATATCGGGCTGCGCGGGAGTCATAATATTACCGAACTCTCCGATGTGCCGGCGCCGCAAATGAAGCTGGTGGCGAAGAAGATGCGGCCCGTGCAAGACCATCGCGTGAAGAAAACCAAGTGGGTCGTCCTGCGCTGGCCCACGCCCTCGATGGCCCAGCAAGCCGGCATGAGCACCGAAGCGTTTGAGGATTTCTACTTTGACGTCTGCACGCTGGATTACCGCAAGCTTCAGCCCGGCATGAAGGCATTGAAAGCGCTCATGGACAAAACGGATCGCGTGGAGATCAAAGGGCCGGGAACCGATTTGCGGTTCAGCATCAAAGGAATCGGCGCCGTCATCTGCGGCGGCGATCGCAACATTCCCGACGGCGAAGTCTTCAGCTGCCCGGTGCGGGACTCCGTGGAAGGGCAGATCACTTTCAACGCGCCCACGATTTATCAAAGCATCGGCTTCGACGGCGTGCGGCTGGATTTTCGCAACGGCAAAATCGTGGAAGCGACCGCGAACCAAACGGAGAAGCTGAATAAGATTCTCGACTCGGATCCAGGCGCGCGTTTTATCGGCGAGTTTTCGCTCGCGTTCAATCCCTTCATCCTTCATCCGATGCGCGACATTCTCTTCGACGAGAAGATTGCCGGCTCTTTCCATTTCACGCCCGGCCAGGCCTATGAGGAAGCCGATAACGGGAATCGTAGCCAGGTCCATTGGGACATGGTCAATATCCAGCGGCCTGATTACGGTGGCGGTGAGATTTTCTTCGATGGCAAACTGATTCGCCGCGACGGCGACTTTATTCCGAAGAATCTCCAGTCGCTAAACCAGAGCGCATTTAAGAAGCGCTAGTGGAGCAGCGCCGCCGATCGCGGCATTCGATCAGTGCGTGAGCTTTGCGGACGCGGTGGCTCAGCCAGCACGTTTGTTAGTTCCGTTGGGAAACGAAAACGGCTCGCGTGGAAATCCACGCGAGCCGCTCGAAAACTTCTGGAAGCGGTCGGTTTAACCTTGCGCCTGCGGCATGCTTTTCTTCGCGCCTTGGGCGGCGAGTTGCATCGTCCCGAGTTCGCCATTGCTGCCGAGCTGCACACTGGAGACCTCGAAGACCGGCGCGCCTTCCACCGCGCTCGGACCTGAACCCGGAAGCTGCACGGACACATTCCGCGAGGTCGAGTTGAGGATGATCGAGGCGATCTCGAAGGAAGGCGAGAATTCCACGGTCGCGATTTGGAAACCAGCCGTCACGTGCACGGAGGCTCCACCTTGCTGCGAAGGCGTAATCTGGACCGGGTTGGAATCCGCACCCGCGACGAGTTGCAAGCCAGCCACGTTGAACGCCGGCGAGCTGCTGATGCCTGGCCGCTGCTGCTGCGATGGAGTGAGCTTGATCGTCCCGATCGCATTCCCGGCAAGTTGCACGCTGGAAATTTCGAAGGTGACTTGCAAGTTCATTGCCGGCTGCGGCTGCTGCGAAGGCGCCAGGCGCATCGTCACGATTTTCGACGTCGGCTTGAGCTGGATCGCACCCATCTTGAAGGTCGGGGTGAGTTGCAGCGAAGCGATCTCGAAGGAGAAGGTGAGCTGGACCGCGGTGTGCATGCCACCGGGCGAGGGTTGAGCCATGGGAGCGCCACCGCCAGCGGGTGCAGGCGACGATTGAGGCGCGGTTCGAATGGCAGGAGCGGGAGTTGGTTGTGTCGGTTGTGGCATAGCTGGGTTGTTTGTCTGCTGAGAAAACGGTTGGTCGGAAGTAGCTCCGGACGCGGACGATGGGGTTACAGAATGGCGTAACGCACCGATCCCTGCAAGTCCAGCACCAAGCCCGGCGATGGCGTCCGGTATTTCTCCGGCCGATTCGGTTTCGGGCTGCGAAATTTCCGCCAGCGGAGCGGGGGTCAGGTAAGGCACCGGCTGGCCCTGACCGATCGGCTCAAATTCATCCGCGACGGTTGCAGGCACTTCCATCTCGTAAGACTCCTCCACTGGAACGGACACTTCTTCGTCTGGTGCGGTAAACGACTCGACCGTCTCCGATGCGAGCACCTCTGCTTCCAAGGCCGGCGCTTCCATTTCCACCGACAGCGAATCCATCTCGGCGAGGGGCGCTTCTACTTCTCCGGCCAACATGTCGGACTCGTTGGAGATAGTGTCGAACGCTGCTGCCGGCGCATATTCCATCGGCTCATCCGTATGCGGCGGCGCGGAGAATTCCTCGTAAGCCGGGACGTCGCCAGCCGCTTCGAAGCTTTCAGGTTCCACGGAGGATTTATCCTCCGGCGCATACCACGATTCCTCGGGCTGGCTCCAGGATTCCGCCATCGGCTCGGAAACTTCCGGTGTGAAGGCAGCATACTCCGAAACCGGCGCAGCCTCGCCGTAGCTTGATCCGTAAGAAGGCGACTCATCCACCGCTGCGGAAATCGGCTCACCCACGCCTTCGTCGAAAGAAGCGAACGCTGGCGGGTTATAGGTGTAAGGCTCGGGCGCCGCTTCCATCTCTACTGGGGCGGGCGCAACCGCCGCGACTGCAGGAGTTGCCCCATGTCCGAATCCCCGTCCATTGCCGGCCGGCGCTTTGCCCAAAGGCATCACAGCGCGCCGCAGCGCTGGCTCCGATGCGCGGAGTTGCAATGAAACTTGCGGTGGACCTCCCGCCATGCGCGTCGGCGCCACCAATTGCTCGACCGCGCCAACGGACTCGGCCGCGTCATCATAAATCCCTGACTCCAAAATCGGCTCGCCGAGCACGGGCGAAGTCTTCGGCGAACGGCGTCGGAAAAGTGTAATCATTGCCGTTCCCAGCAGCAGGATGCCGGCCAACACGAAGATCCCCACGACCGGGTTTACGCCGGATTGCTCCAGCCGTTGCGAAAACGACGGTTCAGACCACTCCCGCACTTTCGCCGGAGCCAGCACCGTCGCTGGACTGGCCGTCGCGACCGCGGTCGCAGGCGGAGCCACTCTCGGCTCAGGTTCCGAAGCGTTTGCCACCACCGGACGGGACGCGGCCGGCGAAGCGGTCGACGCGACCGGCGTTTCCACGCTGGGTGAAGAAGCCGCCGCCAACGCGCTCGAAGCCTTGGAATTTTCTGCAACCCCAGCCGTCGTCGCTTCCATCCCGGGGATGGGAGGATTCGTTTGAGCCGCGCGGCTCAATGGATCCGCGCTCGTGGCCGTGTTTTGCGCCAGCGTCACCGATGGAATCGGGGTCGGCTCGATCGAAGGCGCAACCTCAGCTTGCGTCCCGTCAGCCACCACCGCGGGCGTGCCCGCCGCAGCCGTCTTCAACCAGCCGAGATCAAAAAACGCATCGGCAAAAACGCCATTCAGCGCCAGCGGATAAATCTTCCGCGCCGAGTTCACCCAATCATTCGCCTTCGTCGAATTGTCGTGTTTGAACTCCCAGGCAGCCTGCGCGTAATAAAGCGCCGGTGTATCGCCCGTGAACTGGAATTGCTCCATCATCTTTTGCGCGCGGCTATCTTTGCCTTCGAGCAAGAGCGTCAGGTAAACCTTGAATTTGATCAGCTGCGCCGCGCGATCCTTGTCGGTCCCGGTGGTGGAACTGAAGAGCGCCTCGAAGCGATTGCGGGCTGTCTCGTAATCACCCTTTTTAAAGGGGACCTGCGCGAGGTTGTATTGCGCATCCCGGAAGGTTGGATCCACCTGCTGCGCTTTTTTAAACTCAGCTTCCGCCTGCGCGTAATCTTTCTGCTCCAGGAAAATCTCGCCGCGCAGATTGATCACCGCTGCCTGGTTCGGATCCGCCGCGTCCGCTTCATCCACGAACTTCTTCGCCGCGGTCAGGTCCCGTTGTTGCAAGGCCAGTTCCGCCTCATCGAACTTCGCTTTCGCAAACGCCTTCGTCTGCGCGGCCCGTTCCGCCTGCGAATTCAATTCCAACGCCGCCCGCGTTTGCCCCGCCGGTTTTTCCAGCCAGCCCACTTCGTAGAGCGACTCGGCAAAAAGCTTGTTCAGTTGCGGCGAGAAATTTTTCTCCGCTGCCGCCAGCGCGTCCTTCGCGTCTTTGTCATTTTTCTTGTGCAACGCGATCGCTGCATTTGCGTACTGCACCGCGGGCGTATCCGGGTTCAGCTCGAACTTCGCCATCATCGCGCTCACCATCTCGTCCTTACCTTCCATCAAGTAGGTGATGAGAATTTTATACTGGATCAATTGCGTGGCCTCGCCTTGCAATTCGGAGGCGTTCCCGTTCAGCAATTCCTGAAAACGTTTGCGCGCTTCCGGCCACTTTTTGTCGAGGAACGGGATTTCCGCCAGGTTGAAGCGCGCATTCCAGAACTTCGGATCGGCCGCCAGTGCTTTCTGCAGCGCTTTCTCCGCGGTCGCGTAATCCTTTTGCCGCATCAAAATCACGCCGCGCAGATTTTGCGATTCCGCGAGGTCCGGCTGCCGCGCATCGATCCCGTCCAGATCCTTCAGCGCCTGCTCGTAATTGCTGCTATCAAATTCCCGGAAAGCCTTGTCATACATTGCCTCCAGTTCCGTTTTCGAAGGCGCCACCCCGTTGGCCGCGAACGAACTGAGGACCAAGAGAGTAATTGCCGTAATTTTCCGAATCTTCATGCCAGCCGCCATGAAACCCGCACCGTCTGGCGTTGACAAGTTCTTTTTGGGAAAGTGCATAAACTCTCCTGTTTAAGCAGGAAATAAGCCCGCCCCAGCGCGCTGCCCCGCCCCTCAACCCTCGCCGTTCCTAGCTCTCGGCGAGCAGGTTACGATTGGCGATAATCCGGAGCCCCTCCAACGTCAGCCCGGGATGGACCGCTCCGATTTCCGGCAGCTGCCGCGCGATTAAATCCGCATAACCGCCCGTCCCCACGATGTGCACCTGCTGCCGCGGAAAAGATTCCGCGCGGATGCGCGCCAGAATCTCTCGCACCAGCCCTCGGTAACCGTAGATCGCGCCGGACATCATCGCTGCCTTCGTCGTTCGCCCGATGGCAGAAGCGGGTTCGCGCAAAGTGAGCTTCGGCAGCAACGCCGTCCGATCGTAGAGAAAACTCGTCATCGCCTCCAGCCCCGGCGCGATCACCCCGCCCACATAATCACCCGCCGCCGAGACCACATCGAACGTCACCGCCGTGCCGAAATCCACCACGATCGCCGGCCGCCCGTAGAGTTCCGCCACCGCGGCTGCGTTCGCGAGCCGATCCGCCCCGATCGTCTCCGGTTGCGGATAATCCACTCCCACTCCCAGATCGCACTTCGCCGTGATCTGCAACACCGGAGTCCGGCGCGCCGCGCTCGCGATCACCCGATTCTTCGCCGGCACCACTGACGACACCACCACCGCCTGCACCGGCCGTTGCTGCAGGAATCCCGACACTGCCGCCTTCGTCAGCTGCCGCGTCGGCACCTGCGCTGCCCGCTCCACCCGACGCGCCGTCGCGAAAGCGAGCTTCGTGAACGAATTGCTCACATCGATCAGTAGATAGAAGGAAGAAGCTCGCGACATGGAACGTGGCAGAGGGACGCCTGCCCTCCTGCCGCTATCTCGAAGGGAGAAACACGTCAAGCTCTCGCACGCGCTCCCCGGCCCAGACTTCAATCCACCGACACCCAGCGTCTCAGCAGAAGATCAACCCTCCGCCCCGCGCCGATCCGCCCCCCGCAACAGCGCAAACATCATCCCTAAAAAGAGGAAAGCGTTCAGCGTATGCGGCACCCGGCGAAACCAAAAACTCGTCACCCGCAAACGCTCGATGAGCGGCAACGACAAACCGTCCGCACTCAGTTGCCCCTGGATCGGCAGCTGAATGGCAAAGGTGGAAATCCACACCATCAACTGCAGCCCCACCGCCAGCCACACCATCCACCGCGGCACCGCCACCGGGCGAAACCAAAGCAGCGCGATCGACAATAGAGTCGTCAACAGCATCGGAATCACCATGTAGCCGATGATCAGAGGACCGAGCGCCCGATGATACGCGCGGAACTCATTCGCCCCGATCAAAGGCCAGGTCGGATAATTGACAAAGCTCTCCACCGAAGCCGCCCCCAATCCGTAAAAAGTCAGCGCGAAAGTGAGCAGAAACAGCCAGAGCGAACTTTTCGTAGAGGTCTGCATTTTCTTCAGTTCAAAATTGAACGACAAATCATCCTGCCCCTGGCCCGCCGACCGCCACTGAGCTTTCATGCTCTAATCCACGGCAGCCATTTTGCCACCCTTATAGTTGGTCGTGCTGCCAGCTCTTATAGACGGCCTCCAGACTGTAACCATCCGGATCGAAAACATTCGCAGCGTAATAACGGGGATCATAATACAAGCGCGCGCTGGGTTTACCATTGTCGGTCGCACCCGCCGCCATCGCCGCTTTGTAGAACGCATCCACCTCGGCCTTCCCCTTGGCCACAAACCCGATGTGCGCGGCCCTGGCATCCGCCTTCGCCCTGCCGGAGCCAGAAAAATACCCGGCCGTCCCGCCCGAAGCCCTTGAGATCAGGATGTCCCGCCGGGCCGTCCTTGCCGTCGTAATCAACCGCATGCTCGATCCCGAGCGGCTCGAGAGCCGTCTCGTAAAAGGCGATCGATCGCTCGAGATCTCTGACCGTGATGAAGACGTGGTCGAGCATAAATCCCGGTTTTGTTTCGGCGATTGTCAGCGGCCGAGCGCGGCCTAACGAGACACAAAATCGCCTGGTGAAGTCATCCTAGCGTGAAAACGTAAACTGATTGCGGTTGGTGACAGAGCCGTCCGGAGCGACTTCGTCTTTGCGCAGCGTGAGCTTGCTGGCGCCCACCTGCATGGTGAAACGCTCGACCTTCTTTTCTTTTGCTTTTTCGAAGACGAGCTGGCGGACCGCGGTGCCCTCCTGAGTGCTGGAGGTGATGTCGAGCGTCGACGTATCCTTCTTGTCGGTCCCGGTGATCCAAGTGATCTGCTTGGCCGGCAAATCGATGGTCATCGCCTCATAAGAAAAGACCGTCTTCCCCGGCCCATCATCGAAGATATAAGAGAGCACGAGCTGATTGGGCGCGCCCAACGCGACGAAAAGTCGGGTCGGTAGCGTCACGACACGATCTGGCTTGGAGTAGTCACGATACGTCAATGTGCCACGCCACTCCCCCTGCGCGGCAGCCAGTGCCGCGTCGGGAGGTGCATCATAAAGCGCCAAGGCCGCAGGGCTCCAAAGCAGGATGGCAATGAAGAGAAAAATGATGGAACGGTGCATCCTTCGGCGCCTAACGAGAACAAGAGGAGCGACGGCAGACCCACCGCGGCGGGTAAACTCTCGCGCGCGGCGCTCGCAGTGGAATTGTCGAAGTCATCTTAAAAAGGGGAAGTCGGTCTCATAATCTCGGCAGTGCGTCACCTTGCCGAGCATTTTATCCATTCCTGAAGAAGTTTCGCGACATGGCCCGCTCTTGTCCCGCCCTCGCGTCGACGGTCGACCCAGTTGCCGAGATTATGAGACCGACCCCTCATGACCCCCGCGCCCTAGAATCTTCTTCCTTCCCCTCCTCGTCCTGCTTAGTCTCCCGCTCCGTCACGCCCAACCCAACAATGACGCCACTCCGCCTTGCTCCGCTCCTCGCAGCCATCTTCGCCTTGGCGCTCCCGCCCGTTGCCCATGCCGAAACCGAGGACGCGGCCAGACCCGCCATCGAATTCCTCTCCCCCGACGGCCAATTCGGTTTCCGCTACAACGCGGAAACCGAAACCGCCGGGCAAAGCTACGACCTCATCCGCACCTCCTCCGGGGAAGCCCTCGCCCGCGTGCTCGAGGCCGACCTCGACCCCAGCGCGAGCGCGCGTTTCGGCCTGAAAGTGCTCTGGCGGCCGGACTCGCAGGCCGTCGCGGCCACCATTACTCTGATGAAGCGCGGCAGCTACGTCGCAGTTTACCTGCGCGACGGCGCCACCTTCCGCGAGGTCAAATTACCCGAGCTCCTCGCCGAAATTCCCGAGAAGGTGATGAAAGGGAAATCCTTCCCGCACATCGTGGCGCTGAATTCGCAAACCGCCCCGCGCTGGCAAAAAGACGGCGCGCTCGTGGTCGAGATCGAAAACATCCAGGACGGCGCAGGCTCCACCATCACCGCCCATCGCACCGTCATACTCCGCCTCCGCCCGCCGGACCAGGCGGCCGTCACGAAATCCACCATCAAGTTCCAGACCGAAATGCCGTGACGCAGCCGAAGCCACCCGCGCCATGGGCCTCGGACACTGAGCGGCCGCGCGAAATGAGGACTCTGAATGTTGCCGACCGGAGCCAGCAATAGGGCAACGCGAGTGCTGCCATAGGCCATCGCACCGGAAATTTGCGGGATCTTCGGTTTCTTCGGGTCACCCCATTACCGAAAAAGCAATTTCAGAGGGCGCGCGCCTACCAAACCGACGCTTTTAAGGCATTGCCGGGCACAAAATCCGGCGTGCCGGTGCGCACCACCCAGATCAGATACGCCACCGCGAGCGCGTACAGACTAACGAGGAGTTGTTTGACGACGGAGTTCAATCCCAAAGCCGTTCGCGCGCTCTTTCTTCCTCGCGCACTTCCAGCCCCTCGGCCCAGCCCACACCGAACCCGCGCAGATAACCTTGCACCCAGAGTTTCCGCTGTCTCTCTGTTTGCAAGCCCTCGTTATTTGCCGCCGAGTTGGCCGCAGTACTCCACACATTCTCGATGCTCGGGCGCAGCACGTATTCGGGCGAAGTGTCGGAGGCCTGCACCAGCGCTGCCTCGCGCCCTACCCGATAGCCTGCTTGCTCAGGCGACTTCAACGGTGGCGGTTGATAAGGCTCAACCGCTTGGCCGCGCCGCGACAATCGGAACCAGCCTTCGCGGTAGCCGCGCTCGTACCCGTGGCTCCACGGTCCACGCAGCGCTTTCGGCACCGCGGAACGTGCTGCCGCCACGCGCGCAGCGCTGGCCAGCTTGTTATCCGCCAGCAGGGGATTGACCCGGCCCGCTCGGCCGAAATGCAAAGCCACGGCCCAACCCTTCGCGTAGCCCTCGGAACGCGCCGCCTCTTTGCGGTCGCCCGCGAGCGCTGCGCCTAACGAGAGGAAAAGGAAAATGAGACCCAGCCTTTTCATTAGTCGTGCCTGTCGGTGTCCCAGGTGAATTTTCTCACTTTGCCGCCGGGTCCAAAGATGAGAACGCCGGTGCGCGCGATCGTCGGCTTGAAATTGAAAGGGATGAAGGCTTTGCCGATCATCTCACCCATATTCAGAATGTAGACCCACTGCTCGCCCTCGTCGGTGATGGTGTTTTTCTTCGGCTTGCCGTACCGGCTCAAGGCCTGGGCTTTGGTCATGCCGACGAACGGCGGCTGCTCCGCTTCTGGATTGGAGATGTCTCCGGTTTTAGGTTTGCCGGGACGCGGGCGGGGCGTTGGTGTGGGTTTTGCATTCGCTACCCCGCTCGTGAGCAGGGCGGCGGCGATGATCACGTTCAGTGTTTTCATAAAACGATGAGCTTGTAGAGGACTCCGCCGACGATGAGTCCGATGAGGATGGCAGCAGGGAGGCCAGAGGCGCTTTGCCTTTCCGCCGCCCGGCGCGGCTCTCCGCAACTCGGGCAGGCGGGAGCATTGGTCGAAATCTCCCGCTGACAGGCGGGACAAGGGATGAGCGTTTTCATCTCGTTAGACCTTTCTTTTGTTCCGGCACAGAAAGCGAATGTCTGACCTCAGCGATCCAACTCCCGTCCGTCTCCTGCTCTGTTTCCACAGCAAATTTCATCTCCGCGAGAATGGCCAAATCTGGCGGAAACACAAGAACGCGGCGTCGAGCGCACGCTTCCAGTCGCTAATGAGAACAAGATGAGCGGCGGCAGACCCGCCGTGGCGGGTAAACTCTCACGCGCGGCACTCGGGGTGGCAGCGCGGACGTCATCTTAAAAGTGGCGCGCACCGGTGTGGGTCCGCGCCATCGCATGATTAGCCGTTCCGCGCACTTCTCTGGCAGCGTGAAATGATGGTTCTGCATGTTGCCGACCGGGGCCAGCACTAGGGCGACGCCAATGCTGCCGCCGATAGCCGACGTAAACGGGCTGCTCAAAGTAAGGCCCAAGGCCGAGGACCGACGACGACGACCAGGACTTCGCCTTGTAGAAGTCAGGCACGTGATAATGGGCGGTGCGCAGCCCTTGGCCGTGCGGGTTTACGGCTGGTAATTCCATTCGCTTTAAGAGAAGGCTTGGGATCTTTCCAATTCCACCACTTAAGGCGTTCCGGATCCGGATTCTGCTCCGAGGCAAAATAAACAGCACAGCGAAAAACATAGAGAACGCATCGATCCTGGTGCAGGCCGCGAAGGGTGCAAAGCTGCTCGTAAAGTCGTTCGGGGCTGCGCCGACGTAACGCCGAGACGCTGCAAATACCTAAATCAATAAAATCTTGCGCAAGGCTCGGTCCCACTCCCGGAATGCGTTGCAGGTCCTTTTGGGCATTTGCGGAAGTAGTAGATGATTTCATTCAGCGGATGTCCGAGCGACGGCTAACGAGAACAAGAGGAGCGCCGGCTGGCAATCGCAAAAATGCACCTACACACGGCCTTACCCTTTTCTCTTCTCGTCCTTAGCGAAGGCGAGGCAATCGCTGAGGTGCGCGAAAGAACGTGATTTGCCAAGATTCACGCTCCAAAACCCCTTCACGCCTCGCCCCACGGAGGCGGCTAGGGCCCGCCCGGCAGCGGGGCTGGCTCGGGTTCGGGGCCGCCGGATTTGTTGTAGAGGCGCGATTGATCGAACAGGACCGGGCCCATCGCTTTCTGGCCTACGAAGGTGAGCGCGGCAGTAAAGATCACTTTCATGAGCGTGAGGTCGAGCGCGGCCAGCGCTTCGTCCTGGGTTAAGTCGGCTTCGCTGGCGGCGGCGATCTTTTCTCCGGCGGCTTGCTTGGCGGCGAGCCAATCGGTCTTAAAGGTGCTGAACTCGCTCTTGATCGTACCATCGTGCGCCCCGCCCGCGGCGATCAAGACATCGAGCTGGCTTTCCACTTGGGCTTCGTTCATGTCGTTGTACGGTTTCAGACCCTGGGGGAAGAATTCCAGATACTCCGGGCTGCCTTTGCCGAACGCACTGTTCACCTTGCCTTCGCGGCGGCGGATGGTTTCGCGGATGTCGTCGAGCAGGTTGCGCTTCATTTGCACGCCGGCTTTGCGCACGGCGAGGGCGACTGCTTCGCTGCCAGTCGCGCCGCCCGCGGCGACGAAGTTGGCGTTTAACTCCACCAGCACGGCATTAAAGGCGCCGCTGCTGTTGTTATCCGCGATGCGCAGGCGGGTATCGTCGGCAAACGAGAGCTTCTCGGCCACGCTGTATTGCTTCTCAGCGAACCAATTTTCAAACAGGCGATTCAGATCGATCATGGCGGGGGATTCCTTTCCTGGGGTTGAAGTGGGGGTCTTCTTTAGGGTCTTACCGGAAGCGGCGGGGGAAGTCTCTCTTTTTCTCGCCGCCGACAGCCAAAAAACTGGCCTGCCAGAAACCTGGAACGGCTGTCCGCGCACTAGAAGTGCCATTCCAGAAATCTGGAATGCGGGTCCGCGGTCAGAAACCGGTGCGACAGGAATCTGGAATACCCATCCGCGCCCGGAAACTCCCATTCCAGAAATCCGGAATGGCTCTCCGCGCCCCAAAACCGGCCTGACGGAAATCCGTCACACCCCTCCGCGCTCCGGAAGGGTCGTGACAGAAAGTTGCGATACCCTTCCGCAGGCCGGGAGTGGCCTTCCGGGAATCTGGAATGGCGGCGACGAGAAGAGAGAATGTGAAAAGCTGAAGGTACAAGGCATGAGAGGTCGGTCTCATAATCTCGGCAACTGGCTCGACCGTCGACGCGAGGGCGGGACAAGTCGGGCCATGTCGCGAATCTTCTTCAGGAAGGGTTAAAAAGCTCGGCAAGGTGACGGACTGCAGATCACTGTGGCCGTGCACTGCCGAGATTATGAGACCGACCCCTTCATTTTGACCCAGCTTATCTCTTTCTCGTTAGATCCTATCCAAGTGCAGACGCCTAGCGGTGCTTTCGATTGGTGTGCCATTGTGATCGGATACAGCGTCAGTTTTGTCTGGCTCCTCAGGCGCGAGTGGCTGGAACATGCCGCGACGAGTCGGCCCATCCGGCTCGGCTGCATACTTCTTGCGGCTGTAGGCGCCATCGGGATGGGGTGCCTTTTCGCGGGCGCTCACACATACCTGCATTGCGCGTTGTTCCCGATCGTTCTTCTGTTGATTCATAACTGGTTGCTCACCCGGTTTCGCCGTCGCCACGGCCGCACGCCCGAGGACACGTTTCTGCGATGGGGACGCGGCTTTGGTCCCGACTACGCCTACAACACGGTCGTTGGGATCGTCGCGTTTGTCGGGCCAATGCTCGGTGGGGTTTTGCTGCCGAAGCTCGCGCACCAATGAGACCTAACAGCGGAGCGCTGTGCGCTCCCCTTTGAGATGACTTCCACACTTCCACTCCGAGCGACGCGCGCCCTTATCCGCCGCGGCGGGTCCGCCGTCGCTCATCATGTTCTCGTTAGATGACTGCGCGCACACTCGTTGGATCGTTTGTCGGACTGCTGTTTGCTGGCAGCATCGTGTGTGGCGCACAACGCGCCGCAGAGGATGCTTTACCGTCTGTCTCGTTCGGGCCTTTTCCGCTACCGCTGAAGCGCACATCTGTCTTCTCAGCGCTTGGGAAGCCTGCCACAAAAGCCGATTTACCGACGCCCTTTCCTGACGACTTTCCTCCCTCCGCGACAGTCATGTTGGAGGACGTCCGCAAGTTTCCCAGCGGACAAGGCCGATATTACTTCCCCAGCCGCAACGTGGTTCGCGTTTATCGGATATCCGGCGCGGAAACCGCGCCGTATAGGACCATACAAAGCTATATCAAGTCGCTGCGAAAGATGCTCAGCGACAGGCCGTCGGCTATCGCCGCCGACCAGCAAGAGTCGCTCCCCGATTATCCGCCACGCAATGCGGGACACTGCTTTGAAATTAGACTGTCATATATCGACGGTGCATGGGGCAGCGCCGTCTGTTATCTCACGCAGTTCACGCAAGACGCCGAAGACACCCCCGCAAACAACGAGGAACTCACGTATATCGTGCAGGGCCTCAGCAAGGACGGTCAGTTCTACGTCGCCGGTGACTTCAGCATTACGCATCCGAAGCTCCCGAACGGAGTCAATGGTACACCCAAGCGCGGAAGGGATTACTCCGCCGCGGATGACCGCGATCTTCTGTCTCGGGAGAGCGATCGGTCGTTCACCCCCGCTCTCGATAAAATTCGCACATGGCTAGCAGCACTCGAGATCAAATAACGTCTTCCTCGCCCCCAAACTCCTTGAGCCTGTCCCGATTTGATGGACATGCGGAGGCAAGGGGGAAACGTCCAACGCTGAACGTCCAACGTCGAACGTCCAACTGGGGAGGGGAAGAGAGGCGCTCCGCTTGCGCAGCGGTGGAGTTCGGGATTGACCGCGAGACGGGCGGGCGGGCAGATTCCCGGCTATGCGTTTTACCCTTCCCCTCTGCCTGTTCGTTGGTGCTGTTTATTTTATTCCTCTACTCCCGGGGGAGACGGTGACGGGGATCGGCGGGGCGGCGGCGACGGTGCGGCTGTTTGAGGATGTGGATTTTGTGGTGGGACGTTCGTTTTCGGCTTTTGCCGGGTTTACCGGCGGGGTGCGGGTGGCGGGGGGCGATATCAATCATGATGGGGTGGCGGACATCGTGGTGGGGAGCGGGCCGGGGGCGGCGCAGGTGAAGGTGTTTGATGGCCGGACGGGGGCGGAGGTGCAGTCGTTCATCGCCTATTCGGGCTATGTGGGCGGGGTGTTTGTGGCGGCGGGCGATGTGGACGGGGATGGGTTTGCGGACATTATCACCGGGACGAACGATGGGAATCCGCAGGTGAAGGCGTTTAGCGGCCGGGATAATACGCTGTTGCAAAATTTCTTTGCCTTTGCGCCGGGATCGGGCGGGGTGCGGGTGGCGGCGGGCGATGTGAATGGAGATGGGATCGCGGAGATCATCACGGGCGCGGCGGCGGGGACGACAATAGTGAAGATTTTCGATGGGGTGACGCTGGCTGCGCGGGGGACGTTTGAGGCGTTCCCGGGGTTCGCGGGCGGGGTGTTTGTGGCGGCGGGGGATATCGATGGCGATGGGCTGTCTGAGATCGTGACGGGAGTGGATACGGGGGCGGCGCAGGTGAAGGTGTTTAACGGGCAGACGCTGGCTTCGCGGCGGTCGTTTACGGCGCTGGCGGGTCTCACCGGCGGGGCGCGGGTGGCGGCGGGAGATGTGAACAATGACGGCAAGGACGATCTGCAAATCGGGACGGGCGTGGGCGGGACGGCGGTGGAAATTTACGATGGAGTGACGAATGGCCGGCTGACGGCGTTTAACGCGTTCACGGGTTTGACGAATGGAGTTTACGTGGGCCACGTGAAGGCGCGTTTGCCGGAGGTGGTGACGGCGGTTTCGCGGAAGACGCATGGGGCGCAGGGGGCGTTTGATCTTGCGCTACCGACGACGGGGACGCCGGGGGTGGAGTGCCGCAGCGGAGGCGCGACGGGGGATTACCGGCTGGTGCTGACTTTCGATGCGGCGGTGACGTTCCAGAGTGCGTCGGTGATGACCGGGGTGGGAAGCGTGGCGGCTACGAGCGGCGGCGGGACGGCGACGATCACGGTGGATCTGACGGGCGTGGGCAATGTGCAGACGATCGCGGTGCTGCTGGCGGGTGTGAGCAATGGGGTGGCGACGGGAAATATCACGACGCAGATGGGTGTGCTGATCGGCGATACGAATCGGAACGGAGCGGTGACGTCGACGGACATTAGCCAGGTGAAAACTCAATCGGGGCAGGCGGCGGCGGCGGCTAATTTCACGACCGATGTGAATGCGAACGGGGCGGTGACGGCGACGGATGTTAGTTTGGTGAAATCGAAGTCGGGGTCGCAGTTGACTGGCGCGGAAATGCGCGCGGGACGGTAATCGCGGGGGGATTGGGAAACGTCGAACGTCGAACGTCGAACGTCGAACTTCCAACTTCCAACTTCCAACTTCCAACTTCCAACTCGGGCGAGGCGGCGGGCTTGCGGCGTTTGGGTCGAACCCTTAGCCTCGGCGGGTGAGAAAAATGGTGCATCGGCCGCGGCGTTTGCGGCAATCCGTGGCGCTGCGCAATCTGGTGCGGGAGACGAAACTGACACCGCACGATTTCGTGTTGCCGCTTTTTGTCAGCGCGAAAGTGGAGGGGCGGCGGGAGATCTCGAGCATGCCGGGCGTTTTCCAATTATCGGTGGCGGAGGCGGTGGTGGAGGCGCGCGCAGCGGCGGCGCTGGGTTTGCAGGCGGTGCTGCTGTTTGGCATCCCGGCGGAGAAGGATGAGCAGGCGAGCGGGGCGTATGCGGAGGATGGGATCGTGCAGGAGGCGGTGCGGGCGATCAAGGCGGCGTGCCCGGAGCTGGTGGTGATGACGGATGTTTGTCTGTGCGAATACATGAGCCATGGGCATTGCGGGGTGACGCGGCGGGATGGGGAGCATTTCCACGTTTTGAATGATGAGAGCGTGGAGCTGCTGGTAAAGACGGCGGTCTCGCAGGCGGCGGCGGGGGCGGATCTGGTGGCGCCGAGCGATATGATGGATGGCCGGATTGGCGCGATCCGGGAGGGGCTGGATGGCGCGGGTTTTACGGAGACGGGGATCATGAGTTACGCGGTGAAGTTTGCCTCGGCGTTCTATGGGCCGTTTCGGGAGGCGGCGGAGAGCCCGCCGCAGTTTGGCGATCGGCGGACGTACCAGATGGATTCAGCAAACGCGGCGGAGGCGCTGCGGGAGGCGGCGCTGGATGTGGAGGAGGGGGCGGATATTTTGATGGTGAAGCCGGGGTTGCCTTACCTGGATATTCTCTGGCGGGTGCGGGAGCGTTTTGGCAAACCGACGGCGGTCTATCATGTGAGCGGGGAGTTCGCGATGGTGAAGGCGGGCGCGGCGGCGGGTGTCTTTGAGGAGCGCGCGGCGGTGCTGGAGATCATGACTTCGCTGAAGCGGGCGGGCGCGGATTTGATCGTGACCTATTGGGCGAAGGAGCTCGCCGGATGGACGCGGGAGTAAAGCCGCGCCGCGGGGAGACGGAGGCGCACCGGCGGCTGAAGCGGCTGGCGGTGCTATGGGCGCAGGCGCAGGGTTACGCGGCCTGTGCGGTGGAGGTGACTTTGCCGAAGTGCCGGTATCGCGCGGATGTGGCGGCCTACCGAACGCGCGGGGCGGAGGCGGGCGCGACGGCGATCTTTGAGTGCAAGCAGGTGCGTTCGGATTTGCGCCGGGATAATTGCTGCAGCGCGACGACGCGGGCGCGGCTGGAGACGGTGAGCCGGCGGCGGCAGGTGCTGGAGCGGAATCTGCGGGTGCATTATCCGACGCTGCGCAGTGGGGAGTCGCTCTTCCCGGAATTCGATGGGCACGATTTTGCGGCGATCGAGCATCACAATTATCGGCGGGTGCTGCGGGAGCTGGCGGCGCTGCAGGAGCGGCTGCGGGGCGGGACGAAGTTTGAGTGTTTGACGCGGTATCGCTGCGCGAATCTTTTTTTCCTGGTGGTGACTAACGAGTTATACCGGGAGGCGGAGGTGCCGCTGGGCTGGGGCGCGCTGGTGGAGACGGAGGGTGCGCTGGCGCTGCGGGTGAAGCCGCTCTGGCATGATAATGCGGCGGAGAGTCGGTTACGGTTTTTGCAGCGGATCGCGGTGGCGGGGACGCGGCATTTGAATCGGCAGCTGGAGATTGATTTTGATTTGGTGCAGGCGGAGCGGGCGCAGGGTTTGCGGTGAGGTGGTGCGCCGGATCTTCTGCGACCCCTCCGGGGTCGGGGAATTTTTTTATCTTCGATATCCGGGGGTGGTCGCTTCGCTCGACCCCCGGCTAATCTCTTTCATCCCTCCGGGATGCGGGGGATGGCTTCTTGCGGGCGGCTGATGATGCGTTCCCCGGGGGTGGTCGCTTCGCTCGACCCCCGGCTAATTTCTTTCATCCCTCCGGGATGCGGGGGATGGCTTCTTGCGCGCGGCTGATGATGCGTTCCCGGGGGGTGGTCGCTTTGCTCGACCGCCGGCTAATCTCTTTCATCCCTCCGGGATGCTGGGGGATGGCTTTTTGCGCGCGTCTGGTGATGCGGTCCCGGGGGAGATCGCGGCCTTTGCTCAGCTCGGCCCGTTGGACATCCGTCCGGGATGCGGGGAATGGGCTTATTGCGCGTCGGATGGCGCGCTCTTGGGGAGAGCGCGGCCTTGTCGCTGAACGAAGAGCCGGACGCGAAGGAGGTGATGGACTTGATCAAGGCCGAAGGACGCAAGGCCATCGCCTTGCCGGGCGATCCGCTGGCTCTTCGCTGGACGAGATGCTGGTGATGATTTGGCGCCCGCGCCTTCTCGTGCGCGGCGAACCTTCCAACCCGCGGTGTTGCCTAACGAGGGACGGAACGCGGAACGTTTTTCACGCGCGCGGGACTAACAAGTTGTGGCCGGTCATCTCTTGCGGCTGCGGGAGATGGAGCAACGCGAGCAAAGTGGGCGCGACGTCGGCGAGGATGCCATCTTCCACGCGCACGCTGCCCGAATCGGCCGCGACGTAGATGAGGTGGACGAGATTGGTGGTGTGGGCGGTGTTGGGGGAGCCGTCGGGGTTGCGCATTTGTTCGCAGTTCCCGTGGTCGGCGGTGAGGAGGGCTTTGCCGCCCGCGGCAAGGAGCGCGGGGACGATGCGGCTGACGCATTCGTCGATGGTCTCGATGGCTTTGACGCCGGCTTCGACGACGCCGGTGTGGCCGACCATGTCGGGATTGGCGAAGTTTAAAATGATGAGGTCGTAGTTGCTGAGATTCTGGAGGACGACTTCGGTGACTGCGCGCGCGCTCATTTCGGGCTGGAGATCGTAGGTGGCGACCTTCGGCGAGGGGACGATGTGGCGGTCTTCGCCGGGGTAGGATTGCTCGAGGCCGCCATTAAAGAAGTAGGTGACGTGCGGGTATTTCTCCGTCTCGGCCAGGCGGAGCTGCTTCTTGCCCGCGGCACTGACGACGGCGCCGAGGATGTGGTCGAGCGTTTGCGGAGCGAAGACGTAGGGCGAGGAATATTTGGCGTCGTACTGCGTGAGGGTGACGTAGTGGACGGCGGGTTGCACGCCGCGCGCAAAGCCATCGAAGTCCGGCTCGAGGAAAGCGAGAGAAAGTTGGCGCGCACGGTCGGCGCGGAAGTTGAAGAAGAAGACGACGTCGCCGTCGCGCACGCGTTGCTCGTCGGCGTGAGAGAAGATGAGGGCCGGCATGAATTCGTCCGTGACGTCGCACGCATATTCCTCGCGGACGGCATCGGCGGGCGCAGCCACACAGCGCTTCCCCTTCCCCATGACGATGGCATCCCAGGCGAGCTGGGTGCGGTCCCAACGCCGGTCGCGGTCCATGCCGAAGTAGCGACCGACGACGGTGGCGATGCGCGCGCCGGTCGGCCGCAGGCCTTCCGTGCATTGGGCCAGAAAATCCGCGCCGCCGGTGGGCGAGGTATCGCGTCCATCGGTGAAGGCGTGGACCATGATGTCATGCACGCCGGCTTGGTGAGCCGCTTCCGCCAGCGCGACGAGATGCGCGTAGTGGCTGTGCACACCGCCATCGGAAAGGAGGCCGAGGAAGTGGAGCCGTTTTCCGCGCGCTTTTTCGAAAGTGGCGCGGAGGACTTCGTTGCCGGCGAGTTCGCCGTCGGCGATCGCTTTGTTAATCCGGGTGAGGTCCTGATAGACGATGCGCCCGGCGCCGAGATTGAGGTGGCCGACCTCTGAGTTGCCCATCTGGCCTTCCGGCAATCCGACGTCCAGGCCGCTGGCGCTCAAACGGCCAACCGGATAATCACGATACAGCTGATCATGAAACGGCGTGCGCGCGAGAAGGGTGGCGTCGCCATTGGCCTCGCGTTGCTCGGCGCCACCGGGATTGATCCCCCAACCGTCGCGAATCAAAAGCAGGACCGGATGCGCCATGCGGTGAACCTGACCGACCGCGCAAACGGGCACAAGCCGGTTCTTGCGTTGACATCTGGCGGCGGTGGCTTCTACATCGGTGCCGTGAAATGGCGCAACCAGTTGCTCGCGCTTTTTTGCCTGCTGGTTTTCTTCGCCTTCGGCTTTTTCTACTTCCGCTATTGGGTCGTGCAAAAGCCTTTCGGGATTATCGTTTTCATCGCGGAGGGGCTGGATGCGCAAACGCTGGCAGAGGCGCGGATCTTTGCGGAAAAACGGGGCGGCGCATTGGTGCTGGATGCTTTTCCGCACACGGCGCTGTTGCAAAATCGTTCCGCTGATTCAGCGGTGCCGGACCCGGCGGCGGCGGCCACGGCGCTGGCCACGGGCGTGAAGGTGCCGAACGGCACGATCGCGATGGACGCGGCCGGTCAGCGCCTAACGAGTTTGCTGGAGTTGGCCAAGGAGGGCGGGCGGGTCACGGGCCTGATCACGGATGGGAAAATCACGGCGCCGACGGCGGCGGCGTTTTACGGACATGCACGAGGTGATGACGCCGGGGCTGACGGGGCTGACTTCGCGGAGCAGTTAGCGGAGACGACGGCGCTGGATCTCATCCTGGGCGGAGGTTTGGGCGATTTTCTGCCGGCGGCCCAGGGTGGGGCGCGGAGGGATGAGCGCGACCTTGTGAGCACGATGCGGGAAACGGATTTCACGATCGTCCGAACGCTCGCGGAACTGGAGGAATTACCGCGTTGGCCACGGGCGAAAGTGTTTGGTCTTTTCAGCGAACAAGCTTTGCCCTTGGTGAACGAGGCGTTGGCCGCGAAGGACCAGCCCACGCTGGCCGATATGGTGCGCCGCGGGATCGAGTTGCTGCAGTTCCATCGCGGCGGGTATCTGCTGGTGATCGACGCGAGCTTGATGCGCCAAGCCGGACGACGGGGAGAGAGCGAACTACGCATGGAGGAAGTGATGGAATTTGATCGGGCCGTCACTGTGGCGACGCAATACGCCGGAAAGAAGAGTGTTATTTTTATCTGCGGGGATGTGGCGGACCGAAGATTGACTCCTCTTCCCTCCCCATCTCCAAAGGAAATGTCTGAGAAGGGCGCGCCAACGCCGGAGGGGAGCGCTTTTCAAGCTCCTGAACTGACGAATTTATCCGCGCCTTCGTTTGCTCAAAGTCTGACAGGAAGCACGATAGTCTCCGGCTCGAACGCGCCGCGCGTTTTGCCCATGGAAGATTTTCCTGCCCCATCCATCCCTGAATTAACGGAGTTTCCGCAAGACGTGCCCGCCTTCGGGATGGGGTTGGGCGCGGACGAACTGCACGGTTCCCAAACGAACATGTCCATCTTCGATATTGTTCGGAATAATCTTTAAGCTCCGATCGATTACGCGAAGCAAAATCGCAGCGGATGAGAGCGTAGAAACGCAAAACCCGCCTGTCAGCTTTCGCTAACAGACGGGTTTTTTGAGAGGCGCTGACTACGGGCTGGTCGGCACGAGGACTGGCACAAACGTGAACGGCGGTGGCTGAGGCAGCGATGGAGGCGGACCTTCCCCGGGAGGATCAACGGCTCCATCGCCCGGCCCCTCACCCGGCATATCCTTCGGCTCATACATGGTCTTGCCATCGATCATGGTCTTGCCATCGATTTGATAATCGCCTTCCGCGGCCTCTTCGGCGACACCGGACGTTTCGTTGGCGGCCAAAAGCGTCTTACGCGAGCCACCAAGAGCAGCAACCTCGGCCAGCGAAAAATCAGACTGCGCCTGGCCCGCAGGGAGCCAGCGAACCATCACATAACGGCCAGACGTGGAGGGGAAATCCACCGAAGCATGACCCTGTGTGCCATCATCGGAAGCGGTGCCGACCGCCTTCAAGCCTGCGAGCGCAACGTCGCTCACCGTTAACGTGGCCGGCGGATTATCCAGAGCAGGAATAGGAACGCCGGAAGCGCTCACTTCAGAAGCGCCCGCGCCCTGACCAGGCAGAGATTGCAGCACGTAGAACTCCATTTTGCCCGCTTGCGCCGGATAGATTGCGGAAAGGCGACGCACATCCGCGCGCTTCCCGAGATCGATGACGGCCGTCGGCGAAGTGTCTCCCGCGGCAAAGCGGTAGATCGTGGAAGTCTGGTCGTCGATTACTTTGTTTGCCTCGCTCAGACTGCTGCCAGAGCTGACATAAAGAGCCCGCGCTTTAGCATGCATGTCGGTGTGGTTATAGGAAATCAATCCAAAGCTCGCTGAATCATCAGCCGCTTTTTTGCTGCCGCGTGGTGCGGTGAAATCCGAGACCTGCGGATCTGCGTAAATCCCGAAGCCCGCAATCTGGCCGGGCTCGGTCAGATCAAAGGTGAGGCGAACGTATTTCGCTTCACTCGATCCCACATTCACCTGGATGCCATCTTTCGAAAGATCCTGTTCCGCAACGGCGTGCCATTGAGGGCTGTCCGCCGGGAGCTTCGCACTGGAGGTGAAAATCTTGACGCGCCCCTGTGCGCCGCGATTTGCAAAAGAAATGCTGCTCACATTCTCGATCTTCGCCAAAGCCACCGACAACGTGGTTTGGCCTTTGGGCAGAGCGTAGCCGGCGGTGGGGTCGCCTCCCAGTAGTGATGTTTCCGCATCCTTGACGTCAGATGCGCTCGCTTCATTAGCGGAGAGATCAATGCGGGCACCGAGATGATGGCGCGCCAAATTTGCCGGGTAGGCGGGTGCCTGTTCCACAGTTAACGCAGGCACTCTTTGCAATACCAAATCTCCAGCGAGAAGCGCAGGAGCCGTGGTGACAAGGAGTGCGGTAGCGGCGAGGAAGGCGTTAGACCGAGAGGCGAAGTTGTTCATAATTTCCATATCCACAAAAACGAGAGTAGTGAATTCTCTCTGCTTTTGCAATATAAAAAACGAGTCGGCGCCGGAAAACTTCCGACGCCGACTCTGAACCCCTCCAACCCGTTAGGAAAACTCTCGGGGATTTGTTCGAATTTCCTCGAAAACTGTCGCGACTAATTCTTGGCAACGAGTGCTTCCGTGGAAGCAGCGCGGAACTTCTTGCTCCCGGCGTAAGCGTAATGTGGAACGTAAGCGCGGCGGCCAACTTGTTCGCTGCGGCACGCCATCCAGTTGAATGTAGGGTCGAGGACGTAGCTTCCGCTTTCGGTTTCCCAAACCAACCAGGCGTGCGTCATCCGGCTGCTTGGAGCGCGCTTCCCGATGACCAACCGAACGTTTTTCGCCCCGTAGGCCTGCATCCGTTGATAGAGAGCCACGGCCTTCCCTTTGCAATCAGCCGGGCGACGCGATTCGACTTCGTTCGGAGTCTTCCACTCCATCTGATAGCCGTAAGGGATGTCCCGCAAATCTCCCATCCAATGATTTACCAAAGCGACAGAAATTTGTCCGCCGGCGGTGCCTTGATCAGAGGTAACAAGAATCGGCCTGATTCGGTTCATTTGGCGATCGTAGGGCGTCGAATCGACGGCCATAAAGATCGACGAAGCGAAGCAAGACGCGGTGGAGAGGCAAACAAGAGTCGCGGCCAACGCGAACATCTTCTTAACGGCGAAGGGCTGAATGCTTATTAGAATCATATGGAGTATAATTACCATAAGCAATCGGCATGCCAGATAAGCGGCGGCAATATCGCTCTACGCGCTGAATTGCCGGCGTAGGTGAAGGAGTTGCCGGGCAGTGCGACAGGCGCATCAGGCGTCAGGCGTCAGGCGACGCGACAGGCCACAGGCGTCAGGCGTCGACGGTCAGGCGTCAGGCGTCAGGCGTCAGGCGTCAGGCGTCAGGCGTCAGTCGACCAGACGACCAGACGACGGGCGCATGTGTCTGCTGATTACCGCGGGAGAATTGCCGCCTCTGGAGTTAGCCCCGCGCTTCGATCACGCTAAATCAAGGGTCCGGCGCCGGTCCCACGATAGTCCCGTTCCCAGTATCGGACGGCCCTCAGATATTAACCGTCCGGGTATGAATGATCAGTATTTGCCGCCCCGGTCGCGATCGGGGAAGAAGTCGTAGGGAGCTTTCCCGGCGCGTGATCTCTGAGACACGTAGGTTCCAAGCCGGCGAAGCGCGACGGTCCGCCAATCGCTCGCCAGATTGGGAACCGTCATTGGAAGACCGGCGGCTCCCCGGAACAGCGGCGACCGGCAGTCTACGTCGGCAGGAGACAGCTCGTCCGCGAAAGGTGGACTGTTCCCTTAAGGACAAATCACCATTGTCGACGAGATTTTGGCGGCCAGCGTGGAAAAAAGGGCTGCCCCGGTCGCTCACGATCGCACCGGACTTCGATATCGGAGAGGCACGCCTCGGGGCTCCCAAGAGGGTTCGCACCCACGCGACCAACCAACCAAGGGCCCGGTTGCGGTTTCGTCCAAAGCCGCGTCGAAAGAGGCGGACTCGTCGTCGGAGTCCTATACATCGACGATGAAACTGTTCTACCAGCCTCGCGTCTCAAAATCGTCGCAGGGCTGAGCCGCTGTCCCCTTCCACAGGCTTCGAGACCGCACTTCTTGAGAAAGAATGGGTGCCAACGAAGCTTTCAAAGTGACGAGGACGGCCACTTCGCGCGTCGGGAGGATCATTCTCCCAAGTGTGGCGAGCGCTCGCGCTACGCCAAAAAACAAAAGAGGCAGCGGTCGAAACCGCTGCCTCTCTGTGATTTAAACTCTAAGTTTTCTTAGAATTTCTTATTGATACCGACGTACCAGTAACGGTTACGGATCGAGTAGAGCGAGGTATCGTAGTTATCGTTGAACGCTCCCAGAACCGTTGGAGGGCGGCGATCAAACGCATTGTTCACGCCCACGCGGAGCTTGGTGCCCCAGAGCATACGCTTCCAGATCGAAGCGGTTTCCACTCCAGCCACCGAAGGGGCCATGCTCTTCCCGTCTTTCGAGAAGTCTTTGCCAGCCGCGATTGGCTCCATCTCAGGCTTCACGAACTCGTAGCTCAACTGCATGTCGAGAGTGATGTAGTCCGAGACGGTCCGATACAGGTTGTACTGAGGATCGGTGTCCGTTCCGCCAACAACTCCAACCGGCACACCTTGAACGTTGTCCACGAAGGCGGAGTCATCGTTAAAGGAACTGATGTAGTTCATCGTCGCGACGAAGTCGAAGTGCTTCCACTCGTGCTCACCACGGAGGAATCCCTTATGGTAAGGCAATGCACCTGGGGCCAGCGGCAGCGTGCCGTTGTTATAGTCCCCGAGGAAGCTATGCGTTCCCGTTCCAGGAATCGGCTCAGCCTTCCAAGTGAAGAAGTAGTTGTAGCCCGTCGAGAGCGTGAACGTTCCCCAGTTGGTGGTCGGGATGGAATACGCCGCCGTGATGTCCAAGCCATTGACCAAGCGCTTACCAGCGTTCTGCGACTGCGCGTCGATGGATTCGACCACGAACGGAGCCACATTGCTACGCTGGATCTGGTTCGCGAACGGAGCGGCCGCGAACTGACCTGGGTTGGCAACGAGGAAGTTTCCGTTCTGAGTCAGCGCCAGCTGCGCGAAGTCGTCCGAGCCAAGGATCACGTTGCGGGTGAACAACTGATAGAAGTCAGCCGTCATCGTGAATCCAGGCAAGAAGCGAGGTGTGATAACGATACCAGCGGTGTAGGACTCAGTCGTCTCAGGACGAAGCGCCGTATTTCCACCCTGCTGAACACCGTTGATCGGCTGCAGGGTTTGGTTCGTCAAAGGATCGAACAACTGCGGGAAGTTCTGTTGCACTGGATCGAACAACTGAACGGGCGCAGGCGAGAGGAATGACTCACCGAACGAAGCGCGGATGAGGATATCCTGAATCGGCGAATAGCGAAGAGCCAAGCGAACGTCGCCATTATTATTGAAGGACGAGGTGCGCTTACCGAGCGGCAGACCTGTGTTAGGATCATTAGCGTTAAACTGATCCTTGTTGTCGAACTCCTCATAGCGGTAGGCCACAGCCACTTCGAGCGAGCGCACGAAGGGAACATTCATAGTCGAGGTGACCAACGGAACCTGAAGTTCGCCAAAGTAGGACTTCACTTCCTGATGGAAGGAATTAGTTTGCTGCGGCGTTGAAGCCGAGCTGATCGCCAGTTCGCCTGCACTGGATCCGGAACGCTCCGGCTGCGGCTGTGACGCAGTTCGTAACCCAGGTTGAAGCCAATTCCGCCCTGATAGAGATTCGGGAAGAGATTACCGAAAACCTTAGCGTCACCCACGAAGTCCTTCGAATAATTGAGCGAATGCCCAATATACGAGGCGCGAGCGAAGGCCGCATTGTTGTCGTAGGCGGCGGTCAAGCCGGTCGGGACACCGTTCACGAAGGTCGGCGCGGTGCCGGCGGCGGGAGCGTTCAACCCGATAAATGGGTTGAAGTTGTTAGCCGCGATCTCGGCGAGGAGGGGGGTGCGCTGGCCGTCACCGCTATCCACGCGCAGGTAATCGCCCCGCTCGTAAACCATGCCTACATCATATCCGAGGAAGCTGATGAAGCTGTTACCAGTGAAGGTAAAGGTGCCATTGAAGCCGAGAGTATAACGGTAGTAATCATAGTCGAAGAACGACTTACGCAGACCGGCTTCTTGCACGGTCCGATAGCGGACGTTGCTGAGAGCGTTGCCAAACGGATTGAAGATAGACGCACGAGCCTCGGTGCGGCCATTCGCCGCGTTGCTGAGGGTGAACGGCGACGGAGCAAGACCGTTATCCTGCTTCCGCTTCGAGTAGAGCATATCTCCGTAGAGCTGGAGGCCCTCGCCGAAGATCTTATATCGGCCGGTCACGTACGTCTGGTATTTCTCCATTGCAGGAATTGCAGGCGTATAGGCGCGGAAGTTGAATGGATCGCTACTATTCTGACCACCGTAAGCACGGTAGGAAGCCTGGCTGGTCGGAGCTGAACCTTGATCGATCAGGATTCGCTCGCCTTGTCCGGCAACTAATGCTCGACCGGGGAAGGTCGGGCTACCGGTATTGCGGCCACCAAGGCCGAGGGTTCCACCGGAACGCGTATCAGCGCTAGAGGCGATGTCCCGGTCGCGAGAGAAAAGACCCTCACGGTCGTAGAATTCCGCTGCGGCAGCGACTTGCACTTTTTCCGTGGCAACACCGCCTTTAACCCACGCCTGGAGGACGCGAGCATCGGTATCGGTCGTGTTTCCGTAGAGGAAATCGACTTCAGCGCCTTCATATGGAGTCTCACCGGGTCCATTGATAAGGATGAAGTTGACGACACCAGCCACCGCATCAGAACCGTAAATGGCGGAAGCGCCATCTTTTAGGATTTCCGTGCGGGAAAGCGCAGCGACCGGGATCGCATTGATATCCTCGAACGCGAAAGCACGACGACCATTAATGAGGGTCAAGGTGTTTCCGGAACCGAGAGCGCGAAGATTGACGAAAGCCGAGCCATCGCCAGCGTTTGAGTCGTTTTCGGTCGCCGTGTTGCCGACAAAGGAAGGCAGCTGACGTAAGCCTTCAGCCGGGGTGTTGGCGCCCTGTTTTTGCAGGACGGTGGCGGTGTAAACGGTCACCGGCAGGGCCGATTCAGTTTCCGCGGTAGGAATATAGGAACCGGTCACGATTACGCGATCGGTCACGGCACTGCCGGATGTAGCCGCTGCGGGGGCGATGGCAGAATCCGCTACGGGATCCTGAGCAAACGCGCTCGAGGCGATGAAAAAAGGAATTCCGAGGCCGACTGCGAGAGCCGAGCGGAGTGATCCTAGCTTTTTAAGCACTTGTCTTATCATTAGTTTCTCCATTGGTTGGGTTAGGTTTGGGGCAAGGGAATAATGGGTCCGAAAGGTTGTGACAAGGTTTTTTTTTACTTTTTTCAAAAAAGTTTGAACGACCTTGCGAACCCCGATGTCGCTTGCGGGGTCTTTTCCAAGCAGATTGCGTGCAGCAGGGCGAGAAACTTCCACCGGGACGCGACCAGATTCTATTGGAGCACGGACGACACGTCCCCATGCTGCCGACGCATATGGAAGCGTCGTCAGCTTGTGACGATCGCGAGTCGTCCAATGGCTTGCGGCCATCACCCCCACGAGGGCGTCGTAAAAAGTGGCCCTGGGGTGCGTCCGACGTTGCGACATCTCTCCGCCCCGGGTAAAAGATCCGCATGTTCACCGGATTGATTGAGGAAGTTGGGCACGTTCTCTGGATTCGCGCAACGGACCGAGGCACACAGCTGCAGGTGGCAGCGCCGGCAATCGCCGCCGATGTGCGCAAGGGAGATAGCGTCGCGGTCAACGGTTGCTGCTTGACGGTGAAAACCCGGCGGGATGATCAACTCACGTTTGACCTTCTGGAAGAAACTCTCGACCGGACGAATCTCCGAGCGCTGCGCCGGGAGAGTCCGGTGAACCTGGAACGCGCGCTCGCGGCCGGCAGCCCCATCGGTGGGCACTTCGTGCAAGGGCACATCGATTGCGCGGTGAACACGATCGGGTTCGATCAAAAAGGAACGGATTACCGGCTGGAGTTTGAGCTGCCCGCGGGCGTCTCACAATACGTTGTGCAAAAGGGATCGATCGCGGTCAATGGCATCAGCCTTACCGTTGCGGAATTGTTGCCCGCCAGCGTCGCGGTGTGGGTCATTCCGCACACCAGGCGCCACACGAATCTCGACACAATCGTGCCCGGAGACCGGCTGAATATTGAGTTCGATTTGCTTGCGAAGTATGTCGAACGCATGCTCGCACAGCGAGATCGTGCAACGACGGAAAGCACGCTGCCCGCATCGGATTCGAGATCGGTTTAACGATCAATCGTCGCCGGTCGGAGAGTTGCGTTTACTTGGCGCCCAACCCGAAGACAACAGCGGGCACCGTTCGAACGAGAATTTTGAAGTCCAGGCCGAGCGACCATTTGTCGATGTATTCGAGATCGAGTTTCACCCAATCGCGGAAATCCGTGACCTGATTGCGACCGCGGATTTGCCAGAGGCAGGTCAGCCCCGGCTTCACGCTCAAGCGCCGCCGCTGCGCCGTGTTTTCGAACTTCTCCACCTCGTAGATCGGCAGGGGCCGGGGTCCCACCAGGCTCATGTCGCCTAGAAGGACGTTCACCAGTTGCGGCACTTCATCGATGCTGGTGCGACGCAGCCAGCGACCGAAGGGGGTGATCCGCGGATCGCGTTCGATTTTAAAAACGGGGCCGCTCATCTGATTGAACGGGAGCAGGTCCGCATGGCGCTGTTCCGCATCATCGGACATGGAGCGAAATTTATACATCGTAAACGGCTTCCCGTGCTTGCCGGCGCGTTGCTGGCGGAAGATCGGCGGACCCTTGGAGGTCAGCTTGATCACAATCGCCACGAGAATGAGTAATGGCATCGTGGGTGCGAGTAGAATGAAGGCGCCCACTCGATCAATGATGCCTTTGATCAACAACGCCCAGGACACGTCAGGGGTGGACCGGAAAACCAACATCGGACGTCCCGCGAACGCGTCGAAATCTGGCTTCGCGATCGAGGTTTGGATGAAATTCGCGGCCAGCCACGCGGGCACGCCTTCCACTTCACAGGCTCCAATGGCCTGCTCAATTCGGTTAAATTGACTATGACCGGCCGCGAAGATCACGCGCGAGACTGCATGGCGATGCATCGCTTCCACGAGATCGGAGAGCGGCTGTTTTTCGATATCGATCCGGTCCGCGATCACCATGAGCAGCTTCTGCTCTGGCGTGAAGGACTGCTCCAGTAATGCGATATCCTGCGGCATTCCCGCCAGCAGAATCGGCTCCCGTAATTCTCCGCGAATCGCCCTTCGCCGGATGGTGGAAATGAAAATCCGCTCCTTCACCAAAAGCATCACCGTGGCGACGACGATGAAGAGCAACGGCACGGACCGATTCGCCAGCGGCAACCGCACAAAAATAACGCAGGCGCTGACGAGGATGCTCAGATAAACCATCGCCTGCACCACTTGGATGAACGATTTCCATTTCGTCTTCGTCAGCGGCGATTGATAAAAACCCTGCAGGTCGAGCAGGATGGGCCCGAAGGGGATGATCACCAAGAGCAGCCATTGGTAATTCGTGAATGGATCAATCGTTTTCTGCAGGTTAAACCAGTCCGTGCTGAAGAGACGAAGCTGATGGGCGGCAAAAAGCGCGAGCGCGAGCAGGATCGCGTCAAAAATCTGTTGAAGCTGCGTGTTTAATTCTTGTTTGCGCGCGAGCATGATGTCGGTTCGGGTTCGCCTTCACCGAGCAAGTGGCGAACCAATAAGATATGGCAGCGCCAAGTTCGGTCAAAGATTGGGAGCAGCGCACCTCTTTGGTAGGGGTGATCGCATCTCCCTCTGATCTCGCGCGTGCCCTGCGGCTGCGGCGCCCGCCGGATTTTTTTGAACTGCGGCTCGATTCTCTATGGCCTTTCGGCGCAGAGATGGAGAGGCAGACAACACGCCTGCAGCGGCCGCTCATCATCACCGCGCGTCATCCTTTGGAGGGTGGGCAGAACGCCCTTTCGTCCGGGAAACGTCGGGGGCTCTTGCTACGGCACCTGCCACGGGCCGCTTTCGTTGACGTCGAACTGCGGTCCGCTCTTCCGCTTTCAACGGTGCTGGAGGCCGCTGCCACGCGGAATGTGAAGCGCATCATTTCGTGCCACGATCTCACTGGCACGCCCTCCGTTCGCGCCTTGGAGGAATTCGCCCGTCGGGCTGAAGCGTTGTCTCCCGATCTCTTGAAAATCGTAACTAAAACGGACCGTGCCGAAGACGTCGCGCGACTGGTCAAGTTTTTGAAATGCCCAGGGACGCGTCGCCCGCTCTGCGTCATGGGCATCGGCCGATTTGGCCGGAAATCTCGCGTTATTATGACGCAAAGCGGCAGCTGCCTGCACTACGTGCATCTTGGGACTGCGGTAGTTCCGGGCCAATTCTCCTTAGCCGAGGCTCGCCGGCTCGACCTCCGCACGGCTTAGTTTTCATCAAGCCCGTGCCATCCTGCGGCCCGGCGAACACGTATATACATTAGAGCGAGCGCTCCTACCTGCGATGTCCGATCTGATTGACTTACCCGAGACCGTCCCAGTCATGCCTTTGCCAGGCGGGCTGCTCTTCCCGCACGTTCTGCTTCCCTTGCGCATTTTTGAGATGCGGTATCAGGCCATGCTCGTACACGCCCTCACACACGACCGGATGTTCTGCGTCACCATGATCGATCCTCCTTGGGCCGATTGGGATTCGGCGGAAGACTTTCGACACATTGCCACCGTCGGGCTCATTCGGGCCTGCGTCGGCAGCGGCGACGGCACCTCCAACCTGATTCTCCAAGGCCTGCAGCGTGTTCGCTTCGTCCGCTTTGTGCAAAACGATCCTTTCCCCATCGCCGAGATCCGTCCCCTCACCTCGCGTCCCGGTCGCTCTCTTCGGGAGAGCGATGCGCTCGGCGCGCGCGTGCTTGATCTCTACCGCAAATTCAAGGAGAGCGGACGTGAATTCCCCGCCACGGTCGACCAATTCCTTTCCGATTTGAGTAACCCGGAGATGCTGGCCGATCTCATGGCCGCCACTTTCGTCAGCGACCCATTACGGCGACAGGAAGTGCTGGAAGAATTATCCATCCCAAAGCGGCTCCGGCTCCTCATCAAATATCTCGGCGAGGAATCGGGCGATTCCGCCGCCTAACGAGCGCTGGGCAGCGCGCGCAGCCGCGCATTTTCTTCCAGGAGATAACGATCCGTCATCCCGGCGATGTAATCGCAAATCGTCCGATACATTCCCTCGCTTTCGATCCGCTTCGTCGCGGCCATCCCCAACAGTGCCGGATCGCGCACGTAGGCCTCGAAGACCTCCCGCAACGTTTCACAGGCCTGACGATTCACCTCCGCCACGCGCGGATGATAATAAACGTTCTTGTACAGAAACCTTCGCAGCTCCCGATTCGCAGTCGCCAATTCCTCCCGGTAGCGAATCAATGGCCGCTCCTGCCCGCGCACATCGTCGGCTGTTTGCACCCCCGCTTCTGCGATCGCCTCTGCGCTCGAAGTGACCACATCCCGCACTTGCACGTCGATAATGTCGTTGATGATGAGCTTGTGCAGCTCCGGCTCACGGACCTCCGGCGCGCGCGCGGCCACATTCGCATGGCTCTGCCGCCACACTTTCGTTTCCTCCAATTGCTCGGAGCTCAGAATCTCGAAATCGACCGCATCGTCCAGATCGTGACTGTAATAAGTAATCTCGTCGGCCAGGTTCGCAATCTGCGCTTCCAGGGTCGGGCAGACCTCGTTGCGATGTTTCTGGATTCCTTCCCGCACTTCGAAGGTCAGGTTAAGTCCCGGGAAATCCGGATATGGAGCCTCCAGCAAATCCACCACGCGCAGGCTCTGGTCGTTATGCTCAAAACCGCCGTGCCCCTGCATGCACTCCGCCAGCATTTCCTCGCCGGAATGACCGAAGGGCGCGTGCCCCAAATCGTGCGCCAGCGCGATCGCTTCCGCCAGGTCCTCGTTTAGCGACAAAGCCCGCGCAATCGTCCGGCTGATCGAGGCCACCTCAATCGTATGGGTCAACCTTGTCCGCAGATGATCGCCCGTGCCGTTCAGAAAAACCTGCGTCTTATATTCCAGCCGCCGAAACGCGCGCGCGTGAATAATCCGCGCGCGATCGCGCTGAAATTCCGTCCGGTAGGCGTGCCGCTCCTGCGGAAATTGTCGGCCGCGCGAATCGGCCGATTTTTGCGCAAACGGCGCGAGCACGTGTAGCTCGTCCGCCTCCATTTGTTCCCTCGCTTTCCACATATTTGCCCCAGCCAACATTGAGCGCAGCGATCAGGGAACAGAATTCTCCGACGTTTTCAGGGCCGCAACACGGCCACGGTCAAAACGCGCATGACTGACCACTCTCCGTAAAGGCTGGTTCCACAGCGACCCACGGTCCCGACATCAACATTTCGTGTTTCATTAATAAACACATTCCGCGCCGATCCGAACCGGCACCTTCCTATAGACGGAGTCTTCGATCTTCACTTGTCATTCGATGGGAAAACCCATTTCAAGTCTCTGAACGGCGAGTAATCGGCCTCCGAGAGATTGCAAGTTGGATCGAACATGGCCCGGAAGGGCTTCCCATTCACGGAAACCTGGATATCGACCTTAATAATCGGATTCGGGATCATAGCTTCCTGTTCCAGATATCGTTCTAAAAAATGGACATACTGCAGGAGCGTGTATGGATTGTTAACCATTACCAATTGTCGCTTGCTCAAAAACTTGTCTGCAGAATGCAGGTAAATATCACCCTTACTTGGATCTTCAATGGTGATACTCCCATTGGTTTCATGATGATCCGCCATCATACGCCAGGCAAAGTTGCTTCCCTCATGCGTCCACTCCAGATCTCGTTTGTAGAGGACGTGCCTTAGCGGGATCACCAATTGCAACAAAATGTAAATTGTCACAAACACCGGAATCCACCGCGACCCTTTTCTCGGTTCTACGATATTAACCGTCTTCGCCATAGGTCGTCAGATACGGATCACGCTTCGAGACTTGTTCCCCAGCAAACATTCAACAGCTCGCCTGACAAACGGCGCCGGTAGAAACAAAACGTAGGTCGCCACCATTAGATAGGGGAACGTTTTAATTCCTAATCCGAAAAGAGCGACGTTGATGCCATTAAATAGGCAAAGCCAAGCGAACGTAAACTTGTGCCATCGACCGACAATTAACGCTATCCCTAATCCAAAATCTGACAACATTCCGGTCCAGCTGAGCACTAGGGCCATCCATTTTTCCTGCAATGGATATCCTAGTATTGACAGGTGTTTAACCAGATTCAGATAGACAGGCGCGGCATCGATCAACCAAGCTTTATTCAGTTTAGCCAAACCACCAAAGAGGAATACGAGGCAAACTTGATAACGCAGCAAGAATATTTCCCAGTAAAGAACTGACGTTCTCCTGCTCTTACGATTAATCAGGCTGTCGATGGATAAAATAGAGCCTGAGTGACCGAAGCACAGCAACAATGAGATCAAAAATATAAGATAGTAATGATTTGTGTAAACGGTGCTCTCCATGAAGAAGAAGTATCCGAAGCACAAGGTGAAAAGAATGAGGGTTATTCGGGTAAAAAAACCCAGCATGATGCAAATGGCTGAGATTCTCAGCGCGTGGAATACAACCCAAAGATAAGATTCAGTTAACGGCCGGAATCCCAACAGATCAAACAGAGGATAAGTAAAATGGAAGATGGGGCGTATGTAGTCAGAAGGAAAGGTTTCACGACTTACAACGAAGAACTCCAAAGATAACAGAAGTCCAAAAAGAAAACGAAAGACCCCTAATGGCAGAATATCGACCGATTTGGACAGATGGCCGCTATAATGGTTCCAATTCGATCTGACCGACGGCTGTAACAACCGGGGTTTCGGAGCCAAAGGCGAACTCGGCTTGCGGCTTCTGGTTTTTTTCATCACTTAGTGAACGACGGCCAAAAAGGGGTCATCGCGACATTGAGATCCATCCGAATCCCAATCCAACCGCGAAAAGGCTCGCACTCGAACTGCCTTCGGAAGGCGTGCTGCTCCTGAAAAGAACGTTTGCCGCATGACCCAGCCGATTCCCGGGCAAACCACTCCAGCACATGCTCCTCCTCTGTTTCCATCTTCTTGTGCGTTTCCCAGTTCACGGTAAATCTTTGTGCACCGCGCGCTCCGCATTCTCGCGTAAGACTCGGCTGGCCGCGCGGGCTTCTGCCCGCACCATGAGTAGATCGAACAAAGCAAGCAGCACCGACGTAAAAGTCAGCCAGCCACAGACGAGCCAAAAAATCGCGAACCAAAACGCACCGTTTTCGCGCGGAGCCAGAGTTTCACGCAAAAAAGTCGAACCTGCGGTCACCATCAAAACAGCCAGCACCAACAGCAGGAGAATAGTAATCCGCCGTACTTTGCGATCCCGAATAATCCCGCGCGTCGCATGCAGCGCGAACGGCACCGTGCGCAGTTTTTTTTGCGGAGGCGGCGTTTCCATGGCCGCGGTCGGCTAAAGCAAAAGCAGCGTCGGATTCTCCAACAGCCGCCTGAGCTCTTTGAGATAATCAGCACCCAACGCGCCATCGATTACGCGATGATCGCAGCTCATCGTGATCGACATGCGATGGCCGACGCTGATCTGGTCGCAATCGTCCACCACCGCCTGCGGCAAAACCGCGCCCACCGCGAGGATGAAGCTTTGCGGCGGGTTGATAATCGCGGAGAACGAATTGATCCCGTAACCGCCCAGATTGGAAACAGTGAACGAGCCGCCTTGAAATTCTTCCGGCTTCATCCGCTTATTCCGCGCGCGATGCGCCAGGTCCTTCATGGCTTCGCTAATCTCGCGCAACGACTTGCCCTGCGCCGCCCGAATCACCGGCGTGACGAGGCCATCTTCAATTGCCACTGCCACCGCGAGATCGACGTCCTGATATTGCACGATCGCGTCGTTGTCGAAAGAAGCATTCACCTTTGCCACCTTCGCCGCGGCATCAACGGACGCCTTCAGAATGATATCATTCACCGTAATCTTCGCGGTGTCGCTGCCTTCACCGCCGGCCTTCAGCTCAGCGCGCGTCGTCATCAACGGCCCAGCGTTGATCTCGATCGTGAGATAGAAATGCGGCACCGGCCCAAGACTCTCCACCAAGCGTTGCGCGATCACCTTGCGCATCCCGGAAAGTTGCGTGCGCGATCCCTCGCCAGCTTTCATCGGCGCGGCGGCCACCTTATTCGACGACACCTTCGCAGCACCCTCAGCGGCTGGCTTCGACTTCATCGCCGCACGCACGTCCGCTTCCACCACACGACCGTCAGGGCCGCTGCCTTTGAGCCCAGCGACATCCAGCCCCTCCTCGGCTGCCAATCGGCGCGCCAAAGGCGAAGCTTTCACACGCGACTCGTCGCCGCGTTTTGCCACCGCAAGTGGAGGCGTGAGTTTGTCCGCTGGTTTTTCTTCCTTCGGCTCCGACCTTTTCTCTTCCTTTTCTTCGGCTTTCGGCTCTTCTTTCTTTTCTTCCTGCGCGCCCGCTTCCGGCTCGTCCTTCTGGTCCGCCGGGGCTGCTTCGCCCTCCGCACCGATAAACGCGATCCGCTGGCCGATCTCTACCTTGCCGCCTTCCTCCACGTAAATTTCCGTGAGCACGCCGTCTTCGGGCGACTCCCACTCCATCGTCGCCTTGTCCGTCTCGATCTCCGCGATCACGTCGCCGGTCGAAACGGTGTCGCCTTTCTTCTTCTTCCACGCCACCAGCGTCCCCTCGGTCATGGTGTCGCTGAGCTTCGGCATCTGAATTTCTGGCATGGCGATTCCCTTTCGTTAGGCGTGGCAGACTCTCTTCACCGCCGCGATGATTTTCTCGGCGCTTGGCAGGACGGCTTGCTCCAACCGCTCGTTATACGGCATCGGCACATCCTCCTGGGAAACGCGCACGATCGGTGCGTCAAGCTCATCAAAAATCTCATTCTGGATCCGGAAACAAATCTCCGCCCCAATGCCGCAATACGGCCGATCTTGTTCGGCCACCACCACGCGATGCGTCTTTGAAACCGACGTGAGGATGGCCTGCAAATCGAGCGGCTTGATCGAGCGTAAATCCAAAACCTCCGCGCTGATTTCTTCCTCCTCCAATTGCGCCGCCGCTGCCAGCGCCAGCGGGACGGTCTGCGCATAGCAAACAATCGTCACGTCCGATCCCTCGCGTTTGATCTCCGCTTCCCCGAGCGGAATGAGCAACTCGTGATCTTCTGGTTCCACCATCCCCTTCGTGCTGTAGAGCAACTCGCATTCGAGCACGAGCACCGGGTTGTTGTCGCGAATCGCGGTCTTCAATAAACCCTTCGCATCGCGCGGAGTCGCCGGCGTGCAAATCTTCAAACCCGGAAAATTCGCATACAGACATTCTGTCGCGTGCGAATGCGTCGCGCCCAGTTGGTGCGCCGGACCGTTCGGTCCACGGAAAGTAATCGGGATATTAAATTGCCCGCCCGACATCGTGAGCATGTTCGGTGCGTTGTTCACGACCTGATCGAACGCCACCAACGAAAAGCTAAACGTCATGAACTCGATCACCGGCCGCAAGCCCACCATGGCCGCGCCAATGCCGAGACCGGCGAACCCGTTTTCGCTGATCGGTGTATCCACGATCCGCTTCTCGCCAAAACGATCAAGCAAACCCTGGCTCACCTTGTAGGCGCCGTTATATTGCGCCACTTCCTCGCCCATGAGGAAGACATTCGCGTCGCGCTCGAGTTCCTCAGCGAGCGCCTCATTCAGCGCCTGGCGATAAGTGATTTCCCTCACGCTTTCGTCTCCTCGTTAGACGGAGCGCCCCCGCCATTCACGTAAGTGTAGTCGTAAAGTTTATCGAGCGGCGGCTCTTCGCTTTCTTCCGCGAATTTCACACTCGCCAGCGCCGTCTCTTTCGCATCCTTGTCCATTTTATCGAACTGTTCGGTCGTCAGCGCACCTTCGCGCTGCAACTGCGCCCGCAGGCGCGTGATCGGATCGTCCATTCGATATTTCTCGAGCTGCTCTTTCGTCCGGTAACTCGCCGGATCCGACATGGAATGCCCGCGATAACGATAGGTCCGGATTTCGAAAAACGCCGGATGCGGATCCTTGCGAATAGCCTCGATCTGCTCCGCAAGTTTGTCGCGCACCTCGCGGAAGTTCATCCCGTCCACCACGAACCCGGGAATGTCGTAACCCTCCGCGCGATCCACGATCTCCTTCAACGAGGTCGATCGCTCCACCGACGTTCCCATGGCGAAGAGATTGTTCTCGCAAATGAAGATCACCGGCAGCTTGTAGAGCGCGGCCAGATTCAGCGCCTCGTGAAATGAGCCCTGGTTGATCGCGCCGTCGCCGAAGAAGCAAAGCGTCACGCGATCTTCCTCCCGATACTTCGACGCGAAAGCCATCCCGACCGCCAACGGCACATGCGCCGCCACGATTGCGTGCCCGCCATACATGTGATGCTCGCGATCGAAATAATGCATCGAGCCGCCGAGCCCTTTCGAGCAGCCTGTGGCCTTCCCGAACAGCTCCGCCATGCAGGCGTCTGGCGTCGTCCCACGCGCCAGCGCATGCGCATGGTCGCGATAAGCAGTGATCAAATAATCATTCGGCCGGGTCGCCGCCACCGCCCCCACCACGACAGCTTCCTGTCCGATGTAAAGGTGACAAAAACCGCCGATCTTCTGCGCTTGATATTGCTGACTGGCGCGCTCCTCGAAACGCCGAATCAACAGCATCAGCGAGAGCATTTCGACTTCGTCGCGTTGCTCCGGCATTGCCATGCCAGGATTAGGCAGCGCGCGAATACGCCGGCGTGGCGCGTGAACGTTCCTCGCTCCGCCCGTAACGCACGGCGAGAACGAAGACCACAGTGAAAACCAGATCACTCACGAGCGAATTCCGGAAGAAAAGCCACGTGGGCGCGTAGCCGGGGAGCCCGATGGTCAGCGCTTGGACGAAGCCTGCGAAACTTTTCACATAACCCGGATCGCTCAGCCACGAGAACGCGTTCGTGATGAAGTAAAAAATCGTCGAGCCCGCCAGCGAAGCCGGCAGCAGCGCCTTCAAAGACGAGCGGTTCTGCATCAATATTCCGAGGCCGACCACAGCAATCAAAGCCAGATAGCGACCGAGAATCAGCGGATCAAAAAAACGCGCGCCGTAGTAAGCGTTGAGGACCACATCCGACACTAACAACGCCAGGAGCGGCACCGTGAACTTGAGTTTCGGTGGGAAGAAGACCGCGCTGCAGAGCGCGATCGCCGCCAGCGGAGCGAAATTAGACAGCCACGTTGCCGAACCGGATTGAACAAGGATGCCAGCGGCGATGCGGTAAACCACCGCCACGAGCACAAGGAGAAAAGCGGGAATCATCGCGGTGATAGTTCAACACTCCGGCGCGTTATGCAACGACTTGTCGCGCAGAACGCCGCGCCGTTCTCAGGAATTTCACGCAGATTTTCCTCCCAAGCAGAACTAGGGACTGCGGCTACGAATAAAGATACTCGTCGTGATACTCGCGCTGCGGCGCGAATTGCACGTTCTGATCGCCGCCCGTCTCCGGGTATTCGAAGATTTCGCCTTCGTAGTTTCGGATCACGATCTTTTCGTTGTCGTGATATAAAACGTAGCCGGGATTGATCGGCACCTTTCCGCCCCCTCCGGGAGCGTCGATGACGAATTGCGGAACACCATAGCCGGTCGTGTGCCCGCGGAGTCCTTCGATGATCTCGATCCCTTTCGCGACAGAGCTGCGCAGGTGTGAAGAGCCGTTAATTAGATCGCACTGGTAGATGTAATACGGACGCACCCGACACATCAAAAGCTTGTGCACGAGCGTGCGCATAGTCTCGAGATTGTCGTTTACGTCTTTCAAGAGCACGCTCTGGTTGCCGAGCGGGATGCCGTGGTTGGCCAACATCTCGAGCGCCGCCTTCACTTCCGTGGTGAGTTCGCGCGGATGGTTGACGTGCACGCTCATCCAGAGCGGATGATATTTCGCCAGCATCTGGCAAAGCTCGGGCGTGATGCGTTGCGGAAGAAAAATGGGGACGCGGGTGCCGATGCGCAGAAATTCGATGTGCGGAATGGCGCGCAGGCGGCTGAGAATTTTCTCCAATTTGCCATCGCTAAAGAGCAAGGCGTCGCCGCCGGAAAGAAGAACATCGCGCACTTCGGTGTGCTCTTCGAGATACCGATAAATGTCGTCGAACTCAGTGTGCAATTCCTGCTCGCCCACGCCACTGACGACGCGACTACGCGTGCAATAGCGGCAATAGCTGGCGCACCGATCGGTCACGAGAAAGAGAACGCGATCCGGATAACGGTGGACCAGACCGGGCACGGGCATGTGCGAATCCTCACCACACGGGTCCGCCATATCGTAAGGCGATTCCCAGCTTTCCTCCACGCGCGGGATCACCTGGCGCCGGATGGGGCAGTTTGGATTATCCTTCTCGATCAAATTAAAAAAGTGCGGCGTGACGGCAAGCGCGAGCTTTGTCCCGGAGAGAAGAACGCCATTCCGTTCGTCATCTGACAGCTCCAAATGCTGCTCCAATTGCGCGAGAGAAGTGACGCGATTTTTCAGCTGCCATTTCCAATCGTTCCAGAGCTCGGCCGGCACGTCGGGCCAGTAGCCCGGCGCATGCGAGACGAACGTTTTTCCATCGATTTTCCCTGTGGCAAGAGTGTTCATTTTGGTGTGTGGAAAAAAGGTTAAGGCCCTTAATAATCGTGTCAATGCAGGCACCTTTAGGTGCGTTTCCCCATGGAAATCCAGCCTCATCCGTCCCATGCGCGGCGCTGGCCAACCTCCTTTGAACAGCTACGTTGAAGCAGTGTCCAAGCTCCTAATAATGCGCCTTTTGACTCTGACCGCTTTGTTCGCCGCCGCCGCCGTGCACGCGGCCCCGCCGCTCGCTCAACCCGACACAGGCCCCACGCCTACCGTTCCGCCCGCCGCGGCCGAGCCGGGCAAGGATGTGGTGCATCAGTTGAACAATGCTTTCGCCAAGGTTTTCGAGGTGGTGGCACCCAGCGTGGTCATTATCGAAGTGACGAAAAAAAACGACGACGGCAGCGGCAACTCCACGCTGGATGAGTTCTTTTTCCGCCAACAACCGGACGATGAAACGCACCGCGGCGGGCCGCGCAGTGTGGAGCCGCAGCAGAGCGAGGGCTCAGGATTCATCGTGCGCGCGGATGGGCATATCGTGACGAACAATCACGTGGTCGAGGGTGCGGAGCAGATCGATGTGAAGCTGAAGGATGGCCGCGAGTTTAAGGCGAAATTAGTGGGCATGGATGACAAGACGGATATCGCGGTGATCAAGATTGAGGCGAATAATTTGCCGGTCGTGCAGATGGCGGACAGTGAAGCGGTGCGAGTGGGGCAGTTTGCCTTCGCCATCGGGGCGCCGTTCAAACTCGATTACACTTTCACCTATGGCGTGGTCAGCGGGAAAGGCCGGAGCAAGCTGATCTCAAACGGCGGCTATGCGATCTCGGATTACATCCAAACCGATGCGTCGATTAATCCCGGAAACAGCGGCGGTCCGCTTTGCGACATCGACGGGAAAGTGATCGGCATGAACACGCTGATTAACGGGCTCAATCGCGGCCTGGGTTTCGCGATTCCCAGCAATCTCGTGAACGAGATCGGACAGCAGCTGATCGCCGGACAGAAAATTTTGCGCCCCTGGCTCGGGATTCGGATTGAAACACTGGGCGATGATCAATCGATTCGCGAACTCTTCAAAGGTCTCGATAAGGGCGTGGTTGTGCGCACGATTGAAGCCGACGCGCCTGCTTATAAAAGCGACCTTCGGCCGTTCGATGTAATCACTCAGGTCGATGGAGCACCGGTCGCCAGCGACACGCAGTTACAGCGTGAAATTTTGAAAAAGAAAATCGGTCAGAGCGTGGAGCTGACGGTTTGGCGCAAGGGCCAGACGATGAAAGTCCCGATCACTACCGGCGAATTGCCGGGAGAAGTCGGTCGGGTCACAAATGCGCCAACGCCAGCTCCGCAAGCACCCGGGGACGTTAATAAATTTGGGCTGCAGGTGCAGGAATTGACCAAGGAAATGGTAGTGCGCCTGAAATTGGAGGTGAAGGAAGGCGTGATCGTCACGGACGTGGCGGATAACAGCCTCGCGTCTGCGCAAGGAATTGAGCGCGAGGATGTGATCACAGAGGTGGACAACAAGCCGGTGACGAATGTGGCTACGTTCCGCGAAGCGCTGGCAAAAGCGGACCCACGTAAGGGCATCCTGCTTTATCTCGATCGGAAAGGGAGCAAAACGTTCGCGGTCTTGAAAGCGGGCGGGTAAAGCGGGGCGCGCGCGCGCCTCAGCGCGCCTCGCGCAAAACTTCGCGAAGGGGCTTCCCGGCGAAATAAAGTTCTTCGATCGCCGCATCGCCGCGCCCCACGCGGACAGTCACGTAGCCGTCATCTTTGCCGTGGGCTTGGTAGGCGCCTTCAGCGGCCATCGCGTCTCCCTCGTTCACCCAAAAGCGATCGAAGGGAAAGCGGAGGTTCACTTTTCCCTCGTAGAAGCCGTAGTACTCGGCGCGAATGACGTTGTCGCCCGCTTTCGGTTCATAGCCGATTTCGTCCACAACGGCGAAACCTTCGGGATCGTTCGCAAGCGACACATAGGTCAAACCTTCGCCATCAGGAAGAGGTGCGGGGGCGTCGGCGCGCTCCGCGGTGAAGCGCAGGGAGAGATAACGACCGCGTACAGCATCCACAGGATCAACCGGCGCCGTGCGAAATTTCCAAACGCGACCTTCGCGCAGGATCCGTTGGCGTTTCCAGAGCATCGAGGCGGGCACGGCCAGCTGCGCCAGCGCGACGATCAAAAAGATGATAAGACGCCAATTTTTCATCGCGCCCGCCGCCTCCGAAAGAGCAGGAAATTCATCCCCAGAAACCCAAGCCCGATCACAATGAACCCGATCGCCCGGACAACGAAAGTGAGGTCGCTATCGAAAAAACGCGCCACCGCCAAGGCAGCGATGAGGAGCAGACCGAAATTTGCGCGCGCGATGCTTTCGGCCCGCAGCCCGCGTGCGATCAGCTCCACGCCGAGTGCCAGCGCATACAAGTCGAATAAAAGAGACGCAGCCTGATCGCACATTGTCGAAGAGGTGTATCCGGAGCCTCCGCACCTACTGGCGACCAACCAGCCCGCTAGCACCACTACTGGAAGCGCCATTGCCAAAAAACTGAAACGCACCCGCCGATGCGCCAATAGCCAGCCACCCAGAGCCAGGGCCGCCAGCGGAAATGAGAGCACGATCATGGCCGAAAGGGCACGCGGAAATTCCGTGGGCCACACCGGAAATTTCGAATCCCTCCAGAGATCCTGGAAAGTGAGAACGATCGACATCACGCCAAGCGCGATCCCGCCCAGAAAAGTGAGAGGATGGAGACGGTCGGATTTAGTCGGCAAAAAGAACTCGATACCGCAGAGATAAATGAGCGTGAAAAAACCGGCGAAGCCGAGCACGCCGAAATTCGCCTTGGCAAAATCCGCGGTGAAAGCGAGCCCGACCGCTGCCGTCGCCGCCAGCAGGATGGCGAACGCAGCGGTCTCCCGGCTATCCCGCGCGCGTCGATACAACGTGGCGAAATATGGAGCGATCAAGAGAAGCAGGGCCCAAAAATAAAGTGGATCGAACCCGCGCATTTTTTCGCGGATAACCAGCCAGACCAAAGTCCCGACCAGGAACGAAATCGCGCCCAGCGTAGTCCGGAGTAAATAAACCAGCGGAATGCTCAGGAGCATCCAAACGAGGACGAAATTCGCGAGCGAACCGGTGATCTGGAAGGTCTGACTGATAAGTGAGATCGCCGTCCCTACAGCGGCCACGTTGAAGATGGCCGCGCTCTCGCGCCACGCTTTCGATTCATGGCGGCGAAGCAGGACGAATGCAGTCAGCGCCTGCGCGGCCAACAGCGGCAAAAAAGCGATAATCGATCGGACAGGTCGACTAAATTCGTCCCAGTTATGCGCGACGAGTAAAACGACGCCCGCCGCGACCAAGGCAGAGCCGAGCGTAGAGAGAAGGACGACGGCGAAGTGCGGCGCCGTTGTTTCGCGCGCGGCGTAGTAGGCCTCGATCGCGCGCGAATTTTCCGCCGTGATCGTCCCCGCGGCGACAAGGTCCGGGAGTTCATCCCGGAGCCATCGCTCTGCCCGTCGGTTCGGCGAAGACGACATGGTGGCGATTCAAGCAGAACCGCCGCCAGAGCGAAGGAAAAAGGAGAGTCGCAAGTTTTGATCAGGCGCTGCACGACAAGGCGACCGGGCCGGTCGACAGGATCTCGCGCGAGATCCTTTCGAGCCGGAACCTCGAACCCGTTCGACGGCGTCAGCCCTTCCGGCCGCCCGCGACCAGCAGCACGACACCACCGACAAGACAGAGCCCGCCTAAAATCGGCGGAAACGGAACTGTCTTTTCCTTATCGGCGCTTACCTGCAACGGACCGGCATCGATAATTTTCTCGCGCTTCGTATAGCTAAAGCCGCCGTACGCGAGGGCAATGATGCCGATCGCGATGAGAATGATGCCAACGATGCCGATAGGTTTCATGCTCGCGGAACTACAGAGTGCGACGGCCTTGAATCAGATTGATGATCAAGACCACGACCGCAATGACCAGAAGAATGTGGATGAATCCACCCATGGTGTAAGAACTGACCAAGCCAAGCAGCCAGAGAACGAGGAGAATGACGAAAATAGTCCAGAGCATGTTTTATCCTTTTGTTGAGTTTCTCTTTCTTTTCGCTTGTGGCGTCGTCCCTGCGCTTATCTGATTTTAGGATATTGATTTACCAGATTTTCCGCGCTTTCCCAAAGCCCAAGACGTTATTCAAACAATTTGCTGGTCGATTGCGCTTGTGAGGGCTAGAACGGCTTTTCCAATTTCTGAAAGACTTCCTTATGCGCCTCCTGCCCATTTTCTCCCTCGCCTTCTCCACCGTGCTGATCGGTTGCGCCCAACAAGGCGTGATCGTGCAAAAGGATTCTGGCCCGCACCCTCTCTATCACTCCATCGGGGTGGATGGTTCCTACACTTTTCTCCTGCGGGACAATGCGGGAGCGGTCCATCGGCAACTGGTGACCCCAGAGGTGTTCGAGCGCTACGCCGTTGGCCAATATTTTAATGATCTCCAAACCAGCCCCGGAACGCAGGACCAGTCCGAGGCAAAAGCCATGGTGGCCGCGATGCCGCCGACTGCTGCTCCCGCTGCGCCAACTCTCGCGAAGGCGAAAAAGGTCTCCAAGCGAAAGCAAATCGCTGCGCGGAAACACACCAGCAAACGCAAGCGTGTGGCCCAGCGCAGCAAGCGCCATCGGGCGACCAAAATTGCCCGCAAACAAACCCGGCCACGCATCGTTCAAGTGAGCGAACAACCTATTCTCCTCGTGAGCATGGGACGCTGCCAGTAAGCCGATCGTCCTTCAGTCTGCGCGCCGCGATTGCCGCGCTCTGCGAGATTTGTATGCTGCGGCGTGCCTGATGATGAACGCACCGCGCGGAAACGCATTGCCGAACTGCGGACCGAAATCGAAACGCATAATCGTCTTTATTATGACGAGGCCGAACCGCAGATTACCGATCAAGAATATGATCGACTCTATCGCGAGTTAACGGAGCTCGAGGCGCAATTCCCCGCGCTGGCTTCACCGGATTCGCCCACGCAAAAGGTCGGCGGCGCTCCACTGAAAGCCTTTGCGCAAATCACGCATCGCGCGCCGATGCTGAGCCTCGACAACACCTATTCTGAGGAAGAGGTGGGCGATTTTTACCGCCGGCTGGAAAAACTTCTGCCTCACAAATCCATCCCGGTCGTGATCGAGCCGAAGGTCGATGGCGTAGCCGTCTCTTTGCTCTACGAAAATGGCGTACTGCGCTACGCCGCCACCCGCGGCGACGGCACGGTGGGCGACGACATCACGCAAAACATCCGCACGATTCGCGCAGTTCCCGGGACCTTGAAAGGCAAGGCGCCAGCGCTGCTGGAAGTGCGCGGTGAGGTCTTTATGCGCAAGAACGGTTTCGCAAAACTGAACGAGAGCCGCGTGGAGGAAGGCTTGCCGCCGTTCGCCAATCCACGCAATGCCGCCGCTGGTTCGCTCAAGCAGCTTGATCCGGCCATGGCCGCGCGGCGTCCTCTCGGAGTGATCTTTTATGGCACAGGCGAAATCAAAGGTGCGGCTTTGGAAAAACATTCGGACTTGTTTCCCTGGCTGAAAAAGCTCGGCCTGCCCGCCACGGAAAAGTGGTGGCGGGCCGAATCTGCGGAAGAAATTCTGACCGCGATTCGCGAACTCGATCAACTACGGCACGACTTTGCCTACCAGACTGATGGCGCAGTGGTGAAAGTCGACTCCTTTGCCCAAAGAGTCAGCCTCGGCTTCACCGCCAAGTCTCCGCGTTGGGCCATCGCGTATAAATACGAAGCCGAACGCGTGGAGACGCGTCTCGTGGATATCCTGGTGCAGGTTGGTCGCACGGGCGTCCTGACGCCGGTTGCGGCCTTGGAACCGGTGATCGTCAGCGGCAGCCGGGTTGCACGGGCCACCTTGCATAACGAAGAGGAAATCGAACGAAAGGACATCCGCATCGGCGACACCGTCGTGATCGAAAAAGCGGGCGAAGTAATTCCGGCGGTCGTGAGTGTGCGGACGGAGTTGCGCACGGGTCGCGAGCGAATTTTCAAGATGCCGCTCAAATGCCCGGAATGCGGGAGCGAAGTGCAAAAAGACGAAGGCCAGGTCGCCGTCCGCTGCGTGAATGCCCAGTGTCCGGCGCAGTTGCGGCGCCGGATCGAGCACTTCGCCAGTCGTGGTGCGATGGACATCGAAGGCCTGGGTGAGATGATGGTCGGGCAACTCGTCGCGCGCGATTTATTGCGAAACGTGAGCGACATCTATCAGCTCGACGAAGCGAAATTGGGGACGCTGGAGCGGGTCGGGGAGAAGAGTGTTCGCAATCTGCTGGAAGCGGTCCAGGCCAGCAAAGCGCGGCCGCTCTGGCGACTGATTTTCGCCCTTGGCATTTTACACGTCGGCGTCACGTCTTCGCGCGCGCTGGCTAATTATTTCCGCAGCATGGACGCGATCATGGCGAGCACGCCGGAAGAACTGCAACGAATCCCAGACGTGGGTGAAGTGGTCGGGCACAGCATCCACGCATTCTTCCAGGAAGCGGCGAACCGCGATCTCGTCGCGCGGCTCGGGAAGACCGGTGTGCGTTTGGTGGATGAAGGTCCTGCCTCAAGCGCGCATGACGAGTCGTCACCTTTTAACGGCACCTGGGTGATCACCGGCACGCTCTCTCGACCACGGGATGAGATCGCGGAAGAAATTATTACACGCGGCGGGAAGGTCAGCGGGAGCGTGAGCAAGAAGACCCGCTACCTCCTGGCTGGCGAAGAGGCTGGCAGCAAACTCGAAAAAGCGAAGACGCTCGGCGTGAAAATATTAAACGAAGCCGACTACCACGAGATGCTCGTGTAGCGAAAAAAACAAGCGATCGACGCTCTCGTTAGGGCGTGCGATCCAGACCAAGCGGCATTGCCTGATTAGGCGAGAGGGGGGACGCGATCACAGCCGGTCGCTGCGCTGCGGGATGAAAATCGGCTTCGACTTCGAAGGTCAATTTCTGATCGCCGCGCAAAACCGTGATCGGCACTTTATCGCCCGCGGTAATGAAAAACGAAGCGTCGATCACATCCTCGGGCTCGTGCACCGGGGTCCGGCCCACTTGCAGCAAAACATCGCCCATTTTGGCTCCGGATTCCGCGGCCGGCGTGCCCGGCATGATGTCCGTGAACTTCGCTCTGGAACCTTCCGCGGGGGTTTCGGTGCGGGCCACGTTAATCCCGATCCAACCGTGCCGCGCTTCACCAAAGCGAACATAATCGCTCCGGATTTTTTCCGCGGCGTCCATTGGCAGCACATAAGATGCGGCCCCACCATCGACAGCGCTCAGCACCACGCCGACGACTTCGCCTTTGAAATTCAGCAACGGCGCTCCCGCTTCTCCGCGTTGCGTGGTCAGATTTACGCGAATGTGAGTGGTGGAAAAATACCTCCCGAGATATTTCCGGTCGAATCCAGCGACCATCCCGAAGCTCGGCGTCTCCGGCAGATCGAGCGGAAAACCCACCGTCAAAACCGGCGTAGCGACTTCAAGCTCACTCGATCGACCGATGGGCAGGGCCGGCGTCGGGACGTTATCCACTTTCAAAATAGCCAGCCCGCTGCGCCGATCAGCCATCACCTGTCGCGCCGGGATTTCTTTGCCATCCATCTCTACGGTCAAATCCTGGGTGTCAGCGCCAACTGCAAAAGCCGTCAACAACGTTCCGGCTGGATCGATAAAAAATCCGGTGCCGGCAAGGCGCCCGTGCTTGTCGCTCCCACGGATTTTCACCACCGCTTTCGCCGAGCGATGAAAGATTTCCTTCACCTCCCGACTGATCGAATCTGCCGACTGTTCCGGAGCCTTGACCGCCGGCGGCACAAGCGGCTCCTCTTGCGCTTTCAGCCAGCCAGCCGAGAAGCCGACGAAAAGGCTGAGAAGCCCGAGAAGCGTCGGGGAAAAAAGAGGGAAGCGAAAAGAACGCCTGACCCTAAAACCGGAAGGACGCCTCATAACTCACAGGAGTGCTATCCAAGACGTAACGCGGGGGCGACGCGCTCCGACGAGTCGGGACGCTATCACTAACAGTTTGGAAAACGCTCGCATCTTCGAGCGCACGCGTGTTCACAGGGCTCGAAAGACTCCAAGCCGAATCACCGGTCACGCGCACCACCGCCGGCGTTTTTTGAGCAACCATCCCCGGACTCTGCGGACCCTGCGTCATCTTAAACGAGAGCACTGTCGCCAGGATGATGACCGCAGTCGCAGCCGCTGGATAAGAGGTCAGTGAAGGCACGCTGAATTGACCCATAAAGTCTTGGGCCCGGCGCAGCCCGATCCGCCAGAGTGGTTCACGCAGAAGTTCGGCGCGTTGCCGACGATGAAAATCGTGCAGAAAATTTTCGAAATAACCTGGGGGCGGCTGCTCGTGTCGTTTCAACCGCAGCAGCGTGCCAATGTCATTTTCGTTAAAGTCGTTCATGCGATGGATCTAAGAAACTGGGTTCTTCCGGAATTCTTCCAGATAATTCTGCAATTGGCGGTTCGCGTAAAAAAGCCGGGAACTGTACGGTCCCCTCCGAGACAAGCAATATCTTGCTAATCTCGGCATGAGGCATTCCCTGAATGTGAAACATGGTGACCACGGCTCTGTGTTCATCAGACAGTTTCATCATGGCCTCGTTCAATCTTACCTGAAGCTCGGAGAGATCCGCTTCACGCACCGGACTGCTCGATTGCGTGAGTTCGAGGAATTCTTTGTCATTCTGAATACTGGCATCGACGTCATCCAGACTCAGATTGAAACGGCGGCCGCGCTTCTTCAAAAAATTAAGCGTCATGTTCACCGCGATGGAGTGGATCCAGGTGTAAAACGACGACTTCCCGCGGAACCCGCGAATGGACTTGTAGGCCTTTGAAAAAACGTCCTGCAAGAGGTCGTTCGTGTCCTCGTGGTTCGAGGTCATGTTGTACACGAGACCGTAGAGACGCGGTGTATATTTCACCACGAGATCATCAAATGCCGCCACGTCGCCTTCCTGCGTCCGGGCGACGAGCTTCGAGTCTTCGTCCGTTCTCGGTTGGTCCATCGCGTTGCGTTTAGGCTTAACACGCGACGGCAGGCCCGACGACAACAAATCGGAAAGCCGCCGCGCCGGCGCCATGGCCACACTGGAATTCATCTTCGGAAGGGCAGGCAAGACTAATTACGATTCCGTATCGTCATCAGGTAGAGCAGGTTCCCCAAGGTGGCCACGAAAGCGGCCACATACGTCAGGGCGGCTGCATTCAGCACTCGATTCACCCCTGCCACCTCGTTCCCCGCCTGCACCATTCCCATTTGTTGCAGGATAATTTTCGCCCGCCGAGAAGCGTCAAATTCCACCGGCAGCGTGATGAGCTGGAAAGCGAGAAGGATCAGGTAGCAGTAGATGCCAAGCGTGATGAGGCCCGTCATATGGAAGAAAATTCCGCCCAGGATTACGAACGGCAACATCCGCGAAGCAATCGAAGTCAGCGGGACGATTGCCATCCGCCACTTCAAAGGCGCATAAGCCTTCGCGTGCTGAATCGCGTGTCCGCTCTCATGCGCAGCGATTCCGAGCGAAGCCACTGACGGTTCGTTAAAAACCTTCGATGACAAACAAAGCCGCTTACTGGATGGATCGTAGTGGTCGCCGAGATAATCATTTGTCTCGACCACCTCGACGTCATCAATCTGCGCTGCACGCAAGATCTCCCGCGCAGCCTCCGCGCCCGTCACGTTCGAGCTCGCTCGCACTTCGCCCCATTTTTTAAATGCGCTGCTGACGCGAAATTGCGCCCACAAACCGATGAGCAAGGGCACGCCCACCAGAATCAGCCAGTTCCCACCGAAGCCAAAGAAAGGAGTCATTGTTTTTTACAAGATTACGTAGATTAGACGCTCGATTAGCGCGTTCGTTCATTCAAACGATTCAGACGATCGCTTTCAAGAAAACGCCCGCTCTCGCGTCGCCCCAAGCCGCGCGACACCATCAGCGCTTATTCCTCAGATCTCCAGCCGCTTCTCGAAACGCGAGAGCACGCGATTGCCTGTTTCCGTTACAACCGCCACGTCTTCCAGACGCACTCCGCCGAGCCCGGGATAATACAGCCCCGGTTCCACCGTCAGCACCTGTCCCGGTTTGAAAACTGTTTTCTGAAACCGCGGGAACTCGTGAATTTCCAGGCCAAGCCCATGCCCAGTCCCATGGAAAAACCCGACCTGCCGTCCATCCCGCACTTCCGTAGGAAAACCGCGATCAGTGAACAATTGCTTCACTTCGTGGTGCAACTGCAAACCATCCACGCCCGGCTTCATCTTTTTCAAAGCCAGCGCCTGCCCTTCGCGCACCGTTTCCCATAGCCGACGCTGATCGTCGCTTGCCCGGCCTCGCACCACAGTCCGCGTCAGGTCACCGTAATAACCGCTCGCGGCATCGCGCGGAAACACATCCAGAATGATGAGCGAATCGGCGTAGAGCGGTCCCGAACCTCGCTCGTGCGGATCGCAAGCCTGGTCGCCACCTGCGACAATTGTATTCGCGGGCAAACCGCCCGCGCGCAGAATCGCGGAGTCGATTTCCGCCCGCAAAATTTCCGAGGTCAACACTCTCCCGAACCAATCAAGACGTTTCCCGCGGCGTGATTTACACGCTGCCAAAACCTCCATCGCGCGCGCCAGCCCCTTCTCCGTGATCGATAACGCGCGGCGCATCAGACGCAGTTCGTCGTCTGTCTTCGCTTCACGCTCGGGCCAAAAAAGATCCTTCGCGGTTTGCAGACGGATCTTGTGCGCAGCCAATTCCTCGGCGTAACCCAGGGCAAAGTTTGCCGGCACGAGCGCGGACTTCACGCCGCGTTTGCGCAGGAAATGCGAGAGCACTTTCGCGTAAGGCGGCGCTTTTTTCGCAGTCCCCTGCACCTCACGTTCGAACTGGCTGTAGGATAAAATCTCATCCGCTTGCGCCTGTTTCTTACCGCGATCGATCTCGAGATCGCTCAGAACGATGGTGCGTTTGCCATTCTGTTCGAGAAAAATGAACGGGTCTGGGACAAACATGCGCGTGGCGTAAAGCATGTCGGCGTCGCGTTCGCTATCGGCCACGATGAGACGCGTTTGATTTTTGGCAGCGATTTTCTTGCTCACGCGTCATTCCTACCCTGACGCGCCGCACTTGTCATCCCGCGCCGGGATTTCCCGGACGCAGATTTAACACCCGGCGATGGGCGCCGCACCGCGCTCGCAAAACGCGCCAGCGCCTTAATCAACGGAGAGATCCCTCTGGCCTCTACGCTGGTGGAGAAGACAATTGCCGACCGCGTGAACCTCCGCGCCGCACTTCCAATTGCCGACGCAAAATCCAGAGAAGCAACCCCAGCAGCACCAAGGTGGAAGTCACCAGCACCCAAGTATCGAATATGAATACGCCGATCTTCGCCCCGAGATAGCGCTTCTCCGCCCCGAAAAAGACATTGGGTTTGCCGCCCCGGCGATAATCATGCTGCTCCATCTCAGCATTCGAAATCAGGTCGGAAATCTTCTGGTTGATGTAGAGTTGCTCTGCTGTCACCGGTCCCACCGCGTTCTTGAAATCTGCGCGATTGAAAGGCCGCTTTCCGGAGACTACCTGGTCAGTCAGGTCAAGAAACTTGTCGACCGCTTTGGCCGACTTCGCTTCCAAGCCGGATAAAATAGCCAGCACCTCTTTCAGATCATTTAAACGCGCTACCGCCTGCGGCGTCTTCGCGTCGGGCGCCAAGCGACGGATCTCCGCATTGACCCGTTCCTGCCGCCGCGTGAGCGGATTCAGCTTCGCCTGCGCCACCACGAATCTCCTCATACGACCAGCGCATGGCGATGAACTGACAGACGAACGGCACCTTCAATTTGCTATCCATCTTCTTGTTCTTCTCCTCGTCCGGATGCTCCTCCAGCCAGCGCGAGAAGGTGTAAACGAATCCGAGGTTTCGGTTCATGTCCTCGTATTTGATCAGTGCTCCGCCCATGATGATCTGCGGAATCAAAACCAGTGGAACGATGTTAGCCGCCGTCTTCGGAGCGGCCACGAGAGACGAAATCACCAGCCCGAGCGCGACGCCGCCCATCGCGGTCATGAGCATGATCCCGAGGTAAACCCAAAACATCCCGCGGATGGCGAGAATCCAATTTCCCAGCAACGTAAAGAGAACGCACTGGACGATCGCGAATACGCCTAACGACAGGACCTTCGCGATGACATAATACGGCAGGCGGACGTTGAGATTGCGTTCGCGTTGCAAGACCGCGCGGTCGCCGATGATATCATCCGCGCTGTTCGTTAACCCGAGGAACATGGCCACGATGAGACCGAGGAAAAGATAAGTGGGGATGTGATAGGCCGAGGCGAAATCGTATTTCCCGCTATCGGAATAGCGCAGCAGCGTCCCGATCAGCAGCGCCAGCACCGGCGCCACGCCGATCGTGATCATGAGATTTCCGCGATTGCGCAGCTTGCTCATGAAGGCGCGCCCGAGCAGCGTCCGCAACTGCGTCCACTCGTCGTGCCAGCGAATGTGCGTGCGCTTCTTCTTCGTCGGCGCCTTCGGCAAGGGCGGCGCCTGCCCGCGCCGGAGTGACACCTGTTTTACATCCTGGATAAGGCGAAATGCTTCGTATTTATCTCGCCAGAATTCGGGCGAATAACGCCGCGCCGCCACCAGTTGGCCGCGGTTGTTCTCCTCGTAGATGATGTCTCCGCTGATATCGCGCAGCGGCGTCTCCAGCACATCGAAAATGAATTCCGGCCGCGTCGTTCCGCAGGACGGGCACGCGCCCAGATCAGCGCCGAACTGATGCTGATGCTCCGCTTCCGCGAAGTAGCGCAGCATATCCGTCGGCGTGCCGAAAAAGACGAGTCGTCCGCCTTTGTCGAACAGGATCGCCTTGTGAAACATCTGGAAAAGTTTCGAACTCGGCTGGTGAATCGTGACCACGATGATCTTGTTGTGCGCCATCCCGCGGATGATCTCGATCACGTGCTCGGAATCCTTCGAGGACAACCCGCTCGTCGGCTCGTCGAACAAATAAACATCCGCCGACCCGATCATATCGAGGCCGATGTTGAGACGTTTCCGCTCGCCGCCGCTGAGCGTTTTTTTCACCGGACTGCCGACCACGCTGTCCCTGCCGTTCGCTCAAGCCCAACTCGACCAACTTGCTCTCCAGACGCCTCGTTAGATCACGGCGCGAAAGATGTGGCGAACGAATCGCGGCCGCGAACTGCAGGTTCTCCTCGATCGTCAGATTCTCGTCGAACGCGTCCTCTTGCGGGATGTAACTGACGTAGCGTTTCAGGTCATCGAGGTTGTCGTAGAGCGACTCATCGTTGAGCAGAATCTGGCCGCGCGTCGGTTGAATTTGCCCGCCGAGCACCTTCAAGAATGTGCTCTTGCCCGAACCGCTCGCGCCCATCACGCAAACCAGTTCGCCGCGATTGACCGCGAACGAAATTCCATCCAGCGCCACCTCCGCATTGCCGAAACGATGATTCAAATCCGCCACTTCCAGGCTGCGGATGATGTTGCGCTCTTCCTCGATGATGCGCTCGGAGAAATTGCAGCGCAGGAATTGCCCGGTATCGATGCGAATGGTGTCGCCGTCAGCGAGGGTCGCGCTTCCTCGCACTGGTTGTTCGCGGACCATGATCGGCCGATCGGCTGAGATCACTTCCAGCGTGCCGACGCGCTCGTCGTAGTCGCAGAAAATCTTCAATAGCACATCGCCGCTGGTCCCGGGCGAAAGCAAAATATCGTCCTCCTCCAGCAGGCTCGGATTGTTGGAAACGAGGTATTCCGATTTCGACGCTTTGAGCTGAAACCGCCCGCCCATGGCGCGAGCGCGCCGGCGCAGATCGATCAAATCCATCTCGCTGTCGTTATGGAAGACGATCCGATCATCGAGCGCAGCTTCGACTTGCTGACCGGCTTTTAAGGTCACGCCGTTAATGACCGCATCCACATCGCGCAGCGCACGCACGTTTACTTTCAAACCGAACGTGACTTCGATGGAGCTTTCACGCGTGCGCGAGCGCTCCAATTGCACCTGATCGCCATCTTTCGGCACGCGCACGAAAATCTGCGGGAGCGAAACGTTTTTCTTCGCGTTGAAATACGCGGCCAGCTCCTGATAGGTCAGCACGTGATCGCCGATAAGGATGCGTTGCCCCGGATAGATGCGGCAAAAGCCACCGCGCAAAAGCGGACGTCCCCGCACGGAGACCGGCTGCGAGGCGTAATTCTTCAGCAGGATCAAATCGTGATACCGAAAGGAGAGCAGCCGCTCGCCAGGCGGCACATTTTTAAGCAGCACGTCTGAATGGTCATCCGGCCCGAAGGAGAGCGCTTCCAGAGGCGACGCGCCCCGTTGGTAAATGGACGGGTCGGATTCCTCCGAGGCGTTCAATTGATAAACAATATCGATCGCCTGCGCCGCCATCCCGAGTTGCGACATGAAGGAGTAAAACGCGACCACCTGCTCCTGCTTCAGCCCGGCCTGAGAGATCAGATCGTAAAGCTGCACGCCGAGCATGATCTTGCGATCGGCGCTCAATTGCGCGGAAAGCTTCTGCGCCATTCCCGCGAGATCCTGTTGCTCGTAGAGCGCCTGGCGGAAGAGCTGCCGCAGCTCCGAATAAACCGCTTCCGGATAATCGTAGCGCAGGAATCCGAGGCTGGAATCGATCTCCTCCTCCAGCAAAACTCCATCCGCTTTCGAGAAACTAGCCAGCACTTGGATCAGCAACGGAAGCAGATTTGGCCCTTCCGCCACGCTTCGGGGCTTGCGTAAAGCGCGCCGCATCCAACGCCGGCTCGTCCGCTGCATCCGGTAGGCCAATGGGGTCACCCGCTGCACCGCGCGATCGATTTTGTCGGCTAAAGTAAGAGTGGGTTCGGCCATTGAATCCTGGGGGTCAGCGTAAATCTGACACCCCGGCCGCGCAACGCCTCGCAAGAGAGCGGGAATGCCTGAGAGCAGGTCGGCCGCTCTTTTGCAATGATAATTCGTTCATGTTACCCTTTTGCGTCCGTGTTCCGCGGATCTTCTCTCTATGTCCCAAACCGATCGTAATTCCAAGAAAGACAACAAGTCCGGCGGTAACGAACCCAGCTTCAACTGGCGCGGCGTCGTCCTTATCGCCATCGCCTTCGCCTTGATCGGCCTCGCTGTGCTCTTCCGCGGCGGCGCGTATCAAAACGTCGAGGACGTCCCCTATAATCGCTTCCTCGAGCTGCTCGATAACAAGCAGATCGCGATCAACAAGGAATACCCCCTTCAACTCGTGGTCGAGGAAGGCCGGCCCACGCAAACGCTGCGCGGCGCCTATATCAAACAGGGCACGGGTCCATCCGCGACCGAGCAGGTGGCCTTCCGCACGACGATTTACCTCAATTACAACACCAACCTGCAGGAAAAACTGGCCGAAGCTGGCATCCAGCCGGCGATCAAAATGGAGTCGAATCTCTGGGCGCAAACGCTCGTCAGTTTCCTCCCGATCGCCTTCTTTCTTCTGATTCTCTACTTCCTCTTCCGCCAGCAGATTCGCATGGCGGGCAAAGGCGCGCTGAACTTCGGCAAATCGAAGGCCCGCATGCTCGCGCGCGATAAGAATAAGATCACGTTCAAGGACGTGGCGGGCGTCGAGGAAGCGAAAGATGAAGTCACCGAGATCGTCGAATTCCTGCGCGACCCGAAGAAATTCCAAAAGCTCGGCGGCCGCATCCCGAAAGGCGTGCTGCTGGTGGGCCCTCCCGGAACCGGTAAAACGCTGCTCGCCCGCGCCATCGCTGGCGAAGCGGACGTTCCTTTCTTTTCCATCAGCGGCTCCGATTTCGTCGAGATGTTCGTCGGCGTTGGCGCCAGCCGCGTGCGCGACATGTTTGAGCAGGGCAAGAAGAGCGCGCCGTGCATCATTTTCATCGATGAAATTGACGCTGTCGGCCGCCATCGCGGACACGGTGTAGGCGGCGGTCACGACGAGCGTGAGCAAACGCTGAACGCCCTGCTTGTGGAAATGGACGGCTTCGACACTCAGGAAGGCGTCATCATTATCGCGGCCACCAACCGCCCCGATGTCCTCGACCCCGCGCTGCTCCGTCCGGGCCGGTTTGATCGTCAGATCACCGTCAATTTGCCCGACGTGAAAGGCCGCGAGGAAATCCTCCGCGTTCATTCCAAAAAAGTGAAACTCGCCGAAGGGGTGGATCTCGCCGTCGTCGCCCGCGGCACGCCCGGCTACTCCGGCGCAGAACTCGCGAATGTCATCAATGAGGCTGCCCTCCTTGCGGCGCGGCGCGGATTAAAAGGCATCACCCTGCACGAGATGGAAGAAGCGCGTGATAAGGTCCGTTGGGGCCGTGAACGCCGCAGCATGGCCTTAAGCGAAAAAGAAAAGACGAACACCGCGTATCACGAAGCCGGCCACGCGCTCTTGCTCGAGCTGATGGAGCATACCGAACCGCTGCACAAAGTGACCATCATTCCTCGCGGCCCTTCCCTCGGCTCCACCATGTGGCTGCCCGAAGAGGACAAGTACACCAACCGAAAGAACGAATTACTCGCCAGTCTCGTCGTCACCATGGGCGGACGTGTCGCGGAAGAGTTGGTCTTCGGCGACGTCACCAACGGCGCCCGCGGCGACATCAAAATGGCCACCGGCACGGCGCGCCGAATGGTGTGCGAATGGGGCATGAGCGAAAAGATGGGCATGGTCGAATACGGCGAACACGAGGATTATGTCTTCCTCGGCCGCGATATTTCTCGTGCGCGCGATTACAGTGAAGCCACCGCGGAAGAGATCGATCGCGAGGTGCGCAAACTCATTGATGACGCCTACGCGCTCGCCAAGAAAACCCTCACCGAAAATCGCGATAAACTGGAAACCATCGCGAAAGCGCTCCTCGAATTCGAAACTCTCGATGGCGCGCAAATCCGCGACATTATCGAACACGGCAGCATGTCGAACCCGCCGAAGAGCCCGCCGTCCGGTGGCGAACAAATGAAAGCGGAAAAGCCCCCCAAGCAGGTCGTCGTCGCGCCGGATGTGAACCCGCCGCTCCCCGGTGGTTTGAGCGGCGCGCCCGCCTGACGTTTCGGCGATCGGCGAATAGCGGAACCCTCTGCGCCCGCCTTTTCTGCGATGGCATTCACACGTCAGCTCCCGATAGATGCGCGGCTTCGTTAGCTTGCCAACTGCGTGTCTCGGGAGAGCACTATGAATCGCATCTTCCTCGCGCTCGCCGCGCTGATATTTATCTCGCCATGCGCTCCGGCAACGGAGCCGTCAAGCTCCGCTGCCGTCGTTTACTACGGCACCGATCGAAGCGTGCCCCCTCGCGATGAAAAGTTGGCGCTGGCCAGTTTCCAACGCCATTACAGATCACCGCTGCCGGTGAGAACGACCGTTTCACCCCACCGCGGGTTATCACGCGCACATATCCGCGCACGTCCCCAGGCGGGACACTGCTCCCGAACGGCACGGTCCGGTTTGCCGCCATCGTCACCCCAGGCGGCCTCGTAACCAAGCCAATCATTTTGGACACACCCAGCGATTACTTAAGCAGCAGCGTGCTCGGTGTGCTGCGCGCGTGGCGTTGCAAGCCTGCGCTCCTCAATGGCACGCCGGTGGCAGCCCTCCTGATCTATGATTTCACGGTCCGACGGTCTGGCGGGGGACAACAGCCCCCGCAGGATAATGGCTTGGGTCATTTGCGGAGCGGGGATCGATAGATCGATCGCAGCAGCAGAATCGAAGAATCCCGCGGAGTCGAAACTCTGCGTTGAAAACAACGATCTAATTATCGCTAAGGAAGCGACGTGAAAGGCGGATCTCCTTCATAAAGTCGATGGCAATCGCAAATTTGGCGGATTGCTTTCATCGGCAAAACGCACGATCGGGCGGGGCCTTACGGTTCGTCCGTTAAACAGGCTAACAAATCGGCTGCCGCGAGTGGACGCGGCCTCGCCAAACGCATCTGCGGCTTCGCTCAGACCGCCTGCAGCGATCGGAAGTGCTTCGGCAACTGCGCCACCTCGATGCCAACGAGATCCGACTTTACGTGCTCGACCAAAGACTCGCGCACAGGTGCCGGAAGCAGGTCAAAGACGGCCGAGTGAATCGACGCCGGTGCGGCAAACGACCAACCGTCCATCCCTTCGCGCTGCACCAATTCGGCGATGTTTTCGGCCAACTGCCGCACAATGCGGCGATCGTTTTCTGCGTCGATCCCCTGCCGGTCGGCCGTCGCGCCTCCGCCGCCCTCCGCGGAAGCAAAGCGCCCCGCTTGATCGGTCACTTTATCTTGGTAGCGCCCGTGCGCGTCCGTCGTTTCGAATGCCTGCGTCAAAGTCAACGCGGCTCCGCGCGTCGCCGTCTCGCTGACGGCGTAGGCCTTCAAGCTGCCACGATCTGTGACGATAATCAGTTTGGTCGGTGTCATTTTTCGGTCTGCGCCTCCTCGGGTTTGTCCGTGGTGAACTTCTTCGTCGCCGCGCCGGTGCGCTTTTTCGGCTTTTCCATGGGCTCTTCCCCTTGCGGGATTTCCACTGCGCGCTTCTTCCACGATTCGTGGCGCGCCTTCGCCTGCGATCCTGCGGTCAGGCACAAGAGCTTCATAGCCCGTCCTTCCACTTCAAAGTCGTCACCGGAGGCGAAGCTCTTCGCGCTTTCAATGAAGCCAGCTTCGTCAGCGGTATCGATCACCACCCGCCATTCCAGTGCTTCCTCACCAGGCAGCACGAACGGGATCGTCTCGTGATGCGCATTGATCAAAAGCAAAAACGTCTGGTCGCGAATTGGCTCTCCTTCGAAACTCAAAACGTCGATCGTGTCGCCGCTCAAAAGCATCGCGAGGCAACGCACAAACGGCGACGACCATTCCTCATCGCTCATTTCGTTGCCGCCGGGATTGAACCACATCACATCCTTGATCTCGGAGCCACGGATGCGGCGACCCTGGAAGAATTTCGGCCGGCGGAAAACTGGATGCTCGCGCCGCAGGACGATGAGCTTTTTCGAGAACTCAAGCAGCGCCTTCTGCTCTTCATTCCAATCCCAATTTAGCCAGCTGATCTCGTTATCCTGGCAATAGGCGTTGTTATTACCCTGCTGCGAACGCGCCCATTCGTCGCCTGCGCAAATCATCGGCACGCCTTGCGAAAGCAGGAGCGTCATGAGCAGATTCCGCCGCTGCCGACGGCGCAGTTGATTGATCTCGGGATCGTCCGTCGGCCCCTCGGCGCCGTGATTCCAGGAGTGGTTATTATTATCGCCGTCCTGGTTGTTCTCGCCGTTGGCGTCGTTGTGTTTGTCGTTGTAGCAAACCAGATCGTTCAGCGTGAAGCCGTCGTGCGCAGTGATGAAATTGATGCTGGCGTACGGTCGACGCCCGTTGTGCATGTAGAGATCCGGACTGCCGGTGAGGCGATAAGCCAATTCGCCGATCCGCCCTTCATCGCCCTTCCAAAAACTCCGCACCGCGTCCCGGTATTTTCCGTTCCATTCCGCCCACAGAATCGGGAAATTTCCCACTTGATAGCCGCCCTCGCCTATATCCCACGGCTCCGCGATCAGCTTCACCTGCGAGAGCACGGGATCCTGATGGATGATTTCGAAAAACGCATGCGCTTTGTTCACCCCCGTCGCGTCGCGCGCCAAAGTCGAGGCCAGATCGAAACGGAAACCATCCACATGCATCTCCAGCACCCAATAGCGCAGGCTATCCATCACCAGTTGCAGCGTGCGCTGATGCATCAGATTGAACGTGTTCCCCGTCCCCGTGTAATCCATGTAGTAACGCGGGTCGTCCGGCACCAGCCGGTAGTAGGCGAGATTGTCGATGCCGCGGAAACTGAGCGTCGGCCCCTGCCGATTGCCTTCGCCCGTGTGGTTGTAAACCACGTCCAGAATCACTTCGATCCCGGCCGCGTGGAGATTCCGCACCATCCCTTTAAACTCGGAGACCTGTCCGCCGAGATCGCCGGACCCGGAGTAGCGAGCTTCGGGCGAGAAGAAGCCAATCGAGTTGTAACCCCAATAATTCGTTAGACCCTTGTCGACTAATATGCGGTCGTTCACAAAAGTGTGAATCGGCAAAAGCTCCACCGCCGTTACGCCCAGATCTTTCAGATACTTGATCGCCGCCGCGCTGCCGACTCCGGCATACGTGCCGCGTATTTCCTCCGGCACATCCGGGCACATTTTTGTGAATCCCTTCACGTGCATCTCATAGATGACCGATTCGTTTAGCGGCGTCCGCGGCGATTTCACGTCGCCCCAATCAAAGGCCGCGTCCGTCACCACGGCCTTCGGCATACCCCAGGCGTCATCCCGAAAATCGCGCGTCAAATCTCCCGTCTCCGAGCCGACCACGTAGCCAAACATTTCGTCCGCCCAATTGATCTCCCCCGCGATCGCTTTCGCGTAAGGATCCAGCAGCAACTTCGAGCGGTTAAAACGCATTCCGCGTTCCGGATCATACGGCCCGTAAACGCGATAGCCGTAGAGCTGTCCCGGCTTCACATCCGGCAGGAACAAGTGCCAAACCTGATCCGTGTGCTCCGTCATCGGAATGCGGATGTTCTCCTGCGGCGAATCGACCTGATCGAAGAGGCACAGATCCACCGAAGTGGCGTGCTCCGAGAAGATCGCGAAATTTACTCCGTTCCCCATCCAGGTCGCGCCCAGCGGATACGGAAAGCCTAACCAAATTTTTACCGGTGTCATAAAAGCGGATCGTTTCTATCCGCTACGCGCATCCGCTTGGCAATGGATGTGCGCTTCTGCGATCGGCATGCCCGATCACCATCAGCGCCCAAAGTCTTCTGAGTTACACAAAAAAGCGCGGTCCTTTCCGCGCCCGCGCTTTTTCAGTTGCGTCCAAATCGGCGCTTACGGCGTCGGCGTCGGCTGGTTGCCTGCGCCAGGCCCGTGCAGATCCACGATCACCCTCGCGCTGCGATAGCCGGCAACAGTGTGACGGGCGCACTCAAAAAAGTCACTTATCCAGATGCCAAAGTGGCCACTTGGACCTATTCCGATGAAGCCGCCCCTATCTTTGTCGCCTCGCGCAAGGACGAGCGCAACCTGACCACTTATTACGATCGCGATTCCTTGAATCGCATCTGGCGAATTCGATATCCGGACGGCGGGGTCGAGGAGTTTACCTATAATAATTTCGGCCAGATCCTGACGCACACGATGCCCAGTTCCCGAGATGGTCAGCCGGGCGGGACGGAGAATTTCCTCTACGATGCGCGCGGTCGAAAGACTTCCTCATGGCCGCCGGCCACCCCGAGCGATCCCAACCCGGCGGCGCATCCCACGCAGTATTTCTACTACGAGAGCGGCTTCCAAACCGACCGGCTGCGGCAGGAGATCGACCCGCGCGGCAACGTCACCTCGTATGAATACAACCGCCGCGGACAGATGACCAAGGTGACGCATGAGGCGGACGGCTCCTCGCAGCAAACCGTATACAACCTGGATGGAACCGTGAATTGGACCGCCGACGAGGTGAATCCGAGCCTGCACACGACCTTTCTCTACGACGAATACAAGCGGGTCACTTCGATCACCAATCCGCTGAACGAAACCGTAACGAAAAGCTACGTCCCCTGGAACGCGGATGGGCTCACGCAGCAAAGTTCGGCGATGGCTCTTTCCCACACCACTTCGTTTGTCTTCCGGGAAACTTCACCCACGGGCAAAATCACCGACCAGGGCTGGGATGAAAATCGCCGGCTGAAGTGGATGCGCACCGCCACCGGCACGAGTGAGGCGGCGACGACAAATTTTAACTACGACGCGGTCGGGAACCTCATCACAACGCAAGACCCGCGTGGGAACACCACCACGCTGGGCTACGACGATCGCAATCGAAAAACGAGCGCCACGCCGCCGTCGCCATTCAGCGCGCAGGTGACCAATTGGGAATATGACGGTGCCGGCAATGTCCTTTGGGAAATCAAGCCGGAGGTGAGAACCGGGGTTCGCCCGGCGGTGCAGCGCGAATATGACAGCATGAACAGGCTGTGGAAAGAGCACGAGTGGGCCGAGCAGGGCAATCCCGCGACTGAGCGCATCACCACCTATGAGTATTTCCCTTCCGGGAGCACGAAAGCAGTGATCGATCCGGAAAATAAACGAACCGAATTCACCTATGACAATCGGAACCAGAAAATTTCGATGAAGTATCCCGACGGAAGCTTGATGCAGGGCTGGCTTTACGACGCGGCGGGCAACATGACCGCGCGCCCGACCGCGGACCTCAGCAAAACCCAGCTTTTCCACTACGATAGCCGCAATCGGATGGATCAAATGCGCTGGAACACGGGGCTCGATTTCACTGACTTCGGTTACGATTTCGCCAATCGCATGACCTCGGCCCGCAACCCGTATTCCACCATCACCCGGCAGTATGATCCGGTCGGACGGCTCCTCCTCGACCGCCAGCTTCTGGCCGCGGTCGAAAACACGCCGCCCATGACCGTTCCACCCACCAGTGTGGTCTCGCGCCAGATTCATGGGGCGGCAGGAGCGTTCGATATCGCGCTGCCGTTGACTGGCTCACCGGGAGTGGAATGCCGGAGCGGGGGCGTGGCCAAGGCTTACCAATTGGTGCTCACCTTTCCGGGCGCGGTCACCGTGGGCGGAGCGCGCCTCGATTCTGGAGCGGGCAAAGTGAACGCAGCCACCGCCAATGCCAATACCGTAACGGTGGAGCTGAGCGAAATCAGCACAGCGCAGCGGATCGTGGTGAAGGTGTATGGCTTGAGTGATGGCGTCACCACCGGGGAAGTGACGGTGCCGATGCACGTCCTAGTGGGAGACGCGGATGGGAACGGCAACGTCACCTCGAGCGACACCGGCCGAATTCAGGCCCAACTGAACCTACCGGTGGAGGCGGCGAATTTTCGCTGCGACCTGAACGCGAACGGGGCGATTAACAGTTCCGACGTCGGGCTGGTGAAAGCGAGTTCGGGGGGAGCCGTCCCTCCCGCGCCCATGCCCGCTCCCAGCGTGGACGTGGCCTACGAGTACCATCCCGATGGGAAAACCAAGCGACTCTTCCTTCCGCCCACCGCCTACGATTTTACCTTTGCCTACGATCAGACGGGCCGTTTGCAAGATATCGTGCAGGCCGGAGCGGTCGGACTGGCCTATCAATACGGCTACGACCTCGCGTCCAACATCACCCAGCGCTACAATTACCGAAATGGCGTGAATCAGGTTTATAGTTACGACCAGTTGAACCGCCCGCAGGAGCGCACCATCCGGGCCTTTCTCCCACCGGATGCGGCTGGCTACCGGAGCCCGTATGAGTTTTCCCACGAGCACTACAGCTACGATGCCCTCCGGCGGCTGAGTGCGACCGATCGGGAGGAGGACGGTCGGCGCGACGCCTTTTCTTATAACGACGCGGGCGAATTGGCCCGAGCCGACTATGGCATGGTGCCCAACGGCGGGGGCGGGTTCGGCGTGCCGCTGCGCTACGCGACCTACTTGCCGGATAAAGCGGGCAATCGGACGCAAGTGGACGCCAACGGAATGCTCCTGCCCTTTTCGCCCAATTTGTTGAACCAATATGCCCAGACGTCCAATGGGCAGTCGCACGAGATCAGTGGCTACCAGAACGTGAGCTACCAGTATGTGGGCGACACGCGGCTGTCTCGGGCCAGCTCGACCGCCTCGGGCGTTTACGAGCTGGGCTACGATGCGCTCGGGCGTTGCGTCAAACGCACAACCAATGGGGTTTCGGTCTATTCCGCCTACGACGGGGAGCGACCGGTGAAGGAATTCAACGCGGCGGGCACTGTCCTGGCGAGCAGCGTCTATGGGATCGGGATCGATGAGATCATCGCCCGCTATAACAATGGGCTGACGCAATATTTGCAACAGGACCGGCTGGGGAATGTGAGCGCGATCACGGATGCGAACGGGGAAGTGACCGAGAGCTATCGCTACGACGCCTTTGGCACGCCCTATTTCTTCAGCGCGCCCACGCTGGCGAATCATCTCGGGAGCGACATCACGGCCAGCGGGACGGCGGTGAACAATCGCTTCCTCTTCACCGGGCGGGAATGGGTGGCGCGCTTCGGCTTCTATGAATATCGCAACCGCGCGTATCATCCGGGTTTGGGGCGCTTCATGAGCGAGGATCCGCTGGGATTCAAGGCCGGGGATCGGAATCTTTTCCGCTATTGCGGCGGCGATCCAGTCAATCGGGTGGATCCGATGGGGCTGGAAACCTTCGACACCCTCCCTGAGGCAGTTTCCTCCGCGAGGGCTCAAGTGATCAACCTCAGGATTTCGAGAACCCGAAGAACGGACCCTACATACGGGAATTGCATAATGCCTTCACCCGGAGTGTGAGCGTAAGTATTGCTGCGCGGGAAAACGCTTTGAAACCTCTCGAACCAGCTTACGGGGTGGTTAAATCATTCGGAAAGGACAAAAGCGGAAAACTCGTTGAAGGTAAGGGCAGCAGAAATCCAGATACTGGCAAATATTGGTATTTTGAGGTGGAAGAAGCTAAAGCCGGCTTCATGTCCGTCCATGGTCATAACGATAGAACGGGTGTAGCGACACCAGGTTTCAGCCGTCTCGATTACGACGCAGCCGCAACCGGGAAAATTATCGATAGAGTTGATGAAGTTAAGCCTCGTAAATGGCACCGTATTGGGAAGTCTGGCAAAATGGCATGCTTCCGCCCCAATAAAGAAGTCGGATTACACATCGAATGACTCTAATAACAACGATTCCGTCCAGACTGCTTCGGCGATAGATGCTCAGCTCCGGGCAGCGGAGAATCGAGGGGTGCCTAGCCTGGGAGCTGAAACAACAAATCGAGCCTTTGGACCAAATTGACTAAGGAGCTTTCAATTATGACGCTGCACTTGGGTAGGCCAGATCATCTGCATTCTATGGTAGCTAGTCGGCCGGAACTCGATATTCAGCTGCGAATCGCCCGAGCAAAAAATGGATACCGAGCGGGACGAGTCATCGGGGCTACCCCTCACGATTGGAGCGCTCCTATTCTTTCCATCCGAGATCCCAGCGAAAGATTCGCTCGATCGTCTCACTCGGATTGCCCGCACGTCAATCATCGCGGAGTCATCACAATACAACCGCCTCCTCGAAAAGAAATTGTTCGTTACCTCAAACGATATTGCGCGGTACCTTTATCTAACCAACGGAAGAGATGGAGATCGAGCGCTTGCGCTGCATCAAGCTGTTGGGAAAAAGGGGACGATGCCAGGGAATTTTTGGATAACTGCCACCGTAGCTTCCGCTCCCATACCGTATGCTGTTCGAGGAGAGCCAGCCCCCGATATCAAGAGTGTGACCGTCCAACGGTATGACGCGCCGCTGCCCTCTTCCACGGCCAAGGTAGTGCAGGACTTATGGCTGGCAATGCTTGAGCGTAGTCAGCCGGAAGCTGCAATCCAAATTGCCCCAACGGTTGTTTTTTCTGCCAGAAGTCCCAGCGGAAACAAGCTTCGCGCGGCAGCCGGCTCGCTTGAAAAGAACTCTATCAGTTTGGAGATGATGCTGTTAGGCGAGGATTTGATTAACTACTCACAATTGCCCTCCTCTAAGCGTCAGAAGCTGGCACATGAAATTGAGAAACGTTGTAGCCGGTTGTTAAAGCGAGTGCTGGAGATTCGCTAAGCGATAGGGGTCAGAAGGAGGGGGTCCCCGGGGAAGCCGGCAGGGGTCGGCGGCAGGGGTCAGAGCGTGAATCTTGGCATGGGCGCTCGACGAAGCTGAGCCGAGCGCGGTAAGTTCGATGCATGCCGCGCAAGGCTCGCGTCGATTTTCCCGGAGTGGTCTATCTTTTGCCGGACCGGGGTGACCGCCAGGAGAACATCTTCGTGGATCGGACGGATCGAGAGAGTTTTTTGCAGACCCTGGGGCAAATTTGTGAGCGGTCTGGTTGGCGGGCGCATGCCTGGGTTCTCATGGGCAACCATTTTCACCTGCTGCTTGAAACGCCGGAGCCGAACCTGGTGGCCGGGGATGCTCGGGTTTCAGACTACTACTCGCAGGGCTGGAACCGCCGGAGGAGTCGCAAGGGCCACGTGTTTCAGGGGCGCTACAAGGCGGTGGTGGTGAATGGGGAGGACCGCGGTTATTTCATGACGCTGAGCGATTACATTCACCTCAATCCGGTGCGGGCGGGGATGATCGCGCTGCAGGAACGGCTCTTCGATTATCGCTGGAGTAGTTAACGCTGGTATGCGCGGCGGGGAGGAACGTCCTGATTGGTTTGAACCAGAGCGGGTGCTGCGGCGAGCTGGGTCTAAGCGACGATACAGCCGGAGGGGCGGCGGAAGCCTATGGGGAGCGGATGCGGGAGCGCGCAGTGGACGAGGCGGGAGGGGGAATTTGGCAGCGGAAAGGGAAGCCCTGCGCCGGGGCTGGTGTCTGGGGGGTGCCGGTTTTCGCGGAACGGATGCTGCGGTTGCTGGAGGCGGCGAGCGAGAAATTAAGCGGCGCAAGGCAGTGGATGGAGCGGTGCGCCAAAGCCATGACTTGGACGAAGCGGAGCGACTGCTGGAGGCGGGGCTCAAGGAGATGGCGCTGGATCGGGCCGCGCTGGCAGAGTTGAAGCGAAGCGATCGGCGCAAAACGCCTGGGCCCGGCTCATCGGAAGCCGGACTACGGTGCCGAACGAATGGATTGCGCGCGAATTAAGTTTGGGCCACGTCACCAGTGTGAGCCGCTTCTGCTCGGAGAAATTTAAAAGTTATGATTTGCCAAGATTCACGCTGGACTCGCGTCTGTTTCCGAACCTCGTAGGTTTGTTCCTGTAAAGGACTTAACGGTCAAAGGGTTAGTCAGAGATCGGGTGTTTTACCAACTTACAACGCCATCGGGAAAACCGGTGGCCGGACATGGCTACGAGGTCGCCGAGAAGACCCGGGTTATATCTGAAGTTAACGCCGACGTCGCTACGAGCGACCGTAAATTTTATCCTTTGCCGGCGAGCGGGAGATTTCAAGACGGCGTTGGCCCCCTCACACGGCCGCCCGATAGGGCAAGCGGACATCTGATCCTCGAGCAACGATTCGACTTAAAATATAATGGCAAGCCTGTTGACGTTTCAACAGTGCTCAAACACACGACTGTGTTTCGCAGCGGGCAGGTTAGCAACTCCGTTAGTGTTATCGAGGAATGAAACGAATGAAGAGTAACTGGTGGTTTTGTCTCGCGGTTTTCATTTTGGTCGTTGCTTTTGAATGCGCACCCGGGAGTGAACCACCGAACCTGCGACGAGGTTTGGGAAAGTCTGGAGATGGCACTCGCGATGTGTTAGTGCGTCTTCTTGAGCGTGCGCTGAAACCCGTCGGTGGGTGCGGCCGGCTTTACGCCCTAGGGAAGTGTGGCGAAAATGGAGGCGAGGGCATTAGATTTCCGAAATTGGAATTACAAGCGGCAGCGAATGGAAAGACCGGTGTTGAGGCCATTCAGGATATTCTACGGAAAGACAAAGGCGTATCGGTGACGAAGGGGCGAACGGGAATGGCGGAGATTCGGATTGGAAGCGTGAGCAGTGATTTCCTAAAGACGAAAATAGCGCGAATTACCCTCGATCCAGTCGAAAGGTACAATGTGTGGGAGGCTCTTAGTGCGATATTGCAAGCGAAAGAAGTCGAGATAAGCGCGCGCAGAATGGGGATGGAGCCCGCGACAACAATTGTCCTGCACCATATTTCAGAACCGGCGCCTGGGTCACCTCACCTTCCGACGTCTATGAAGGATGTCACACTGGACGAGGCGCTCAACCGGGTTGCTGAGACTTTTGGAGGCCTTATTCTCTATCGTGAATGCGTAAGAAAAAACGGCACTCGATTGTTTTCTGTAACTTTTGAGGGAGATGAATAGGTAGAAAAGGGCAGAAGGAGGAAGCCGGCAGGGGTCAGAGTGGGCTTGCATTGATTCCTCGGGCAGATTTTTTGGGGTGGCATACGGGTCAGCGTCATGATCTCGCTGCCGAGGGGGTGGCATACGGGGTCAGCGTCATAATCTCGCTGCCGTGCCGTTCTCCCGCGCGACAGAAGTTTTTAAGCTGCGGGACATGACAGGTCAGCTCCGGGATCGAAGTTCGAGAAGTCGAGCCCTGTCATTCGTAAACACCTGTCTTGAAATTGTTTCCGTGAGAGACAGGTCGCAGCCCCCTCGGATCAGAGTCAAACTGAGATTCTTCAGCAGGCACCTCGCATTCGATCTGACGTATTAACAATTCGCTAATCAGCATGCAAGATTCTCGGTCATGCATTTTAGATTCGTCAACCAGAAGACTAAATTCGCCCACAGAAATGCCAGCCTCGTCAGAAGGCGTTTCATATTTTCCAGATCGCATCTCTAATTCGTCAGCTGGCATCTCGCATTCGCCGTCAGGCTTTCGGAATTCGTCACCATTCCTGTCTTGCTCTTCGGACGAGTGGCGGGGCAGACTGAAACCATGAGTGACGTGACGGGCAAAACAGCGGGAGCGGCGGAAGCGGGCCCGGTGCCGCTGGAGCAGTATGTGAAGGCGATCTCGGACGTGACGCGGTGGAAGATTCTGGTGGCGCTGGCGGAGGGGGAACCGCTCATGGTGATGGAATTGGCGGCACGGGTGGAGCGGGACCAAAGCACGGTCTCGAAGCATCTGGCGGTGATGCGCGCGGCGGGCATGGTGGAGCAGGGACGCGCCCGGCTTTACCGCATCCCGGCCCGTTGGGTGAAGGAGGCGGCGAATGGCGTGATGGATTTCGGCCATGGCTCGATCCAGTTCCGCCCGCCGGCCACGGGCGAAACCTCTCCCACCGGCTCCGCCTAAAACTTCCGAAACCAGCCGTAGGGAAAATCGTCCCCGGGGCAATCGGTGGCCCAGCGCGGTGGATTCATCTCGCGGTGTGGCTTCACCGGAATGGCGCGGCCGTCCACTTTGCCGCAGCGCTCGCGCAGATATCGAATCAGTTCTTCCGTGGCCTCGAGTTGCGCGCGAGTGGGTTGGTCACGATTGAAATCGCCCACCAGGCAAATGCCGAGCGAGATGTTGTTCAGATAATCGCTGTGCACATGGCCGCCGTTGATCTGACGCGTCCAGCGGCTCCCGATCTCGATCTCCCCATTGCCAGAGGAGCGACCGTTCCCCACCACGAAATGATAGGCCATCCCGTTCTGCATCTTCCGCACTTTCTTATGGTAGTAATCGAACGCCCGCGCGTTCCCCTGCCGCGTGCCGCTGTTGTGGACGATGATGTATTTCCAGCGCGCACGCTGCACCGGCGCGCGCCGAATGGCATCGATCACTCCCCGGCTGAGGTAACGATAATTTCGATTACTGCTGCCTCCGCCAAAAACACGCGACCAGAAACTCTCGCGCGGAGGCGGCGCCGGTGGCGGCTGGAAACCCTGCGCTTCCTCCAGGCCGGACTTCTGGATGGTGATATCGGCGGGCGGCAAACTCCGGCTCTGCGTCGGCTCCGGTTTCGGCAAGGCGGGCGCGGGATGGCGCGAGCGAGACGTCTCCTCTTCGACGTCAGCAGCTTTTGCTTTCTTCTCCGTCTCGGATTCGGAAGGCGTCTTTCTTTTTCGGCGGAGGAGTCCTCGTCCTCATCGTCATCCGGCGCGGGCTTCTTTTTCGGCGTCTTCTTTTTCCCGGAGGCGGCCTCACGATTCTTCCGGCTCTTTTTCGAGGCCGCTTTCGGTTTCCCGCTCGTCTTCGCTTTCGAGGGCGTGGGAGAACCGACGGCCCGCATCTCCTCGCGTGCTTTCAAAAACGCGTCGCGCTTCTTTTTGTCCGCTTCCGAGACTTCGGCATGCACGAGGGTGTTCACCACCGCCACGGTCCAGAGCAGGAGGACGCCGACCCAGCAGACGATGCGCCCCCGTCGGCTCCGCCGCGAAAAAGAGAGGAGCCGTTTCAAGCGGGCTCGGGTTCAGCGGCGAGCGCGGCCTCTTCCCGAGCGGCGGAGCGCTCGCGTTCGCGCCGTAAAATTGCGTTTAATTTGCCGCCGAGCAGAAGGAACAAACAGGTCAGATACATCCAGAAAGAGAAGCATGATGATCGACGCCAGCGCGTGATAAGTGGGGTTATATCGGTCGTAATTCGCCACGTAATACTGGAATAGCTTCGTGACCAGAATCCAACCGAGGGAAAAGAAGACCGCGCCCGGCAAGGCCTGGCGCACCGTGAGATAATTCTCGGGAGTCAGGAGATAAAGAAAGAGCGCGAAAAGGATCAACGCCGCTGCAGTCAGCGGCAAATTCAAGAACGCCACCCAGGATTGCAGCGGCACCGTCATCTGGAAGTTCACCTCCGCGATGCCCGCCAGCTTTTCTCCGAAAACCATCGCGCTGAAGCAGACGAAAATCGTGATGCCGAACCAGAAGAGCAAAAAGAAGGAAATGATGTGCTTCGACCACCAATTCCGGTCCTCCATCACGCCATGAGTGCGGCTGAGCGAATGCGAAATCGTCGAGATAAACATCGTCCCCAGCCAGATCCCGAGAAAGATGCCGACGTTCCCCAGGACGCCGCCGGAACCAGTGATGACCACATTCGCCACCGCAGTATCGAAAATGTCCTGCACCTTCGGATCCGGCGGCAGGAAGTTCTGCAGGATCACCACCATTTGATGCAATTTCGCCGGGTCCGTCCCGAAGAGCCCGAGCAAGTACCACAGGAAGAGCAGCCCCGGCGCGAGCGCGAAAAGGAATTGATACGCCATCTGCGCGGCGAAACCGGTGGTGTCGTCTGTGAACTGTCTCCCACAGGAAACGCCGGGTGATTCGGCCAACGAATTTGAGGCGTCTCATTCTCCGCTGAGAGAATACTTTGCCTGCCATAAATATCCATTAAACTCTCCGCCAATCCAGGCGCGTCGGCTGGCCTAACGAGTTTTGAAAAAAATTCTGATCCTGACCGCGGCCTTTGGCGAAGGCCACAACAGCGCCGCGCGCGGCCTTCGCCAGGGCCTGCTCCAGATCGCCGGCCGCGACGTGCGCGTGGAGGTGCACGATCTTTTCGCAGAAACCTACGGCCCGGCCAATACCTGGGCGCGCGAGATGTATCTCGGACTCATCAACCAATGGCCGGAGACGTGGGGCCACGTTTATCGCTGGCTCGATCGGCAGAAAAAATTTCAAGGCGGCTTTCGCGTTTTTGTCCAGCCTCAAAAAATACTTCCGCAAACTCCTCGCCACCTTTGAGCCGGACGTGATCGTCTCAGTTTACCCGGCCTATTCTCACATGCTCGACGCGATGCTCGGGCCGACTGAGCACAATTATGGCAAACGCGTGGTGGTCATTACCGATTCGCTTTCCGTGAACGCGATTTGGTACCAATGCAGCGCTGATTATTATCTCCTGCCGAATCCGCGCAGCGCCGCCGTCTTGCATGCCGCGGGCATTCCGCCGGAGAAGACGCGCACCTTTGGTTTTCCCGTCAGCCCGGAGTTCACCGAGCCGGCTCCGGAGCGTCCGGCACCGACTGAAGATGCGAGCCGCGTTCTCTATTTGGTGAATGCGCGCAAAGCCATCGCGCCGGAATTGGTCCTGCGGCTGGCGGCTCTGCGCGGAGTCTCGTTAACCGTCGCCGTCGGGCGCGATCGCCGGCTGCGGAACTCGATCGAGTCCATTCGGAATCTGGCGCCGCGTCCGTTTGAAGTCGTCGGCTGGAGCGAAGAATTGCCCCGGCTCCTGCGCGCCAGCCATCTCCTGATCAGCAAAGCCGGCGGCGCGACCGTGCAGGAAGCGATCGCAGCCAACTGTCCCATGATCGTGAATCACGTCATTCCCGGACAAGAAGAAGGCAACGCGCGTTTCCTCGTCGAAATGAATGCCGGCGCCATCGCCATCCCGCATCCTGAGATCGTGGCCACGGTAGAATCCATTTTCGCGAATGACGCCGCGCGTTGGAAAGAATGGTCGGCTAATATCGCGGAACTCAGCCGGCCCGCCGCGTCGATCGAGACCGCGCGCTTTCTGCTCTCACTTTAAAAGACGCGTCGGCCGGCGATGAAGGTTTGCAAGACCTCCAACTCCGGCGAGAGCACGACGAGATCTGCTTCCGCGCCCGACGACGATTGTTCCCTTGGTGTCTAACGCCAAGAGCGCGCGCGGGATTCGCCGTCGCCATTCGGATCGCCTCATGCAGCGGTAGGCCGACGGTCCGCACCATCACGCGAATCAAATCGATCATCCGCGCCGCGCTGCCCGCCAAGCGCCGACCGATCCGACAGCCAGCACGCACCTTCGCTCACCATGCAATCGCTGCCCGCCGAGTTCAAAAGCGGAGCCTGCCGGCAAACCCGCGCCAGCCGTCGCATCGGTGACCAGACAAATGCCGCCCGCGCCTTTCGCGCGATAAAGCATTTTCATCAGCGTCGGCGAAACATGAACCCATCCGCAATCAGCTCGCACGTGATCTCCGGTTCACTCAACGCATACTCCAGCAATCCCGCGACCCGTTCACCGTCCCGCCGCCGCATCGAGGACATGCAGTTGAACGTGTGCGTCGTGTGCCGCATCCCGTGCGCAAAACCGTCGCCGCGCCTCCTCGTCCCACGCGTTGCTATGCCCGCCGCTCACTTCAATCCCAGCAGCGCGAAATCGATCGATCGCGCTCCAGCGCGCCCGGCAATTCCGGAGCCAGCGTCATGCGTTTGATCACGTCCGAATATTCCAGCAACTCTCGACACAGCGGCCGGCTCGGGATTGATGATGAACTCCGCGCGTTGCGCCCCCGCGCGTCTCACGTGAAATAAAAGGGCCTTCCACATGCACGCCGGCGATTTGCGGAAATTCCGCTCGGCATTCCCGCACCGCGCGCAGACACCCACGATCTCCGCGATCGGCGCCGTCGCAGTCGTCAGCAGCACCGATGTCGTGCCCACCGCTGGCGTGGAATTCGCAAATCGCTCGGAAAGCGGCTGGCGTCGCTTCCATCGTGTCGCGGCCGACCGCGCCATGCAGATGCAGATCAATGAAATCCCGGGGCGAGATAGTTTCCCGCGAGATCAATCGCACTTCGCCGGTCACGCTGCCCTCGCGCAGGTCTGCGATATCCGCCCGCCTTCGCAAACGACGGCGAGACCTTCCGGATTCCCCTTCGGAAAAATAACGCGGCCGTTGGTGAAAATCATACTTCATCCGCCGCGACTTCTGTCATCCAGTCGCAGAACGCTCGCCACTGCGGGTGCGCGTTTCCTCTGGAAAACCAAGAGCACGCTTAAATTGCCAGTCGCGCTCCAGCGGATTCCGGATTCCCTGCAACCGACGAAATTCGCTCCACCCCAACGCGCCGCTGAGCCAAAGCCGATGTCCCAAAACCGCCACGGGAAAATCGCTTCCGTGAAAAATGCGCGGCAAAATTTCCGGTCGCAAACAATCCCGCAAATGCCGGCAACGATTCAGCGAAACGAGCGCGCTGATATCGCCGTAAAGATTCGGGAACTCAGCCAGCATCTTCACCCACTCGTCGAAATAATCCGGATCACCCAGCCCGCTTTTCGTCGCACAATGCGCCGCGATCACCGTGACCCCGCATTCCAGCGGCAAGCGCAACAACTTCGGATCAGCCAAGCGCGCATTCACCACCGGCACGGTGTTTTCGCCGCCAGTGTGCGCGAGCAATGGTAAGCCCGCCTCCGCCATTCGCTCCCAGAAAACGCGATACCGCGGATCGGAGCAATCGATGTTCTGACAATTCGGCAGGCACTTCAGCAAAACCGCGCCGCGCGCCAGGCAGCGTTCCAATTCCTCGAGCGCATCCCGGCGCGCCGGATGAATGGAAACGCCCGCGAGGAACTCTGGATGCGCCGCCGCGAGATCGAGGACGACATCGTTAGGCACATACATCGATCCCAAATCTTCCCGCACCGTCCCGTCGGCATCATGCACGCGTTCATGTGCGAGCAGCACCACGGCATCGAACGAGGAATCACGAATCAGCCCGAGCAAATGCTGCGCATAAATGGCTCTCCAGATCCTGTTCCAGAACCGCTGCGGAAAAGCCGAGCTGCTGAAGCATGATTCCGGCGAGCCAGCGATGCCAGCCACGCAGACGCAGCCAGCCGCCAGACCCGCCCACGCCGTTCCCGACCATATGCACGTGCATGTCGATTCGACGGGCTCCGAGACTTGTGCTCGTGTTCGTGCTCATTCTCGTAATCGTGCTCAATCTTAAAGGCAAAATCGAGCGCGAGCAGGATTACTTCACCTGGCGAGGTGCCCCGACTGTCGGTAATTTACACGCGAGAAGCAGCGCCCGCGCAAGCACCGCAGCTTGATCAGGGCAAGCCGGAACCGGAGGCGGTTTTCGCGGCTGAGACGTCCGTTGCGTTAAGGGATCCGTTCGCGTTGAGGTCAGCACGAAAGTTGGCCGCCGTAACTGGCTGACCGGATTGCGCTTTCACCTGGCTGATGTCGCTCGCCGTGACGGAACGATTGCCGTTCGTGTCTCCGAAGAGCATCCCCATCGGAATCGCGATGTTCCCAAAATTAGTCCCGTCGTTCACGCCGGTTAACGTCAAAGTAATCGTTTGCGCGTTCGCCACGCCCGTTAGTTCCACTGTGATCTGCGTCCCGCTGGCGGTGGCGCTGCTAACGGATCCGCCGCCCGCTGTCACCACAGCATTGGCGAATGTCACCGTGTTCAGGAATGTGACGACGATCTGGTGGGCCCCGGCCGTCCCGCCGCTCCGACATTCCACACCCGGCGCGCCAGTCAGCGGAAGGGGAACTTCGAAGGGGGTGCTGCCATGAAATTTACGCGACACAGCCACAGGCAACGTCGCGTTTCCGGATCCGTAAATATAGGCCGAACCCTTGTCGTTCTGAGCGGAGTCATCGTACGGAGCGCCGATCGCGGCTCGCATGCCATCAATCGCCACGGAGAAGCCGAATTCTTCGAATAGGGCCGGGCCTGGATTATTCAGCGTCGCCACGGGCACTGTCGGCGTCGCGCTACTCATGTCATATAAATACGCGCTCCCCGCATCGATCGCTCCGGTATCGTCCGAGTATGCGCCCACCATCACGCGCGTGCCGGAAATCGCCACGGAAGAGCCGAAGGCGTCTTCCTCTCCGGTCGGGTTCGGGTTGTTCAGCCTCGCCACCGGCGCCGTGGGCGTCCCGCCGCTCAGGTCATACACATACGCGCTCCCGGCGTGGCTCACTGGCGTGCCAGCCACGTATGCCCCCACCACCACGCGCGCGCCGGAGATCGACACGGAAGAGCCGAAGAAGTCATTCGCGATCGAGCCGGGGTTGGTCAGCGTCACCACAGGAACGGTCGGCGTGCCGCTGCTTAGATCATACACATACGCGCTCCCGGCATTAATCGCTCCCGTGTCGTCAAAGGGTGCCCCCACCACCACGCGCGTTCCGAAGATGGACACCGACGAGCCGAAGCTGTCATACTGGGCCGGAGAAGGATTATTCAGCGTCGCAACAGGCACTGTCGGAGTCCCGCTCGCCAAGTCATATACGTATGCGCTCCCGGCATAGGCCGCTCCCGTCTCGTCCCCGCGCGCCCCTACCACCACACGCGTCCCAGAGATCGCCACCGAACGGCCGAACTCGTCAAACGCGGCCGGGCCGGGATTGTTTAGCGTTGCCACTGGCACCGCCGGCGTTCCGCTGCTCAAGTCATACACATACGCGCTCCCGGCGTCGCTCGTTCCCGTGTCGTCCGAATATGCCCCCACCACCACGCGCGTCCCGGAGATTGCCACCGAATAGCCGAAGTAGTCATACGGGGCCGGAGAGGGGTTGTTCAGTGCCGCCACAGGCACCGTCGGCATCGCGCCGCTCAAGTCATAAACGTATGCGCTCCCGGCATTAATCGCTCCCGTGTCGTCAAAGGGTGCCCCCACCAACACACGCGTCCCCGAGATCGAAACCGAATAGCCAAAGATGTCACTGTCGGCCGGACCGGGGTTGTTTAGCGTCGCCGCAGGCGCCGTCGGCATCGCGCTGTTCAGGTCATAAACGTAGGCGCTCCCAGCGTCGCCCGCTCCCATGTCGTCCCCGGGCGCCCCCACCACCACGCGCGTCCCGGAGATCGCCACCGAAGAGCCAAAGTAGTCACTGTCAGCCGGGCCAGGGTTGTTCAGCGTCGCCACAGGCACCGGCGTCCCGCCGCTCAAATGGTACAGATACGCGCTCCCGGCATCTCTCGCTCCGGTGTCATCCGAGTATGCCCCCACTACCATGCGCGTCCCGGAGATTGCCACCGAGCGGCCAAAGTAGTCACGCTGACCCGTCCCTGGGTTATTCAACGTCGCCACAGGCACCGCCAGCGTGCCGCTGCTCAGGTCATACACATACCCGCTCCCGGCATCGATCGCTCCCGTGTCGTCCCCTGGCGCCCCCACCACCACACGGGTCCCGGAGATCACCACCGAAGAGCCGAAGTTGTCAGACACGGCCGGGCCGGGGTTATTTAATGTCGCCAAAGGCATCGTCGGCGTTCCGCTGCTCAGGTCATACACGTACACGCTCCCGGCGTCGCTCCCTCCCGTGTCATCGGCCGGCGCTCCCACCACCACGCGCTTATCGGAAATTGCCACCGAAGAGCCGAAGTAGTCCTGAACAGCCGGGACGGGCTTGTTCAGCGTCGCCACAGGCATCGTCGGGGTTCCGCTGCTCAAGTCATACACATATGCGCTCCCGGCGTCGAATGCGCCCGTGTCGTCCGAGGGTGCCCCTACGACCACGCGCGTCCCCGAGATCGCGACCGAAGAACCGAAGTTGTCATACTGGGCGGGGCCGGGATTATTCCACGTCGCCACAGGCAGTGTCGGCGTCCCGCTGCTCAAGTCATACACGTATGCGCTCCCGGCGTCGCTCGCTCCCGTGTCGTCCCCGGGCGCGCCCACCACCACGCGCATCCCGGAGATCGATACCGAACGGCCGAATTGATCATTATATCCCGGAGTCGGATTCGATATGACATGCAGGAGCACGCCCGTGTTTGAATCGAACACCTTCACGACCCCCGAATCGACCTCCTGAAGATCGTCAAAAGGAGCGCCCACGACAGTTAGATTTCCGTCCGCCGCCACGGCGAAGCCGAGTTGTGCGCCGACTTGGACGCCAACCGGCGGAGCAGCGATGGAATGCTGCAGCGTGTCCTGCGCATCCGCTGGCGCCGGAGCAGAAACAGTGAGCGTTGCGACGAACAGACCGGCGAAGGTAAAGAGGTGGCGCATCGTTTTCATGAGGGGCGTAGGGAAGGTCCGATCCGCACAGAGGCGAGTAGATAGAAGGAGAATCTTCCGCGAGTCATGGGGCTGCGGTCTTTACGAAAATATTTTGGCCGTGCAAAGGTTTTTCCGCGATTCCGGTACCCCGGAAAATGCCATCTTCGCTACTCGCGCTATCGTGGTCGCAGCGACGCTTTGCATTTTCTGCCAGGGTCCCTCATCTTCGCGCGATGTTCGATTACGACGCGATCATCATCGGCGGCGCTTTTTCCGGCGCAGCCACGGCGCTGGTGCTGAAGCGGAAGCATCCGGCAGCGCGCGTGCTGATTGTCGAAAAGGCGGAGGAGTTCGATCGCAAAGTAGGCGAATCGACGACTGAGATCAGCAGCGCGTATATGACGCGGATTCTCGGATTGAGCACCTATCTCGGGCATCACCAACTGGTGAAACAAGGGTTGCGGATGTGGTTTTCCAATCGCTCGGACCAGGCCTTTGATGATTGCGTGGAAATCGGCGCGCGTTACCAGTCGCGCCTGCCCGCTTTTCAAGTGGACCGTTCCACGCTCGACCAGCACATGCTGGAAATGGCGGTGCAAGCTGGCTGCGAATTGCGCCGACCGGCGAAGGTGAAGGCGGTCGAGCTGAACGCAGGCGCGGATTCATCCATCACGCTTACGACGGAGGCGGGTGAAGAAACGTTGCGCGCGCGCTGGATCGTAGACGCGAGCGGACGTGCGGCGGTGCTCGGCCGGAAGCTGGGCCATTTCCGACCGAACACCGAGCATCCGATTAATGCGGTCTGGGCTCGGTTCTCCGGCGTAAAAGATTGGGATAGCTACGATTGGCGCGAGCGTTTTCCTGCTTACGCCAACGCCTGCCGCACGGGGCGCAACTGGGCCACGAATCACCTCATGGGCCACGGTTGGTGGTGCTGGATTATTCCGCTAAAAGGCGGCGATGTCAGCGCGGGGCTGGTTTACGATTCGCGCATTTTCAAATTGGCAGAGGGCGCGAATCTCGGCGAGCGGCTGCTTCAACATCTGCGCTCACATCCGGTCGGGCAGGAGATTTTTGCAGAGGCAAAAATCATGGATGGCGATGTGCATGCGTTCTCCGCTTTGCCTTACTCGAATACACAGGTCTGTGGCGACGGCTGGGCCATGGTGGGCGATGCGGCTGGATTCATCGATCCGCTCTACAGCCCGGGGCTCGATTTCTGTGCTTACACCACCTACTACGTGGCCGACATGATCGCGGACCAACTCGCGGGCGAAGCTGTCACTCCCCGGGTCGATTATTATAACGCGCAGTATCCCGTGACCTACCAGCGCTGGTTCGAGACGCTGTATAAGGACAAATACTTTTACATGGGCGACGCCGAGCTGATGTCGGCGGCGCTCCTGCTCGATGTCGGTTCCTATTTTGTCGGGTTGGTCACGCCGCTTTACAAAAATCCCGAACTGGAATTCACGCGTCTGCCTTTCGAGGGCACGCCGGGGCGGATCGTCGCCAGCGTGATGAGTCTTTATAATCGGCGTCTGGTCACGCTGGCAAAGCGTCGCCTCGCGACCGGCACCTATGGGCGGCGGAACGCTGGCTGGCGCGAACTGTATGATGGATTCGTGCCGGATATTCGGGTGCGGAAGCTTATCCAAACCGGACTCTTCCGCTGGTGGAAAGCGGAGCTGACGAATCTGCGCCTGATGTTGCGCTCATCGCCTGCACGCGTTTCTCACGCCGCGCCGCGGGTCTTCGTCGAGCCGCAAACGGTTCCGCGGCCGTTGTCGTAAGAGAAGAACGCCGTCCTCCGCCGAGACGTTATCGCGGAGAACAGGAAGTTGCGATAGGAGTGGTCGCGCATCGCATGAGCTCACCGTCCTCCCCATTCCTCCGCCGTTTCGCTCCGCGCGGAATCTTCTGGCGCGAGTATCTCGATTGGGCGGTGCGCAATCTCCCGTTCTACTTGCAACCGATCATGCTCTTCGGCATGACGGTTTTTTTCTTCTTCTTTGCCGGTTCCGTGCGCCGCTCGCTGGTGGATAATCTCACGCTCGCTCTGCCCGGTTCCTCCCGCGCGATGAATCATCTCCGCGCCTTCCGCACTCTGCTGAACTACGCCTGGACGATCACTGACGCGGCCAAGTTCAAGCTGTCAAAATTTGAGTTCGGCTACGAAATCGAGGGCGAAGAATTTCTCGCCCAACTCGCAGCCGCCCGCGGCGCGATCGTCCTCACGGCGCACATGGGCAGCTACGATTTAGGCGCCGCGATTTTCGCGCAGAAATTCCAACGCGAAATCCGCATCGTCCGCGCGCCGGAGTCGGATGCGGAGAGCGCGCAACATCTACAAAGCTCGTTCAACGAAAGCGGCGCCGGCGCGGTGAAGGTGGAATACAACCGCGGCGGCGCGGCGCTCTCGTTTGATCTGCTCGCGGCCGTGCGCAACGGCGAGATCGTCTCCATTCAAGGCGATCGCGTAATTCCTGGCATGGCCAGCGCGGAGGTCGCGCTCTTCGGCCGGCGCGTGCCTTTGCCGAATGGGCCGTTCACGCTCGCACTCGTGGCGCAGGTGCCGATCTATCCGCTCTTCTTTATCCGCGCCGGTTACCGCAGATACCGCATCATCACCCGCGCGCCGATCCAGCTGCAGCGCACCGGCCGCTCGCGCGACGAAGACATCGCGCAGGCGATGAAAATATGGCGCGATGTGCTGGAAGCAGTCATAACCGAATACTGGCACCAGTGGTTCGCCCTCGTGCCGACGCCGCATGCGAAACTCTGAGCCAGGCTTTTACTTCGCGTTGCCGCGTCTGCTCGCGCGCGCTTGCGGCAAGAATGACCGTCGCACGGAAACCAATTGGTGGGAGGCGAACGTGGCCGGCGGACTCATCCACGGGATCGCGTATCTTTTCGTCGCGCGACTCTGTCTGCGCCGCATGGATCTCTGGCAACAACTGCTGCTGCTGCTCCCATTGGCGGCACTCGTCTGGGCGGGGTGGCTGCTGGTTCTGTATCTTAACCATCTCGTCGTTAGACTTCTCCGCGGGATGGGCCTGATGCGCGAAACGCCAGACGACCGCGCGCAGGGTCTCTTGATCAATGCGATGACCACCGTCATCTCCGTTGCGCTTTGGCATGCGGGAGGATTTTTTGCGTGCGCCGGCGGGCTTTGGCTCGTTGCGTTGACGCTTAATCTCGCGGCCGGCGGCGTGCTCGCTTTACTCCGTGCAACCCATCCCGCGTAATACAAATCCGACCCGGGCGGCGCTCATCGCCTATGCCCTGGTCGCGCCCGCTCTTTCGCTCGGGCTGGCTCTTTTCGGCGCGCACCTCGTGTTCGCGCTGCTTCCGCTTTTCACCTCTCACCTGCTGCTCCTTTACGCCACCCTCGCGCCGAGTTGTCAGTGGTGGGGGCCTGTTTTCACCCATTTTGACACCGCCGAGCGCGAGGTCTGGATCACGATCGATGACGGCCCTTCGCCGGAGCACACTGTGGCCATGCTTGATCTCCTGGCGCGCTTCCAGGCGCGCGCGACCTTCTTTGTCGTGGGCGAACGGGCGGAGCAGCATCCGCATCTCGTGACAGAAATCCTGACGCGCGGCCACTCGTTAGGCAACCATACCTGGTCGCATCCGCGACGGACTTTTTGGTGCGCCGGGCCGGCGCGCATTCGGCGGGAGATTATTCGCTGCGCCGAAACGCTGCGGACCACGCGCGAGCGGCCAGAGGACTTCTTTCGCGCGCCCGTCGGGATGCGAAACATGTTTCTTCATCCCCTGCTCGCGCGGCGCGGTCTCGCCCTGGTCGGGTGGACGGTGCGTGGTCTCGACACGGTCAAGCGCGACGCTGTAAAAGTGGCGGAACGGATCGAGAACGCGACGCGCCCGGGTGCGATCATCGTCTTGCACGAAGGCCATCAAATCGCGCGCGATCCGGAGTTCGGTCCGCGCTGCCTCGAGTTGACGTTGGAACGCTTGACCGCGCGCGGTTATCGCTGCGTGATCCCGCGGCCGGAGCAGTTGCGGAATTAGAATCTGCACCAGTCACAGCCGAGGAGCGCTATCTTTGCAGTCAGACTTTCGCTGGAAAACGAAGAGTCGGTTATTGAAAGGCGTGCGTCCCCAAGCTGGCTGTTCGTGGTGCGTCCATTCCTCCCCGGGAAACGCGGCGTGGAGGGCCGGGCTGTCGGGAAAATGCAGGTGCACCCCGATATTCCAACTCACAGTCTGGGCGAAAATTTCACCAGCGTACGTCATCCAGAAACGGGCGGAGCCATCGCGCGGCGCGTCCCGAATTAAGAATAAATCCGCCCGGCGGCACGTATGCGGCCAACCGTTTCAGCAGAGTCTGCTGCGCCGCGGGGTTGAGATAGTGCAGGAGATCGAAGACCGCGACATCGCCGCGAAAAGTTTCCGCGCCGCCCGTGGCTACATCCTCTTCCCGTAGATCGATATTGCGATAATTCGCGCGGGCCACGGCGTGACCCTGACGCACTTTCGGCCCATCGATATCCAGCCCGGTGATCGGCTGCGCGAGGCCGCGTTCGCGAAGATAAAACGGTAACAGCCCCACTCCGCAGCCGACATCGAGCAACGGCGCGCGCGATCGGCAAAGGAACTCGAACGCCGCCGCAAAAACAGGATCGGAGCGTAACTTGCTCGCGGTGTAGTGCCGGAGCCAGCGCGAATGGAACCGCGCCGCCACGGCGGCACACGCCTCCTGATGCGTCGGCGCGCGTGACTTTTGGTTTTCCATTTGCTTCGGATTTTCGCGCTGCCAGACTGGGTCGTGGGCGACTTCTTCTCCGATTACGATGTCGGGGGATTTTTTGATGAGATGTTTGCAGCGCCCGGCGCTGTCCGGCCCCATTACAGCAAGTTGCTGGCGCGATTCAAGGCCATGGCGCCGGACGAATTTGAAAAGAAGCGCGAGCTGGCGGCCGCAAATTTTCGCACGCAAGGAATCACCTTCACGGTTTACGACGACGATCAGGGGACGGAGCGCATCTTTCCCTTCGACCTCGTGCCCCGGATCATTCCGGCGCCAGAGTGGGAGCTGATCGAGCGCGGACTGGTCCAACGCATCACCGCGCTGAATCTTTTCCTGCACGACGTTTACCACAACCAAAGCATTCTGCGTGACGGCACGATCCCGAAAAGCATCGTCTGGGAGGCGGCGCATTTCCGGCCGGAGTTCATGCAATTCGATGTGCCGGGGAATGTTTACGTGCACATCTGCGGGACGGATTTGATTCGCGACGGCGAGGGCAATTATCTCGTGCTGGAGGATAATGCGCGCTGCCCTTCCGGCGTTTCCTACGTGTTGGAAAATCGCCAGGCGATGAAGCGCATTTATCCGACGCTGGTCGGGCAATACAAAGTGCGGCCGGTGGAAGATTATCCGCAGGAATTGCTCAACGTCCTCCGCCACGTGGCCCCGGCTGGGTGCTCGGATCCGACCGTGGTCCTGCTCACACCCGGGACCTACAACTCTGCCTACTTCGAACACTCGTTCCTCGCGCGTTCGATGGGCATCGAGATTGTGGAAGGGCGTGATCTCGAGACGCATCGCGGCAAGGTTTTCATGCGCACGACGAAGGGCTTGAAACGTGTGGATGTGATCTATCGCAGGATCGATGACGATTTTCTGGATCCGCAGGTTTTCCGGAAGGATTCCGGACTGGGCGTGGCGGGCTTGGTGGATGCCTACCGCAAAGGCAATGTGAGTCTGGCGAACGCGATCGGAACCGGCGTGGCGGACGACAAGGTGGTCTACCATTTTGTCCCGAAGATGATCCGCTATTACCTGGGCGAAGATCCCATCCTCCCGAACGTGCCGACCTATCTCGCGTCGGTAAAAGAAGACCTCGCCTACATTCTTGAGCACATCGAGGAGCTGGTGGTAAAAGCGGCGAACGAGAGCGGCGGTTACGGCATGCTCGTGGGCACGCAGGCGACGAAGGCGGAGTGCGACGAGTTCCGCGAAAAGGTGAAAGCGAATCCGCGCAATTACATCGCGCAGCCCGTGGTGGCGCTTTCGCGTTCGCCGGCCTTTTGCGACGAATCGATGCAAGGCCGCCACATCGATCTCCGTCCATACATTCTCTACGGCGAGAAGGTGAAAATCATTCCCGGTGGTCTAACGAGAGTGGCACTGACGGCGGGTTCGTTGGTGGTAAATTCGTCCCAAGGCGGCGGCAGCAAAGATACCTGGGTGATTGACGAGAATCCCGACGAGCCCGCATCCGATACCTAATGCTCAGCCGCGTCGCCGATTCTCTTTACTGGATGAGCCGCTACATCGAGCGGGCGGAGAACAACGCCCGGATCGCGGACGTGAATTTGCAGCTCATGCTCGATCTCACGCACCAGCCGGATTTCGATCCCCAGCAGCAATGGCAGCCGATCATCAGCTCCCTGGAGGAGAATGCACTCTTTGCTTCGCTCTACGCGAAACCGGACGGCCGCGCGGCGATCGATTTCGTGAGCCTGCAAAAGAAGAATCCGAACTCGATCTACTCGTGCCTTTCGGAAGCGCGCGAGAATGCGCGCACCACACGCGAACAGATTTCGAGCGAGATGTGGGAACAGGTCAATCGCCTTTATCTCTTCGTGAAAAGCGATCACGCGCGCAAATTACTGCGCAGCAGTCCTTATCAATTTTTTCAGCGCGTGATCGCGGGCTCGCATCTTTTCCAAGGCATCACGCACGCCACGAATACGCACGGCGAAGGTTTCCATTTCATGCGGATCGGTCGGCTAATTGAGCGCGCGGATTGCACCTCGCGTTTGCTGGACGTGAAATATCATATCCTGCTCCCGAGCGGCGAGAGTGTGGGCGGCAATGTGGACACCATTCAGTGGATGTCGGTGCTTAAATCATGCAGCGCGCTCGAAGCCTATCGGAAGGCGTACGTAGATCGCGTGGCACCGTGGAAAGTGGCGGAGTTTCTGATTACGCACTCGGGGTTTCCGCGCTCGATTCGCTTCTGTGTCGATTTCCTGGATGAAGCGTTGCATTGCATTTCGGGATCGGACGAATCGCGTTACGCGAACGAAGCGGAGCGTCTTTCTGGCCGGCTGCGTTCGGATCTTGATTACGCCACGATCGGCGAAATTTTTAAGAGCGGACTGCACGAATATCTGGCGTCAATTCAGAAGCGCCTGGTGGAGATCAGTAACGCGACCTACGACACCTATTGCCGGAGCCAGTTGGCGACCGACGATTCGGGCTCGTAGCGCGGCGCGTTACGGCTGGAGCAGGTTGAGATACCAGCCAATGAGCGCCTCGCCGAAAAACATCCAGCCAAGCGCGCCAGCTGCGAGGTAAGGACCGAAGGGCAACTTCGCGGACCAAACCCGCTTCCCGATCAGCATCGTGCCAAGACCGACAACCGACCCGAGCAGCGAACCCGCGAAGACGCTAAACAGCACCGCGCGCCAGCCCAGAAAAGCGCCGATCGCGGCCAGAAATTTCAGGTCGCCGCGGCCCATCGCTTCTCGTGGAATTTGCAGCTCGCGCACGACGCCGGTGATTTCCTGCAACGCGTCGAGTTGCAATTCTTCGGTGCCAAACGCGACGCGATCGTAGTGAAATCGCAACGTGGTCGCGCCTATTTTCCGTCCATCAATGACGGCGGAATCGCAGTGCAACAGGAGCTGATCCTTCTCGCGCGCGAAATTATCGCTCCATCGCCCGCGCTCTTCACCGACCGCGAAATCGGCATCGTCGCCGTCCCGCTTCCAGGAGAATTGCGTCGGCGCGTCGAGGCGGATCTTCTTTTTTCCGAAGGCGAGTTTGCCCGCTTCCAGCACCAGCCAGAGCAACCCATAGCCGAGAGCCGCGGAAGCCGCGGAGGTCAGGATTGACGTCAGCCGGCTGTCCGTCCCCATCAACTCCGGAACGATAAGACAAGCGAGGATTCCTACCGCAGTGCCGCCGAGCGTGATCTCATCGGGAATGATGAAGTGCTCGAAGTCGATGAACGTGGCCGTAACGAGCAGCGCCACGAGCACGAAGTAAACGAGCGCAATTTGCCAGGGAAAGCTGGCCCAGACCGCGAGGAAAAGCAGCGCCGTGAGCAGCTCGACCGCGAAGTAACGAAAGGCGATGCGCGCCCCGCAGTTTGCGCAACGCCCGCGCAGGAAAAGCCAGCTCGCGAGCGGTAAATTTTGCTGCCAGGGAATCTGCTTTTTGCAGAGCGGGCAAAACGAGCGCTTCGGTTCGTTCACCGATAGATCCAGCGGCATCCGGTAGATGCAGACGTTCAAGAACGAACCCACGACCGCCCCGAGGACGAAGGCAAAAGTCGCGAAGAAGTAACGGTAAAACTCGAGCTCGTTATCCATCAGAGAGGGCGAGGCGTTTCTTACGATCCATGAACCAGGCGATCCAGATGCAACTCTCGTAAAGCGCATACATCGGGAGCCCCATCGCCATCAAGGTCATGATATCCGGCGTGGGCGTGATGACTGCCGCGAGCACGAAAATCAAAACCACGGCGTAGGGTCGGGTCCGTTGCATAAACGCATACGTGACCAGGCCGAATCGCACCAAGGCCAGCACCACCACCGGCAACTCGAAGGCCAGCCCGAAGCCGATCGTGAAACGTGTGACGAAAGAATAATACTCCCGCACCGTCCATGCCGGCACCCAGCCCATCGATTGCGCGTCGTTAAAGAAAAACAGGATGGTGGTTGGCAACAGCCAGTAATAGCAGGCGAACACGCCGATGAGGAAGAGCAGGAAGCTGACCCCGATGGCCGGTAGCAAGAGACGTTTCTCGACCGCGCTTAAAGCCGGGAGGACAAATTCCGCGAGGAAATAAAGCAGGATCGGGAAGGAGATCACGATGCCGGCGTAGAACGAGAGATTGAACGAAATCGTGAGCGAATCGGTAATACCCAGCGCCTGCAGCGAGCGAATTCGTTCGTCCAACTGCGACAAGGGACGCTGCAGGATGGCCGTGATCGACGAGCGGAAAGCGAAGCAAAGGATCATCGCCAGAAAAAGCGTGATCGCCATCTTCACCACCGTCCAGCGCAGGTCCTCGAGATGTTCGAGGAAAGGCTTCGTCGTTTCCGACTCGGGGACTTCGCGGAATTTAAAAAAGTTTCTCAGCGCCATGGCGGGTTCGTTAAGCGCGGAAATCCAACAAACCGCTCGCCATTAATTTTGCGTAAATGCCAAGCGTGTTCGCATCGCGGATTTCGTTCTCGGCAATCATGCGCGCCACTTCCGGGAACGCGAACGCGCGACAATCGAGAATGGTTTCCGATTCTTCATGGGCGTGTCCAGCCGCTGCCGCCACGACTCCACGCGCGAGGTAAAAATATCCGTGCTCATCCGTAAACCCGGGCGAGGAAAAGAAATGCCCCAGCGCGAGCAGCTTCCCTCCCGGCGCCAGCTCGTAACCCGTTTCTTCGCGCAATTCCTGAAGCGCCACGGCCTCGATCGCCGCGGAATCCGAGGCGGCCGCGTCGTCGATTTGGCCCGCTGGCACTTCCCAAATCGCGGCTTGGATTGGGATTCGCTCCTGCCGGATGAGGATCAGCCTGCCATCGGTGGTGAGTGGTGCCACTACGACCGCCGCTTTGCGATGCACTACAGTCCAAGATTGCGGCTGCCGCCGGCTGGGCGTGCGCACTTGCTCCGTCGCCACGGCCAGGTGCTCGTTCTCAAAGTGCACTTCGCGCGCGACGGTTTCCCATCCCTCAGAGGAATGCGGGAGGCGGCAGAACTTCACCGCGGAAGATTAGGAGCGAGCGTGCGAAAAGCGAATGTTTCCACAGCAGCAACGCGCGGGGAGACTTTAGAGATTCGAGGCGCGCTCCCGGGAAATGACGACTGCAGCGTACTGCGCGTCTGCTAGAACGAATTTCCGCAATTCTACGCGGACGCGCGTGATGGGGAAGGTTGCTAAAAGATCCTGCGCCATCGCCTCGGCCAGCGTTTCCAGCAACCGATCGACCCGCCGAAGCGCGAGCGCCTGGATGGCGTGGACGACTTTGGCGTAATCGACCGCATTTTCGATTTCGTCGCCAAGCTCACCGAACGGCATCGCCGGCCACAGAGTGAGCGACACGGTTAGGCGCTGCGGTTCCGCGCGCTCTTCGTCGGGCACACCGATCCGCGCCCTGAGTTCCAATTCCGCGATATGAATGGCGTCGGCGGACGGGGCAGAACTGTGAAAGTGCCCCTCAATCATTGCTCTGGCACTCAATTACTTTGGAGAAAATGCAACTTTTTCGCGAATCTCTCCCTCAAAAATCCGTAGTAACAGGTGCAATGCGGGTCGAAATCCTCTTTCTTCGCTGGCTAATCATCCTGGCCGTCTTGGTTTTGGCAGTGGCTTACTTCCGCACCCCTAAAGGATCAGGTTCGGCGGACTCGCAACCCCGCAATCGGAATTCTAGCCAAACAATCAGGGCTCCCGGACATACCAACTAGACGAACGCTTTAGTCTGCTAACCCGATCGCCGGACCCGTATCTTCTACTAACGGCCGAAGAAATACTTTTTCCCCTTGAGGGAAATGTGATCAATCGCCACGATGGCGATTCGTGGAACCGGAGTCCGTATCTAAGAAAAACCGCGCGCGCCGGTTCATTACCACGCGCTGGAGCGTCGTCCTGGCGGCCGGTTCCGACCCCGGATCCTCGGCGCAGACCGCGCTCTCGCACCTCTGCCAGATTTACTGGCGGCCGATCTTTGCCTTCATCTGCCGTCTAGGTCATTCGACGAGTGATGCGCAGGATTTAACTCAGGATTTTTTCGTCTCTGTCCTGGAGGGGCGCCTTTTGAAACGTGCTCACCCTGAGAAGGGGCGCTTCCGTTCGCTTCTCCTCACCTGTCTGCAAAATTTTCTCAATGATTCGCATACGCGCCACTACTCGAAGAAGCGGGGAGGCGACGTTGAATTTGTGGCATGGGATGACTGGATGGCGGAAGCGCCTTCGCATCTCAGCCTTTCCAAGCGCGCGTTGGACCTGGCTTCACCCGAACGGCTCTTCGATATTCGCTGGGCCGCGACCGTGGTAGAGCGAGCGATGGCGCGCCTGCGCGAAGAGTGCGAAACCCGCGGACGCCGGCGGATCTTCGATGCATTGAGTGGTTGCCTGGCGGCGGACCGAACCGAGGTCTCATACGCCAAGCTGGCGACGAGCCTGGGCGTGACTGAAGTCATGATCCGGCGCTTGCTGAGTCAATTGCGTTTGCGCTATCGCACCATCCTGCGGGATGAAGTTTCCCGCACAGTGCTGGACGATGCCGACGTGGAGGATGAGATCCGCTATCTCTGCGCCGCGTTGGCGGCGAATCCTGACTGAGGCGAGTCGGAGACTTTTCCAGCTCAACTGCGAGACGGATACCGCCTCCGTTTCACCGCAATGCCAGAAAGCATCGCTTCGTCCTTACCCGATCCTGAACTTCACATCGCGCACCACTTTTGTCCCGAAGCGCTGCTTCAGTTTGCGCAGGATTTCCGGTTTGGAAATCGTTTCAAATTGGTAATGCAAAGCGGGCTGGAGAACACGCACAAAGAGGACGCCCTCCCGCAAATTGGATGGCTGCGAATGCGCGGCAATGAACTCGCCCACAATTTGCGTCCACGCTTCGATCACTTCCGCTTCCCGTAAACGCTCCCGTAAGCCGAATTGCTGCATCAGCTTGGGCAGAAGATCGCCGGGCGATTTCCAACGGTCGGGCCGCTGTAGTTTTTCCGGCAGACCACGCCACTCCGCGAGGACGGCGGCGCGGAGAGAAGCATTCATGGAGGGTAACTTCCCGCCCACCCGCCCGTGAAAGCAAGTCCGAAAAGGCCCGCAGCTTCCAACTGCTTAACTCTCTGAAGTTAAGCCTTGAGAAAGAATAACTGCATCGACACACTGGATCAGTGGGACCAAATCTTGTCGGCAATCGTTGGCAAGGATGCAACCACGCGCTTCTTGCAGTCGCGGCTCCGGAGTTCATCCAATGAAACTCCCCGGCCTTTCGGACTCAATCGCAAACCTGCAAGTGGCGAGTTGTGCACTCTGCGGCGCGGAGGCGCGCATTGACGGCGACTCCTGCGTAAGTTGCCTACTGCGCGCAGGGCTGGACGAGGCTGCAGGGACAAACGCCGAAGATTTCGAGGCGGCGCTGAGTGAGATCGATATCCGAGACAACGATTGGCGGCTGGGCAATTATGAGGTTCTCGAAGAGATCGGCCGCGGCGGGATGGGCGTGATCTATCGCGCGCGCCAGCGCCACTCGAAAAGGATCGTGGCGCTGAAGCGCGTGCTCAGCTATCACGGCGATTCGCGCGATACGTTGGAGCGTTTCCGCCGCGAAGCGGAAGCGGCCGCCAGCCTCGATCACCCGAATATTTTACCGATTCACGAAGTAGGCGAGGCGGACGGACTCCCCTTCTTCACCATGAAGTATGCGACCGGCGGCAGTCTGCAGCAAGCTGCCCCCGCTCTCAGCGCGGACCCGCGCGAGTGCATCCGCCTTCTGGCCAAGGTCGCGCGCGCCGTGGCCTACGCTCATCACGCGGGCATCCTCCACCGCGATCTCAAACCGGGAAATATCCTCCTCGATGCTCACGGTGAACCGATGGTGACCGACTTCGGTCTGGCCAAGTGGATCGATGCGGATAGCGACCTTACCCGCAGTTTAGCCATCTTCGGCACGCCCGGTTTCATCGCCCCGGAACAAGCGCAGGGCGATCGCGCCGCGCTTACGGCAGCGGCCGATGTTTACAGCTTGGGCGCGATTTTATTCGAGCTTCTGACCGGGCGGCCCCCCTTCATCGGCGAGCATGCCTTGGCGGTGATCCACCAGGCCGCCGAGAAAACGGCGCCGAAGTTGCGCTCGATAGTCCGAAAGGCCGATCGTGATTTGGAAACAATCTGCGCGAAATGCCTGGAACGCGATCCCCGGGCGCGTTATGGCTCCGCCGCTGCGCTGGCGGACGATCTGGGACGCTGGTGGGATGGCCGGCCGATCGTCGCTCGGCCCGTGGCGCCGCCCGTCCAGGCGTGGCGTTGGGCCAGGCGCACCCCGCGTCTCGCGGGCAGCATTGCCCTCTGCTTAATCCTGGCCGCACTGGGCATCGCCGGCTGGACCGCCAGGTCTCGTCTCGAAGCGGTGGTGCGCAACGCTGAAATCGCACGTCATAGTGTCATTATCGCTCCCTTCGAAGACCTGGACGCCTTGTCGCGCAGTTCGACCCTGGCTCAATCGATTACGGCCGCGTTGGCCCCGCGCCTGTCCAGCAATCGCGGCGTCTATTTGCGGGCGTTCCCGGTCACGGCCAAGCCGGCAAATTATTTTTCCAACCGCGCCCGGTGGAAAGAAATTACGCACGACGCACCGGCGCGATTGGTCATAACCGGCAGTGTCCGCAATCGTGAAGGGAAATACCGGCTCGCGCTTTACCTCATCGACATCAAAAGCGGAGCGCTTCTGCAAACTTCGATCCATGATGGCGACTCCATCGAGGCCATGTCCCAGGAGATTTCGACGCAGCTGGTGGCCCGCGTCCAGGCGGGCGACTCCGTGGGCGAGAATTTGGCGGACACAGGAGAAACCAACGATCCCGGAGCGCGCAGTTACTTCGAACGGGGAAAAGAATTCTTCTTCCGCTACAACATGCCCGACCTGGAACGCGCCATCGTCTCGGTCCGCAAAGCGCTCGATCTCGATCCAAACTACGGCCAGGCCCATGCCTTATTTGCCAACGCCTGCCAATTGCGCGCTATCCTGGACCCCGATGGTAACTCCTTGGCCGAGGCCGAAGCCGCGGCCCAACGCGCGGTCGAGCTTGCCCCGCTCCTGCCCGACGCCCATCGCGCCCGCGCTGGCGTTTTGCAACGGCGGGGTCTAATCCGGGCCTCGATTGATTCCTACCTTACGGCCAATGAATTGGAGCCAGGCAGTCCGCGCACAGCCGCCCTGCTGGGCAACAGCTACGCGCTAATAGGCCGACCCGATCTCGCCATCTGGTGGCTGGAAGGCGCGATGCGGCAAGAGACGCGACCGATCTACGCCGATAACCTTGGCGATGTTCTCGTGACTCTGGGTGAATTCCCTGCCGCCGAAAAAGCCTACCGGGATGCAGCCATTTTCCGGCCGGACCTTCCCGTGGGCGGCCTGGGCTTGAGCCGCATCGCCCTCGTCCGAGATGATTTTACCACAGCGCGAGCGGAATGCGCCCGCGTCCGCGCCGCCTTCCCGGCGAGTCCTGAAGCACTGACGATGGCGGCTATGATCGAGTTTTTCAGTCGCGACTTCCCGGCGGCCGCCACGCTGTATCGCGAAGCCCTTGCCTCAAGCCGCAACGGCGGACTCGACTTTTACGGTTCCATCCGCTTCTCCTCCGCCCTCGGATTCCTCCTTCGCCAATCCGGCGACGCTGAAGGTGGGAGAGCCCTGCTGGCCGACGCCCGCGAGGCGGATGAGAGGAACGTGACGACCGCGCCTCTTAATCCGCAATTTTGCTATAGCCTTGCGGCAACTCAAGCTGCCTCGGGAGAGACAGACTCCGCCATTGCCTCCTTATCGCGCGCCGTTGCCGCGGGCTGGATCGATTACCACTCGCTCGGCGCCGATCCCCGTTTTGATTCGCTCCGCGAGTCACCCCAATTCGCCGAGTTACAAGAGAAGATGCGGCAAGATGTTGGCGCAATGCAGGCCCGCCGTCGGGCGTCCTTGGCCATGGAAGAAAACAAACTTGGGGAGCAAGACAAATGAGAAGTTGGAGTGATATCGAACATCGGCGCGAGGCTACACTTCTCTTCGCCGAATTCATGAACGCCCCCGAAAACGCAGCTACGAGGACGCGTTGTTGTAGCGATGGCGATTTCGCCAGGGAACAATTCGCGCTCGTGGGAGAGTTTTACCTCGAGAACGCAGCGCTCCCCAACCAGCCGCCAAATGACGGTAGCTTCGCGCCGATCCCCGCGGTGGTGAAGTTCAAGGTCTACAACTCAGACGATGCGGAGCGTGATAACCTGGCGATACTCATCCTCCCACCCGCCAGCCAGCCCATCCCGAAGGACCCCATGGAAATCTGGACCGCAGGCGATATGTGGCGGCTCGCAATTCCCGGCCTCCCGCAGCGGCGTGCTGTCACCCGTCAGATCGTGATCCAGAAATTGCCCGAAATACGTCACCGCAATCGCGGGCGGCGGATGGCCGATCAACAAACCAATCGGAATCGGTGATTGATCGGGTTGCCGGAGCATCGACATCGCGAGGGAGTCGAGCGCCGCCGGTGTCATCAGGTCATGCAACACGCCGGAAAGAGGCGGAAAGATTCGGCAGTAGCGATTCGCTGGCGCGGGAAGATGGGGGCGGATCATGCCTGGTCGCCAAAGGGGGCAGTGTTTAAGTTGCCTTATACTGGTCCATGACCGCGAAGCCCGCGCGATTCAGCCCGCGTTTCCAAAATGGGAATCTCGCCGTGCAGATTCCCGCTAAATTTCAGTACTTCCGCCGCATGTTCGACGGCAGAATATTTAGCTCAGTCCGATACTTCGCCACGGTCCGGCGAGCGATGGGGATGCCACGGTCGCTCAGGATTTCGACGATCTCTTTGTCGCTCAAAGGCGCATTGCCGTTTTCATTTTTCACCAAGTCCTGAATCGCTTCCTTCACGCTGGTGTTACTCATGGCCTCGCCACTGGAGGTCTGATAACCGGGCGTGAAGAAATACTTCATCTCGTAAACGCCCTGCGGGGTGGACATGTATTTGCCCGAGATGGCGCGGCTCACGGTCGTTTCGTGCACGCCCACGATGTCGGCTATTTGCACCATCGTCATCGGCTTCAAGTGCGCGCTGCCCTGGTCGAGAAACTCGCGCTGCCGCTTCACGATCTCATGCGCGATGTTCGAAATCGTCTGCTGGCGTTGGTGGATGGATTTGATGAGGAATTTCCCGCTCCGGATTTTATCGCGGATGTAATCCTTCACTTCACTCCCGTTTCCATCCTGCGACATGATGTCTTTGTAAGTGTTGCTGATGCGAAGGTGCGGGATTTGTTCGCCGTTCAGGATGATCTGATATTCGCCATCGATCTTCTCCACCGTGACGTCGGGCAGGACGTAATTCTGCGGTGCTTCGGCAAAAATTTGGCCCGGCCGCGGATCGAGCTGCGAGATGTTATTCGCGCATTTTTGCACCTGCTCGACGTTTAACCCCATCTTGCGCGCGATCTCCGGAAAGCGCCGCTTCCCGAGATCCAGCATGTGCTCGCTGATGATTTTGTATTCCAGGCTGCTCCCTCTCCCATCCCGCTTGAGTTGGATGAGAAGGCACTCGCCCAAATCGCGCGCTCCCACTCCCGGTGGGTAAAAGCTTTGGATGAGCGTGAGCATGTTCTCGAAATCCTCCTGAGGAATTCCGGTGTTCATCGCCATGTCTTCCGGGGTGGACTGAAGGAAACCGCTGTCGTCAATGTTGCCGATGATAACCTCAGCCGTCTTCCGATCGTGCGTGTCGAGCGCCGTTTGATTGAGCTGCCCCATCAAGTGCTGCTGCAGCGTTTCCTGCGTCGCGATGGAATCGAGAAAAAATTGCCGCTTCTCTTCATCGTCCTGCGAGCGACCGCTGTAGCTGTTCGACTGCGCCATGTAATCGCGCCATTCGTCGTCCAGCTTCGCGAGCTGATCGAATTCCTCCTTAAACTCCTGATCGGCCGCCTCGGTGTTCTTCGGATCTTCGCCCTCATCGGAACCGATTTCTGTGGCCAGCTCTTCCAGGACCGGATTCGTCTCCATTTCCTGCTGCACCAGATTGCGCAGCTCAAGCAGCGGCGCCTGCAGAATCAAGAGACTTTGCTGGAGCTGCGGAGCGAGAACCTGCTGCAAAGACAGGTTCTGAGATTGATGCATGCCTAGGCCGGCCATTAGCAGGAGGGTACGCAGCGAACCATTGCTTGCGCAAGCAGTTCCCACGCCGCCCGCGAAATGAATTCCGGCCAAGGCCACGCCTTCTTGCGGGAACGCGACCTGCTTTAAAATGAGGCTGTCACGCTCGTGTATGAAAAAAATTATTCTCCTCGCCGCCCTCGCATTCAGCTCATTGCTGCAAGCGGATCCCATCCCAACTCCCGCCCTTCCGAACGTCGCAGGCCAGCCTGTCGCCCCGGCTCTGGCCGCCAAGGCTGCCGAGGAACAGGCTGCGCTGCTTAAGCTCGCGCGGGAAGTGCAAGCGCAGCAAGCGACGATGGCTGAAAACCAGGCGAAAATCGATGAACGCCTGAACGCCGTCGCGGAAGGCATTCGCGTCGCCCGCATTTATTCCAGCCGTTCCGGAAACTGATTCTACAAAATGAAGACAGCCGCCTATTTTCTCCTCAGTCTCATGGCCCTCGGCCTTGCCTCTGCCCAGACGCCCGCCCCGATGGTCGTGCCGGCGGAGCCTGCCCCAAACGTTTCAGCCGCCCCGATGGCCAAAAGTATTCCGCCAGCCGCCGCGCCGGCCGGGAATGCGCTGCAAATTATGCAAGCCTTGAAGGCGACCAATGATGATCTGCTAAATAAACAAACGGCCACCTTGCAAAGATTGGACGAGCTGCAGAAAGCAGCCGACCAGCTCAAGATCTACAGCAAACGCGGCTAGTCTTCGCCTGAGCCTACTTCTTGGTCTTCGACTCTACTTTGCGATAGAGGGTCGCCATGCTGATGCCAAGGATGCTGGCCGCTTTTTCGCGCGAGCCGTCGAAGTGATTTAAAGTCGCTTCGATATAACCGCGTTCCTGGTGCTGGATAAATTCATCCAACGGCTGTCCCACGGGCATGGAGGCGATCGCTTGATCGGCTTTTTCACCCTGCGCGGCCGCCACGATTTGCGGCGGTAGATCGCTCGGCAAAATCATCTCGTCGTCGCACAAGGCGCAGGCGCGCTCGATGGCATTCTCCAGTTCGCGCACGTTCCCCGGGTAGTCGTAATGACACAGAATATCCACCGCCTGCGGGTCGATCTTCTTCGACTCTCCGCCACTGGCACTGGCCTGCTTTTGCAGGAAGTGGTTCACCAGCAGCGGCACGTCTTCCAGACGTTCGCGCAAAGGAGGAATCTCCACCGGAATGACGGCCAGGCGGTAATAAAGATCTTCCCGGAAGGTTCCGTCCTTCATCTTCGGTCCCAGCGGCTCATTCGTCGCGCCGACGACGCGCACATTGACCGGCGTGCTCTTATTATCACCTACGCGGCGCACTTCGCGCTCCTGCAGAACGCGGAGGAGTTTCGTCTGCAAGGATGTCGCCATGGAGTTGACCTCATCCAGGAAAATGGTGCCGAGGTTCGCCTCCTCAAACAGCCCGCGCTTATCGGCGACAGCGCCCGTGAACGCGCCTTTCTTATGCCCGAACAATTCAGACTCGAGCAAATTCTCGGGTAAGGCGCTGCAATTGATCGCCACGAACGGATGATGCTGGCGATTGCTATTAAAGTGCAGTCCACGCGCCACGAGCTCTTTCCCCGTGCCGCTTTCACCTTGGATCAGCACCGTGCTGTCCGTATCGGCGACTTTGTTGATCAAATTATAAACCTGCTGCATCGGCCGGCTCGTCCCGATGATGTTCTCGAAGCGATATTTGTTCTTCAGTTCCTTCCGGAGATAAACGTTCTCCCGCAGGGCCGCCTGATAATCGAGCGCCCGCTGCACCGTCATCTGCAGCTCGTCGATCTTGAACGGCTTGGTCACGTAATCGTACGCGCCCATTTTCATCGCCTCCACTGCCGTCTCCACCGAGGCGTAAGCCGTGATCAAAATCACCGCTGTCTGGCGATGATGTTCGCGCACGTGCCGCAAAACATCGAAGCCGGTAATCGTCTCCATCTTGATGTCGGCGATGACCACTTGGGGGCTGATCGAATCCAACTGATCGAGCGCTCGCACCGCGGAGTTAAAAGGAAAAACCTGATGCCCTTTTTCCCGGCAGAGCGTCACGATGACCTCCACCATTGCGGGTTCGTCGTCTATAATGATGATTTTAGCCATACTCGCAGGGCGGAGAATATTTCAGAAATGAGAAAAAGGAAGCAGAAACGAGAATCCTCGTTAGTGACTCTGGGACTGGCTTGCCATCCACGAGCAACCACGGCGAAAGCTTTTCGAAGCCGATAATTTCCGCTGCTACCTGATTTAGCGCGCCTTTAAACGGAACCGCGAGCAGATCGGCAAAACTGCCCACGCGCAGACGGCCAAGCGCGTCTCCTTGTCCCAACGCGGCCGCCGCATTCAGCGGTCACCATCTTGAGAATCTCTTCCGCGCGTAGGGATGGCTGCGACTTCCAAAACTGCCGCATCTCGGAAAAGAGACTGAGGTCGTGGTTGCTCGCCAGACTGTCGGTGCCAAGACAAATATTGAAACCCAAGGCGCGCAGTTTTGCGAAAGCGAACGGCGCGTGCCCGAAATAGGCGTGGCTCCGCGGACAGTGGACGATGTGAAAGCGGGGCCCGCGTTCCAGCAGGGCGAAATCGTCCGTCGACAATTCATTCAAATGCGCGAGCAGCCAGCGCTCGTTTAGCAATCCAGCCTCCATCATCAAACCGAGTGGCGTCGTACCGCCACAGTCGTCCATCGGTCGCCCGATCTTTTGCAGAAAAGCGAAGAGCGGCCCACTGCGCTCCCGAAACATCTCCATTTCCTCTCTTGATTCCGCGAGATGCGTCGTAAGCGGAATATTGCGCTCCGCCGCCAGCGCCGTCGCCTCCGCGTATAATTCGCGCGAGGCCGTAAACGGCGCGTGCGGCGCCAAGCCCACTCCACCGGCGGCCGGCGAGACTTTCTCCAGCGCCCCCAACACCGCGGCCGGCGAAATCGAACCCCGCACATCGATCATTTCCGCAAACCACCACGTCCGCAGCGGCGCGTATTTTATCTTCCCGATTAATTCCGGAAACGCTTCCAGATTCGCCACCGTGCTGGTTCCGAACGAGGCCGCTTCCGCAAAGCCTTCCTCGATCGCACGCGTATAATCGCTCGCCGTCAGTGCCGCCTTCTTCGCGTTGATCGACTGAATCCACCCGCTAAACGAAGCCGGCGGGGGAATCGCCCCCCGCATCATCGTGTAGTCGAGGTGACAATGCGCGTTTATCAGTCCCGGTAGCAGCACCCGCTCGCCCAGGTCCACCACCTCATCATCCACTCCCGGGCGGAAGTCGCGCCAGCGTCCCACTTTCGTGATCCGATTTCCGCTAATCGCGACCGCGCCATTCGCGATCGGATCACCATCCATCGTCAGCACCGCCCGCGCGCGAAAGATCATGGTCGCCGCCTATTCGAGCGCTGCCTTCACGACCGTCCGCGCCTCGGCCACCAGGATATTGCAAGCCTCCTGGCAAAGCAGAGGCATGCAGCTTTCGGCCCGACCGGTTTGGTCATGGGTAGGGTCGAACTTCTCCGGGGGAAGCAAACGGCTCGCAGGCGCGCCGGCCGCGTCGGAATTCCACCGGATCGTGCGCAAACATCCGTCCGAAGATCGGCACACTTGCGCCACCAAGGTATCCGCTTGTGCGGCGGTGATCCGCGCCGCCACGCGATACATTCCGGTTTGCCTATCCAAAGTCTCGCGCAGCGGCGTCGCCTTTAGATTGCCGGCCTGGTGCGCGGCAAAAACCGCAATCCGCGCTGGGTAAAAATTATCCAGCGCCAACCGCGTCTCCGCCAGATCACGGAGAATCAGCCGCCAACCGTGAGGCAGATTTGGCGCGGTTTTAAGCGGCCGATATTTCCCCGCATCATCGAAACGCGCGATTTCCGCTGCCGCCTCCGGCCCGTGTTGCGTCGCGAGATCAGCGCGCTCGGCATCATCGCGATGCCGCAGCTCGAAGGTCTCATCGGGCGTGCGCGCGATGAGGATTTGTCCTATTCGCGCGGGCAAAACCGCGAGCAGCTCCGCGAAAATTTCGCGACGCGGGATTCGCCCCGCTACCTCGCTCACTTAAAGGCGCGGCCCATTAACATGGCCACCCGCTCCAGCACTTCGCGATCTTCTTTCCCAAACGCATTCAAGCGCGTGCTCTCAACCGCGATCACGCCCACCACCCGTTCCGCCGGACTCATGATCGGCACCACGATTTCTGAAAGCGTGGTGCCAAACGTCGGCAAATAACGGATGTCTTTCCGCACATCATCCACCAAAACCGTCGCGCGCGATTCCACCGCAGCGCCGCAGAGACCCTGCGTCGAGGGAAAGCGCGGATAACAGGGCGGGTCGTCTCCCGTTCCGGCCACGATCACGCACTCACCGCGCGTCACTTTATAGACCCCGACCCAACGATAGCTCCGCGCGGCGCGAATCATTTCGGCCATGCGCTTCACATCTTCCGGACCTTTCGCGCCTGCCAAAATAAACGCGCCCAGCTCCTGGAGCATTTCGATGGTCGCGGGGTCTTTCACGGCTTTCAACCTCGCGCAAAAGTTTCGCTACGCGAGAGCGGATTAAGAGTAAACGCCTCCGCCTGTGCGAGCAGTAAATCTGCGAACCGCGCCTCCGTCCCGATCGAGCTGGCGTAATAGAGCGCACGACCGTGCAGGGAATACGGATTGCGGCGAAAAACTTCCGCCGCCTGCCCACCGGCCGCGCTCACGTCGCTCGGCGGATTTTCCATGCCTAACAACACTGGGATGTCCTCGTAACTATGCAGCCCGTCGGCGATGAAAAACGGCACCACGACCACGTTCGGCGTGTCCGTCAGTTTCGCCCAGTCGGCCACCAACGGTTCCTCCTCCATGTAGACATTGTGCACGGCCGCGTAACGAGCGAGCGCGCGGATCTTCTCCACCTCCCGCTTGGCAGCGACCGCGCTGTTATCATTCAGACTCGTGCCATGACCCACGATGAGAAGGCTCGTCTCGCTCTCCTCCACTCCCGGCGCCACTTCCCGGGCGCGCTGTAAAAGGAGCTCTGTCATCGCCGGATGATTCCCGACCGGCTCGCAGTATTTCCAAACCTGTCCACTGATCCGCTCGGTCCGCTGGCCTTCCAGTTCCAGCTCTCGCGGAATCACCGTCTGCGTGAAATAGCCTTCGCTAATGAAATTCGGCACCACGTAAACTTCCCGAATCCGCGGGGCATCAAAGAGCAGCAACGCGTCGCGCAGGCTCGGCTCCTCCTTCCAGAAACAACAGGCGACCTCGCCAAAGATTTCGCGGCGTCGAATTTCCGCGGCGTGCTGCAGGCTCGGGACGCTCGACTCCGCGTTCACGGTTGAGCCGTGACCTACAATCAACAAAGCAGCGTCTGATCTTTCCCTCATCGAGGCCAGAAACGTCGAACGTCGAACGCCGCACGTCCAACGTCGAATTTCCGAAGCCTCTTCGCCTCGGCAGCCGGACTCCTAATCGCCGCTCTCTTCCTGCGGCTCCGGCGGCCTCCCCCTCCACGGGTTGTGCGCGCCGCGGACGAGCCTTTTTGCCCGCTACCTTATACACTTCGCGGAAGACTTTCCCGATCAAAGGTGCGGCATTGCTGCCACCGTGGACATCCGCGCCCACATCGCCCTCATAAAGTGCGGCGAAGGCAAATTGCGGCTGCGTTGCCGGGACGAAACCGGTGAACCACGCCGCCGTTCGTTCGCGCTTTTTCGGACCCCACTGTGCTGTCCCCGTTTTCCCAGCGACGACCACGTTATCCAATCCCGCCTGATGCGCGGTGCCGGCCGGCGAGTTCACCACGTCCATCATGGCTTCGTGCAGGAGCGCGATCGTGCGCGAGGAAGCGTTGATCGACCGCTTCTCGCGCACTTGATAGGCGGTCACGATTTCGTTGTCCAAAGTTTGCACTTGTTGCACCAGCCGCGCCTGCAGGAAGGTGCCGCCATTGGCCACGATTGCCATCGCTTGCGCCATCTGCAGCGGCGTCACTTCGATGTCACCCTGGCCGATCGACATGTTCGCGATGTCGCCGTTTAGAATTCTGCGGCCATGCGTCGCTTTCATGTAGGCGTCTGTCGGCACCCGGCCTTCCACTTCGCCGCGCAACGGAATCCCGGCCTTCGCGCCGAAGCCCATCCGCGTCGCCCACTCGATGATCGGATCAGAACCCATTTTGATTCCCGCTTGATAAAACCAGGTGTCGCAGGATTCCGTGAAAGCCTGGACAAAATTCAGCGGCCCGCGATCCACCTTCTTCCAATTACGGAAGGTCACGTTCCCGACCTGCAAGGACGGCGAGCACTCAAACGTATCGTCAGCGCGCACCGCGCCACTCTCCAGCGCCGCGATTCCCACCGGCACCTTAAAAACGGAGCCGGGCGGATAGGAGGAACGAAACGCTCGCGGCAGCAAAGGAATGTTCGGGTCATCCTGCAGCTGCTTAAACTTCTCGGTCGAGATGCTCGGAACGAACGAGTTTGGATCGTAGGTCGGCCACGACGCCATCGCCAGGATGTCGCCCGTGCTCGGTTCCATGACCACGATCGCGCCCCGTTTCGCTTTCGCTTCCAGCGCCTTTTCCGCCAACTCCTGCAGACGGAGATCGATCGTAGTCACGACCGTGTATCCGGGGATCGGCGGGGTCACAATTTTCTCGGAGGTCTTACGTCCGTCTTTGTCGAAAGTTAATTTATACTCGCCCTTCTGCCCGGTGAGCATCGTGTTGAAGGTTTGCTCCAGCCCGTCGCGCCCCTCGGTTTCCGGCCAAAGCACCTCGTGGTTATCGATGATCCCGTCCGGATTGCGGCCCGTCTTGCCCGCATACCCGATGATGTGCCCCGCCAGCCGGCCATTCGGGTAGTAGCGCATATAGATCGGCCGCAAGAGCATGTCGGCCGGCAGTTTTTTCTTCAGCGAGTCGCTCTGCTCTTCCGTGAGATTTTGCGCAATCTCGAACGGCAAGATTCCGCGATTATGATAATGCCGCAGGATAAGCGCGTCGGAAATGTTCAGCGCGCGACCGAGCAATTTCTCCGCGGCGCTAATCTTCTCATGCGCATACGCCACCGCCTGGGCGTCGGAAAAATCCAGCGGTGTCGGATAATTAAACGCCAGATTCCAGCTCAACTTATTCTGCGCCAGCGGCAGGCCATTTCGATCCACGATCTGTCCCCGCGGCGCCGGAATATCGAGCACATACGCGCGCGCCAGCTTCTGCGTTTCGTAGGTCGGCACGATGGTCTCGTCCACCGCTGCTGGTGAAGAGGAAGGCGTCGGCGCTTCTTCAGCCAGCGCCGCCGCAGCCGCGAAGCCAGCCAGCAAAATGAGCAACGATTTCTTCACGAAGGTCTAATAAGTAGCAGCCTGCGCCGCGCTGTCATCCTTGGCGCGGTCGCGGTCACGGCACGTTCCCGATCAATGCCGCTCCAGAAAACGATGCACTTCCTCCGCCAGCTTCGGCCCGATTCCTTCCGTCGCCGCGATCTGCTCCACCGTCGCCTTGCGCAAACGACTCACCGACCCGAACGCGCGCAGCAGCAAGTTCTTCCGGTTCTGACTCACCCCGGGGCAATCGTCGAGAATGCTCTCGCCGATCCGTTTCTTCATCAGCAACTGATGGTAGCCATTGGCAAAACGATGCGCCTCATCGCGAATCCGCTGCAAGAGTCGCAGCGCTCCCGAATCCACCGGCAACTGCAACGGCATCGGCCGCCCGGGCCGATAAATTTCCTCAAACTCCTTCGCCAGCCCGATGATCGGCAGATCATGCAGCCCCAGCCGCTGCAATTCTTTACAAGCCGACGAGAGTTGCCCCTTCCCGCCATCAACAATGATCAAATCCGGCAAACGAACGAAGGGAATCGCGCGCGCCGCACTCCCCGTCTCCAGCGCAACGTTCGACGTTTCCCTCTCCAGCCGGCGCATCCCCTCGACCGCATCCTCCTGCGAAAACTCCGCCTCCGGATTTCCCTCCCGAGCCTGCAACAAAACCCGTGAGTACCGCCGCCTAACGACTTCCGCCATGCTGGCAAAATCATCCTGCCCCTTCACCGTCCGAATCCGATAACGCCGGTAATTATTCTTATCCGGCACGCCCTCACGAAAACAAACCATCGAAGCCACCACGTGCGTGGTCGAGATGTTCGAAATATCGAAGCACTCCATTACCGCCGGCGGGCGCTCGAGTTGCAAGGCATCCCGCAACGACTCCACATCACGCGCGGGATCGATCGAGCTCGGTAAGCTATGCCGCGTGAAACGCCGCATCGGCTTTGTCGTCCGCTTCAAATCCTCAAGCATATTGCGCAGCTCCGCCGCCTTCTCGAAATCCAGCTTCTCCGCCGCCTTCCGCATTTCGTCTTCCACGGCGCCGATCATTTCCCGCGAGTGGCCCTCCAGAAAATCACAGGCCTGCGCCACGCGATCCCGGTACTGCTCGCCATTGATTTCGCTCAATCGAAACGGCACCTGATAGGTCGATGACTTCAATTCCCGCTCGCTCGGCGCCCCGCGCCCAAACGTGAGCACGCCGAATTTCTTCCGCATGAAATTCAGCGTCTGCCGCAACGCCCCCGCATGCGCGTACGGACCGAAATAACGCGCGCCATCATCCTTCTTAAACCGCGCCAAACGAAAGCGCGGCCAATCCTCCGTCGGGTCCACTTTCACCACGAGGAAGCGTTTATCGTCACGAAACGAGATGTTGTAACGCGGCCGAAATTCCTTGATCAGCTTGCCCTCGAGCAGGATCGACTCCGGCTCCGTCTGCACGGTGTGGAATTCGAAATCCCACACCGCCTCGAGCATGGCGCGCGTCTTTAAATCCGCCTGTGCGATTTTTGACGGCAAAAAATAAGAGCCGACGCGTTTCCGTAAATCGCGCGCCTTGCCGACATAAATCACGCGATTGAACCGATCGCGCATCAGGTAAACGCCCGGCTTATGCGGCACTTCCTGGACGCGCTTCGGAAAGTCAGCTTTTTCTTTTGGCAACGAGGACGACACGAAAGCAAAGCGTCCCGCCGCGCTCTAAAGATTGCAACTCCTCCAACCTTTGGGTTCGTGTTCCCGCTCGCTGTAGCACCGCGCGCCCGCTAGAAACAAGGTGCTTTCACGGGCAGGCATTCGGCTGCGATCGCCGGCAGATCCTACCTTTTCTTACCGCACCGCGCATATTCGCCGGATGTTTGATGTCGCGATCGTTGGGAGCGGACCGGGCGGCGCGACCTGCGCCACGTTCTGTGCCCGCGCGGGATTGCGCACGCTTCTCATCGAACGCGAAATTTTTCCGCGGGACAAAGTTTGCGGCGATTGCCTGAATCCCTCCTGCATTCCAGTCCTGGAACGGCTGGGCCTGGCCGGTCGGGTGCATGCGCTCCCGCACGGCGTTTTGCGACAAGCCGATTTCATCGCGATCGGCGGTCATACCACCAGTGTCCCTTTGCCCGAGGGCGCTGAGATCGCGGTGAAGCGGAGCGCTTTCGATCAATTGCTCATGCTCCGCGCCGAAGAATCTGGCGCGGAAGTTCGGTCGGGCACCACCGTCAGCGCGATCATTTCGCCGGACGGGAAACAGGCCGCCTGGCAGATTACAGCCGCGGGTAAGCAGGTCGAAGCTCGCGTTCTCGTGGCCGCGGATGGCCGCAATTCCACCGTCGCGCGGCTGTTGGGAATTCTGCCGCGTTTGAGAAAGGAACGCGTGGCCCTGCAGACGCACATCCCGTTGCCGGAGAATTTCGGCGAGCGCGTCGTGCTGCAATTCTTGCCCGAGGGCTACTCTGGGCAGGCGCCAATCGGCCACGACGAGCTAAATCTCTGTCTCGTAGGGAAACCGACCACCCTCCCGGCGTTGCGTGGCTGGGCCGAAGCGAACTTTCAGATTCCGCGTGCGCATTCGTGGCACACCATCACGCCACTTCGCCGCGCGGCGCTGGCACCGGCGCGCGGTCGGCTATTTTTAGTCGGCGACGCCGCTCGGGTGGTGGAGCCATTCACCGGCGAAGGAATTTTCTACGCGCTGCGGTCTGGCGAATTGGCGGCAAAAGCGATCACGCAATTCGTCGCCGACGGAAATGAAGCAGCCGCCGCGCTCACCTACGCGACCGCGCACGAGGGACTCTATCGCGGTCGGCTGTGGGTGAATCGCCTCGCTCGCGCGGCCGTTTTATCGCCGCGCCTCACTTCGCAACTGCTGCGCGCCGGACTGCTCCCGCCAGCCTTGTTAGCCGCCCTAACGACAAAGGTGGTGGGTGCAAAACGCCTCGCTGCTTGAGCGAAGCGCTCGCAAGATCAACGCCGGTTCACACCCGTCTGCAGCCGGCACGCCTTCACGGTGTTCGACATTAACATCGCAATCGTCATGGGCCCGACCCCGCCCGGAACCGGCGTGATCGCTTTTGCCTTGGCTGCGACTTCCTCGAAAGCGACATCGCCCACCAGCTTGTAGCCGCGCGGCGCGTTCGCATCGTCGACGCGATTAATCCCGACATCGATCACGACCGCGCCTGCGCGCACGTGTTCGGCCTTCACGAAATGCGGTTGCCCGATCGCAGCGATGACGATGTCGGCTGAGCGCGTGATCTCCGCCAGGTTGCGACTGCGTGAATGCACCACGGTGACGGTCGCGTTCGCATTTTGCGCTTTCTGCATCAGCAGCAGCGCGACCGGTTTGCCGACAATCATGCTGCGCCCGAGCACGACCACGTGCGCGCCGGAAATTTCGGTGCCGCTCTCAGCCAGCAAACGCTGACAACCGAGCGGCGTGCAGGGAACAAAACCGGAGGCATCGCCCAGCGCGAGCTTCGCGACGTTCATCGGATGGAAACCATCGACGTCCTTCGCGGGATTCAGCGCCCGCACGATCGCCGACTCGTCGATCTGCGGCGGCGGCGGCGATTGCACCAGAATGCCGTGGACAGCGGGATCGCGGTTCAATTCGTCCACGCGAGCGAGCAGATCTTCCTGCGTCGTCTCCGCCGGCAGTTCGAGTTTCACCGAGTGCAATCCCAACTCGCGACACATCTTGTCCTTCGACCGCACATACGCGCGCGACGCCGGATCATCGCCCACCAAAACGACGGCGAGCCCAGGTTGCACGCCGCGCGCTTTTAATTCCGCAATCTCTTCGCGCAATTGCGCGTAAACTTTTTCCGCGATCGCGCGGCCATCGATTAATTCAGCCATTGGGTTAACGAGTCTCCACCATATCCATCATCACATTTTCCAAACGCAGCCGCTCGGATTCAAATTCCGCTTCGTCGGCAGTCTCCGCGACCTGATGAAGCGCGCCGAGCTTGAACCGCACCTTCGAGAACGGTTTAGGCAAAATAAACCGATCCCAGTTTTTCAATCGCCAGCAGCTCGAAAATTCCATGTTCATCGGCAGCACCGGTGCGCCTGTTCGTTGCGCGAGAAAGACGATTCCGGAAGTGAGCTGGTAAGCCGGTCCGCGCGGTCCGTCCGGCACGATGCCGACGAAACGGCCGCGCGCCAACGCCCGCTTCAACTGCAGCAACGCCTTCACCCCTTTGCGCGAAGTCGAGCCGCGCACCACTTCGTAGCCGTAGCATTCCACAAAACCGGCCACGTATTCGCCGTCGCGGCTGGCACTCGTTAGGCCGGTTCCTTCGTAGGCAGGAAGAAAACGTTTGGTCGCGTAGGCCCAAAGCAAAAGGCGATTGTGCCAGATGGCGGTGATGAAGGGCGCACCGCGCGGCTGGCCGACCAGCCCCGAGCGATCGTCCACCTCGAAGCGCAGCGTCCGTGCCCAAAATTGCAGCAGACGAAAACCAATCGCTGTCAGCCATCGCGCTGGCCGGCCTTCGATTTTCAAGTTTGCGGCGCCGCATCCTTCGCGCCCTCATCCTTCCAGCGGAACGCGCGCGGGTTGGGTAATCCCAGTTGATCGAGGATGCGCCAGACGACGGTGTCCGCGACCGCCTCCACCGTCATCGGCCGGTTATAAAAAGAAGGGATCGCCGGCAGCACGATCGCGCCTGCTTCCAGAAGCGTGACGACGTTCCGCGCGTGAATCAAACTCCACGGCGTCTCGCGCGGGACGACGATGAGCTTGCGGCGTTCTTTCAGGAAAACATCGCCCGTTCGTAACAGGGCGTTTTCGCCAGATCCCGTCGCCAGCCGACCGAGCGTGGACATGGAGCAAGGCACAATCACCATCGCGTCGAAACGCGCGGAGCCGCTGACGTAGGGCACGTTGAGATCGTTCTCGGGATGTTTTAAAACGCCGTCAGGAATTCTCAGTTCATCCACTTCCTGGGCCGCAACCTGCCGGGCGTGCCCGCTCAGCACGAGATGCACCTCGTTCGCCGCGCAATCGATTTGGTCGAGTAAACGCTGCAGATAAATCGTGCCGCTGGCACCGGTCGCGGCAATAACGAGCTTCATCGGGTTAAGGAATCACATCCCACGGGGAAGACTACCCGCGATCTTGGGTCGCAACCCGGCGCAGCTTTCCGTGATCGAACGGGCTCGAGCCGGGACGTTGTCGGCTTTTCGCGACGCCTCGATGTCATGGCGGCCTTGCATTGGGCGAAGCTGGCGTAGGGTAGCCGATGATTAAACGTCTCCTGCATACGCGCTATCGCGTGCAAGATCTCGAAAAGACCGTCTCCTTTTATAAGGATGTCCTCGGTTTGGAAGAAACCCGGCGCCACACTTCCGGGCGCGGGTCGCAGTTGGTGTTCTTCAAGGCGCCCGGCAGCGAAGAGGAAATTGAGCTGTGTAAATTTGATGAGAGCGGGCCAGTGGTGGTTGGCCATGATCTGACGCATCTCGCTTTCGAAGTGGACGACATCGAAGAATTCGCGAAGCACTCCGCCGCGAAAGGCTACCCCCTTTCCGATGGGCCGCATAAAAATGGCAACGGCGGCGCGATCGCCTTCATTGATGCGCCGGAAGGCTATGAGATCGAATTAATCCAGCACGCGCCCGGCGCATGAAGTGCTGCTCTCTTGCGAAGTCCTATGCTGTACCACACTTTCCGCGCCATGAATTTTCGCTCGGCATTCCGCGCTTTTATTTTGGGACGGTGGTGGCGTGCTGCGTCTGCACGAGCGCGCTCGCCGCGCCGAAGAAAAAGCAAAGCAGCAAACGCTCAAGCCCGCCGGCGATGGAAGCCGTGCGCGCCCTGCCGGTAAATCCGCGCGCGTCTGAGGCGGAGAATTTCGCAGGGCCGGACCGCCAGTCGAATGGCGTTCCCGCCGTCGCCGCCGCCGCGGTGATCGTGATCGACGCGCGCACCGGTGCGGTTTTGTACGAAAAAAATGCAGACGCGCAACGCGCCGCCGCCAGCACGCAGAAACTTCTCACCTCGCTCATCGTCGCCGAGCGAGGCTTCCTCGATAAAGAGGTGACGGTGACGCAAGGCGACACTCTGGCGGAGCCGACCAAGCTGAATATCAAACCCGGTGAGAGCTATCGCCGCATCGACCTGTTGCGCGCCTTGCTCGTGAAAAGCCCGAACGACGTCGCCCGCTGTCTGGCGCGAGACTCGGCCGGCAGCCTGGACGAATTTGCGAACTTGATGAACCAGCGCGCGCGCGAACTCGGCGCCACCAATTCGCACTTCATTAATCCCAACGGCCTGCCCATGCCCGGCCAATATTCCAGTGCGCGCGATCTTTCGCTCATCGCCCGCGCTGCCTATGCCAATCCGACGATTCGCTCCATCGTCTCGTTGCCGAAGTTGGTCTTCCGCTATGCGGATGGACGGACGCGTGAGCTGACGAATACGAATAAGGTTTTGACCCGCCTGCCGTACTGTAACGGAATGAAGACTGGGTATACCGATGCGGCCGGGCATTGTCTCATCTCAAGCGGCGCGCGGCCGGGACGCGATGTCATCGCCGTCGTCCTGGGCGATCCGAAATCCCGCATTTGGAATGATTCGGCGGCGCTTCTTTCGTGGGCGCTCTGGATGTGATGCTACGCTACCGTCCTGACGCGAAGTTTTTCATCATCCACGAGCGAGTCCGCGCGGCGGCGCGCCGGTAAAACGATGAGCGATCTTTTCCATGAACAACTGCAGGCGCTCCGCGCGCAATCGTTACATCGGAAGTTGCGCGAAATCGGCAGCGCGCAAGGCGCGGAGGTCCAGATCGTCGGCCAACAACTCGTTAACTTTTCTTCGAATGATTATCTCGGGCTCGCGCAGGATCCGTTGCTGCGCGACGGCCGCGACGGCGGCGATCGAGGAATTTGGCGTTGGCGCGGGCGCGTCGCGCTTGATCAGCGGGACGCGGTCGCCGCATGTGCGACTGGAGAACGCGCTCGCGAAGTGGAAAGGCACGCAAGCAGCGCTCACCTTTCAGCAGCGGCTATGCGGCGGCCGTGGGCACGGTGCCGGCCTTGGTGGGGAAGAAGGATGTCGTGCTGCTCGATAAGCTGGCGCACGCCTCGCTCATCGACGGCGCGCGGCTGAGCGGCGCGACGATTCGCGTTTTCCCCCACAACCATCTCGGCAAACTCGAGAGCCATTTGGAATGGGCACGTCAGGAGCGGCCGGAAGGGCGGCACTTGATTGTGACGGAATCCGTTTTTTCCATGGATGGCGATCGCACGCCGCTGCGCGCGTTGATCGGGCTAAAGCGGCGCTTTCGCGCGCTGCTTCTTCTGGATGAAGCGCATGCTGTAGGCGTCGTGGGCGAATCTGGCCGTGGCCTGGCGCATGAACTCGGTCTGGCCCGCCACGTCGATGTGCAAATGGGGACGCTGAGCAAGGCGCTGGGTGTAAGCGGTGGTTACATCTGCGGCTCGCACAGCCTGATCGAGTGGCTGGTGAATCGTGCCCGCCCTTTTATTTTCTCGACCGCTCCGCCACCAGTGCTGGCGATTACGGCGCTGGCTGCGCTTGATTTTCTACAATCGAGCGAGGGCGAAGCGAGGCAGGCCGCGCTTTGGAGAAATATCGAGACTCTGCGCGCTGCGTTGCCGGAGTTAATGCCGTCTCCGCCGTTGCCGGACCCAATTCCTGCTCCGGCTAAAAGCGCCAAGACGGCCAGAACAGGCGTGCTGCGCCAGTTTCTCAGCAGCCATTTGGGAGGCGCCACGACTGTGGAATCGCCTTCGCCCTCTGCAGTAGCCAGCGCGCGCGGAAGCGCGATCCATCCGCTGATCTTGGGTCAGGAGCAGGACGCGCTGGACCTGGCGCGTGCCTTGCAAGGCGCAGGTTTCCTAGTGCCGGCGATTCGTTATCCCACGGTGGCGAAGGGCGCAGCGCGTTTGCGGATTACGGTCACAGCTGCGCATAACGAAGCGCAGATTCGCGCTCTGGCCGGGGCGATCAAGCGCCTCCGGCCAGAGGCGACGGCAACTTAACCAGGAAATCTTACAACCCGCTCGCCGCGTTTTCACGCAGCAGTGGTGTCGGCAGGAGGCCGGGGTTCCGATTCGGATCGACCGGGCCTTCCCCGGGAACATCTTCGGGACCTTCGGCGGGCGGCGCTGGCTCACCGACCGTGGCGGTGTTGGCGGCGACCCGTTGGGAGAGTGTTTGGCGGCTGGCAGTGGATTGGCTCGACTGACAGGCGGTGAAGAGCGAGAGGGCGAGAAGGCAGGTGGCAATTTTAATCATCATTTTGAACTCCATTTTGCGGGCAGAATTTCGGTGCTCTGCCAACGGTCTTTATAATTACTATATTTTAATTCCGACTGGCAAGTACGATCTTTGCTAGGCGTATTTTGAGACTCATTTTTGCGAAAAATGACGCCAGAGGAGCTTTTGGCGGGCGTCTGAAAATTTGTTCCCGGCCCCGGCTCACGCGTTCTCTAGAGAAACCGTTTGAAAAGGACCACTAGCTTTTTCGTCGTGGCTTGCGGCCACAGTTTTCGATCCGTCACGAGCGCGGAACTCAGCGCCGGATGGGAAGGCCAGGTCGGCTCCGCGGGAATGCGCGGGATCGCTTCCGCGAAAATCTTTTTCGCTGCCTCCGCATTGGCCACGAGATGGCCGAAGACAGATTCCGCGGTGACGGGCTCCTCTTCCACCTTCCAACAATCGTAATCCGTAATCATGGCCATGGTGGCAAGGGCGATCTCCGCTTCACGCGCCAATTTCGCTTCGGGCAAGTTTGTCATACCAATGACGTCGAAACCCTGGCGGCGATTGAACTCCGACTCCGCCCGAGTGGAAAACGCGGGGCCATCCATGTTCACATAAGTGCCGCCATCGTGGACTTTGCCGCCTACTTTCGTCGCTGCGTCGTGCAGGATGGCACGCATCTTCGAACAGATCGGCTCCGCGAATGAAATGTGCGCCGCGATGCCTTCGCCGAAGAATGTGTGCTGCGCGCGCTGGCTGGTGCGATCATAAAATTGCGACGGCAGAACGACGTCTCGCGGCGCGTATTTTTCCTGCAGACTTCCCACCGCCGTCACGCAGATGATCCAGCGGACGTTGAGCGAACGGAGCGCGTAGATGTTCGCGCGGTGATTTAGTTCATGCGGCAAGATGCGGTGCCCGCGACCATGCCGCGGGAGGAAATACACCTGTCGTCCGTGCAACTTTCCACCGATCAGCGCATCCGAGGGTGAGCCGAAAGGAGTCGGCGACCAGATGCTCGAGTAGGATCTTCGACTCCCTCCATTTGGTAGAGTCCGCTCCCGCCGATGATTCCGATTGCTGGTTCCTGATCGCTCATGGGCCGGCATTAAAGGCGAAAGCAGGCGCGCTTGGGAAGGTGATAATCTCCACATCTGCTCGGCCAGCCGCCATCAGACGTCGACTCGCTCAATGGCGGAGCGGTGCCAGGCCTGTGTCACTGTTGCGCTCCGCCCATGCCGAAATTCTTCATCAAGACCTACGGTTGCCAGATGAACGAACGCGACTCCGATCAGGTCGCGCATTCGCTGATTGAGCGCGGCTACGAAGCGGTGGCGAACGAAGCCGAGGCCGACGTCGTTCTGCTGAACACCTGCAGCGTGCGCGACATGGCGGACCAAAAGGCGATCGGCAAAATGGGGATGATGGGCCAGATCGCGAAACGCCGGCCGGAAGTCGTGTTTGGCTTCCTCGGTTGCATGGCGCAAGCCCGCGGCGATGCGCTCTTCACCGGCCTGCCGCATCTCGACCTCGTCGTCGGAACGCAAAAATTTCATCGCGTGGCAGATTACGTGGAGGAGTTGCTGGAGAAGAAGCGCACCCGCCGGATGGATGATCCGCGTTTCTCCATCTCCGACACGGCGGAAGAAGCCGGCTCGCAAGCGACGATCCGTGAGCAGTCCCTGGCGCCACGGCAGGCCACGGCCTTTGTCTCCATCATGCAGGGCTGCAACATGCATTGCACCTTCTGCATTGTGCCCCGCACGCGCGGCGCGGAACGCAGCCGGACCATCGCGGAGATTGTGACGGAAGTGCGTGGTCTCGTCGCGCGCGGCGTGAAAGAGGTCACGCTCCTCGGCCAAATTGTGAACCTCTACGGTCGGCACGAGTTTCCGAAAATCGGCACCGCGAGTCCGTTTGTGCAGCTGCTCGAAGCGGTCCACGCCGTGGATGGGCTGGAGCGCCTCCGCTTTACCTCGCCACATCCGATCGGATTCCGCAGCGACCTCATCGACGCGATCGCGAGCTTGCCAAAACTGGCCGCGCACGTGCATTTGCCTCTGCAATCAGGTTCGAATCGCATCCTGAAAGCGATGCATCGCCCCTACACCGCCGAACGCTACTCCAGCTTGGTCGAGCGCATCCGCGCCGCGCGTCCCGAGATCGCCCTTACGACCGATGTCATCGTCGGGTTCCCCGGCGAAGACGAGAGCGATTACGCGCAAACGCGCGCTCTGGTCGAGCAAATCCAATTCGATAACGCGTTCATCTTTCGCTACTCACCGCGCGCCGAAACGCCGGCAGCGGACTTTGCCAGCCAGCTTCCCGAAGCCGTGAAAGAGCAGCGCAATCAGGATCTGCTCAAAGTGGTGGACGATTCTGCCCACCGCGCGAACGAGCGCCTGGTTGGACAGACGGTCGAGATTCTCTGCGAAGGACCGAGCCGGACGAATGCCGCGCGCCTGATGGGTCGCACCGGCGGTAACAAAATCGTGGTCTTCGAAGATGCACGCGACCGCATCGGGGAGATGATCCAAATGAAGGTCGAACAGGCGAACGGTTTCAGCTTGTATGGAACGCCGCTCGTGTAAGTCTGCTCCTCTTCCCGCCGCATGATCTACCAACTCTCGCTCCAGAACGCTGGAATCATCGCTGGCCTTTTTCTGGTGGTGCTCGGACTCGCAGGCATCGCTTTGCCCGGCGTGACTCGGGAAATGGCGCGCAAGTTACCTCGCTCACGCGTGCTGGGTGTGGTGCTGCTGACGCATCGCCGCGATCTGGTGTTACTGGCTTCTCTTCACGATGGAGATGGGCGAGTTTTCCAGCTTCCGAAAACCGCTGATGTTCATTCTGCCCGTTGGCTTCGTCCTCGTGGTTTGGTTTGTCGGTGAATTTCTGGCCGTGCGCGCTTTAGGCATTCTCTATCTGCTCGCGGCCGAGCCACTCCTCGAAGCCGCTTTTCTGCGCTACGAAAATTCGCGCCTGCTCGTGACCGTCTTCGCCTACGTGCTCATCGTGAAAGGATTGCTCTGGGTCACGATGCCTTACTTGATGCGAGAGCAAATCGAGTGGGCCGTCCGGAGCACTGGCCGCTGGATTGCGGTGCACGCGGCCGCGCTGCTTTACGGTGCGGCGCTTCTCGTGCTCGCGTTCACCCGTTACTAGTTCGGCGATTCGGCCGAGAAACGGCGTGAACCGAATCCTCGTCATTCGCGGCGGAGCGATCGGAGATTTCGTTCTCACGCTGCCGGCGATCAAACTCCTACGCGACGCTTATCCGCGGGCGCGGCTCGAGATTCTCGGCTACAAGCATATCATCGCCCTCGCGCACGAGCGCTTCTACGCCGACGCAGTGCGTTCGCTTGAATCCGGACCGCTCGCCCGCTTTTTCGCGCGCCGCGCGGACCTCCCGCCAGAATGGGCCGACTATTTTGTCAGCTTCGATCTGATCGTCAGCTACCTCTTCGATCCGGACGGAATCTTCGAACACAATCTTCGCCGCTGCGGAGTTGAGGACATTATCGTGGCTTCTCCGAAGGTCATCGCAAACGGCGACCACGCGGCGGAACAGCTCGCGCGCCCTCTCCGGCAGCTGGATCTAACCCTGCCAGACCGAGCGGCCACAATATATCCCTGCGAGGAAGACCATCGCTTTGCGCGAAGCTCCTATCCTGAATCCGCGATCACCATTCATCCGGGAAGCGGCGGTGCTGGCAAAAATTGGCCACTGCAAAACTGGATTGGACTGCTCGAGCGGCCCGAACTGAAGCGCTCGCCTCTCATCATTGCGGGCGGCGAAGCCGATCGCGCCCAGCTGCAAGCCCTGCGGTCGGTGGCTGGAAAGGAAGTGCATTTCGCCGACAACCTTCCGCTTCCGCATCTCGCCGCGGTCCTGCAGCAAAGCCGCTTCTTCTTGGGACACGATAGCGGCATTTCGCACATCGCAGCGGCGGTCGGCACACCGTGTTTACTTCTCTTCGGACCCACCGATCCGGAAATTTGGGCACCGCAGAATGAGAGCGCGCGCGTCTTACGTGCCGTCAGCCGACAGATGGCTGACCTTCGACTCGGATGAGGTCCTGGCGAACCTTGCGAACTTTACGAACTGATGCGCATCGGCATCAGAACGTAAAGAAACGGCGTTTGGATTTTCAAAACGCCCGGACTCATCTCATCGATGAGATCGAGAAAAATTTCGTCTTCCGTCAACGCCCGCAGCGGCGCCATGAAGAACTCGGGGTTAAACGCGATGGAAAATTCGCGGCCCTTATAAACCACCGCGAGCGACTCCTTTCGCTTCGCCGACTTCCGGCGTGTTCGCCGTGATATCGATATTGTTCTTCGAGAAATTGAGTTTGATCGAATTCGACTTGTCGCTCGCGAGCAGCGAAACGCGCCGCAGCGTGTTCAAGAAAGTCTCGCGTTCCAAGGTCACGCGCTCCTTCGTCTCGGAAGGAATGACCTGCTTGTAATTCGGGTAATTCCCTTCGATCAGCTTCGAAACCAGGAGCGTTCCGTTCAAATCGAACGCGATCTGCCCGCTGCCGAAACTGACCTTCACCTCACCATCATCCGTCAGCAGTCGCTGTAATTCCGTCACCGCCTTGGTCGGAACGATAATGTCAGCTTCGTGACTGCGCGGGAATTCCAGTTCGATATCCACCATCGCCAGCCGACGGCCGTCGGTCGCGACCAGCGTGAGCTTGTTTTCCTTCAAGCTGAAGAGCACGCCATTCAAAACGTAACGCGTCTCGTCAGTAGAAATCGCATACGACGTCTTGCGCAGACCGTCGCGCAGATCCTTCTGCCGAATCGTGATCACCTTCGCGCCTTCGAACTTGGGCAACGGCGGAAACTCCTCTTCGGGCAAACCGAGAATCTTGAAGAAGCTCTGGCCGCTGCGAATCGAGGCCGCGTTTTTGCCATCCACTTCGATCTGGATTTCGCTCGACGGCAGCTCGCGAATAATGGTGAAAAGCCGGCGCGCCGGCAGCGTGGTCGCGCCTTCCTTGTCGACTTTCGCTTCGAAACTTCCGCGCACACCCACATCCAGGTCCGTCGTCGTTAGACGCACTTCATTGCCGCTCGCTTGCAACAAAACATTCGAGAGGATCGGCAGCGTCGTGCGTGTGCTGACCACGTTCTGCACCTGCTGCAAACCTTCGAGCAATTTCTCTTTTGTAACGCTGAATTTCATGGGCGGGCGAGGTAGATGTAAGGCTTACGGTTTTTTTCGGCAACCGCAATCTCAGGGTTGCACCGAGGGTGCGCTTCGATCTTGCGCCACGCAAGCGCGCGTCTCGTTAACGCTGCAAAGAGCTGTCGATAAACGAAACGGTTTGGCGGATCGTATCCTGTTCCTTCATCCGCTTTTTCACCAGCTTGCAGGCGTGCAAAACGGTCCCGTGATCGCGCCCGCCAAAGGCATCGCCGATTTCGTTCAACGACGCCTTCGTCAATTCCCGCGCCAGATACATCGCGATTTGCCGCGGGAAAGCGATGTTGGCGGGCCGGCGTTTGCTCGTCATGTCCGCGATGCGCACATCGTAGTGCTCGGCCACGCGCCGTTGAATCTGTTCGATCGTGACCGCGTGCCGCGCTTCCTCGTTGAGAATGTCTTTGAGCAAATGCTCGATCGTCTCACTCGTTAGGGCGCGGCCGCTGCTGAGCGAGGCGAAGGAAGCCACGCGCATGAGCGCGCCTTCGAGACGGCGGACGTTGGTGCGGATGCGCTTCGCCAGAAAATCGTAGACCTCATCCGCGAGATTGATTTGGAGTGAGCGCGCCTTTTTGCGGAGAATTGCCGTGCGCGTTTCCACATCGGGCGGTTGCAGTTCCGCGGTCAAACCCCACTCGAAACGCGAGACAAGACGATGCTCGAGATTCGCGATCTCCGAGGCTGGCCGATCGCTCGAGAGGACGATCTGTTTATGGCCGTCGAAGAGCGTGTTGAAGGTATGAAAAAATTCTTCCTGCGAGCGTTCTTTGCCGCCGAGGAATTGGATGTCGTCGATCAAGAGCAAGTCCGCCTGGCGATAGCGTTTCCGGAATTTAACCAGCGTGCTGTGCTGGATCGCATCGATGAACTCGTTGATGAAAAGTTCGCTGGAGAGATACATCACCTTCGCGTTTTTCTTCTTCGAGCAGACGTACTGGCCGATGGCCTGCATCAGGTGCGTCTTGCCCAAACCCACGCCGCCGTAGACGAAGAGCGGGTTGTAGGTGCGAGCCGGTGATTGCGCGACCGCGAGACTGGCCGCGTGCGCGATCTCGTTGTTCGGCCCGACCACAAAGGATTCGAAAGTGTTACGCGGATTCAGCCCGAGGGCGTTGTTGTTCGCCTTCCCGGCCGGCTCACTTTCCACTTCTGGCTCTTCCTCGATCGTCACGGTGTGACGCGTCTGAGACGCGGTCACCGGACCGTCCGCCGGCGTGGCGAATTTTACCGAACGGGGACCATCAAAAACGCTCTCGATCGCGCCCTGCAGCGCGAGCATATGATTACTCTCAATCCAGAACTGATAGATATTGTTCGGGACCAGCAGCGTCACCGTTTCATCCGTGATCTCGGCGAGACGAACGGCCGAAAACCAACGCTGAAAAGTATCCGGGCTAACCTGGGGTTGGAGGGCGGATGACAGCTGCTGCCAAATCTGAGTACACTTCTCGTCCATGACGACTTGTTAACAGGGTTAAGCAACGCGCTGAGAGAGCGCAGGAGCGGAAAATTTAAGAAAGTTGCCAGGGTGGCCCGGCGTTTGAGCATTGCTCCAGGAAGCGTTCTTCACTGGAGTCAAAGCCGTGGAAATTGAAAAATACGAGGGGAAAACTGATTGCGCACATCCTTCGGCCAATTGGGGAGCTTGAAAAAATTGCGGCTTTTGCGGCGGTCGGATTCGTCGGGTTGGCATTATCGTCATTCTAAAGTCCTTTGGTCGCTGCCAAGCTATTCACATGTTATTCACACCCACACTCTTCCCTCCCTGCCAGCGGCTTGAGATTAGAAACGCTCCCCGGAACCGACAAGGAAATTTGGGAAGTTTATTTCGCATCATCTTCTAAAAAAATCTTGACTGAAAAATTGAACCAACCCACCCCTCGTAAGTCTAACCACACCACTTGCGCATGAGATTGACCGCCCCTGAGGTCCTGGCGCTGCCTGGCCGCCGCCAGCGGCTGCGCAAAGCAGAATGCGCCGCGAAAATGCAACCGATTCCCCCCACTCGCCTGCTCCCTGCATCCGCGAAATCTGACGGTGCGCGCGTTTTTATTCTCCCATGTCGGCAGGCCGTCTAACGAGTGATGCGCCGCTTTCTCTTTCTTTTCCTTCTGGCCACGCTGAGCGGCACCCTCTCGGCCAGCGCCGGCGATGACATTCCGCCACCATTCGGCTTCCGCTGGAATGATTCAGCCGCTCGAGTGGAGCAGATTCTCGTGGCCGCCAAGGCGAAAATCATGACGCGGGAGAAAAAAGAAAAACGCGAGATCTGGACCGTTGATGGGCTCGTGCAACCTGGGCTCAAGCGCACCGTGTTTGAATTCAAGGAAGGCTTCCTTGTGGAGGTGGAGCTGCAATACGAATACGACCAGTGGACGATCGAGCATTACAACAACCGGATGGGCGATATCCGGCGCTACTTCGATGGAAAATTCGGCACGGGCAAACTGGTTTCGCGCACACGCGATACTGATTCCGATGTGGTGCAAACCCTGGTCGGTTATCAGTGGATCGTCGGCGGCACCATGCTCGAATTGTTCTACTTTTCCGCGCAACGTGAAGCGCTGGTCTACCGCACCATCACGGTAAAATACAAAGCGATTTAACCGCGCTGCGTTTCCTTCTGCATGCGCTTCAAGCGGCTGGCCAGGCTGGCCTTGGCCGCGGAACTCATGCGATCGATGAACAGGATTCCGTTCAAATGATCGACCTCATGCTGCAGCGCACGCGCGAGCAAACCCGACGCCTCGAATTCTACTTTTTGACCGTCGAGCGTCTCACCCTGCACGACGACCGCATGCGCGCGATCGATCTCGGCATTGATCTCGGGAAAGCTCAGGCACCCTTCCGTGCCCGACACCGTTTCGCCTTCCAATTCCAGCACCGGATTGAGCAAGACCAGCGGCATGGCGGTGAGCGGATCGATTTCCTTGCCGCCCATTTTCATGGCGCTCGGCCGATCCTCGACCCCCGTCACATCCAGCACGGTGAGTTGCAGCGCCTCGCCCACCTGCTGCGCCGCCAGACCCACCCCGTTTGCGCCGTGCATGGTCTCGATCATATCCGCCGCTAATTCGCGGATGCGATCGTCCACCGCCACGATGCGTTTGCCTTTCGCGCGCAAAACCGGATTTCCATATTTCACGATCGGTCGCTTCATTTATCTCCGTGCGTAAAGGCTGGCAGATTTTTTACCCCAGCGAGCTTCAAGGCATCCATCACTTTGATAATCGTTCCGAACGACGCTTTTTTATCGGCCTGCAATGCGAGGGTGGACTTGCGATCTCCGCTGAGCGAGCGCACCGCGTTTTCCAGTTCGTCGATCGATAAGACCAAGCCGTCGAGACGGACTTCGTCGTTCTCGTTCACACTCAAAAGCGCGTGGTCCGCCTCCGCCGGAGCCTTGGTGGCGGTCTGCGATTCCGGCAAATTGATCTGCACCTCGGGCTGATCTTTTTTGAAGGTGGTCGAGACGACAAAGAAGATCAGCAAAATGGTCAGGATATCCACCAGCGAGACGATGATAATGGACGGCGCCCGCCGTTTGCGCACTGCGATCTTCATGACAACACGAAGACGCTAGCCAGCCGGAGCGCGTCCCGCAGCCGAAACCGCGCGCGCTGGCGGTGCGCCCTCATCTCGACCGACGCGTCCGTAGTAACATTTGCTGATTAATTCCACGACGAGCGTTTCGATTTCCACCGACATCACCTCGACCTTTTTCGAGAAATAGCTGAAAGCGATCAAGGTCGGCACCGCGATTGAAAGTCCAAAGACGGTTGCGTTCAAAGCCTCGGAAATACCCAGCGCGATGGCCTGCGTATTCGAAGAGCCCGAGCTCAAGCCGAGCGCGGAAAAAACGCGCACCAGTCCAGAGACAGCACCGATTAATCCGAGCAACGGCGCGATACCGGTGATGATTTCGAGCACGATCAATCCCCGCTCCAGCACGATCACCTCGTGTCGCGCCTTTGTTTCCACCATCTCCACCGTTTCATTGCGCGGCGCGCGGAGGTGTTGCAAAGCCGCGCGCACGATCCGGCCGAGCGCCGATTGATCGTGTTGAACGATGCGCGCCAGACGTTCCGCACTTGCTCCGGGCACGAGCCGCTCGATCTCGCTTTCGATCACCAATGGGAGCACATTTTTCCGACGCAACGCAATCCCACGCAGGATAATCGTCGTGACCGCAGCGATCGAGCACGCCAGGAGCGGCCACATAAAAATGCCGCCGGTGGAGAAGAATTTCCAAACGGAGGCAGCCGTTTCCGGGAGTTGCGCGAGCATGGGTTCAGCAATCATCAGTTCGCGTACATGGTAAAAGAAAAGGTCACCGGCAGCCGCCCATCCGGCAAAGTCGCCGACAACTCCTCCGGGATGGGTGGAATTTGCGCTTCTTGAAACGATTGCAAGCAGATGTTGGCAAAGCTTTCGTTCGCGCTGTTCGAGATCAACCGCAAATTCCTCACCTTCCCAGCGCGATCCACTTCCGCCTCGATCACCGCTGTGCCCACGCTCGTCAGGTCACGCCGCTCCTTCGTATAACGATACCAGAGCACGCCCACCGCGTCGGACACGATCTTGTTATACCGACCCAGCGGTGTACCCACAGCGTTCACGGCCGATGGACCGCGATCGGTGATGCCGCCCGTGATGCGCGTGCGGTTTTTCTCTGGTTGATAATTGGAAGCCGGACGCTGCGGTCGCGGGCGCAAGAGTGCTGGGTTCGCGGTCGGCTTGGGTGGCGGCGGCGTGGACTCCGCCTCATTCGGATCGCGAATCGGAGGCGGAGGCGTACCAGTTAACATTGCCAGCTGATCTGGCGCGGGCGTCAGGAGCGGTTCAGGCAAGGGCGTTGGCTTCGGCGGCGGCGCGGAAGGCTTTGGTTTTGGTGTGGCTGGAGGCGTCGGCAACGGCGTCGCCGTCGGCGGCGGAGTCGCCACCGGCGGAGGCGGCGTCACTTGCGGCTGCGCCTGCATCGATTGCGAAGGCAGACTCGAATCCTGCGTCTCCACTTGCAGGAAAGGGTTGTCCTTCCCCTGCTGGCTCGGCAACGGCAAATCGCCGGAAGCTGGCACCTCGGTTTTGGCAATTGAGTTGGCGTTCGATTCGAAGGTCTTCTCTTTCGGTTCTTCCTTCGATTCCTTGGCCGGATCAGTTTCCAGGTAAGCCGGATTTGCCGGCACCGTCCGCGGAGGCGGCGTCGCGGCTAGATCGATCATCGTCAATTCCACCGGACGATCCTCCTGGTCGGGCAGCGGAGCTGAGGAACGCCCAAAGGCCGCGAGCGAGAACGCGACCAGCAGGTGGACAAAAATTGAGCCAGCGATCGCCAACCAAAGGCGTTTGCGTTCGCGTGTGAATTTCATGGCCGCAACTGGCGTTGATTATCGCACGTCCGCGCCCCGGCGAAAACGTCCATCATCAAGCCGCTTTCACGCGCCGCCGCACCGTGGTTTTGCGCGCGTGGTGGAAAAGATACTGCTGCGCGTAACCGCCGTGCGCGCCGAAATATTCATCGCAAAATGTGCGCAGCCGGAGCGCCGTTAGCTTGCGCGCTCGCGGAAAATATCGTTCGCGCAGCACCCGCTCAATCCAGACATCGATCGGGAAAGCGCGCAGCCGTTCGTAAGCGAAAAGCATCACGCAATTAGCGACCTTCGCGCCTACGCCCGGCAGCCGACAAAGCTGCGAGCGCAATTCTTCGTCAGGCAGCGCGCGCCACCCCTCCAGATCCGCTTCCCCCGCAGCCACCATTTCCGCGGTCCTCCGCAAATTCTTCGCCCGATAACCCAGCCCACAAGCGCGCAGCTCCGCTTCCGTCGCGCGCGCTAATTTCTCCGCCGCGGGGAAGGCGATCACGGCGCTCCCGTTAATCAGCATCTGCACGCCGAAACGCTCGCGCAGCGCCCGCGACATCTGGCGAATGTGCGCCACCTGTTTCATCGATGAGGTAATGAAAGCCGCGAGACATTCCCAAATCGGCTGCCGCATGATGCGCAGGCCGACGCAGTAGACTCGCGCCGCCTCCATCGCCGGATCCTTCGGAAACGCCGCGCAGATCTCGGCTAGCGGATGATCGAGCGCGAAATAATGCTGCGCGTCCTCCGCCGCGTCCGGATTCACCCAGAGCGCGCTGCCACGCTGCTCCAGGTAAACGGCGCGATCGCCAATAGTCCCCGCATAGCCAGCACCACTCGCTTCCCAATGGAACGTCTGCCCGGAATCCAGCGTGACCGCGAGATCGAAATCGGGAGCGGCGATCGGCCTCAAATTCATGCGGCGACATCGTAGCACGAATCCGAGAAACATTTCCGGCACACACCGAATGTCACCTGCGTCGAAAATCCGTTGTTTCCTCCGGGTCCATCCATGTCTAAATACCCGCTTCCATGGATACGCGCCTCGTTCTCGATCTCTGCGTTCTCCTGCTCTACTTCGTGGTCATCATCACCATCGGCCTGCGCATGGGCCGAAAAGAGGACAACCTGAAAGACTTCGCGCTCGGCGGACGTCGCATCCCGTGGTGGGCGGTCCTGGCTTCGATCATCGCCGCGGAAACGAGCGCCGGGACGTTTTTCGGCGCGCCGGGCGAGGGCTTTGCGCTCCGCAATTACACGTATGCGCAGTTGGCCATCGGCACGATTCTCGCGCGCATTCTCGTCAGCTACATTTTCATCAAGCCGTATTACGACTACAACGTCTTCTCGATCTACGAATACCTGACCGCGCGTTTCGGCACCTCGACCAAAAACGCTGCCTCCGCGGTTTTCATGGTCACTCGGCTTCTGGCCTCCGGAGCACGACTTTACGTGGCCGCGATCGCGCTGGCTCTGGGTTACGAACTGGTCACCGGCGCTCGTCCCGGCCAAACGGAAACCCTGGTTATCTATGTCGGCGCGTGCGTGGCCATCGTGATCCTGACCGCGATTTACACCACGCTCGGCGGCATCAAGGCCGTGATCTGGACCGACTTCATTCAAGCTTCCATCATGATGGGGAGCGCGTTGATCGCGCTCGGCTTGCTCTATTGGTCCATCCCGGGCGGTTGGAGCGAGATCGTCTCGCGCAATGGCACTCCGACATGGGGCGGCTTTTTTGACACTGGGCTCGATCCGGCGCGCACCGGCTGGGATCAGATCAAAGGGATGTTCGAAACTGAGTACACGATTTTTGCCGCGTTGATCGGCGCCACTTTCATGACCATGGCCACGCACGGGACGGACCAGGACATGGTCCAGCGCATGTTGACCGCTCCCGACATTAAGCGCAGTCGCCGGTCCCTCATTCTCTCAGGCGTGGCCGATATCCCCATCGTCCTCACTTTTCTCAGCATCGGCATTCTGCTCTGGACTTTTTACCAGTCGCATCCCGATCCGAACCTGCCGAAAGCGCCTAACGAGATCTTCTGCCATTACATTCTGCACGAAATGCCGGTGGGGCTGCGTGGGTTGCTGATTGCGGGCATCTTCGCCACGGCGATGGGATCGCTCAGCACTGCTTTGAACGCGCTCGCCACCAGCTTCACGCGCGATTGGTATGTCACCTACATCCGACCGGGCGCGAGCGAAGCGCAAAGCCTGCGCGCTGTCCGCTGGGCCACGATTTGGTTTTCCGTGCTGATGATCGTCGTCGCTTCGATGACTTCCTATCTCGTCATCGTCCGGCCCGATCTGCGCATCATCCCGATCGCGCTTGGCATTTTTGGCTACACCTACGGCTCGCTTTTGGGTGTATTCTTCGCCGGCATGCTAACCAAGACCCGCGGGAACGATCGCGGGAATGTCATCGCGATGATCGCCGGTTTCGTGGTCGTTTCGATTTTAAGCGACCTGCTCAACAACGTCGCGCGCATCTTCGGCAAGGTCGCCTACGTCACCCCATGGTGGCTGCCAAAAATGGAATTCCCGTGGTGGATTTTCTTCGGGACAGTCGTCACCTTCGTCGTCGCAATTCTCTTCAAGACGAGCGCCGCGCAGTTGGCGGTCAACCGCCACGGCCAGTTGGCGTCCACCCGTTAGGCCCGGACGAAATCTCCGCTACTCGCGTTTCTCTTCGAGCTTGATTTTCAGCTCGCGGAGTTGCCGGGCATCCACATCGCTCGGCGACTGCGACATCAAATCGACGCCACGATTGTTCTTCGGGAAAGCCATCACTTCGCGAATCGAGCTTTCGCCGCAAATCAGCATGACCAAACGATCGAGCCCCATCGCAATGCCACCATGCGGCGGGGCGCCCAGACGAAAAGCGCGCAGGATATGGCCGAACATCAGCTCCTGTTCTTCCTCGCTGATCCCGAGCGCGGCGAACATCTTCGCCTGCAGATCGGGCTCGTGAATCCGGATGCTGCCACCGCCGATCTCGACGCCATTTAAGACAACGTCGTAGGCCTCCGCGCGGGCGTCGCCAAATCTGCCAGCCTCGATCAAAGGAACGTCTTCCGTCTTCGGGCGCGTGAAGGGATGATGGACCGCGTTCCACTTATTCTCCGCGGCATCGAAGGCCATGAGCGGGAAATCAGTCACCCAAAGAAAATCGAGGACATCGGATCCGTCGGTTAATTTTTGATACTCGGAAATGCGCAGGCGAATGCGGCCGAGGACTTCACAGACGACCTCCCATTTATCAGCGCCGAAGAGGACGAGATCGCCTTCTTCCATCTGCAGCTTCTCGGTCAGCGCTGGCTTTCTCTTCCTCGGTAAAAAATTTTACGATCGGCGATTTCCATTCGCCGTTCTCCACCTTGATGAAGGCGAGACCTTTCGCGCCGTGCTGCTTCGCCATCGTGGTGATCTCTTCGGTCTGGCCGGTCGTAATCCAGGCAAAACCTTTCGCGTTGATCGCCTTGACCACGCCGTCCGGAGTCGAGAGCGCCGCGGAACATCTTAAACTCGCTTGCGGCAAAAATGTCGCGCAGGTCGGTCAGCTCCATGCCGAAACGGCGATCCGGCTTGTCGCTGCCGAATTGATCCATCGCTGCGCGATACGTCATGCGCGGAAACGGCGTCGGAATTTCGATTCCGCGAGCGGCTCGGAAGATCGCGGCCAGCATTCCTTCCACGAGCGCGAAAATATCCGACGGTTCGACAAACGAAGCCTCGATATCGATCTGCGTGAATTCCGGCTGGCGGTCGGCGCGTAAATCTTCATCGCGAAAACATTTGGCGATCTGGAAATACTTCTCGATCCCGCCCACCATCAGGAGCTGCTTGTATTGCTGCGGCGCCTGCGGGAGCGCATAAAACTTTCCCGGTGCGAGGCGGCTCGGAACAAGAAAATCGCGCGCGCCTTCCGGCGTGCTCTTGGAAAGAATCGGCGTCTCAATTTCCACGAAACCCTGGCTGTCGAGAAAGTCGCGCGTGGCCTTGGTGATCTTGTGTCGCTGTCTGAGATTGTGCGCGAGCTGCGGCCGGCGGAGATCGAAGTAGCGATAGCTCAACCGCAAATCTTCGTTGCTCGGGTCCGAATCGAGCGGAAACGGCAGCACGTCCGCGCGGTTCAGGATTCGCAAACTTTGTGGGACAATCTCGACCGCGCCGGTCGGCAATTTCGGATTTTCCGTTCCCGACACGCGCGCGGCCACCGGGCCTTCCACTTCGATCACATCTTCGTGCCGCAAAGTGTGGGCGACCTTGGTCAGCTCCGCATTTTCCTCGGGCCGGAAAACCACCTGCGTGAGTCCTTCACGATCGCGCAGATCGATGAAAATGACGCCGCCATGATCGCGCCGAACATGAACCCAGCCGGCGAGTTTGGCCGTGGTGCCGATATCGGAGGCGCGCAATTGGGCGCAATGATGAGTGCGATACATGTCGAGTTTTCGGGGCGGAGCTAAAGTGGGGAGGACAAGCTGTGGAGGCGCGCCAGTTCCGCAAGCAGCTCTTCATGAGGCACCAATCGCTCCTCGCGTGAGGCCAGAGTCTTGAGTTTTACCTGCGGCCATTCATCGCCAAAGAGGACGGCAAATTTTGCGTTCAGCAGTTCCGCATTTTGAAACTGCTTTCCAACCTTCGCGGCCACGAGGGAAAAATCGACGCGGTAACCAGCATCACGCAGCGCTTGCGCGGTGGCGAGAGCGTCTTCGCGACGTTCCTCTTTTGCGATCGACAACATAAACATCGAGCCGTTGCGCCGCTGTGACCGCGGCCTCCATCTGCGCTCGTGCGTTCGCGTTTTCACGCAGCAATTCACCCAGCACCACATCGCCCATGGCAAAGCCAACTGCAGGCAGCGATGCCGCCCCATCGCTGAGATGGCCGATGAGATTGTCGTAACGCCCGCCGCCGGCAATCGCGCGCAGCTTTCCGCCGCGATCGAAGGCCTCGAAAACGACGCCGGTATAATAAGCGAGCCCGCGCACAATTCGCAGATCCACTTGCACAAAATCGCTTAAGCCGCGCGTGCGCAGGCCGGCCGCGAGTTGATCGAGCTTCTCGCTTTTGCCGCCGTGGTCGAAGATCTCGAAAACCGGATCCGCCAGGTCGGCTAAACGCGCCGCGGTCTTCTCGCGCGGTTCGCGTTCGCTCTTGTCGATCACTTCCAAAACCTGCTGCCAACGCGCTTCCGGCACGTCGCGGCTCTTCAAGAAATCGATCCAAAACTCGCGGTCACTCACGCGCACGACCACGTCCTGCGCACTGAAACCAAAGGCTCGCAGCACATCCACACAGAGCGCGATCAGTTCGATATCTGCCTCCACCCCGGGCTCGCCGATGAGATCAGCATTGAACTGGTAATGCTCGCGCAAACGGCCGCGTTGCGGGCGTTCGTAGCGAAACATTTGCGGGATGCAGAACCACTTCATCGGTTTCCGAAAATCCCGATGCGCCGCCGCGGCCATCCGGGCCAACGTCGGCGTCATCTCGGGTCGCAAAGCCACCGCGCGACCGCCTTTATCGGTAAAATCGTAGAGCTGCTTCGTGATCTCCTCGCCGGATTTCTTCTTAAATAACTCAAGATCCTCGAGCAGCGGCCCGTCGTATTCGACGAAACCGTAGCGGCGCGAGACGGTCCGCCATTGACGAAAGATGTAGGCCCGCAGCGCGAAATCGTCGGGCAGGAAGTCACGGAAACCGGGAAGCGATTGCATTAAAATAAAAGCGAAACCTCCCGGCGGCAGGCGGCCAAGGAGAGGTCAAAGCACGAAAAGAAAGCAATTCGATGAATAAAGGCCGCCCGGGCACAGTCGGATAGAAGCACGACGGAGACCATCCGTTTAACCAGAACAAAGGACAAATATGAAACACACACCATTGATGAAATTGTTAATCGTCGGAGCAGTGAGCGCACTCGCAGTGACCACCTCCTTCGGCCAGACGACCAAGGAAACCACCACCACGACCAGCGCAGGCGGGAACGTGACCACGGCCAGCAGCACGACCACGCTCGACGGAACGGGCATGATCTCGACCTACAGCCCGGGCACGGAGTATGTCGAAATGCGCACCTCCGCGAGCAGCGCGCCGACGAAGTACTACTACACCAAGAGCACCACGGTCGTTGACCCGACCGGCGCTGTGGTCGACATGGCCCTCCTCCGTCCCGACATGCCGGTGAAATACACCTACGTGAAGGAAGGCGACCGCATGGTTGTCTCGAAGATCACGGTGCAGAAGCCGTTGGCTGAGATTCGCAAGGTCACCGAGACCACGACGACGACGACGACCGAGCATTAATCGGTTTCTAGTTTCGTTTTAACAAAGCGCCCGCGGAACGTGTTTCCGCGGGCGTTTTTTGTTTAGTCACCGTAACCGTGCGGGAATTTTTGGTGCCACTTCCACGCGCTCTCCACGATGGAGCGGAGCTCTTGATACGCTGGCTGCCAGCCTAGCTCTCTTTTAATCTTCTCCGAGGCTGCGATCAGACGCGGCGGATCGCCCGCGCGGCGCGGTTTTTCCAGCAGCGGAATCGCATGCCCGGTCACCTGCCGGCAGGTCTCGATGACCTCGCGCACACTCGATCCGCCGCCGGTGCCAATGTTGTAGAATTCACTCTGGTGCGCTGCGAGCGCCAGAATGTGCGCGCGCGATAGATCGAGAATGTGGATGTAATCACGAATGCAGGTGCCATCCGGCGTTTCGTAGTCCGTCCCGAAGACTTCCACCTCTGTTTTCTGCCCCAGCGCGACTCGCAAGATATTCGGAATGAGATGCGTCTCGATGCGGTGATCTTCGCCAAATTTCTCGGTCGCACCCGCAGCGTTGAAATAGCGCAGGGCCACGAAACGCAAATCGTGAATCTCACCGTACCAACGCAAAATGCGCTCGAACGCGAGTTTCGATTCCCCGTAAGGATTGATCGGGCGTTGCGGCAACGTCTCATCTATCGGCACGCGCTCCGGCGGACCGAAAGTGGCGCAAGTCGAGGAAAAGACCAGGCGCCGCACGTCGGCCGCCACCATCGCATCCAGTAAATTCAAACCGTTTGCGATATTGTTGCGAAAATATTTCGACGGGTTTTCCATCGACTCTCCCACCAGCGCACTGGCGGCAAAATGCATCACCGCATCCGGGGCAAATCTCCGCAGCGCATCCTCGATTTGAGCGCGCTCGGCCAGGTCGCCTTCGAGAAAAAGCGCCCGCTCATCCACGGCCCGGCGATGACCTTCGATGAGATTATCAAACACCGCGACCTCGTGGCCTTCATCGAGCAAGAGCTCGGAACAGACACTGCCGATATAGCCCGCACCACCGACAACCAGAACTTTCACAGGGGGAAGTGGAAGCGCCCCTGCGCTGATGTCAAAGAGAGACCGCGCCGTTCGAGCTAAATCTTTTTCTTTTTCTCGGGTTCTTTCTTTTCCAGACTGGCAATCATGCGCCGGACGATGCGGACGTTTTTCCGCGGCCGTAAAACGCGCAAACTCTCCGCTTCCGAACCCCAACTAATGATATCGATATCCACCCGACGAACGCCCCAGCGACGCATCGCGCCAGGCGATTTGTAAAGATCGATCGTGTCCGTGCCGACCAGCGCGCCGCCGTAATCGTCGATGATGTATTCCTCGCCGCTCTCGACCACGCGGAAGCGCGTCCCGAGTGGAAAGCGCGACCAATCCGAGGCCGCACTGCGAATGCCGGCGCCGGAGAGCCGGCGGCCCACGGCATTGCGCGAGCCGCTGCCTTCGTTATGCGAATAGGCCGTGGTCCGCACTTTTTCCATGCGTTTGGCCGCGAACGCCGCAACCGGACTGGTGGGGGTGGCACAACTGACGAGCGAGAGAACGCACGCCAGGAGAAGGCTGAAACTCAGGATTTTGGACATAGCCACAGAGGCGCTGAGATAACGATTTGATGCCGGGAGTGGCAAGCTTTAATTTCCCCCGCGCCTCTTCTTCATGCCGATCCATTCTTCTGCTCAAACCTCTGTGGCAGAGGGCGTAATCCTCGACGGCCGACTTGCGCTTTATCACGAGCAGCAGCATTGGCTCGCAGTGGCTGATCTCCATTTCGGCTACGAAATTAGCCAGCGCGCTGCGGGTCGGCTGCATCCGCTTTGGGGGATGGATTTGATCGAAAAACGGCTGCTTGAATTATTGACCGATTATCAGCCGCGCACGCTGGTGCTGCTAGGCGACGTTGTCCACGATCGCGCAGCGGCGGGACCGGCCGCGCAACTCGTGGCGCGCCTCCGTGAACGCTGCGAGACGATCCTCGTGGCTGGGAATCACGATCGAAAGATCGCGGGCGCGCTGGCAATGGTGGATGCGTGGGAGACGGACGGTTTTTACTTTCACCACGGGCACGTCAATCCGCGCGAGGGCGATCGCATCGAAGTGATTGGTCACCACCACCCCGCCGGCCATCTCGCCGATGGAGCCGGATTGCGGCTCAAACTCCCGGCCTTTGTGCGAGAAGAACGGCGCTGGATTTTGCCAGCATTTTCGCCTTGGGCGGCGGGAGCAATCTGGCCGGTGGACGAATGTTCGGAGGTATGGCTTTGCAGTCCGCTCCGCGTCCTACCTTTACCACAACCGACCGCGGCCTAAGCGCTCGCCGCTCCGCTCAGATCCGAGGTGCAATGCGGGCACCGGGTCGCTTTCACGGGAATGGACATCAAACACTGCGGGCAATCCTTGGCCACGGGCGCTGACGTCGGCGAAGGCCGTTTCATTTTGTTAACTGCGCGCACGACGAGGAAAATGCAGAACGCGACGATGAGGAAATTAATGACGAGGGTGACGAAGTTTCCGTAGTTCCAGGTAATTGCCCCGGCTTTTACCGCTTCCATCGGGGTGGAAAAAACTCCCCCACCCGGCGCATCTTTCAGGACGATAAACTTGTTAGAAAAATCGAGACCTCCAGTGAGGACACCGATAGGCGGCATCAGGATGTCTTTCACGAGCGAGGTGACGATCGAGCCAAAGGCCGCCCCGATGATGACGCCGACGGCGAGATCGATCGCGTTTCCTTTGACAGCGAACTCCTTAAATTCTTTCCACATAGGTGCTTAGTTTGAGTCGGCTGCGACGATGTTCACAAGCTTTTTTGGGACGACGACAACCTTGCGAATCGTCTTCCCGGCAGTGAGTTCCTGCACCTTTGGGCTCGCCAGCGCGGCCGCTTTGAGGTCGCTTTCCGAGGCATGAAGGGGAACGACCAAGCGATCGCGCAACTTGCCGTTTACCTGGATGATGATCTCGACTTCGTCCTCGATCAGGAAAGCTGGGTCATGCGTGGGCCAGGATTGCCGGGTGATATCTCCTTCACCACCGGAGAATTTTTCCAGCGTCTCCCAAAGCTCCGAGGTGATGTGCGGTGCGAAGGGATTGAGCAAAATGAGCAACGTCCGCAATGCGGACACCGGCTTGACCTCGGCGTTGGTGAATTCGTTCACGAAAACCATCATCTGCGAAATCCCGGTGTTAAAGGACAGCGCCTCGATGTCCTCGGTCACTTTTTTGATCGTGGCGTGCACTACCTTGAGCTGCCGCTTCGTCGTCTCGGCCTCTTGCACCGAATCGCTCAGAACCCATTCGCCGGCCTGGTTCTCCTCCATGATGAGACGCCAGACCCGGGCCAGAAAACGCGAGACGCCTTCCACACCTTTCATGCTCCACGGCTTCATCTGCTCGAGCGGACCCATGAACATCTCGTAGCAACGGAAAGCGTCCGCGCCGTACTCCGCGATGACATCGAGCGGATCGATCACGTTGCCCCAGCGCTTCGACATTTTACGCCCGTCCTCGCCGAGGATCATCCCTTGATTAACGAGTCGTTGAAAAGGCTCCGGCGTGGAAAGATGGCCTAAATCAAACAGCACCTTGTGCCAGAAGCGCGCGTATAAAAGATGCAGCACCGCGTGCTCCGTGCCGCCGACGTAGAGGTCCACGCCGCCCGGCTTTCCGGCGTTCATCCAGTAACGCTCCGCCTTCTCGTTTACAAAACGCTGGTCGTCCTGCGGCGCGCAGAAACGTAAGTAATACCAACACGAGCCCGCCCATTGCGGCATGGTGTTCGTCTCGCGCGTGGCCGCATCCGAGTAGCGCAGCCATTCCTTCGCCTTGGCCAAAGGCGGCTCGCCCGTGCCGGTGGGTTTGAAGTCTTCCAGGGGCGGCGGTTCCAAAGGCAATTCCGACTCTGGAATCGACTCATGCCTGCCATTTTGCCAGACGATCGGGAAGGGCTCGCCCCAATATCTTTGCCGCGAGAAAAGCCAGTCGCGCAGTTTGTAGCGCACATTGCTTTTGCCGACCTTTTGTTCTTCCAGCCAGCGGATGATTTGCGCCGTCGCTTCCGCGGTCGGCAAGCCATCGATGAGAGGCGAATTGATCGCTTTCCCTGCCCCCGAGTAGCCGATCGAGTCCGCGCCATCAGGCGCTTCCACGACCGGGCGAATCGGCAATTCGTATCGGCGGGCAAACTCCAAATCCCGCGCATCATGCGCCGGCACGGCCATGATCGCGCCCGTGCCGTATCCCATCAGGACGTAATCTGCGATCCAGATCGGAATGCGTTCGCCATTTGCCGGATTCACTGCATAACCGCCGGTAAACACGCCCGTTTTCTCTTTCGCCAGATCGGTCCGCTCGAGGTCCGACTTGGCGGAAACTTGCGCGCGATATTGCCGCACCGCCTCTGCCTGCTCAACCGTTGTCACCACTTCCACGAGTGGATTCTCCGGCGCCAGGACCATGTAAGTGGCGCCAAAAAGCGTGTCCGGTCGAGTGGTGAAAACTAAAATCTCTTTTCCCGGTTTTCTGTCTCCGCTCGCCGCGATCTCAAACGCGATCTCCGCGCCCACGCTTTTCCCGATCCAATTCCGCTGGAGCAATTTGATCCCGGCCGGCCAATCGAGCGGCTCCAGTTCATCAATCAGACGCTCCGCAAACGCGGTGATGCGCAGCATCCACTGCCGCATCGGTCGCCTAACGACTGGATACCCGCCCACCTCGCTTTTGCCATCGATGACTTCCTCATTGGCCAGGACCGTTCCCAACTCCGGACACCAATTCACCGGCACCTCGGCGACATAGGCCAGTCGCACCGCGTCAGGATCAGCGCCGGCGTAGGAAGAAATCGGCTCGGCGCGCTGCGTCTCCGGATTAAACCAGGAATGATAGATCTGTAAGAAAATCCACTGCGTCCAACGGAAGAACCTCGGATCGGCGGTGCTGACCTCCCTGTCCCAATCGTAGGAAAACCCGATCCGTTTCAGCTGAGTCTTGAACTTGGCGATATTATCCCGCGTCGTGATCGCCGGATGCTGCCCTGTCTTGATCGCATACTGCTCGGCCGGCAAACCGAAGGCGTCCCATCCCATCGGGTGCAAAACGTTGCATCCACGCATGCGCTGGTAACGCGCCACGATATCGGTCGCGGTGTAGCCCTCGGGGTGTCCCACGTGCAATCCGGCCCCGCTCGGGTACGGAAACATATCGAGGATGTAAAACTTGGGTTTTGTGGAATCGAAATCGGCCTCACCAGGATTTGGCGTGTGGAAGGCGCGACGTTCATCCCAGAGCGTCTGCCATTTCGGCTCGAGGTGGTCGAAGGGATATGGTTTACGGCGCTCGCTCATGAAAACAGGTATACAGGATTAACTCCGAAAGCATTCGCGAGCGAACAGGATTCGCAGGATTGTCGCGGACACGGATTCAGAAAACGTGCGCTCACCCCGCCCTTCCATGCATCGCTTGGTCCTTGCCACTCGCAACGCGCACAAGACGCGCGAATTCTCCGCGATTCTCGGCGGAGACTTTCTCATCACCGATTTGAGCGGCCGGACAGACTTCCCCGAAGTGGAGGAAACGGGCGTCACATTTGCCGAGAACGCGATTCTGAAAGCCGAGGCGGCTTCTCAATTAATCCCCGGATGGGTCGTGAGCGACGATTCCGGGTTGTCGGTTACAGCTCTGGGAGGAAAGCCCGGGGTTCGCTCGGCGCGGTTCGCGGGCGAAAACGCCACTGACCAGGAGAACATCGCAAAACTGCTGCGCGACTTACAGGGACACGAAGATCGCAATGCCGCCTTCCATTGCACCATCGCCCTCGCTGCAGAGGGACGCGTCCTCGAGACATTTAACGGCACAGTCGCAGGCTCGATCCTACTGGGTCCGCGCGGCGAACTTGGATTCGGTTATGACCCCGTCTTCATTCCGGTCGGCTACACGCAAACTTTCGCAGAATTAGGCGAGACGATTAAAAACGCACTCAGCCACCGGGCCGCGGCCATCGCGCGCTTGCGGGAATATCTTTCCCGTTGGAACCGATCGATCGACTAAGGAGCGCCGGGAGGCGGGGCTACTGTCCCCGGAGCGCCGGTCGGTCCAGAAGGTTTGATTTGATAACCGATCTTGGTGATTCCAGACGAACGAACGCGATCAAGGAGCGTGATGACGTCGCCGTGTAATGCCTGCTGCTCGGCACTGATCGAGACTTTCACACTGGGATTTGCCTTAAACATCTCAAAGAGCCGCGGCAAAACCTGTTCATCCAGCATGGGCGCATTATCAAAGTAAACCTGATTGCCTTCTGTCACCCGGATCGAGACGTAATCCTTTACGGTCGGATCCGCCGGCTTGGTGGACGGCCCGGGAAGATTGACCCGGATGCCTTTCATATGCGTCTGCGTCAGACTCACCATCATGAAACTGGCCAGCAGAAAGAACATGATATCGATCAGCGGGATGATCTCAATCCGGGCGTGCTTCTTCGGGATGGGCGAACGCATTCTCATAAGAAAATTTCCAGCAGACTAAAATTGCGCCCCCGTAAGGGTGAAAGTGATAGGAATTTTGACCGTAGGAACGGTTCCCGGTTTGAAACGCGCACTCCGGAACGCCGATGTGGCCGCGTTATCGAGAATTGGACTGCCTGTGCTCTTGCCCATACTCGTGCCGGTAACGCTTCCGCTCGAGCTGACCTGCACGATGACCACGCCGCTACCCGTCACCCGAGCGCGCTTCGCTTCATAAGGGTACTGGATGTTCGGCTTGAAAATCATGGCCGCTTTACCGCTTGGGGCGGGTCCCGTGGGGGCACCGACCGTGCGTGGACGAGCAATAGGTGCCACGGGTTTCGGCTTATCAGTCCGCGGTTTTGGCGGCGGAGTGGGCTTTTCTTCCACAAACTCCGGCGGTTCCGTGGGCTCTGGCGGCGCATCAAGCGGCTCCGGCTCTTCTTCTTCGGGTGGAGGAGTAGGTTCGGGATCTGCGGGCAATTGCTCCAGCGACATCTCGACAACCGCTTCCGGGATATCCGACATATCCACCTCGGGTGGCTCCGGATTCAGCGCCGCAATTCCGATGGCCAGGGCATGAATGGCAAACGCACCGCCAAACGCTGCCCAGACCTGCCACTTCGGCATTCCACGATAGAGCAAAGGACCAGCCATAAAGATTCTTCCTACTGCGGCGACGGCACCCCAGCCGCCGCCTGGCTCTTAATTTCAAATGCGATTTTCGTGTAACCCGTGGAGCGAATCTGATCGAGCAACCGGGTTACGTTTCCATGCAACGCCTCCCGATCTCCGCGAATAAAAATCTTCGCATCGGGATTGGTCACATACAGATTCTTCAGTTTGGTCGCGACATCAGTGTACTCGATGCGCTCCTTATCCCAGTAAATGAAACCGTCCCGATCGACGGAGAAGCTGACGTAATCTTTCTTCGACTGCGTCTCCCCGGAAGTTCCGGTGGGCAACGCCACCTTCATCCCTTTCATCGTTGTCTGGCTGATGCTGACCATCATGAAGCTGGCGAGGAGAAAGAACATGATGTCGATCAACGGAATGATCTCGATCCGCGCGTGCTTCTTGGGGATGGGTGAGGAAACTTCCATGGGACTTGGCAGTGTCTGCTACTTGGTCATCGCGGTGATGTCCATCTGGCTGGCTTTTTTCTGTCCTTCCAACATGACTTCGAGATTCGTGGCTGCCGTCTGCAGTTCGAACTCCAAGTTAGACACACGAGAGGTGAAAAAGTTGAACGGCACCAACGCGAAGATGGCGATACAGAGACCGGCCGCGGTCGCGATAAGCGCTTCCGAGATACCACCCGTGACCGCTTGCACCGCCAGCTCTTCGTTACCGAGCTGACCGAAAGAACGCATCAGACCGACGATTGTTCCCAACAGACCGAGCAAGGGAGCGAGCGTCACAAGCGTATCCATGACCACGAGGAAGCGACCGGCGCGTTTGATCTCGATGCCCGCCGCCACCTGCAAGGCGCCCTGCAATGAGGCGTGCTGGTGATTCAAACCATTCCACATCATGCGCAGGATGGGATCGCGGGAGCCGCGTGACAGACGCGAAGCCTCCGCCACATCGCCGTTTTCAATCGCGGTGAAGACCTTCTCGATGCGCTTGGGATCGCGACGCATCCAGCGGAAGAGCCACCAGAAGATGCGTTCCAGCACCACCGCGATTGCGATGATGGAAACAATCAAGATCGGCCACATGATCGGGCCGCCCTTGTGGAACGTGTCGATAATCACGTTCCCGGTTTCCGAGTGAGTCGAGACCACTGGCGCGGTCGCAGGCGAGACAGCCGGTGCTGCCGCCGCGGGAGTCATTGCAGCAGCGGGAGTCATTCCGGCAGCGGGCGACATGCCGGGAGCGGCGGGCGTTAAACCCGGAGCCGCTGGAGTCATGCCAGCCGGCGCACCAGGCGATACGGCCGGGTCAAGCGTGACGGGAACAGTAGAGCCAGGCACAGGCGCAGCCGCAGAGGGCGCGGTGGCCGGTGTTCCCGGAGCGTCCGGCGGAGGAGGAGTGGTTTGGCCGAACAGAGTCAGCGCGAAGGTGGCGGAGCACAGGGTGGCGGTTAGGAATGTTTTCATAGTTGGTGGAAGGGGCGCTTATTTACGGCCCGATCGTTCAAGTGACGTTTTCGTGTCGTTTATCCCCAATGAAGTCACGGTGAGTCGAGCAAAACTTTCGCAATTCTCCATTCAGTGATGTTTTTTTCGGGTAACGGGCAACATCTTCTCTTCGCATCACGACGCATTTCGGGATGTAACAGGACGTCACGTTTTTCTTCTCCAGTCTATTCATACGACTGCATCGAGGACCCGGTTGCGCAGCACGGGCCAGTCAGCAATCGATGTTTCAAGAACATCGCCAGACTGGATCGGACCAACGCCAGAAGGCGTGCCGGTTAAAATCAAATCGCCCGGCCACAACGTCATCCGTTGACTCGCAAACGAGACGATCTCCGCCGCGGAATAAATCATCTGACTCGTGCGCGCCGACTGCCGCACTGTCCCGTTTTGGCGAAGCGTGATCGCGAGATCGGCAACATCCACGTCGGTGTGAACAAACGGCCCGACTGGCGTGTACGTATCGAAGGATTTCGCGCGCCCAAACTGCTTCTCCGCCGTCTGTAAATCGCGATCACTAATGTCCTCCGCAATGGTGTATCCAAAGATGAAATCGAGGGCTGCTTCCCTCGAGACGTTCTTCGCCGTCTTTCCGATCACGATGCCTAATTCGGCTTCGAAATGTGTCTGATGGTCGGGAAACGCGATCTCGATCGTCCCTTCATGCGGCAGGAGAGAAGATGGCGCCTTAAACCAAATCAAAGGCGTGCCGAGCGGAGTGCGCTGCATCTCCGCGATGTGCTCGGCGTAGTTCAAACCTACCGCGATCACTTTGCTCGGCGCGACTGGCAAACCGATCTGCAACTCCGTCAACGAATAGACCGTGCCTGCGGGCTCCATCCCCATCCATGGAGCACTCGTTAGGCGAGCCACTTCGTCGCCGCGCACTTCACCGAAAAAAGCGGCGCCATCCTTGGTTTTGAAGCCGCCAAAAGAACGCATGCGCGCGACCTTTTCAGATTCGTGCGTACCCGGCAAGCCCGCTCTGCCTCACGGCCGCGCCACGATGCCGATGAAATCGCGCACCGTCTTGTACTCGCGGATCGCGAACGCGCCTTCCGCGCCCGCAAACCAAAACCCGCTCGACGATCCGCCGTCTAAATTCAGCGCGCTCTGCACTTTCAAATCAGCCGCCAATCCCGGCGTCGCCAGAAGATCGCCAAGCTGCGCGAGCGTCACATCCGAGCAATATCCGATGGCGGCGCGGCCTTTATCCGCCACCAGAATGAACGTGCGACGCGCCCCGCGCGTAGCGTTCAAGCCCGGGATCGCGCGTCCGCTTTCCACCAGGAAAGGACCGCACTGCCGCGCATCCGCCGGCTTTTTTCTCGGAGCATACGCGCCGGATCGCTCAATCTGTAGGCGGCCGTTCACCACGCTGACCACTCCACTAAGCAGCTTCGCTTTTTGCTTCGCCTGCACCGTCTGCCCATCACTAATCAGCAGACCGACCGCCGCGTGTTCCGGATCAAAATAGCCCCCATTCACACCGGCGAGGCAGTTCTCTTCTCGCATCATCTCCGCGAGCGAACTGCGCGGCTCCGTCGGTTGATCGAGCACACGCATCGTCGCCTTCTTTGTTTCAAAAATCGCGAATTGCAGTTCCGCAGTCTCGCCCGTTTTACTGTCCTCGGCCGAGACCGCGATGCGCGTCATCGTTCCACCTTTACCGG
>CAVXLV010000021.1:0-52525 GCA_963762685.1 uncultured Verrucomicrobiae bacterium | reverse complement strand
GTGAAGCCCGGCCGACTACGTTCTCTTCGAACCGTGGAGTTTGGGTGATGTCATCATCGCTGCCTCTGTCCTGCGTGAGTTCCTGCCGCTGCCGCCCTCGCCTGCCATCCTCAATGGCATACAATCTTGCACGCGGCGATGCCAGAACGGCCTGATCTCCAGTTAATCCCAGTGGAGCTTCCTTATACCACGCGGAAGCGCGGAGTCACCTTTCCAATCCGCCCCAGCATCCGCCGTCTCGGGGGGCCTTAGAATGATTGACGTTGTGCTCAGTGTCCGTGGCGACGCGCGGGATTATGCGGCGGCCCGCAGATCGTTCCCAGGAGCAAAGATTCGAATGAACGGCTGGCTGCGTTTTCTCGGCCGAAAGAGCGCGCTTTTCAATTTGCCCTACGCATTCGGGTTTCTCGCAGTGCAGAACCGCTACCGTTCGTGGGCCGATTTATCGGGGGTGCCCTTCTTCCAAATCGAGCAGACTTACGATCGAACGCGAACAGATGCTCCCCTAAATGGACGAGTCCTCATTCACGTGGGGGCGCAGTGGCAATCCAAACAATTTCCCCACACTCGCTCACTGCAGGAACGACTGGAAAAGGACGGGTGGCTGGTCACGCTGATCGCCGGCCCGAGCGATCGTTTGCCCGATGGCATCGCCGAAGACGGCGTTGTTCGCGCTGTGGGAATCGACTTGGTCACCCAGCTTAAGACCGCAGAACACGTGATCACAAACGACTCCGGGCCGATGCACCTGGCGGCGTTCCTTGGATGTCGCACCACGGTTCTGGCGCGGACCTCCCCAATCGAGGAATGGATTCCACCCGGGGTGCGCGTTCTTGCTAGCCCGAAGATTCCCCGTGGCTATCGGCCGCACCGTCGCTACATGTCCGACGAAGCATTGCCCGATTGGCCGTCGGTCGAAAGCGTCTCCGCTGGATTAAACTCCCGCCCTCCAGGTTTGAAACCAGCGGATTTGATTAACGCGGTCTTTGTCGCCTAATAACGCGCGACTTTCTTCGTTCTGATGGATCCGGCCGAACTCACTGTCGTCATGCCTGTCTACAATGAGGCAGCCAGCATTACCCGCGTGGTCGAGGAATGGCTCACTACTTTCGCACGTGAAGGAATTTCCCATTGCCTGATCGCCATCAATGATGGCTCGCGCGACGCAACCCTCTCGCTACTGCGAGAGTGCGTGCAGGCATATCCCGAGCGGCTGCTCGTCGTTGACCAACCAAATTCTGGGCACGGCCGAAGCTGCCGCCGGGGCTACGCGCAAGCGTTGGCGGCAGGATCACCTTGGATTTTCCAGATCGACTCCGACGGGCAATGCGATCCGGAATATTTTTCGGATTTCTGGCACCGACGAAATGAGGCGGATTGCGTCTTCGGCATGCGGGTCGTGAGGGACGACGGACTCGTCCGAAAATTGATTTCCAGCGCGTGCCGGCTCTTGACTGCCCTGGTCACCGGGGAGGATCTCAAAGACGCGAACGTGCCTTATCGGCTGATGAACAGCTCGGCCCTCGCGCGCGCCATCGAAGAGGTCCCGCAGGATTTCGACTTACAAAATATCGCCCTCACTCTGGCTCTGAAACGTCAGCGAAACCTCCGGTGGGTATATCTCCCGATTCGATTTCGTGCCCGACAGGGAGGCCATAACAGTATTCACTTTTGGCGGATCGTCCGGATGGGTTGGGAAATGCTGCGGCAAATTCACCGGGTCGGGAATTGCCTCTGATTTTCACGATGTCCTCTTTTCGGATGGCTTTTGATCGCCGCGCGCTTTTCTTTGTCACGCTCGTATTTTCGTTGTGTGCCGGATTTGTCGCGGTCAGCCGGGAAAGTCTGTGGATTGATGAGGCCAACAGCGCGCTCAAAGCCATGCAGCCATCATTGCAGGGATGGTGGCAGGTGATGGTCGCCGAGAAGGGCTCCGACCTGCAGATGCCGCTCTACATGCTGCAGATATGGGTCTGGGAAAAAGTTTTTGGGCACACTGAGTTCGCGCTCCGGGCTGCGAACATCGTCTGGTTTTGCGTCGGGCAGCTCGCTGTGTTTTGGGCTCTGCGGCGCCATCTGCGAATGGCCTGGATCACTATCACTCTCGGCTTGATCAGTCCGCTCCTCTGGTTCTACCTGAACGATGCGCGGCCATACGTCATGCAATATGCCGGCGCTTGTCTTCTTTGCGCCGCGCTAGTGCGCGCGACGGAAGATGTTGCGGCGGCTCTGCGGCCTGGCGCACTCTGGCTTTTCGGCGCAGGCCTTTTGGTGCTCAGCGGGAGCAGTCTCCTCGGTGTTATCTGGGCCGGCGGCGCGATCGTGGCCTGGCTGGTTTTAATCTGGCCGAAGGTTCGCGCCGGGTCCCCTCGGCAGATGCTCGCACCCGTCGCTGTCATCTTCCTCAGCCTCGCGGCCTTGGGGACTTATTACCTTTGGACGGTTTTGCTGGGGACGGGCGCTTCTCAGGTGGGCAGGACCTCGGCTCTTGAACCTTGCCTTCATTGCCTACGAATTTTCCGGAATCGCCGGGTGGGGCCCGGGACGTTTGCAGATAAGACAGGATGGATTTGATGCGTTCTCGACGATGGGAACGCTTCGGCTTTGCAGCCTGATCGGCGTGGCATTGTTGGCCTTGGGCGTTTTCGCTCTCGGCTGGCGCGAGGTAGCACGCACTTTTCCGCGGCGGGCTAAAATCGGAATGATCGTCTATTCTTTCCCGCCGGGATTGGTTCTTCTCGCGCTGGGTGTCGCCCGGGATTTTCGGCTTCTCGGGCGGCACTTTATTCCCTTGGTCCCGCTTGTCCTCGGCCTGATGGCGGTGGGAATTTTGCACCTGGTGACCTCTCGCCGTCGCCTTGGGTTCATCGTTGGAATTGCCTTTGGCAGCGTTTGGTTTGCGTCCTGTCTGTCGTTACGCTTTGCCGAGGCCCACCGGAAAGACGATTACCGCGCGGCCGCTGAGATTGCGAAGGACGCCCTCAACCGAAACGAAAAGGTCTGGTGGTCTGCAGATCGTGCCGCCGCCGCCTATTATGGGGTCCCAGTTGAGCCATCTTCGGAAGGAAATTTCGCGGGGGTTGTTTTAATCGTGCATCCGCAGACTGAAGAGCTGGCGAAATTGGCCAGGCCGTTCCTCGTCATCGCTTCCAAACCGGACATCTACGAAGGAAGTAGCGATGCGCTTGGAGACTACCTCCGCGCGGGAGGCTTCGTCGCGGTGCGTGACCTCCCCGCGTTTACTATCTGGCGGCGACCGCCGGTTGTTCCGGCGGAGCGCTGATTTTCGGCCGGAGGCGGGCGATGAAATCTTGCAAGATCGCATCGGTCTCTTTCTCATCCTTACCGAAGCGCTGCAGATTTTCGGTGATGGTCGATGCGACGGTGATGTAGGCCCAGCGCTGGTTGTAACCGTGGAGAATCCGATCGCGGATGTCCATATACGTCCGCGCCAGATGAGACGGCGTTGAAACGTTCCAGCCGACGAACCAGTAGTAGGTCAGATTGTAAATCGTGACCGTCTGGCCATCCTTCGTCACCACTTTCCGCAGGTTGTGCAGACGGGTTGCTTCCAGAGGCCCTGCGGCCGCACTGGTGCCGGGAATGGCGGCCACTCGCGAGTCGGCGATACTCCAGCCCTGCGCTGGCAGACAGCGCTCTGGCCGATGGATGCTGTTATCCAAGTCGTGACCCGAGAGGACAATGGAGACGAACACCTGGTTGCCCAGTCCATCCGTGTAGAGCTTGCGCGCGAACTCGGTGTCTTTGGCCAGAATCGCCAGTTCCATCTCGCTGATCTTCTGGTCCTCGCCGTACCAGTTGCCGACGTAGGTGGGCAGGTTCAGCCCAATCCCTTGGGGCGTGGAGTTGGCGACTTTTGGCAGAAAAAAGACCGCGCTCAGGCCGAGGACGAGAATGATCTGCAGGATGACCAGACGGCTAATAGTCATATTTCTCCGTCTCCTTCGTCGTCAGAGTGCGCGCCTTCGCTTTTACGTCATCGGCCCGCAGGTTGAGTAATTTACTCGTCAAAAGCATGAATCCGATGGCGATGGGGAAGAAGACGAAGCCGGAGTAATCGTGATAAAGACCCGCCGGCAAATTCCGGAAACCCAAGTTTCGCGATGATAATGATCGTAAAGATTCGTCCAGCATTTCCGATGATAGCAAAAATGACGGAAAGTCCGAAAATGGTCACCTTTTTCCAAAGCTGTTTCTCGACGATGTGCACGTAAATGGCGGTGATCATCACCATCGCGATCAAGGAGCGGATGCCGCTGCAACCCTCCGCGATATCGAACCCCCATGTGCCATCCACCGCCTTGAGCGTGGTTCCGACGGCGTAAACGTTGATCCCGAAGATGCCGCTGAGCCATTGCACGGCTCCGGTGATGATAAACTGCAGCCGGAAACTCATCTGCTCGATCGCTCCCAGCGGGACGAGAAAAATCAGGAAAGCGGACGCAAAAAGAAGAATCCGCGCCACTTCTTTTCCCCAGATAAAAAGGAGCACGCCAGTGAACAGAAATGGCAGCGCAGAGATGGCCAGCGGGCCTGCAGCGCGCGCGCGGCCACGACGTAGAAGAGAATGCCCAGGCCAATAAAAGCAGGCCCCAATTGCTCCCCTCTTTCCGTCGCCTTCGCCAGCGCTTCGCGATGATACCAGATGAGGAAAAGGAACACGGCCGGAATGAGTTTGCTGTGTTCCTGATTGTATTCCGGCCGGTAACGCAGCCAGGCCCATGTCCCGATCGGAAGCCCAGCATAGAGCCGCAGATAGCCGTAGAAATAAACGATCGTGGCGCCGATCGTCGCGAGCAGGAAAGCCTGCGCCGGATTAGCACGAATCCATTCCCAAACTTTTCGGCCAGTGTCAGATGCTGTGGCGGCGGCGCTCATGAAGAGCGGAAAAAGTAGGCGAAGAATACGGCAGCGCAATCGCGCACTGCCCGCTCGTGTGGATCTGGAACTATCTCGGAATTTAGGCTATCGTCCCGACTACGGCCGATCGCTTTGCCGTTATATCATCGTAAATCCAACGATATGTCCGCTCGAGTCCGTCGCGCAGGCGCGTGGACGGCTCCCAATCAAATATCTTTTTGATCAAGGTGTTGTCGCTATTGCGCCCGTTTACCCCTTTCGGTGCGGACAAATTGTAGCGCCGCTTCAATTTTACGTCGCCGATCTCCTCGGCTAGATCGACCAATCGATTGATCGTGACCAGCTCGTTGCTTCCGAGGTTGAGCGGGTCGGCATAATCGCCCGCCATGATCATCTGCGTTCCCTTCACGCAATCATCGATCCACTGAAAACTCCGCGTCTGCTCCCCGTCGCCCCAAATTTCAATTTCGTGTTTCCCCGAGAGTTTGGCCTCGATCACTTTGCGGCAGATCGCGGCTGGCGCCTTCTCCCGTCCGCCATCGTAGGTGCCGTTCGGCCCGTAAACGTTGTGATAACGAGCCACGCGAGTCACCATCCCGAAATCTTCCCGGAAATGGCGGCACATCCGTTCGCTGAAAAGTTTCTCCCACCCGTAGCCGTCCTCCGGCATTGCGGGATAGGCGTCCTCCTCCTTCAACGCCGTGATGTTCGGATCGATCTGCTTTTCCGCTGCATAAACGCAAGCTGAAGAAGCATAAAAAAATCGCTCGATCCCCTCCTCTTTCGCGGCCACGAGCAGGTGCGTGTTGATCAAAACGCTCAGCATGCAGAGAGCCTTGTTGTTTTCGATGAAGCCCATGCCGCCCATGTCCGCGGCGAGGTTGTAAACTTCGGTCGCATCGCGCACCGCCTCGTCAGCAAGCCTCGCGCTCCTGTAAATCCAGCTGCGCATTCTCCGCTTCTGGAAACTTTTGAAACCACTCGTCGAGCGGCTTCAGATCGACTGCGCGCACCGCTCCGCCCTGACGCAGAAGATCCGCCACGAGATGACCGCCAATGAATCCACCCGCTCCGCAAACGACATTTAGATCCTGCGCCATGATCGGGCGAAATTCCGCACCGGCGTTCAGTTTCGCAAGTATTTTCGGAATCGAGTCAACTGCGCGACTGCGCGCAGAACACAAACAGCGGATTATTGATGAGATAACGCCGCGCCAACCGCCGCGGCTCTTGCGTGAGCCGGAAGAACCATTCCAGGCCCGCGCCCTGCATCCAGCGCGGCGCCTGCCGCAGGCGGCCCGTTAGCAGATCAAAGGCCGCGCCCACTCCCAGGAAAATCTTCGCCTCGGGCAGCTGCGGCAAGATATTCGGCCATAAATCGCTCCTGCTTCGGCGTGCTCAATCCGACCCAGAAGAAATCGGGCCGCGCAGCGCGCACCTGCTCTTGCAGGTCCGCAACCTCACGGATTCAGTGGGCGAAACGGCGGCGAATATGTGCCGACGATCCGCATCCCGGAAAGCGCGCCCTCAGTGTCGCCGCCAACTCTTCTGCCACGCCTTCGATTTCCGCCATAGAGAAAATGTGTGAACCCAGCCGCGCGAATGCTCGCACAGATTCAACATCAGATCCGGACCATAAACACGCCGGATCGTCGCGCTCGCCCTGCAAGCGTCCCATCCAGACCATGGGCATTCCGTCCGGCGTGCAAGAAGCGCCTGATTCAAAATTCGCTTTAAGCCAGAATCGCTCTGCGCCTCCGTCACGCCATGCACTCCGGTCACCGCGACATAACCGCGCCGCGTCCTTCGCGATCGATCGAAGAGAAACTCGCGCGCGCGGGCTTGATCGAGTACGCTGATCCTCACTCCCAAGACGTTGACTGTTCTAACTTCCATGAGTCGCGACGACTGTAACATCGAAATGAAATATGCACACGTGCGCCTATGGGCGCTCCGCGCTCGTTTGATTCGCAGTTTTTGGCCTCTTGGAGCTGCTCGCGGAGCAGGCGCAAGATCGTCCTTCGTCTTCAAAGGCGTGACCGTTTCCGCGCAGACTTGGGGCCGGGAATGGCAGACGCCGGAGATGGCGCAGACGCTGGATGAATTGAAGTCGTTAGGCGCGAACAGTTTTGCCATTCATCCCTATGCGCGGATTCAGGAAGATGGGCATGTGCTCTTCCGCACGATCGACGATAACCGGCACATCACGGTGCCGCTGGATTGGGCGCGGGAACGCGGCTTGGCGGTCATGATGATTCCGCACATCGCCTATTGGGGGACGAAGTTTCTTTGGCGGGGCGAGATCAATTTCGCGACCCCGGCGGAATGGGATAATTTCTTTAACGATTACGAGACGTGGATCGTGGACATGGCGCGGATCGCGCAAGCGCACGAAGTGCCCCTTTTTTGTGTGGGGCTCGAGTTCACTTTCGCGGAAAAATTTCCCGAGCGCTGGCTGAAGATCATCGCGGCCGTCCGGGCGGTCTATTACGGCAAGCTGACCTACGGCGGAAATTGGAATGAATTCGAGAACGTGCAGTTCTGGGATGCGCTCGATTACATCGGCGTGCTCGCCTATTTCCCGCTCACGAAAACGCCGAATCCGAGCCAGGAAGAATTATCCGCCGCCTGGGAAAAGCGCTGCGCGGAACTGGAGAAATTTTGCAAACGACCGCGGCAAACAAATGATCTTCGTCGAGCTCGGGTATAACGAGAGCGCGAAGGCGGCCGCGGAGCCGTGGAGTTTCAAAACGGGCGGCGAAAACGCGGAGGAGATTCAAGCGCGATGCCTGGACGTGGCGCTGGGGTTACCCGCAAAGCATCCGTTTTTGGCCGGGATGTTTCTGTGGAAATGGTTTCCCGAAATTCCGTCGCGCGAGCAGGAAAATTTCCGCCTGCAGACGCCGATCTGAAAGCCATCATCGCGAAGCACTGGAAGTGAACGGAGGGTGGTCACAGACCAGCGCTCCCCGCGCGTCCAAATTTTTTCTCCAGCTCGCCGTGTGAGATTTGGATCATGGTGGGCCGACCGTGCGGGCAGCAGTAGGGCAGCTCACACGCCAAAAGATCGCGGATGAGCTTTTCGATTTCCAGATAACGCAGCGGATCGTTCGCCTTCACCGCGTGCCGGCAAACGGTTTTCGCGATCATGTCTTCGCCGAGGCGGAGCGCGGAACTGCTGCTGCTGACACTGCGCAGTCCATCGATCACGCCGCGCATAAAGCCGACCGCGTCCGGCGTGGCGAGGAACGTCGGCAGGCTGTCGATCTTAAAGGTTTGCGCGCCGAAGGGCTCGATGCCGATGCCCATTTTCTGCAGGGTGGCGAGATTGCGTTCGACCCACTCGGCATCGCGCGGCGGCAGATCGAAGGTCTGCGGGAGGAGAAGACGTTGCGACGGCACGCCTTTTTCCTCCATCCGGCGTCGGAGCTCTTCGAACAAAATTCGCTCGTGCGCCGCGTGCTGATCCACCAGCACGAGACCGGCCGCGTTTTCCATCAGGACGTAGAGGCGATTCAGCACGCCGATGATCTTGAACTCGGAATCGCGCGACGCCTCAAATTCCGTTGGAGCTGGGATCGCCGATCCCGGTTCCCCCGCCCCTGCCAGAACGCCTTGCGCATCCAGGCGATCACGGAAAGCCGGAAAGCCGGCCTGTTCATTTTCCGCGCGGCCGGGGTCGCCGACCCCGGCTCCACGAAACCTTTCCGCGCCGCCGGGGTTGCCGCCCCCGGGTCCAACCACGGCGGGACCGCCGGCGCCGGCCAGAACGGTCGGGGCGCGAAATTGCTCCTGCCAATCCTGCCGACCGCCTTCCAAGGTGGCGCGCACGGCCGCGACGATGGCTTCCCGCACCGCGGAAGGATCGCGGAATCGCACTTCGCGTTTGGCCGGATGGACATTCACGTCCACTGCTGCTGGATCCAGCACGAGGAATAAGAACGTGACCGGAAACTGGCCCTTCATCAGCGCCGTGTGATAGCCCTCGCGCAACGCGGAGGTGAGGACCGGGCTCTCGATCGCGCGCCCGTTCACGAAAACGATTTGCTGCGAACGTGTCTGCCGGCTCACACCGGCGCGGCCGATCAGGCCCGAGATTTTTATCCCGTCGCTACGGGAACGCGGCGTGGGCGGCACGACCTCCGCCAGCCCCTCCACCAGCGCGTTTCCGTGCAAATCCCGAATGCGATCGCGCAGTGAAGTCGTGGCTGGCAGTTGGAAAACCACCCGCTCATCGCGCACCAAAGCGAACGCCACCTCGGGGTGACCGATCGCCTGCAAGTGCAGCTGATGTTCGACATGGCGGCTCTCGGTATTCTCCGTCCGCATAAACTTCCGCCGTGCCGGCATATTAAAAAAAAGCGACCGCGCCTCGATCTGCGTGCCCGGCGCTTCGCCCCCGTCGCGCACGGTTTCGATCCGCCCGCCGGAGACGAGAATCTCCGTGCCTGCGAGCGCGCCCGGCTCGCGTGTCGTTAGGCGAAAACGCGAGACGCTGGCGATGCTGGGGAGCGCTTCGCCGCGAAAGCCGAGCGTGGCAATAGCCGACAAATCGGCGACCGTGCGAATCTTGCTCGTCGCGTGCCGTTCCAGCGAAAGGAGCGCGTCATCGCGTTCCATTCCGCAACCGTTATCCACCACCCGGACGAGCGAAATCCCGCCGCGGCGAATGCTCACCTCGATCGTGGTCGCGCCCGCGTCGATGCTGTTCTCGACCAGTTCCTTGACCACCGATGCCGGCCGCTCGACCACTTCTCCCGCGGCCACCTGGCTGGCCAGGATGTCGGAGAGAAGTTGGATTCGGCTCATTCTGCTTTCGATTTTAGATTTTAGATTTTTGATTGCGACGGAAAACCGCGATACGCTCCCGCACATGATCGAAGTGACGGATAACGCCGTGCAGCAGCTCCGTTCCCTGCTCGAATCGCAGAGCGGGAGCGAAGGGAAAGGCCTGCGTGTCGGAATCGCGAAAGGCGGCTGCTCGGGTCTGCAATATGAGATGACGCTGGATGCGCGCAAGGAGGGCGACCAGATCCTGGCGCGCGATGGCGTGGAGTTTTTGGTCGATCAGCGAAAGCGCGCAGCTTCTCCGCGGCGCCACCCTGGATTATCACGACGGGCTCACCGGGACCGGGTTTCAGATTGTGAATCCAAACGCCGCCCGGACCTGCGGCTGCGGCACTTCTTTCGAACCGGCCCAGCCGGCTTGAAGATGTCGCCTCCGCCGAGCGAACGCGCTTAGATGGATCCCTCCTTCTTCCGTTACGACGAGCCGTCCGGTCGCCCGCGCCGCAAAGCCAATCTCTTCGGCTGGACGATCGTGATTCTGCTTTTGAGCGGGTTCGCCCTCGCGGCCTGGCTGGGGAGTTTCTACATTTTCGGCCAACCGGAGCGGCCGGACAGCTATCGCATTTTGCAGAAGCTGCACAAAATCGAGCAACCGAAACGCTTCCAGCTGACCGCTGCGCCTCCGGGCGAATTTCTCTCCGGCAGACAACTCTACGAGCGCTACAGCGCGCTGCGTCCGGCGGAAATGGCGCGCGCGAACGCGGAGCTGGCGCGCAATTACATCCGCAACTTCCAACAGATGGCGGGCCAGGTGCAATACGTGGTCGGGCGTTACACGATCATGGAAACGCGCGAGCTCGGCGCCTAACGACCTCTTCACGTCAGGCGTGGCCTCGATCACGAACGCGTCCGATTACGGCGAACTCTTGCTGGAGCACATTTACCCGGCTGATGCCCAGGCGTTGCCCTTGATGAAGGAGACGCTCGTCACCGGGCTCGAGATCCGGCTCGATCGCGGGCATGATTTATCGGCCGTGGTGCACGTGGAACGACTGGACGATGGCCGCGTCATGGTCACCGCCGTGCCCTTGCTCTACGGTAGCTACACGGTCACGCAGGGTCGTGGCACGTTTAGTCTGGAGCCGCCTTTCGCGCTCAACATGGCCGCGGGCTGGCCGATTTTTAAAGAATCGACCCGCCGCAAAGCCGAGATCCGTTTTGCTGCCTATCGACAAACGGTGGCACCGCCGGCGCAGGGAGTGCGGCTGCCGGGATTGAACGCCGCGGTCGTCCCCAGCCCACCCGCGAATGAGCTGGTGCGGGTGGAACCGGCGCAACCCTTGGAAACGCCGCCGCCTGGATTCGATTCCCCTACTCCAGCGCCAGTGGCGAAAATTTCGCCCACTCCGAAAGGCGGCAAGCTGGCGAAAAAAGACAAGACGTCCCCCACTCCAGCCGCAGTCGCCGCGACTACGCCTGCGCCTTCCGCGACCGCGCGGGTGGCCGCGGCCTCGCCTGCTCCTTCGACGGCACCATCACCGCTCGTGGCCGAAGCTTCGCCTGCGCCCACCGCCCCAGCGCTGGCGCCGACGCCTGCCACTGCCGAAACCACTCTCGCTTCCACGGCCGGTGGCGGAATGTGGAAAACTTATCCGGCTGGGAAAATGCCGGCCGGCCGCTTAATTGCTCCCGCCGATTTGGGCGATGTCGCGGAGCGCGGTCTGGCGGGGGAGCGGGTTTATCTGCGCGGGCAATTTGTCGTCAATTTTGCGGAAGCGCATCGCGCGGTCTTACGGCCGAAAAGCAATATCGCGGAATCGGTCCTGCGGTTAGGCGCACCTTCCTCCACCCGCATCGTGGTGGAATTCCCTTCCGGAATCGCGCCGCCCGCGCGCGGAGCCACCGTCACGCGCGATGAAGCGCGCCCTTATGAAATCACGGAAGTGCGCAAACAATCCGACGGTCAATTGAACGTCTTCGTGCGCGAGATCATGCAGTAGTTGCGCGCCACGGCCGCGGCCAGCCTGGGCTAAGGCGTCGCGCAGCTCTCACCGATGGCGCGTCCGTTTTCGATCCGGAACGTTTCGATGCGCTGCTGCTCGATCCATTCGGTCACGAGAACGCGCAGGGGCGGATAGCCAAAAAGCGTGCGATCAAGGAAATCCTCCGGCACGGTTTGGCCGTTGAGACGGATGTCGAAGATGCGCACTTTTGCCGGATCACCGTCGGGCGCGGACTCGACCTTTAACTCGCCATTGAAATGCCGGCCTTTCATGAAAGGGACGTCCGCGAGCGGAAGGCTCATCTGCACGCGGCCGATCTCCCCTTCGATGGAAACGAAGACCTTGCCGCGCGTGTCGGGAGAGGCCGTGAGGAGTCGGTTAATCTCTTCCGCGCTCAGCGCCACGAGCACCGCTTCCCCGCGTCGCGCCGCTTTCTGGAAACTTTCCCAATCGTCGACTCGCGGGATGTCGGAACTGGTCGGCTGCGGAGACGAGGCCTCTCGCTCTCCCGGTGCGGTCGCCGTCGGCAGAGTCACCGGCTCCGCGGAGGAATAACCGCGCAAATAATGCAGTCCCCAGAATGATCCGCCCACCATCGCGACCGCAAAAAAAACGATCAACGCCAGCAACGTGCCGCAGCTCTTGCCGAGGCAGCCGAGACCATGGCGCTGAGGCGCGGGTGAAAGATCGCCGCTCACGCGTTCGGCGGCGCCGCCGCGGCCAGACGAGCTTGGGCTTGCATAAGTTTCTCGTACAAGCTTTGCAAACCTTCTGAGAGCATGCGCGTTCCGCTCAGCACAGGCATGAAATTCGTGTCGCCATTCCAGCGCGGCACGATGTGAAGATGTAGATGATCGGGCACGCCCGCTCCGGCGCAGGGGCCGAGATTCAGCCCGATATTAAACCCCTGCGCCTTCATCGTCTCACGCAACAATGCCTGCGCATGCATGGCCAACTGCCAAAGCTCCAGCACTTCATTTTCGCCTAACGAAGCGGCGTCTGCCGTTTTCCGGTATGGCACCGCCATGAGATGTCCCACGGCGTAGGGGTAGCGATTCATCATGAGAAACGCGTTTTTGCGCCGCGCCAGCACCAAGTGGGAGGCATCATCGCTCGCCTGCGCCGCCTCGGAGAGGAAATTCGGGTTCGGCTTTTCCTGTTCGAAATACTCGACCCGCCACGGGCACCAGAGACTCTCGATTTCTACTTTGGGGAATTCGCTCAAGAGGAGGGAAGGTGCCGTGGGCGCACGGGAAGTCGAGCAAGCTTTTTCGACGAGCCCGCAGGCGCATTTGATTTCACGGGCTTCTGTTTGATCTTCTCCGACTTCGGATGAATCGCGCCGCACTTTCCTGTCTGATCCTATTCTTGAGCGGCGCGGTGAGTCAGGCGCAACAGCAGCCGCCTTCGCGCACCACCACTTCCCGGCGCGACGAAGCCGATTGCGAGCGCAGCGCCCGCGGCGAATCCCGCGCCCGCCGCCATCCCGGCCCAACCGAACGGCCCGATCCAGAACAGCCTCGTGCGCATTACGGCTACGGGGGTGGAGCCTGATTATAAAGCGCCGTGGAATTCCGGCGGCATTCAGCGCGGCATCGGCGCAGGCTTTCTCATTAGCGGTGCGCGCATCATGACGAATGCGCACGTGGTCAGTAACAGTCGCTACCTCACAGTGGAGCGTGAGGGTGATCCGAATAAGTATCCCGCCACCGTTCTTTTCGTGGCGCATGATTGCGATCTCGCGCTCATCGAAGTGGCCTCGCCCGGTTTCGCCAAGGGCATGGTGCCGCTCACTTTAGGCGGAATTCCGGAGCTTGAATCGACCGTTTCCGCCTACGGATATCCCATCGGCGGGCAGCGCATGTCGGTTACAACGGGGATCGTCTCGCGCATCGATTTCCAGCTCTACAGTCACTCCTCCATTGATCAGCACCTCGCGATTCAGATCAGCGCGCAGATCAATCCGGGGAACAGCGGTGGTCCCGTGATGCAAAACGCGAAGGTCGTCGGCGTGGCCTTCCAGGGGTATAGCGGAGATGTCGCGCAAGGGGTCGCCTACATGATCCCGGTGCCGGTGATCCAGCGCTTCCTGAAGGATGTCGAAGACGGCCGCTACGATCGTTACGTGGACCTCGGCATTACCTACTCGAAGCTGCAAAATCCCGCGCAGCGCCGCTTCCTCGGGCTGAAGGACGACGATCGAGGCGTTTTCGTGAGTAGTGTCATTGCCAACGCTACTTCGGCTAAAGTTCTGCAACCCGGAGACGTCCTGCTCGCCATCGATGATCATCCGATTGCGAGTGATTCCTTCGTCGAACTGGATGGTGCGCGGGTGGAGATGCCGGAAGTGGTGGAGCGGAAGTTTAAGGGCGACAAGGTGAAGCTGGATCTCGTTCGCAACCGACAGCCGATGAGTGTGACGGTGGAACTACAGCCGCTTTTTCCTTATCTCTTTCAAGGGCACACCTACGATTCCGCATCGCGCTTCGTGGTTTATGGAGGCCTCCTCTTTCAGCCGTTGTCGCTCGATATGATGCAGGCCTATCGACCGGCGGATCTGCGTTTGCGCCATTTTTTCGATTACTTCGTTTCCGAGCAAATCTATCGTCGAGCATCCGGAAGTCATCATTCTGGCCAACATCCTGCCCGATCCGATTAACACCTATCTCACGCCCTATCGCGGCGGCATCGTGGATGAAATCAACGGGCAAAAGATTCGGACGTTGGAAGAGTTGGCGCAGGCCTTTACGCAGACGCCCGACCAATTTGTCATTCGTATGATTGGCGATGGTCCGCCCTTGGTGCTCGACCGCGCCCAGGTTGAATCCGCGCGGGAACGCATCAAAACGCGCTACGCCGTCGTGAACGAGCAAAACTTGAACGATCAACCCGCGGCCAAGCCAGCGGCCGGGAGCGAGAAGGAGACGCCATGAGCACTCTGCGTTTCATGCTCTGCGGCGTCATCGTGGCGATGGGCCTGCAGTCGGCTGCGGCGAAAGCGCCCGCGCCGACGGCAGCCACCCCGGCACTTAAACAAAAAGAGCTGTCGCTCGTGCGGGTGAACGTGACCGGTCAGCCCTACGACTACACCCGGCCCTGGCAGAAGCGGGCTCCCGTCCAGAAGCGCGCGCTCGGCGCCGTGCTCCCGAAAAATCGCGTCCTCGTGACGGCGGATCTCGTGGCCAATCAGAACTACGTGGAACTGGAACGCGCTGAATCTGGGGAGAAGACAGGCGCCGATGTGGTCGTGGTCGATCAGGAAGCCAACCTCGCCCTGATCGAGCCTAACGATAAGAAATTCCTCGACGGCCTCACGCCGCTCGAACTGGCGTCGGACACGGTGATCGGCGATCGCTTGGCCGCGCTGCAGCTCGAATCGACCGGCGCGCTCGTGGTCACAGAAGGCCCCGTCACCACGGTGCAGATGACGCGTTACCCGACCGATGTGAGCCAGTTCCTCACCTACCGCATCAGCATGACGATGCAGTATCGCGACAACAGCTACACCATTCCGCTGCTGAAAAATAACAAGCTCGCTGGTTTGCTGCTGCGATACGATCCGCGCTCGCAGGTGCTCGACGCCATTCCAGCTCCCATCATCACGCATTTCCTGAAAGAGGCGGACGCGAATGATTACCGCGGATTCCCTTCCGCCGGATTTAGCTTCTTTCCCACGCGCGATCCGCAATTGCGCGAATTCGCCGGCCAGACGGGCAAAGGGGCCGGGGTTTATGTGACCAGTTTGGAACCGAACATGCCGGCGGCCAAGGCGGGCATGCAGGTCGGCGACATCGTAGTGGCAGTAGGCGACAACGACATTGACCAGAACGGCAACTACGTGGACCCGCTTTACGGCAAAATCGAGTTTACCAATTTGATCACCAGCCGAAACTTCGTGGGCGATAAATTAGCCATCAAAGTGCAACGCGATGGGAAGCCCATGCAGCTCGAACTCGTGCTGGAGCATCGGGCTGCGAAAGATTACGTCATCCCGCCCTATGATCTGGATCAGCCTCCGCCCTACTTCGTTCTTGGCGGCCTCGTCTTTCAGGAGCTCTCGCGCCAGTTTCTCAAGGAATGGGGCGGCAACTGGATCAAGGAAGCGCCGCAGCGATTCGTCTATTTCGACCAATTCCAATCGGAGCTTTTCCCGGAGGGAAAGCGGCGCGTGGTCATTCTCACGCAGGTCCTCCCCGCCAACAGCACGCTGGGCTACGATGACGTGGCCTACCTCACGGTGCAGAAGGTCAACGGGCAGGAGATTAAATCTCTCCAGGATCTGGCCGAAGCCGTGAAGAAACCGCTGAACGGTTTCATCCTCGTGGAGACCGAAGAAGACCCGAAGCAGATCGTCCTTGATGCCGCCGAGGTGGCAGCGGAAGCGGCAGCGGTGCAAAAAAACTACGGTCTCCCCACGCTCCAGCGTTTGGAGTAGCCCAGCCTTCCGCGCGGCGGCGGATGCCGCTGGCAAGCCGGGTCGGTTACGACGGCGCGCCCGTCCCAAGACCCTTCAAAAACCTTGGAACCTCGTCTTCGTAGGTGCGAAACGGATCGCTCATGAGAATGACATCTTCGTTCTCGACCGCGATGGAATCCCAGTTGATCACATAAGGCCGATCCCGGTTCTCTTGGAACCACGCCACCGCCCGCGCGCGCCCCGCCGCACGCGTGTCTTGCGGCGGCACCCGCATCGCGTCCAGCTGGCTCACGCTCTGATTCCAGTCGGCGATGCGCTGCGCGCCTTTCACGCCAAAAAAGAGCCCTTTCTCCGGGTCAATGTCGTGATATTCCAGATCGAGGCTCTGCAACCATGGATCGTCCCAGCCGATGTCTTCCGCCTTCATGAAGGTCTCCAGGAGCCACTTCTTCGTGATCCAATCCACCCCGCCAAGGAGCGCTTCCGGACGGCTCGGCAACGCATCCAAAGTAAAACGCCAGCTTTCCAGAATCCAATCCGCCTCTTCACTGCTTCCGGCGAGATGTTTTCCCGCCAGTTCGCAGAACTTCCACTGCAGATCGAGGCTTCCGATCGTGTCGCCATTTTCCAACTCGACCAACCAGCGCTGCGTTTGATCGCGTGAAATATCGCGCGTGCTTTGGACCGCGTCGCGCAGGCTGTAATCCTGCTCCAGCAATCGCTTTTCGAGCAACCAGAGGATACACGCCGTGGTTCCGATTTTTAGCGCGGTGGCGAATGGACTCATGTTCGAATCGCCGATCAAAAGGTGAAGCCGCCGATACTTTCGGAAGTCCGCCAGCGGCTCGTCGCGCGCATTGATGATCGCGCGATTAAATTGCACCCACTGATAGATGTCGTTCACGATATGATCAGCGCGCTGGCTAATCTGGAAATCGACCGGGGCGTCCGGTGGAGTCGGTTCCGTCTCGAAGGCCATCGGGTTGGCGTATCCCACGCGCCCGGCGCCGGTGAAAATCTGGCGCGTAGCCAAAAACGCGAGGAGCGTCCCCAACGCGGCCGGCGTGAATTGCGCGTCGCGGCGCATCAGGTAGTTCTCGTGGCAGCCGAAGGTGGCGCCGGTGTGATGATCGACGTTATTTTTGATGAACGAGACCCGATCCGCCACGCCCAGTCCGTTCAAGCCGGATTGCAGCAGCGCGTCACCCGCAAGGTCGTACGCCACGATATCGCGCAAGCTCAGGCATTCAGGCGAGGCATACTCGATATGTCCCATGTCGAGATAAACCCGGCCGCCGTTCCGCAGAAAACCTCCATTACCCGGCGGCTCTTCATAATCGCGGTGATGGAGATCCAGCACGCCGACTTTTGCTTTATGGAAAAGGTAATTCCGCACCCGTGCCGGCCACCCTGCCGCGCCAGTGCTGCCTTCTTCTCCGTGCACGAGGCAGCCGTACTCCGTTTCGATGCCCACGATTCGGTTCATCGCTTAGACGATCCGATGCAGTCCACGGAGCAACAAGCGACATCTCCACCGAGCGGAATGCAACCTATTGGAAGGCCGGCAGCTTCCTACTTCCGTATGTGGAGACCACACCGGGTAGATCCTCCCGCTTCTGATTACTCGACCGACCCGCCGGGAGCATGCGGCGGCGGCGGAGGCTGCGTCCGGTAATCAATCGCTTTCCACGTCACCAGAAGCGTGACTAAAACGATCAGAGTCGCCAAAAACTTGGCCTGGAGGGAGGGATGCTCTTCGCTTCCCATTATTCGCTATTCCGAAAGCGTATCGATGCGCTCGGCCAGTCCGAAATCGAGATCAGTCAATCCACCCTTACTGTGCGTGGAGAGAACCAAGCGCACCTTGTTGTAGCGAATATCGATGTCGGGATGATGTTCTTCATCCTCAGAGACTTCGGCCACGGAATTCACGAAATCGATCGATTCCGTGAAATCGTCGAATTCGAAAGTGCGCTCGATGTGTTTCTTTTCGAGCTCCCATTCCGGAATCTTCTTCAGGCGGTTCTTCAGGTCATCCGCTTTGATCAGGTCAGCCATAACGGGGGAACGATTAACACCCCAAACTTCTTTTGCAACGGCGATTCCAAAGGTTTTTTCAGACGCAATTTTTAAGAGCTTCGAACAAACTTTTCCGCTGCAAGTGAACCGCGCCGCGGACCCACTCGGATCGGAAAAAAGGGCTGCTGCGTCCATTTGACGCCTGCAACTTCATCCGCTAATTACACGTCCGATCAGCACCCGTAGCTCAACTGGATAGAGCATCTGACTACGGATCAGAAGGTTTGAAGTTCGAATCTTCACGGGTGCGCTCTTCGGGGGCGAGCGCCGGTTTTCCGGTCTCGCCTAACGACCGCCGCCGCTGATGCGGACACTCGCGTCTTGTTTTTCCAGCGAGTCACCCACCGTCGGACCGCCCCGCTTCTGCAATTCCTCAGCGGAATAGCTGCGGCGATTCCCGATCGAGGCACCCTGGCGCGGGTCGTGGGGCGGAACGCTCGCGGTCGGCTGTGCGGTCGTGCAACTGCTCAAGAAGGCGGTGGCCCCGAGCGACAATAATGGAAGGAGGATGAGTTTCGTTTTCATATCAGTAATTATTCGCGCCGGAGCGGCGTCGCGGATGCTGGCCCGTCCCCGACGTAAAAAATATGAACCGCGCCCCGCTATTCGCCAACCGCTCAATTCCGGCTCACCTTACGCGCCTTCCCGATGCCTCGCTTTCGTCTCTTCGATCTCAACGATGCGCAACGCATCGCCGTCACCACCACGGAAGGTCCCCTCCTCATTTTGGCCGGCGCGGGCACGGGCAAAACGCGGGTCATCACCGCGCGCGTCGCCTATTTAATCGCGCAGGAGGTGGATCCGTCGCATATCCTCGCCGTCACATTTACCAACAAAGCCGCGGCCGAAATGCGCGAGCGGCTCGCGAAGATGGTCGAGAAAGAGGCGGCGAAGAAGGTGACCATGTCCACCTTTCATGCGCTCTGCCTGCGCATCCTCCGGGCCGGCATCGATCGCCTTGGCTACAAAAACAACTTCAGCATCTACGATGAGGGCGATCAGCTCGGGTTGATCAAGAAAATCATCACGCGCACGGCCGCGAAGGATGAAAAACTTGACCCGAATGTCGCCAAGGCCTCGATCAGCAAAGCGAAGAATAACGGTTGGGCTCCGCCGCGCGACGACGAAACCCTGCTGGGCGCGGTCTTCGCGCGCTATCGCGACGACCTAAAAACCGCGAACGCGGTCGACTTCGACGATCTGCTCCTGCTCACGGTGCAGCTTTTGAGCGAGCATCCGGATGTGCAGCAACGCTGGCGGGAGCGTTTTCGCTATCTGATGATCGACGAATTCCAGGACACGAATCGTCTGCAGTTGGAACTCGTGCGGTTGCTGGCCGATGAGCGCCGGAACGTCGCCGTGGTGGGCGACGATGACCAGTCCATCTACGGCTGGCGCGGAGCGGAAGTGGCGAACATCCTCGAATTTGAGCACCACTTTCCGAATCCCGCGGTGGTGAAGCTGGAGCAAAACTATCGCAGCACCAACGCCATCCTCGGGACCGCGAATTCGCTCATCAAACACAATCCGCGCCGCCGTCCGAAGCGGCTCTGGAGCGCGGGCGGTGATGGGGCCAAGGTGCGGCTGGTGGAGTCGCCTAACGACCGCGAGGAAGGCCAATTCGTGGCGGAGGAAATCCAGCGGCGTAATCTCGACACCGGCGAGGCCTGGGAGAGCTTCGCGGTCCTCTTCCGCATGAACGCCCAATCGCGCGTCCTCGAAGAAAATCTTCGGCGGCTGCAAATCCCCTACCGAATCGTTGGCGGCAAAAGCTTTTTCGATCGCCGTGAGGTAAAGGATTTGCTCGCCTACATGAGCGTGCTCGTGAACCCGGGCGATGACGCGAATTTGTTGCGCATCATCAACACGCCGGCGCGTGGGATCAGCGCGGCCACGCTCGAGCGCGCGCTCCAATACAGCGTGCAGCAAAAGAGCAGTCTGTGGGACGCATTACAGGCCCCGGCGCTGCGGGCGGACTTCAGCAGCCGGACGATTTCCAGCATCGAAGCCTTTGTCGAATTGATCGACGACTATGAAACCAAGCTTCTCCAGCCGCTCTCCGATGAGGCTGGGATCGTGAAAAAGCTCATCGACGAAGTCGGCTATCCCGCGGAGTTGCGGCGCAGCTGCAAGTCAGCCGAGGAAGCGGAAGCCCGTGCCGGTAACATCCAGGACATGCTGCGCGACCTGACGCATTTCACCGGCCGCTCCACCAAGGGCTTGCGCGGGTTTCTCGATGAAGTCGTCCTCGATCGTGAACGCGAAGAAGAGAAGCAGGATGACATCGAGAAGAAAAGCGGGGTGACTCTGATCACGATGCATGCGGCCAAAGGGCTCGAGTTTGACCACGTCTATCTCGTCGGTTTGGAAGAAGGAATTTTGCCGCATGACCGCTCGAAGACTGAAGGCACGATCGACGAAGAGCGGCGCCTGCTTTACGTCGGGATCACGCGCGCGCGGCAGACGCTGACCCTGAGTTATTGCCGCGATCGGATGAAATTTGGCAGCGCGAGCGCTTGTCAGCCCAGCTCATTCATCAAGGAACTGGCGCCAGAATGGCTGGAGCGCATCGATCTGCAGAAGCTGCTCAACACCCCAGTGGCCGAGGATACCGGGAAGAGCCGTTTCGCCCAAATGCGGGCTGCGGTCGGCGGATGACTCGTTAATCCGTCCGCTCAAAATGCGGCCGAATTTTCGCGTATATTTTTGGCCCGATTCCCTGCACCCTTCGCAGTTCGTCCGCGCTTTTGAATGGTCTCGCCTCCACGATGCGACCCGCGAGGACCGGCCCGATCCCCTGTAGCTTCATCAACTCCGCGACCGTTGCCGTGTTGGGGTCCAGCAAATCATCAGCCGCAGGTATGCTGGCTAATGGCGTTGCCTTGAATCGCTTCGGCTCCGTTCGGGGCGGAACTGGAAGGTGCGCGGGGATCGCTGACGGTTCCGGCGGGGCCATGGCCCGTTCTGGGTGAAAAAAGGTCTCGAACGAGTCGACCTTCTTCCCAGCCGCGGCGGCGCGGGATCTCATCCTACCGGTGGTCGCTCCCCAGCCGCCGATTCTCAGCTGGCGCGCGCTCCGTTCGAGTTGCCGCAGTTTTTCCTTCTCGCTCCCGGCCTCCCCTTTTCCTGGCGGGGCGGCAGCGACGCCGTGCACGCGCGCCATTCCGTTCGCGACCAGCATTTCGCCGAGGTCGCCTCCATTGGCGGTCTGCACGAGCACGTAGATGCGCGGCTTATTGCTGCGACCCATCGCGTTCTGTTTGCGGGTCCGGACGGTGAACGGCTTCGCCAGCGTTTCTTCCGTAAATGTCCTCGCCACCTCGCCGAGCTCGATCGTCTGCTTCGGCGTAATGCCGAAATATTTCCCCTGTTCGGCCACGCGCTCGGGGAATCCCGCATCGGTCTCGGGTGCGTCTACGAAATAAAGGCGGCAAATATATTCCTGGCCGCCTGCCCTGATATGGAAGCTGTCCCCATCATTCGAATCGTTTTCGTCCAGCTGGCAGTTTTTCCATTCCACCCAAGGCTCACGCGCGTCCGCCCGCAGGCAGCTTATCGTCAACGCAAAGGCGATCCCGACAAGAATTCTGGCGCGCCCGCGATACGTTTCCGAAGCGACCGCCGCGTCCGAGATCGCACCGAGCAAAGCGCGCGCGCGCGGTCACTGGCGCCTGTAGGCGCAAGCTCAGTCTAACGAGCGCATCAAACCGCCGCTTCAAATTGGCTCATCGTTCGGAAAACCTCGAAGCGTTGTGCAATCTCTTCTTTCTTCAAAGTGCGTAAACGCTCCATGCTAAACGCCTCCACGTTAAAGCTGGCGAGCACGCTCCCGTAAATCATCGCGCGGCGAAAGGCGGCAAAGTTGAGTTCGCCTTTCGATGCCGCCAAATAACCAGCCATCCCGCCAGCGAACGTATCCCCCGCCCCGGTCGGGTCATGAATATCCTCCAGTGGATACGCCCCGCAGCTGAAGAATTGATCTTCGCCAAACAGCAGCGCACCGTGTTCGCCTTTCTTGATCGCGACGTATTTCGGGCCCAGCGCGCGAATGCGTTTGCCCGCCTTGATCAGGCTCGTCTCCTTCGTCATTTCGCGCGCCTCGCTGTCGTTCAAGATAAGCAAATCCACGCGCGGAAGAAGCGCATCGAGATCCGGCCGGGCGATATTAATCCAGAGGTCCATGGTGTCGGCTACGACAAAACGGGGCTTCTCCATTTGATCCAAAACATGCGACTGCAGCGCGGGTGCGATATTGGCCAGGAGAACAAAATCTGTCTCCTTGAAGGAAGCCGGAAGATCCGGGCGGAAATGCTCAAAAACATTTAAGTCCACGGAGCGTGTCTCGCGTGTGTTCATGTCCCACATGTATTCACCAGACCAGCGGAAGGTTTTCCCCTGCACTCGCTGCACGCCGGCAGCATCGATTTGCCGCGACTTCCAAAATTCAAATTCCGATTCCGGAAAATCATCGCCCACTACGCCGACCAATTTCACTGGCGAAAAGAAGCTCGCGCCCAAGGCGGCGTAGGACGCGGAGCCGCCGAGCTGATCGGCGTGTTCCTCCACGGGTGTTTTCACAGTGTCGAGTGCAATGGAACCAACAATGAGGACGGACATGATTTATTTTATATTTTCGATTTCAGAATTTTGCCGCAGGAGCGCTTTCGCGGCGCGGGCATACTCTGCGATATCTGCCGCTTGCAGCAACCCGGAGACGATCACGACTCTGCGTGCGCCGGCGGCGATGACAGCCGGAAGATTTTCGAGTTTCACCCCGCCAATGCAAAAGATCGGGAGCGCGACCGCGCGATGGACGGCGTCGATTTCTTCCAGTCCGATCGGCTTATATTCCGGCTTCGTCGGCGTGGCGAAAAGTGGTCCCCATCCAATGTAGTCCGCACCTTCTCCCACCGCCCGCTTTGCCTGCGCCAGCGAATGCGTCGATTTCCCGACCAGGCAATTTGCGCCAGAACGCTGGCGGACGTCGGCCACCGATTGATCGTCCTGCCCCACATGCACGCCCTCCGCGCCCACCGCGCGCGCGAGTTCTGGATGATCGTTGATGATCAATGGAATCCCGGCAGCAGTCGTTAGGCCATGCAATTCGGCCGCCAGCGGCAGAATCTCTGCCGGCGGGATTCCCTTCGCCCGCAGTTGCAGGATATCCACTCCGCCCGCGATCATTTCCCGCGCGACGCGCATGACTTCTGGGCACAGGACGTACCCCAAATCCAAAATGCCGTATAGACTGCAGTTCTGGAGCGCTTCCTGCAGCTGAACTTTTGCGACGCACGCGCCTTCGTATCCCCCGCTCCCCGCAGGCGTGCTCACATGAAACCTTTCGCGCGCAGCTTTTGCATCGCATTCCGCTCATGATGATCCTGAGCCCGACCAGCGCGTTCGCTGGTCTTGGTGGCGTCGAGTTCGGCGATGATTTCCTCGATCGTGGCCGCAGTGCTCTCGACCGGTTTTGTGATGGGCATGCAGCCTAACGAGCGATAGCGCAGCCCGTTTCTGGCGAAATACATCTGCGGAATCGGAATTTGCTCGCGTTGGATGTAGCGCCAGATATCCGCCTCTGCCCAATCGAGCAATGGCTGGACTCGCACATGTTCGCCCGGGCCACCGGCACTCGCGAACTGCCCCCAAAATTCCGGCGGTTGGTCCTTGTACGACCACTCTGATTGCGCGTTCCGCGGCGAGAAGTAGCGCTCCTTCGCCCGGGTGGCGTCTTCATCCCGCCGGATGCCGGTAATAAGCGCGTCGAATTTGTGCTCCGCCAAGACCTGCTGCAAAGCCACGCTCTTCAATTCGTGCGTCACCGTCACCGGATCGTGCGTCTCATAGCCGACGCCGCGCGCGCGCGCGTCCTCATTAATTTTCACGAGCAGGTTCAGTTTGTAATGCGCGGTCGCCCAAGCGCGAAACTCCAGCATTTCCGGAAACTCGTAAGTGGTATCGATGTGCAACAGTGGATAAGGAATCTTCCCGAAGAAGGACTTGAGCGAGAGCCAGATGAGGACATTCGAGTCCTTCCCCATCGACCACGGCATGGCGATGTTTTTGAACGAGCGAAAGGCCTCGCGCAAAATGTAGATGCTCTGGTTTTCGAGCTGATCGAGATGCGTGCGCGCTTCCATCGGAGGCCTCACTTAAAGCCGGAATCCTAAAACTTAAAGCTCTTCGCTTGCGGACCAGAGGTGCAACTTTAGTGTGCACCCAATGCCGGAAATCCGCCCAGCCGCCTACGATTCGAAGATCGAGGGCAACGTTATCATCACGCGCGTCGATGCCGCCATGAACTGGATGCGGAAGAATTCGCTCTGGCCCATGCCGATGGGTCTGGCTTGCTGCGCGATTGAGTTAATGGCAACCGCCTCTTCGCGTTTCGACATCTCGCGGTTTGGTGCGGAGGTGATGCGTTTCTCGCCGCGGCAATGTGACGTCATGATCGTGGCCGGCACCGTTACTTACAAAATGGCGCTGGCGGTGAAGCGCATTTACGACCAGATGCCGGAACCAAAGTGGGTCATCGCGATGGGCGCCTGCGCCTCCACGGGCGGGATGTATCGCTCCTACGCCGTGCTCCAGGGGATCGACCGGTTGCTGCCAGTGGATGTGTATGTCTCCGGTTGCCCGCCGCGGCCGGAAGCTTTGCTGGAAGGATTGATGAAGTTGCAGGAAAAAATTGGCGGCGAACACGCTTTCCTCGACCAGAAACGCGAGCTCTTCCAAGATCGCGCACCCGTTACCGCATGACCGGCCCGGAACTTCTCGCCTCTCTCAGCCGGCTCTTTGGCGAAAGAATTATCAGCCAAGGCAGCTTCCGCGGTGAGTCTAGTTTCACCATCGCGCGCGAGAACATTCGCGAGGTCGCGAAGTTTTGTCGGGACGAGCTGTCCTTCGATTACCTGCTCGATATTTCCAGCGTCGATCACTTCGGCGAGGAACCGCGGTTCGAGGTCGTTTACGAACTCTATTCCATGACGATGTCCGTGCATCTTCGCCTTAAGCTGGCCGTGTCCGAGGACGACGCCACGGTGGACACCGTTTCGGACATCTGGCCGACGGCGAACTGGCATGAGCGTGAAATTTTCGACATGATGGGGCTGCGCTTCAACGACCACCCTGATCTTCGCCGCATCCTCATGTGGGACGGCTATCCCTACTTCCCGTTGCGGAAAGAATTTCCGCTGGAAGGCCTGCCAAGCGACATGCCGGACGTCGCTTTCACGGCCGCCGCGCCGCTGGAAGGCGGGCCGTTTGTGACTCTGCCGAGCACCGCGACGACAAAAGATCGCGAACCGCGCGCGCGCCGTCCGCTCGGCGAATAGCGCGGTCGCATTTACGCGAAAGCTCTACGGCGCCGTGTGGCCGGAGTTGGCCTTGATTTGGCCGATATCGGTCGAGGTGACAGTCCCGTTCGCATTGATATCAGAGCGGAAATTCATCGCGTCTGCGGGCGCGCCGGAGACGCTCTTCGTCGCCCCGATGTCCGATGAAGTGACGGAGCCGTTCCCGTTCACATCGCCGATGAGAAAGCGCGCGCTGATGCTCGCACCGGGAAGGACTTGCCCGAAGGCGTCCGTGACGTTGCTGAGTGAAACCGTGAGCGTCTGGATGTCCGTAACGCCGGTGAGGTTGATGATCATGCGATTGCCGTCAAAGGTCGGCGCACTGGAAAATCCCCCAGTGCCGCTGGAAACGGTCGCGTTCCCGCTCGTCACGTTATTGGAAAAGGTGAGAACGAATTCATATTTGCCACCCACGCCGCCGCTGCGGCACTCCACGCCGAAGGGCGCGGAAAATGAAAGCGGGACGTCGAACGTTCCTGCGATCATGCCGCCAGTCCCATGCACCATGCGGGAGACAGCGGAAACCAATTGGAGCGTGGGCAGCATCGCGTAGGCGTGCGTGGCGCCATTAAAGACGCCCGTGCCAACGATTACGCCGTTATCGCTGATGCCGAGCGCGGATGAAGACGTATTCATGGAAAGGTCCCAACCGGAACCGGCAGGAATGATATCGGCCAACCGATAGGTGGTGGTTCCGTCGTAGAGGAATGGAATAGAAAACGCCGACGAATCATTACCGACCGCCCAACCGGCCGAGTTGACCGCGCGAGCTGAGCCTTGGCTGGTGCCGGCAGCCAGCGGGATGGCGACGATCCCGCCCGCGGAAGTCCAGATAAATGGCAGCCCCGAACCCTGGTTCAGCATGCTTGTCCCAACCACATGTCCGCCATTGCCAACCCCGAACGCGAGGGCGCCATTGAACCCCGGCAGCGCTCCCACCTCAAACGCCGAACCGCTGCCCATATCGTAAACGATGCCCACGTTGCGAGCGGCATTGTTCGGATCGATCCCCTGCCCGACGATCCGGCCCGAATCATTCAGACCGAAGGCAGTGAGGAAATAACTGCCGCCGGAGGTGGTTTGCGAAATCACGTTTGCGCTGCCTCCACTGTAGATGACGCCGCGCTGCAGGCTGCCAGCGTTAACCGAGCCGACCGCGATGCCGGAAGAGTTCACGTGATTGGCGTCACCGAGGGTTTCGCCGCTGGGCAGCGGCAGTTGCGAGACGACGCCGTTTTGCCAGATCACCGGCAGACGGGCCGAGCCGAAGGCCGTGGTGGCACCTGTGCCCACAACGACGCCGGTGTCGTTTGCGCTATTCGAGACACAGAAGTTGCGCCCGGGCAGGTTCGGCAAGCCGACGAGCCCGCCCACTTTGGTCCAGCTATATGCCTGGGTGCTGCCGCTGCGGAAAGATCGGCCGACCGCCACTCCGCCCGGCGACACGCCGAAGCCTTGCGACGCAGTGTCCGTCACTTGCACGACGCCGATGTCGTAAATCTGATATTGCGGATCCGCGCTGACCGAGATGGAAAACGCAAGCAATAGGGTGGCGGTAAGAAAACGGTACAAAGGCGCGCATGATGGAGCGCATCATGGCAAGGTCAGCGCGGGCTGGGCAAGACCTTTGCGCAAACGAGACGCCCTTGCACCGAGGCGCGGTTCAGATTTCCGCCGCGAGCAGCAAACGCGTGAAATCGGCCGCAGCTGCGTGGCCGGTGGCGAGGACATCTTCATGACTCAAGGCTGCGCCTCCCATTCCGGCGGCCCAATTCGTGAGGCAGGAAAAGCCCGCGACTTCTAAGCCCAGCGCGCGTGCCTGAATGGTCTCCAGCACGGTGGACATCCCGATCGCATCCGCGCCAAGCGTGCGCAACATGCGCACTTCTGCCGGCGTTTCATATTGCGGTCCGATCATGCCGGCATAGACGCCTTCATGCAGCACGAGGCCGCTCGCGCGAGCAGCGGTCGCGAACTTGCGGCGCCAGTTGCTCGAGTAAGCGTCGCTCAAATCGACGAACTGCGACGTGCCGAGAAGCGGCGACGTGCCAGTGAGATTTATGTGATCGCGCACAATCATCCAATGGCCAGGCGCGAAGTCGGGGTTGGCGGTGCCGGCTGCGTTCGTAAGAATGACGCGCTGAATGCCGGCAGCGGCGAGAAGCCGAATGCCAGCGGTTACGGCGCTGGCTGGGTGTCCTTCATAAAGATGAATTCGTCCGCGCGCGAAAAGCACGCGTTTCCCTCCCAGGGTCCCAAGCGCAAATTCGCCACTGTGGCCGGGAACTGCCGGCGTGGGGAGATTGGCAAATTCGCTGTAGGCGAGACGCTGCGAGACCTGAGCGTTATCGACTAAAGAGCTGAGGCCGGAGCCGAGGATGATGGCTGTGTTCGCGTCCCAACCGCGGAGTTGCTCAAGGGCGTGGCTCACTTGCAAAGGACCGTTAGCGCAAACGAATTCAGCCGGCACGCCTGGCACTGCACGATGCTAAGCGGCGGAAACCGGCGGCGCGGTGACCGGCTTTTGTGTGGCCGCCATGACGTCCGGACGAAGGCCGTCTTCGCGCGGCCCGGAGGTTTTCGTATCCTGTTTCGGATACGCGATGCGCGTGTGGAGCATCGTCATGAGAGTAAAACGGAAACGCTCGGCGATGATGCGCAATTCCGAGAGTGTGAGATCCGATTCGTCCAGCTGGCGGTCAGCGATGCGGGCCGCGATGAGGTCGGTGACGAGCTGTTCGATTTTCTGCGGAGTCGGTTTCTCAATGCTCCGGGAAGCGCTCTCCACCATGTCCGCAAGGCTGATGATGGCGCTCTCTTTGGTCTGCGGTTTCGGGCCGGCGTAGCGAAAGCTTTCCTCCTTCACTTCGGGCACGTCTTCCTCGCGCATCTTCATAATTTTACCGCCGGCGCGGGCATCTTCCTGCTGCTGCAAGGCGCGCTTGTAAAAATAGAAAACGAGGGAGGTGCCGTGGTGTTCCTGGATGATGTCGACGATGCGGCGGTTAAGATTATGCTTGAGCGCGAGATCCACGCCTTCTTTGACGTGCGCGATGATGATCAGCGCGCTCATGGTCGGCGCAAGATCGTCGTGCGGGTTGCGCTCGAAGTTCATGTTCTCGGTGAAGTAATCGGGCTTCACCAGTTTCCCCACATCGTGAAAGTAGGCGCAGACGCGGCAGAGCGTGCCGTTGGCGCCGATGGCTTCGGCAGCGGCCTCGGCGAGGTTCGCGACGACCAGGCTGTGGTGGTAGGTCCCGGGCGCTTCGATCGTCATGCGGCGAAGGAGCGGGTGGTTCAAATCGGACGCTTCGAGCCAGGAAATGTCCGTCGTGATGCGGAAAAGATGTTCCAGCATCGGGAGGATGCCGCCGACGATGGTGGCGGTGACGATGCCGTTGGCAATGGCGATGGCGCTTTGCAGGGCGAGCGCTTGCCAGTCATTCGAGCTGGGAGAGAAGAGGTTGATCGGGCCGATGACGCCGAAGGCAAGCGAGAGCAGCCAGAGTGCAATACCAACGCCGAGACCCGCGCGAATGAGACGACTGCGGCGGCGCACTTGCAGGGTGAGAAAAACAGCAGTGAAGCCAGCGATCAAGGCGCAGACGAGCAAGGGCGCATCGAATTCTCCGAAGAGCATGCGCGTCCACAGACTCACGAAGATCGCGGCATAGAGCCCGTGGTTCCGCCCCAGCAAAACGCTGAGCACGAGCGGCGCGAAAGCGTAAGGCGCAAGGAGCGCGGCGCTGTCTGGCTTCAGCCAACTAACGGTGCCGCTTTGGCAAAAAACGAGGATGAGCTTCGTGGCTGCGAGCTGCACAAAAATAACGCTGAGGACGAGAAGCAGGCGCGAGCCGCGCAGAAAAGTGGCCGGTTGGTTGATCCACAACTGCACCACTGCGGCCGCGAAAAAGAGCATTGCGACCACGAATTTCTTCGTCGGCTCCGGTTGGTCGCCACTGAAAATGAGCAACGCGAGTCCGGCCGCGAAACCGGCGAAGATGATCACCTTTGCGTAGATGGCGTATTCGAGGCGATCAGTCAGTTCGTTCGAACTGCGGCGGCGGCGCGTCTTGCCCGAGGCCAGGCCGCGCTTCACGAGGCGGTTTCGCTTGAGGAAATCAAACATGCTATTTGCGCGCCGGCCCGCCGGCATTGGCCGGGGAGCGATGCTGTTGATACGCATTTATGATCGCGCGGACCAGCTCGTGCCGCACGACATCGCGCTCATGGAAATAGATGGTGGCAATGCCGTTGACGGTTTTCAAGGCTTGCAGTGCCTCGACCAAACCGGAGCGCTTGTTCGAGGGAAGATCGATTTGAGTGACGTCGCCGGTGACCACCAGCTTCGAATTCTGCCCGATGCGCGTGAGCAACATGAACATCTGCTCGGTGGTGGTGTTCTGCGCTTCGTCGAGGATGACGAAAGCGTTACTGAGGGTGCGACCGCGCATGTAAGCCAGCGGCGCGACCTCGATGGTCTGTCGGGCGACGAGGCGCTCGATCTCCTCGGGCTCGAGCATGTCGTGGAGGGAGTCGTAGAGCGGACGAAGATAGGGCGTGATTTTTTCCTGCAGATCGCCCGGGAGAAATCCGAGCGCTTCGCCGGCTTCCACGGCCGGGCGCGTGAGGACAATGCGGCTGACCTGTTCCTTCTTCAGCGCGGCCACGGCCATGGCGACGGCGAGGTAAGTCTTACCGGTGCCGGCGGGGCCGATTCCGAAAACGATATCATGCGTGCGAATCGCTTCCACGTAGTGGCGCTGGCCCACCGTGCGTGTGACGACGGGTGGTTTCCGGCTGGAAGTGGTGATCTTCGCATCGACGGCGTCCGCCAGATTTTCGGGCTGAGATTCGGCAACGGAGTTCAAAGCATAAATAAATTCATGTTTGTGAATATCGACGCCTTTCTGGCGGACTTTTTCCAGCTGCTCGAAGACGCGCTCCGCGCGCTCGACTTGCTCCGGCCCACCTTCCAATTTCAACCAGCCCTCACGTGTCGTCACGCGCACGCCGAGCGTTTCCTCGAGTGTCTTGAGCAGCTTGAGATCATTCGCGTAAAGCGCCTGGAGAGTTCGCGCGCTCTCAAATTCCAATGTGCGGGACGCGCTCATCAGCGGCCTACGAGAGGCTCGAAAGAAAAATCACGAAAGCTGAATGGACGGAAGCTGAAGCGTGGAAATTAGCGAAACCCGTAAACGAGCGCCCAGTGTGTGCGTTCCTCGGCGGACTCTTCGATCGTAACAATGATGAAGTAGCTACCGGTAGTTTGCGGCACGATGTGGGCGGCGGCGAACTGACCTTTCTGCCAGCTATCCGGCTGCTCGACCAGTTTTCCTTCAGCGTCGTAGATGTGAACGGAAAGGACCGATTTTTCCACTTCTGTTCCGAGCCAGAACCAATATTCGTTCCCTTTGAAAAGCTGCTGCTTGACGGCCTTCTTCTCGGTCACGCCGAGATCGCCGCCCCAATAATCTTCGCGGACCTGAAAGCCTTCTTTCACATAGGGCTCAGCCGCTTGCAGCGCGAAAGATTGCGCATCATCGACCGAGGCGGAGGCGAGCCGGCCGAAAGTGCAAAGTAAAACGAGGACGCAGGCGCCCCGAAGAATTCGATTGGAGAGAGGATGCATGAGTCGGCTATTGAGCTTTGGTGAAGATGGCCTCGTCGAGTCGGCTGGTGATTTCATTAATCCGCTTCACGGATTCCTGCGAAATGGGGGTGTCACCGACATCGATCATCGGTCGCACTTCCTTCAATGCCAGCTGAATATCCTGCAAGAGTTTCATGTTGAATTCCGGCATGGCCTGCAGCCGCTCCTGGAAATAATTCAGCAAATCGGGCTGGTGCAGCAACTCGGCGCCGTCCGGCGAGAAGCGTTTGTTGACTACAGCGGTCAGCACTTCCGTGCCCCGGAGCCAACCCCCGAGACTCACCAAGTGCGAAAGTTTTTCGTCATGCACTTCGTTCATGGCCTGCTGCACGCTGTTCTGAGTGCGATCGAGTTCCTGGCGGACGCCCACCCAGTTCCGCTTATCGGCCGCTTCGGTGATGGCTTTGGCGTGCGGCGTAATGGAATTGCCGACGCCGATGCCCTTGGCCAAACCGAGCACGCGCTGGCCGATATCCTTCACCGCGGGAGCGTCCTCCGCCTGCACCGCGATGAAACCGTCCGCGATCACCGTCCCGAGCAGCAGCGCGATGCGTGGCCGTTCGGTTGGATTGGCGCTCTTGTCGTCGCGCACATGTTCTTTCCAATTTACGCCGCCTAATTTGTTCAAGGCGCCGAAAACTTCATTCGGCAGCGGCACGACGACCTGGTCAACTTTTTTCGAGAATTGCCCCACGTCGATGCGTTTTGGCGCTTCCACCCCGCCAGCCGAAAGTGTGAGAGCGAGCAGAGAGGCCAGCGAAAGTTTGGGAAATTTTGCGAGAGATATCATCCGGGATTTGGACTGTTGGTTTCGACTTCTATTCAGAATTGGTGGATAACTCTAGGCAGAACTGTTCCCCGCACAAATCCAGGCGCGCAATCCATTTTGACAACCCTATTTCGTTTCCATCGCGCTCGTTGCGGGCATCGCGACTCTCTTTCGCGCAACCGGAGGCCGCGCTGCAAATGACGCCGGCCCGGTTGCAGGAAATCCTCCGTTCCGCCGGTTCCAAGCGGATCCTCGTCCTTGGCGATCTCATGCTGGATGAGTTCGTTTGGGGCAAAGTGGGCCGTATTTCTCCTGAAGCGCCTGTTCCAGTGGTGGAAGTGACGAGCGAAAATTCCTATCCGGGGGGCGCGGCCAACGTAGCGCGCAATCTCCGCGAATTTGTCGATCGCGCTTCCGTCATCGGTCTCCTCGGGAGCGATCGCGGCGGGGCGCAGCTCCGACGTTTGCTGGAAGAAGATGCCATCGATACCTCGTGCGCCATCGAGGACGCAAGTTTTCCGACCATCGTCAAAACCCGGATTATCGCGCGACAGCAACAGGTGGTGCGAGTCGATCGGGAACAACTCCGCACGCCCACTGCCGAGCAAGTGGAAAAGGTCACGACCAGCGTGCGCGAACTGCTGCCAAAACTCGACGCGCTAATTTTCGAAGATTACGGCAAAGGCTTTCTCAGCGGCGAATTAGTCGCGCGAATTTCCGCGATGGCGCACGAGGCGGGAAAAATCGTCACCGCCGATCCGAATCCGCACCACGCTGTCCCTTGGGCGCAGATAACGGCAGTGAAGCCGAATCGCGCGGAAGCCTTCCTCGCCGCCGGAGTTGCATGGAGCGATCCGATCGAGCCGGTTGCGGATGACGAAGCGCTTTTGCGCGTAGGCGCGGCCTTGCTGGAAAAATGGGACGCGCGGCATCTTCTGATTACGCTCGGCGAGCACGGCATGATGTTGTTCGACCGCGCGAAAGCGCCGCATCACATCCCCACGAAAGCGCGCCAGGTTTTTGACGTTTCCGGTGCCGGCGATACGGCGATCGCGCTCTTCACGCTCGCGCTGACCTGCGGAGCGGACGCGGTGGAAGCGGCCGAGATCGCCAACCACGCCAGTGCGGTTGTGGTCGGCAAACTCGGGACGGCTACGGTCACGCCGGAAGAACTGCGGCAATCATTCCACGCAGATGGCGGCGCCTAACGAGAGCTGGCCCGCGGTCTTCCTCGATCGCGATGGTACGATCATGCGCGACGTGGACTATTGCGGTGATCCGACGCAGGTGGAGATTTTTCCGGCGACGAGCGCGGCCTTGCAACGACTGCGGGACGCGGGCTTTCGGATTTTTATTATCACCAATCAGAGCGGGATCGGTCGCGGATATTTCAGCGAGGCGGAATATCGTGCGGTGGAACTGGAGGTGGAGCGGAAGCTGGGCGCTGGCCTGATCGATGGGACGTATTTCTGCCCGGACGTGCCCGAGGTTAATTCACCAAGACGTAAACCGTCGCCCGCCATGATCCTGGAAGCGCAACGCGACCATGCGCTTGATTTAGGACGCTCGTTTATGGTGGGTGATAAGCCGATCGATGTGGAATGTGGACGCAACGCCGGCGTGCGGACGGTTCTGGTTCGAAGCGGAAAACCGATACCCGCGGGAGACCACCGCGCAGACTGGCAGGCGGAAGATGTGGTGGAGGCGGTCGAGATTATTCTTCGCTATGCGCGCTAAAGTTGTCGGTATCATTCCCGCGCGCTGGGGATCGACGCGATTTCCCGGAAAGCCTTTGCATTTGATCGCGGGGCAACCGCTTCTCCGTCATGTGTGGGAACGAGTTGGGAAGGCGCGCACGCTGGATTCAGTCGTCATTGCCACGGACGACATGCGGATCGCGGAAGCCGCCTTTGAATGGGGCGCTGAGGTGGCACTGACTTCGCCGCGTCATCGGAGCGGAACTGATCGGGTTGCCGAAGTGTTGAAAAATTCGGCTGAATTCACTCACATTTTGAATATCCAGGGTGATGAACCGCTGATCGATCCGAAGCTGATTGATCGTCTTGTTAGGCAAATGCTCGCGGAGCCCGCGCTCGAAATGATCACCGCGGCGCATCCGTTGGCGGATTTAGCCGACCGCGCCTCGCCGAATCAGGTCAAAGTGGTCTGCGACAAAATGGGAAACGCGCTTTATTTCTCGCGCTCGGTGATTCCGTTTCAGCGCGAAGCCTCGTCCGCGCCCATGCTCCGACATCAGGGAATCTATGGCTACACCCGCGATTTACTTTTGCGTTTCGTAAAATGGAAACCGTCGCCGCTGGAAAGCGCGGAAGCGTTGGAACAATTGCGTGCCTTGGAGAACGGGGTAAGAATTCGCGTGGTCGTGACCGGCGCGGGCTGGCCGGGGGTGGATACGCTTTCCGACGTGGAAGCAGTTGAGAGAGAACTCCTTCGCCTGGCCGCGAAGCCGAAGCGACGACGCAAAAAATAAGCGCGCGATGAAATATATCTTTATCACTGGCGGTGTGGTCAGTTCGTTAGGCAAAGGCCTCGCGGCCGCTGCGCTTGGTACCCTCCTCGAACTGCGCGGCTTGCGCGTCGTTTTTCAAAAATTCGATCCGTATCTCAATGTGGATCCTGGCACGATGAATCCGTTCCAACACGGCGAAGTTTACGTGCTGAATGATGGGGCGGAGACAGATCTCGATCTCGGCCATTACGAGCGATTCACGAATTGCATCCTTTCGCGAAATAATAATCTGACCAGCGGTCAGGTTTACGAGAGCGTGATCTTGAAGGAGCGACGCGGCGATTACCTCGGGAAGACGGTGCAGGTGATTCCGCACGTGACCGATGCGATCAAAAATCGCATCCGTGAAGTTTCGGCGGAGAGCAAAGCAGACGTGCTCATTACAGAGATCGGCGGCACCACCGGCGACATCGAGGGGCTGCCTTTCCTGGAAGCGATCCGCCAGTTCATCCTCGAAGCGGGTCCGCAAAACGTGCTCAACATGCACGCCACGCTCGTTCCGTTCATCAAAGCGGCGGGCGAGCTGAAGACGAAGCCGACCCAGCAAAGCATCGCGAAATTACGCGAGATCGGCCTCCAGCCGCAGGTCTTGCTTTGTCGCACGGAAATGGAACTCGACGCGGACACTCGGCAGAAGCTGTCGATGTTCTGCAACGTCTCGCCGAAAGCCGTGATCGAAGCGCGCGACGTGCAAAACACGATCTACGAAGTGCCGTTAATGCTGCACGAAGAGGGACTGGATGAGCTCGTGTGCGAGCTGCTGCATTTGGAGACGGCGCCACCCGATCTGACCAATTGGCGGAAATTTGTGGAGCGGATCGTGAGTCCGAAGAAGCACGTCCGCATCGCGGTCGTGGGGAAATACATCGAGCTGCAGGACGCTTATAAAAGCATCTACGAATCGCTCACCCACGCGGCCGCGAGTCAGGATTGCGGGATCGATTTGAAACTCATCGATGCGGAGACCTTGCAGGACGGAGTTGATGGCCAACTCAAAGACGTCGCCGGGGTCCTCATCCCGGGCGGATTTGGCGAGCGCGGCGTCGAAGGAAAAATCAAAGCGACGCAATACGCCCGTGAACACAAAGTTCCATTTCTTGGGCTTTGCCTCGGCATGCAGGTGGCCACGATCGAGTTCGCGCGCAATGTCTGCGGCATCGCAGGCGCCAACAGCACCGAGTTCGAGGAAGATGCCGCCGAGCCGGTGATCTGCCTGTTAAACGAGCAGCGCGACGTGAGCAAAAAGGGCGCAAGCATGCGCCTCGGAACGTGGCCGACGAAGATCACGAGCGGAACCAAAGCGGAGGAAATCTACGGCCATTCCGAAGTGCTCGAGCGGCACCGGCATCGTTACGAATTCAATATGAAATATCGTGAGCGCATGGCGGAACGCGGATTCATCATTTCGGGAACTTCACCGGATGGCGCTCTGGCGGAATTGATCGAGTTGCAGGACCACCCGTATTTTCTCGCCTGCCAGTATCATCCGGAATTTCAGAGCAAGCCGAACCAGCCGCATCCGCTTTTCCAAGGCTTCATCGAAGCCTGTCTCTCGAATCATAAATAGCGGCCCTAACGAGTCGCGGCGCGACGGAGCCGGTCCATAATCGCGGTCCCGAGGCCGGTTTCAGGCATCTCTTCCGCAACGATCAGGTCCAAGCCGGCGGCATCCAACTCGCGCAGGAAGCGGAAGAGATTGGCAGCCGCCTCGCGGAGGTCGCCAGACGTGCTCAGGACGCGAAAGTCGGCCGCGGCGGCAGCGGCGACTCGACGCAAAGAGAGAGCGCCCCAGCGAATTCCCGACGGCGGCACGAACGACGCCAGGTCGGGCGTCAAAATCAGCGGAGTCCGCGGCGCGTAATGCGAGCTCAACTGACCGGGCGCTTCCGGATGAGCGCGGCGTTGCGCCGGTCGGATCGCAGAAAACGCCGCCAGGTCATCTGCTGTCACCGGCCCGTGGCGGAGAATTTCCACCGCTCCGTTCCGTACCGCCGCGATGGTGGATTCAAGACCGTGCAACGTCGGGCCGCCATCGACAATGAACGGAATACGTCCGTCCAATTCGGACGAGACGTGGGTCGCCATGGTAGGACTGATCCGGCCAAACCGATTCGCGCTTGGCGCGGCTAGGGGACGGGCGAGCGCGTGAATGACGCTAAGGAAAACCGGATGTGAACTCATCCTGACCGCGACGGTCTCGAGTCCAGCGGTGACGATGTCAGGCACCGTCGACTTTCGTGGTAGCACCAGAGTCAACGGACCGGGCCAAAACCGGCTGATCAGCTTTTCGACCAAGTTCTCATCGCACGGAGGAACGTTCGTAATCCGCTGCAGCCATTCAATTTCCGGAAGGTGAACAATCAGCGGATCAAAACGCGGACGCTCTTTCGCTTCGAAAATTTTCACCACAGCGTCTGCGTTCAAAGCATCCGCGGCCAGTCCGTAAACGGTCTCTGTCGGAAGCGCCACGATGTCTCCGGCGCGGAGCGCCTCCACCGCCGGCGCCAGATCCGCGCCGACCGCCAGCGTCTGCGTTTTCACGAGACGCTCGCTGGCAGCGCGGCGCGCGCTTCCATCACCCGCGCGGCGGCTAATTCCACCGTGTCGGCTACGGCAGTGAGATGCCCCATTTTGCGGCGCGGGCGCGGCTCGCTTTTTCCGTAAAGGTGCAGGTGGACTCCTTCGACCGCCAGCGCCTTGTCCCAGTTGGGTTCCCCACCCTGCCAGGTATCGCCGAGGATGTTTGCCATCGCGGCCGGCTGTAAAACCTTGGTCGAGCCTAAAGGCAAGCCACAGACCGCGCGGACCTGCTGCTCAAATTGGCTGGTAGCGCAGGCCTCGATCGTCCAGTGGCCGGAATTATGCGGCCGCGGCGCGAGTTCGTTCACCACGATCTCGCCTGATTCCTTCAGGAACATCTCGACCGCGAGCAAGCCCACGAGATCGATCTTTTCCGCAATGCTGCGGGCGAGTTCGGCGGCCTCCAGCTCCACTTTTGGGCCGACGCGGGCCGGAGCCGTCGTGACGTCGAGGATATGATTCTTATGCGCGTTTTCACAAACCGGGAACGTCGCCATCGCCCCATCGGCGCCGCGCGCCACGATCACCGAAATCTCTTTTGCGAAATCGACCATGCCTTCCAGGACCAACTCATCGGCCGAGCTGGCGTTCCAGATTTCCTCATAATCCTCCCGCGCCGTGATCTTCTGCTGCCCTTTCCCGTCGTAGCCGAAAGCAGCGGTTTTCAGAATGCTCGGCCGTCCGATCTGTTCGATCGCAGATTCCAGTTCATGCGCACTCCGCACCGGGCGAAAAGGCGCGACTGGAATCCCCGCGCGGGCGAGGAAGTTTTTTTCGCGCAGACGATTCTGCGCGATGTGCAAAATGGAGCCCGCAGGGCGGACGTCGCGTTCGCTCTCGCACCAACCCACCGTCTCGATCGGAATATTCTCGAACTCAAACGTGATCACATCCACGTCCGCGGCGAACTGGCGCACCGCCGCTTCGTTGGCGTAATCGGCCATGCGGGTCAGGTCGGCAAATTGGCCGGCGGGGCTTTCTTCCTCGGGCGTGAAAATCTCCACCCGATAACCCATGCGCCTCGCCGCCAACGCGAGCATTCTTCCGAGCTGGCCGCCACCCATGACGCCTATGGTCGAACCCGGGAGGTAGCTCATTCGAGGCTTTGCGCCATGACCGCTTTCGTCTGCTGAGCGCGAAATGCTTCCACCTTTCCGCGGACCGCAGGGTCGGATAATCCGATGATGCTGGCGGCCAGCAGGGCCGCGTTTTTCGCCCCGGAGGCGCCGATGGCGAGCGTCCCTACGGCCACGCCTGCTGGCATCTGCGCGATGGAAAGAAGGGAGTCGATCCCTTTTAGTGCCTTCGATTCCACCGGCACGCCCAGAACAGGTAACCAGGTATGCGCGGCGATCATTCCCGGTAAATGTGCGGCCCCACCGGCGCCGGCAATGATCACGCGGAGACCGCGCCCGGCTGCTTCCTTGGCGAAGTCTGCCATCAAATCCGGTGTGCGATGGGCCGAAACGATGCGGTGCTCGCTCGGCACGCCGAACTCGGCGAGGAGCTGCACCGCGTGTTGCATTGTCGCCCAGTCCGACTGGCTGCCCATGACGACGGCGACGAGGGGCGAAGCAGGAACGGGATCAGACATGGCGCTCGTTATTGAGTTCGCGGAAGCGCGCGGCTTGTAAAGCGTTTTTGCGCTACCTTCCCCACATGAAGCGCGGCGAGGCGATTGTGCTGATCGGATTCATGGGCGCGGGAAAGACCACGGTCGGACGCGAGCTGGCGCGACGCACGGAATGGCCGCTCTACGAAACGGACGCGCTCTTGGAGGCGCGCGTTGATTCATCGCATCGCGGACTTCTTTGCGAAGCACGGCGAGGAAAAGTTTCGAGAGACGGAAAGCGCCGTGCTCCGAGAGATCGCGCCGCGCCCGGCCATCGTGGCAACGGGCGGAGGCATCGTGTTGCGGCCGGCTAATGTCGAAGTGCTGCGACGGCTGGGTTACGTCGCCTACTTAAAAGCGGATGAAGCGACCTTGCTCCAGCGCGTGTCGTTAGACTCCGAGGCCGAACGACCTCTGCTGGCAGCGCCCGATCGCGCGGAGACGATTGCGCGCTTCCTGCAAGAACGGGAACCGCTTTACCGCATGACAGCCGACTTCATCGTAGATACGACCGCGCTGAGCATCGCGGCAGTGGCGGAGACGATCCTCAATCATGTCCGCGGAGCTTAAGGCCGAGTTGGTCCGTCAGGCGCTGGCGGTCGGATTCGATTCCTGCCGAATCGCCCGCTGTGCCTCGCCGCCGCACGCGCAGGCTTTCGAGAACTGGCTGGCTAATGGATCAGCCGGCGAAATGGACTGGCTGGCGCGCGGCGCGGAAAAAAGAGCCGAGCCGCAAAAGGTGCTGCCCGGAGCGCGGAGCGTGATCGTGGTAGCGATGAACTATTGGCAAGGCGAAAAGCCATCGTCGAAAGCCGGTCGCATCGCTCGCTATGCCTGGGGGGATGACTATCACGATGTGATGTTGCAGCGCCTGCGAGAAGTAGAAGAACTGCTTCGAGCGCACGGCGGGGTGCAAAAAAGTTACGTCGATACCGGTCCGATTTTGGAACGCGATTTCGCGGCGGAAGCCGGCATCGGTTGGCACGGCAAGAGCACCATGTTGCTCGATCAAAAACTCGGGACGTGGTTCTTTCTGGGTGAGATTCTGACGACGCTGGAGCTGCCGCCGGACGCACCGCAAGTGGCTCGTTGCGGAACCTGCACGCGGTGTATAACGGCGTGCCCGACCAACGCGATCACAGCCGACCACCGACTCGATGCGCGCCGTTGCATTTCGTATCTCACGATTGAGCTCAAAGGGTCGATCCCGCTCGAGTTCCGCCCGCTCATCGGTGACCGCATTTACGGCTGCGATACCTGTCTCGACGTCTGTCCTTGGAATCGCTTCGCCGCCCTGGCTCGCGAAAGCGCGTTCTTCGCTCGGCCCGCGACGAGCGCCATGCGACTGCGTGATTTCCTCTCGTTAGACGACCAACAATTTCGCCTGCTCTTCCGCGGGTCCCCCATCAAGCGCATCAAACGCCGCGGCTTTCTTCGTAATGTTTGCGTCGCGCTGGGTAACGTCGGCGACGCGGAAGATCTGCCAGCCCTCACGCGCGCAGCGGCCGACCCCGAGCCGCTCATTGCCGAACATGCGGCGTGGGCGCTCGACCAAATCCGCGCACGGCGCGATGCGATTTCGGCGACGGCGCGATAGCTCGTCGGCCGCAGCGAGTCCCGAATTCGCTACTTCAGCCGCGCCAAAATCAGACGCGCGAGGGCTTTGGATTTTTCCAACTTAATCGGCTCGGCATCCGCACCTCCGAGACTGAGGCGGATATAGCGTTCGCCACTCCGAACATGCAGGACGGTAAACGGTCCGGTGGACCAATAGGCTTCGTCGCCCAGGTCAGCAATCGTTTGCGGCGGACGTTCTTTTTCGCCGGCTTCGGGTTCATTCTTCTCGGCCTGATCCTGAGAAAACATCTCGCGCCACTCGTCGCGCGCCTGGCGGGGTCCGGTTCCGTTCCCCACTACTTGCAGGCTGATCGATTTGGCAAAACTCGGCAGTCCAAAGAAGCATTGCGAGATCGCGAGGGCGCCATCGCCGGGCGTGCTCGGCTTGGCTTCCTGCAATGGTTCACCTTGGACTTCCCGAATCTCCTCACTGGTGAGCAACGAGCAGGCCTCGGACGTCGCTGGCGGCGCGGCTGCAGGGCTTGCGGCCATCTGCGGTGCTGCGGTCGCGGGATTTTCTGGCTTGGAACAGCCGGCCAAGACAACCAACAGCGCAACGGCAAACGAAAATAAAGTTCTACCCATAAAATTAGCCCGGCAAAAGAAGCGGGAACCGGTTGCCGACGCAACCTTTTCTCCGCCTTGAAATCCGGGTCGCCTCGCTCTCACTCCTTCGCCTTATGAAACAGAATCCTCCTACCACTGCTGGCTTCTCCTTTTCTCGCGTTTTGCTCGCGTTTCTTTTTTGCGTCACAGGCGTCGGTCTGGCGATGCTCAGTTTCGCCGCTAATCCTCCCGGCGGCACGATCACTCCTTCGACGGGCTCTCCAGTCACCTGGCAAGGAACGGCGAGCGGAGTGCCTCCGACCGGCGGTGGTGAGGAAACGTGCGAGGAAGGCGTCAATTGCGACACCTTCAAGTTGACCATTTCTGGCACGCCGGCCGATTGGACGGCGCGGCAAGTCAGAGTGCGAATCCAGTGGCTCGCTCCAGCCAGCGACTATGATCTGGCAGTGCACAAGGGCTCGATCAACGGGCCTTTGGTAGCCTCTTCCGGTTCGGCGGCGACGACTTCGGAAGAAGTCGTTTTAAACCCATCCAGCTCCAGCATCGGCACGGGGGATTTTTATGTCCGTGCCATCTATTACGCCGTTGCCCCGGGCGATCAGTACAACGGAACGGCCGCAGTGGATGTGGGTGCTCCGCCACCCTTGCCCGCTCCTACTCCGAGCGCAGGCGTCGCAGCGCGGTATCAAAACTACACTCCGCCCGCAGCGGGACCCGCCACGCTCGGAATTCATGCGGGCGAACCTTCCATCGGCGTGAATTGGAACAGTGAGGGAATCCTTCCTGGCCTGGGCGATGACGTAAACGGCGGCCGCGCGATGTATATTGCGTTGCTCCAGACCTTGCGCATCACGTTTGACGACAGCTGCCCCGCCTCTCCCAGCGCCTTGTGGGAGGACAAATCGTTCGCCACCACTTCGGCGCAAAGTTTTGATCCGATTCTCTACACCGATCAGACGACGGGCCGGACGCTCGTTTCCCAGTTGGAATTTCCGGCTGGCGCGCTCGCCTCGGCTTCTGCTTACACGGATAACGACGGCGATCTCTGGGTGCAGAGCACCGGCGCGGGACCGGGCTCGGGCATCGATCACCAGACCATCGGCGGCGGTGGTCCGTTTGCGGCGCCGCTTCCGGTGGGAGTGGCCTACAATCGCGCGATCTACTATTGCGGTCAGCTTCCGAACGCGACCTGCGCTCTTAGTCTCGACGGGGGCACGACCTATGGCCCGGCGGTCCCAGTGGATCCAGGCTCACAATGTGGTGGGCTCCACGGTCACATTAAAGTGGGTCCGGACGGCACCGCGTATCTTCCGAATAAGGACTGCCTCACGAACCAAGGTTTGATTGTCTCGGAGAATAATGGCGCCACCTGGACGGTGCGCACGGTTCCGGGAAGCACGGCCGCCAGCAGCGACGCTGCGGTTGCAATCGGTCGTGGCGACGTGATCCAGGGCACCGGCAATACGCCAGTCGGCCGGGTTTACCTTGGTTATGCGGATGGAAACAATCGCGCTGTCGTCACATCCTCCGCCGATCGCGGCGCTACCTGGAGCACGCCGTTGGATGTCGGCGCGGTCTTTGGTGTTAATAACGTGGTCTTTCCCGCGATGGTCGCGGGCGACGACAACCGCGCCGCCTTTTCCTTCCTGGGCACGCCGACGGCTGGCGGGCTGCAAGGGCCGCGTTTTGCCGGCATCTGGCATCTCTACGTAGCCCACACTTATGATGGCGGGGCCACTTGGAGAACGGTGGACGCGACGCCGAACGATCCGTTGCAGCGCGGCTGCATCTGGCTGGGCGGCGGAGCGAATATTTGCCGCAACATGCTCGATTTCATGGGCATGGATGTGGACAAACGCGGCCGCGTGCTGGTCGGTTATAACGATGGCTGCGCCGGAGCGGAATGCTCGCAAGCACCGGCCACAGCCACGGGCAATTCTTATACGGATTTCACCGCGATCGCGCGGCAGACCGGCGGCAAGGGATTATTCGCCGCGCACGACTCGCTCTTCCCAGATGCGCCCACTGTTCCGGGGGCTCCGTTCGTGACCGCGCTCCGCAATAGCGGCGCGGTGAAGCTGGCTTGGTCCACTTCGAACACCGGGGGTTCGCCCGTGACGCAATACACAATCTCGCGCGGAACCAGCAGCGGAAGTGAAACCTTCCTCGCTAACGTCCCGGGGTCGCAACTTCGCTACATCGATGGGAGCGCGACGGACCCAAACGCGACTTACTTCTATAAAGTCTCCGCCACCAACTCCGTTGGCCCTTCCTGCGGTAATAATGAGGTGCAGGCGCGTTATCGCGGCGATTCCTCCAGTCCCGGCGGTTTCGTGATCTACACGGACCCGAACGAAACGGGACCGCAAACAGCGAACCCTGATCTCGATATCGAATCTCTCGCCATCTCTGAGCCCGCCACGGGGCCGAACGCCGGGAAGATTGTCTTCAATCTGCGCGTGGCTGATTTGACCACGATTCCGAATAACCGGATGTGGCGCATCGTTTGGGATTCCCCGAACGCGATTGATTACACCCAGGCGACCGGCGAGCCGAAAGATGTCGGCAAATTCTACGTGGGGATGACGAAAGACGCTTCCGGCGTGGTCACCTACGAATACGGCACGGTCGATACCGGAGTGGTCGGCTTGGTTCTGGGAGTGCCGGAGACTCGGCCCGTCGGTCCGCCGGATGCGGGCAGCTTTGTTCCGGATGGCAGCGGCCTCATCACGATCGTGGTCTCGAAGGACAAGATCGGAAACGTTCGACCGGGCGATCTCATGGGCAACTTCGCGGTGCGCACCTACGCCATGGTGATAAATCAGATCCGCACCACTAATGCTATCGATCAAGCCAGCAACGGCGACGCGAATGACTTCACTGCCAACGCCGCCACCTACCAGGTGGTCGGCCCTGTGCCCGGGGTCGGTTCGGCCGTTTCTCGGAAAACGCATGGCGCCGCTGGCACCTTTGATATCGATCTGCCGCTGGTCGGAAGCACGGGCATCGAGTGCCGGAATGACGGAAGCAATAACCATCAAATTGTTTTCCGTCTCCTCGCGCCTGCCACCTTCACAGGCGCCATTGCCACTCCGGGGAATGGAGGAACGGCCAGCGTCGCGAGCACCAGCACCAGCGGGAACGACGTGATCGTTAATCTGACCAACGTCAGCGATCGTCAGACGCTCATGGTCACACTGCAAAACGTGACGATTAACGGGGGCACGGCCAATGTATCCGTCCCCGTGGGCATCCTCGCGGGAGACGCCATCGGCAATGGCAGTGTCAATTCCAGCGATGTCGGCCAGGCGAAATCGCTCTCTGGGCAAAACACCAATGGCGCAAACTTCCGGAACGACGTGACCGTGAACGGGACGATCAACAGTTCCGATGTCGGGCTGATTAAATCGAAGTCGGGAAACACTTTGCCAGCCGCTCTGCAGGGCAAACGGTAATCAGTAAAGAATCTGGCCGAGCCTCAGCCGGCCAGCTGCTTCTCGCCGCCCCTCCGCCTCTTTGGCGGGCGGGGCGGCGACCATTTAAAGGCAGAAAGAGCTCAGCGCGTGGCTCGGACGGACCGAATTTCGCGCTGAAAAAAGTGAACGCGTTGCCTATTGCAACAGTCATAAGAGTCCATATCAATCTCTCTGCCTGTTCCCCTTTATCGCATTAGGCTACAGACGTTCTAAATGCATTCTCCCCTCGACCAGACTTCCGTAACCGCGCCGCCGAAGAAGCGGCGTTCCCGTAAGAAGCGTTACATCATCTTCGGCGTCGTCGGCTTGATCGTGCTCTGGATTATCTCATCGATGATCATGGGCAAGCGGGAGAAACCGATCCCCGTGGTGACAGAAAAGGCGGTCCGGCGGACCATCGTGCAAACCGTCTCCGCGACGGGCAAAGTGCAACCCGAAGTGCAGGTCAAGATTTCGCCGGAAGTGGCGGGCGAGATCACGGAGCTGCCGGTTGTTGACGGGATGGCGGTGAAAAAAGGCGACCTTTTGCTCAAGATCCGGCCGGATTCCTACAAGGCGCTTTTCGATGCACAACAGGCCTCCATCAGCTCCGCGCAGGCTATGCGATCGCAAATGAAAGCGGCCGCCACGAAAGCAGAAGCCGACCTGAAGCGGAGCCAGGATTTGTTCACGAAGAAGATGATCTCCGAATCGGAGTTCCTCGCCGCGCAAACGACTGCCGAAGTGGCGAAATCAAATTTCGAAAGCTCCATCCACGATATCGAACGAGCGGAAGCCGGCTCCAGTCAGGCGCGCGATCAGCTTTCCAAGACGACCATTTATTCGCCGATCGATGGCACTGTGACGGTCTTGAACAGCAAACAAGGCGAGCGCGTCGTCGCGACCAACCAATTTGCCGGCACCGAAGTGATGCAGGTGGCCGACTTGAGCCGGATGGAAGCGCATGTGGATGTGAACGAAAACGACGTGGTGACAGTGAAGAAGGGCGACACCGCGCTCGTGACAATCGACGCCTATGGCGATCGTAAATTCACCGGCTCCGTGGTGCAGATCGCAAACAGCGGCAAGACGTCCGGCACCGGCACGCAGGAAGAAGTGACAAATTTTGAAGTCAAAATTCGGCTGGAAAATACAGACGTTCGCCTGCGCCCGGGATTAAGCTGCACGGCGGATATTCAGACGGCCACGGTCAAGGACGTGGTGGCGGTGCCGATGCAGAGCGTCACCATTCGCACGGGCGACAGCAATTTGAGCCCGGAAGAAATCGAGAAGCAAAAAGCGAAACGCGCCGCCAGTGATAAAGGCGATAACGCCGCGGAGTTGACGAACGAGCGCGTGGCCAAGGCGCAGGAGCGGGAAGAACGCGATAAACTTGCCAAAGTCGTCTTCCTAAAAAAAGGCGGCAAAGCGGAAATGGCCAAGGTGACCACTGGCATCGCTGACGACACCTACATGGAAATCAAAACGGGTGTGCAACCTGGCGACGAAGTGATCTCCGGCAGCTACAGCGCCATTAGTCGAAAACTCAAAGAAGGCGCAAAAGTCGAGATCGAGAAGGAAGAGAAGAAGAAGTGATGGCAGCGCGGTCAGCCGTGAAGCGCATGGGGCGCTCCCCGCTCGCCGCATAGATCACAGTCGCACGCTCCGAATGTCTCCCGTTGTCATCGATATCGAAAACATCACGAAGCACTACGTGATGGGCGAGGAAACCGTGCACGCGTTGCGCGGTGTGACGCTGCAGATTCATCGGAACGAATACCTCGCCATCATGGGCCCCAGCGGCAGTGGCAAGTCCACGCTCATGAACATGCTGGGCTGCCTCGATACGCCCAGCTCCGGCCGTTACGAGTTTAACGGCAAAGACGTCTCGTCCATGGACGGCGATGAGCTGGCTGAGATCCGGAACAAGGAGATCGGATTCGTCTTTCAGACTTTCAATTTGCTCCCGCGCTCCACCAGTTTGCGGAACGTGGAGTTGCCGCTGATTTACGCCGGCATCGATCCCGAGACGCGGGAGGAACGGGCTGCGCAGGCTTTGCGCGACGTCGGATTAGGCGAGCGCATGCAACACAAGCCCAACGAACTCTCCGGCGGCCAACGTCAGCGCGTGGCCATCGCGCGCGCGCTGGTTAATAATCCATCGATCATTCTCGCGGACGAGCCGACCGGAAACCTCGACTCGAAGACGGGCGAGGAAATCATGGCTCTGCTCGAAAACCTTTATCAAAACGGGAACACCGTGATTCTCGTCACCCACGAACCGGACATCGCGCAGCATGCGCGCCGCAGTGTGCATCTCCGCGATGGAGTGGTGGAGAGTGATTCACTGAACGCAAACAGCGCGTTCGCGCCGCTGGCCGTGCCTTAGGAAAGTCGCGTGAAACGCTTTCTCTACGAGCTGACGGAAAGCTGGAAGATTGCGCTCTCGCAGATGCAGTCTAACAAGACGCGCTCCATGCTCACGGCGCTCGGCGTCATCATCGGCATCGTCGCGGTCACGCTCATGGGCACGGCCATTACCGGTATCCAAACCGGTTTCGACAAGAGCATGTCCATCCTCGGCGACGACGTCCTGTATGTAAGCCAGTTCCCGTGGGCGCGCGTGAACGATTGGTGGAACTATCGCGACCGGCGCGAGATCAAAACTGAATACGCAGAGAAGCTGAACCGCCTCATCGCCGCGACGCCTAATTCGAATCTCATCATCGCCGTGCCGACTTCGAACGTGGTGCGGTCAGTCAAGCGCGAGGACAACCAGGTCAGCGGCATTTTCGTGCAGGGCACCACTTCCGACTACCCGCTCATTTCGACGGTCGATTTCGCGGAGGGTCGTTTTTTTAACGAAGTGGAGACGAAGAGCGCGGCGAACGTGTGCCTTCTCGGTTACGACGTTGCGGACGCACTTTTTCCCGGCACGAGCCCGCTTGAGAAAGACGTGCTGATCAGCGGCCAACGTTTCAAGGTCGTGGGCGTAGGCGCGCGGCAGGGCTCGTTTCTCGGGCTTTTCAGCCTGGACTCCATCGTCATCGTTCCCCTCCCCGCCTTCGAGAGATATTTCAGCGCCAAGAGCGAGTCCGACGTGCGGGTAAAAGTAAAAGACAAGACCCAGATCGCTAACGCCAAAGATGAACTTACCGGACTGATGCGACGCGTCCGCGCGCTGCCGCCGGAAAAGAAGGACGACTTCAATATTAACGAGCAACAGGCCTTCAAAAGCACGCTCGATCCGGTAAAGAATTCGATCGCCATCGCCGGGCTTTTTATTACCGGTCTCTCGCTTTTCGTAGGCGCGATCGGGATCATGAACATCACCTTCGTGAGCGTAAAAGAGCGCACGAAAGAGATCGGGACGCGCAAGGCGTTGGGCGCGCGGCGGCGTACCATCCTCCTTCAATTCCTCATCGAATCGACCGCGCTCTGTCTCGCGGGCGGCCTGATCGGGCTCGTGTTCGCCTACGGCATGTGTTTCGCGATCGGCAAAGCCATGCCCTCGTTTCCCATCTCATTTTCTCTCGGCCTTGTCGTCACCGGGATGATGGTTTCCGTCTTAACCGGCCTTATCTCCGGCTTCGCGCCGGCCTGGTCCGCCTCCCGTCTCGATCCGGTGACGGCGCTGCGTTATGAATAGCGATGTCTTACCACGGAGAGCACAGAGGGCACAGAGTAACTCGAATGGAGAGCAATTAAGCTTACAGAAAGCTTATTGGCGCGGCTATGGAAGTCCATCGGGCTCCTCGGACCAGGCTTGCTAGAATCGCCTATGAGATCTGTCTTTGTCGCGAATTGTTCGCTCAAAGACATTCCCTTCGAGCGTCAGAAAGCGATTTCCTTGGTTTATAAGAACGTTACGCTCGATTGCGGTTATCGAGCAGATTCATCGTCGCCGGGAATGTTTTGGTAGAGCTTAAGTCGATTGATGCCCTGTTACCGATCCACATGAGGCGCAACTTTTAAGCTATCTTAAACTCGAGTGGCCTCCGTGCCGGGCTGCCTCTTAATTAATTTCAATGTCAGATTCCTGAAACACGGAATCCGCCGCCACTTTTATGAACGCTGAGACGTTCTCAATTTCTCTCTCTGCGCTCTCCGCGTCTTCTGCGGTAAAATTCTGATGCAATTCCGCGAAATCATATCCATGGCCCTGCAGTCGCTCGGCGCGAATAAGCTCCGGTCCGGGTTGACCATGATTGGGATTACGATTGGCGTTTTTTCTGTCATCTCGGTCATGACGGCAATCGGGGCCCTCTCGAGTTCGATCGAAGGCGGGATCAGCTTTCTCGGTTCCAATATTTTCCAGTTCGCCAAATATCCGGTAAGCGGCGGCCAGGGCGGACGCAATGCAGAGAAATATGAAAACCGTCGCGATATCAACTACGCGCAGGCACTTCGGTATTACGAACTCATGCAAGGCATCGCCGGCGAGGTTTGCCTGAAGACGTTCTTCTTCAATGGGCAGACCACCTACAATGGCGAAAAGGCGCGTGGCCTGACAGTGGCAGGGTCGAACCAGAGTTTCCTTACGGCCAACAGTTACAACCTCGACTACGGGCGCAACATTACCGCGGAGGATGTCGACCTGTCGCGCAGCGTCATCGTGATCGGCAAAGAGATCGAAAAACACCTCTTTCCGCACGAATCCCCGATCGGCAAGGTCATCAAACTCAGCGGGCATAACGTCACCGTCATCGGCGTCCTCGAATCGAAAGGCACCGCCTTTGGGCAAAACCAGGACGATATTTGCGTAATCCCGATCACCCGCTTCTTCGAGAACTTCGGCTCCGCAAAGCGGTCCGTGAACATCGCCACGCAAGCGCCTTCGCAGGAGACCTACAACCGCGTGCTCGATAAAGGCATCGGCGCCATGCGTATCGCGCGCGGCCTGAAACCGCAGCAGGACAACGATTTCGAAATCTATTCCAATGATTCCCTGAAAAGCGCTTTCGCCTCCATCGCCGGTGTCGTCCGCGTGGGTGCGTTCGTCATTAGCCTGATCGCTTTAATCGCGGCGGGCGTCGGGATCATGAACATCATGCTCGTGAGTGTGACCGAACGGACGAAGGAAATCGGCATCCGAAAATCGATCGGTGCCCGCAGCCGTGACATCTTGCGGCAGTTCCTCGCCGAAGCCGTCTTCATCTCGCAAGCGGGCGGGATCCTCGGCATCATCCTCGGCGTTGTGGGTGGAAATCTGCTCGCGCTTTGGTTGGAAGCGGAGCTGATCTTTCCGTTTGGGTGGGCCATCGCAGGCTTGGTGGTCTGCTCGGGCATCGGTATCGGATTTGGATTTTATCCGGCCTATCGCGCGGCCTCGCTCGACCCCATCGAAGCGCTTCGCTTCGAGTAGTCAACAGCCCCATGGCGGAGGATTACCTAACAAGGGTCCCTCGGAGGCATGCAACTTGCGATGACGGGAATTGAATTGTCCCGGCATTTTCCTAATCTCCCGCCCCTCAACGACCCCCCTTGTGCCCCCTCCCTCCTCCATTTCTTCTGGCCAAAAGGGAAGCGTCCTGCTGATCGAGGAATACGGCGCTTTGGCGGCTGCGATCTGCGCGGCTTTGAAAAAGTTCGCCCCCGCGCACGCAGTTAACCGTGTGCGGTCGCTCTCGTCTGCTCTCAGCGCGGCGCGCCGGAAGACGCCGGACCTGGTCATCCTCGATTTTGATCCGCCGCTCGCCGGGGTCCTCGATTTTCTCAGCCTCCTCCGCGAAATAGCACCTGCCGCGCGCGTGATGATCATCGCCGCGAATTTGCCGCAGGAGACCCTGCGAGACGAGCGCCTGCCTACCGTCTTCGCGTTCGTCGAAAAGCCTTTCCAACTCGCGGAATTTGGCGCCGCCATCACCCGCCTGATGAGCCCATCCGACCCGGAGCCGGAAGACTCGTCTCGGACGACTCTTGAAGCGATGGGCTTGAGTGATTTGATTCCGCTACTCGGAATCGAAGGCGTCGCAGGCAGCGTCGGCGTCACTGCTGCCGAGGGAGCCCTCGTCGGCGAACTCGCCTTCGACCAAGGCAAAATCACCACTGCCGCTGCCAGCGGCCTGCAAGGGATCGATGCCTTGCGCGAAATGCTGCGCTGGCCCGCCCCGGAATTTGACTTCACGGAAGGCGCCTCCGACGCACCGCCGCAGATGGAGGGGAAATGGCCGCGGGTGCTCGACAAGGTCATCCGCTCCATTCCGCGACCGCCTGCGGCACGATTACCCGTAAAAGCAGCGAGCAAAAAATCCCCGAAAGCGGCCCGGCCGAAATCTCCTCCTCCAGTGGTGAAGGATGGCAAGAAGATCCTCATTATTGATGACACAGAGACACTCCGCATCTTCGTCGAGGAGATGTTGTTGGAGAGCGATCCGCGGCTGCAGATCGTCGCCGCGCCCGATGGTGCTTCCGGTGTAAGCCAAGGCGCCAGCATGCGGCCAGATCTGATCTTGCTCGATTTCAGCCTGCCCGATTTCAACGGCGACGAAGTTTGTCGGCGCCTGCTTGAGAACGATGCGACGCGTGAGATTCCGGTCATCATGATGTCCGGCCACGTCGCCGATATGGCCGAAGCCGCGGCCCGCTACGAAAATATCGTCCTCACGCTCTCAAAACCATTCGTCTCGAGCGCGCTGATCAAGGCTGTCACGAAGATGCTGACCCAGCCGCCCGAGCGGCGCCGCCGCGAGGCTGAGCCCGAGGTCGCCACGCCGGATCTCCTTCCGTCAAACGGCGAACATGCAACCAACGGTCACGCGCCTCGATCCGTCGCTGCTCTCCCTCCGCCAGCCGAGCCCGCGAGCGAACCGGCTTCACCCGTAGAGCATGAAGCTCCATCGTCGGACATTGGCATGCCCGAACCGCCCGCTCTCGTCCTCCCAGCGCCGCACATCCCCGCCCACATCGCCGTCGCCAGCCGGGATGCCGTGGTCGTGAGTTTCGAGCTCGACGTCGTTTCCATGCAGTTTTCGCCGGCTCTCCACATCACGCATTTGCAAGCCCAGCCCACCTCGCCGGCAGTCCTTCTGCATGTCGATCCGCGCGCGATCTCCGCTGTTCCTATCCCACAAATTCCTTTCGAAATTGCGCGGGCCCTGCTCGACGAGCACGGCCAATTACAAACTCTCCACCTCATCCCAGCCACCCGTCACCAAGCCGCTCGCCCGTCGCCCACCAGAGTGCCGGTCGATCGGCTCGCCCTCATGCCGGGCGAGGGTCAAAGCGGTTTGCAAATCACGCCCGCTGCTGCCTCTCATTTCACCGTCCGTCTGCTGGCCGCGTTCGATCTCGTGGGCGTGGAGCTCTCGCCCACCTTTAGCGTTTCCCTTTTCGTTTTGCGCGCGCGCAGCGGGCGCATGCGCGTCGTCCTGCCCGCCCACGGGAGCCGCGGTGGCACCATCTTCGAAGCGACCCGCGTATTGGTTCAACCTACCGGCGGAATTGCTGAGATCGATTTACGCGTGCCGTCCCTCATCGAGGCGTCAACGGCGGCGCTGCCAGAGATTTAGCTAAGCGGCCAGACAGCTGGCGCCAGTTCGAAACAACGCCTCCATCGCTCAGTGGAAACACCCATTTTGAGGTAACGGAACGCGCTCCAAGTCTCGCTCGATTGACTTGATACCTTTTGATTTTAGGTTGGCCGACCGAGCGCTTCTGCACGGTTTGCATCCTGTGAAAAACGTCCTTTTCGTCTGTACCGGCAACATCTGCCGGAGTCCGATGGCTGAAGGTCTTTTCCGGCTTCTCCTGGGCCATCGGCAGGATATTTCCGTCGCTTCCGCCGGCGTGCATGCTGTCCGCGGCCAGCCTCCCAGCCTCTACGGCGTCGAAGTTCTTCGGCGCGAAGGCGTCGATATCAGCGGCATCCGCAGCCAGCCTCTCACCGCTACATTAGTCGATCGCGCCACGCACATTTTTGCCATGACCGGCGCCCATCTCGAAAGCATCCATCTGCTCTTCCCCCACGGGGCGCACAAGACCTTCCTCCTGCGCGAATTCGAAGAATCCGGCAACACGGTTTGGCGCGATGTTCCCGATCCCATTGGCTCTGGCCGCGATACCTACGTCGCCTGCGCCGCCACCATCAAAAACGCTTTACCCAGCATCCTCGCCTTCATAGAAGAAACCGAACTCGCCCCCACCGTGCCAGCGCGCAAAGGCGGTAGCTCCTCATATCCCATGGCCGACTCCCCATCTCCCACCGCTTCCGTCCCTTC
>CAVXLV010000020.1:0-209040 GCA_963762685.1 uncultured Verrucomicrobiae bacterium | reverse complement strand
ACTTTTTCCCAACAGAATGATCACGAAGACAAAAAGCTTCTTTAATGAAGTGAAGGTCGAGCTACAGAAAGCGTCCTGGCCTTGGGATCCCAAAGAAAAGGGGCTGAAGCGCTACAAGGAGCTGACCGATTCTACGCTCGTCGTGATCATTGCGATGCTGCTCCTCGGGGGCTATGTCGCGCTCTTCGATTTCATTCTCGTGAACGTCATTCAGTTTTTCACCCGCTTGCACTGATATGGCTCAACTCGCAGCGAAGGATCAGTGGTTCGTGGTGCATGTCCTCTCCGGTCAGGAGAACAAGGTCCGCGACAATATCGCCAAACGCGTCAAGACCGAGGAGATGAGCGACGTCGTTTTCGAAGTGCTCGTCCCGACGGAGCGTGTCTCCGAAATCAAGAAGGGCAAGAAAAGCGAGACAACGCGCAAGTTTTTCCCCGGCTATCTAATTGCGAACATGCATTTGCTGGACGACGACAATCAGCTCGTCGGACGCACTTGGTATTTCATCCGCGACACGCCCGGCGTGATTGGATTTGCCGGCACCAAAGACAAGCCGATTCCAATGCGGCAATCGGAAGTCGATAATATGCTCGCGCAGATGCGTGAGCGCGAAGAGAACGTCAAACCGAAGGTCAGCTTCGAAGTTGGAGAGACTGTCAAAGTTGCCGATGGCCCTTTCCAGAACCAAAACGGTATCGTTGAAGAGATTGATCCGGACCGCGGCAAGCTGCGCGTTTCTGTCACCATATTCGGTCGGGCCACGCCGGTGGAACTCGAGTACTGGCAGGTTGAACGCGGATAGAAACGTAAGAATTTAGAATTTTCCACCATGGCCAAAGAAATCATCGCTCATATCAAACTGCAGATCCCTGCCGGACAGGCGAATCCTGCACCTCCCGTCGGAACGGCGCTCGGGCCTCGGGGCGTCAACATCATGGCGTTTTGCAAAGAATTTAACGCCGCGACGCAGAAGCAGGCCGGAGATATTCTTCCGGTCGTCATCACCGTCTTTAAGGACAAGTCCTTCACCTTCATCACGAAGAGCCCGCCTGCCGCGATCCTCTTGAAAAAAGCGGCAAACATCGCGGCCGGATCAAAAGAGCCAAACAAGACCAAAGTCGGCAAAGTTACACGCAAGCAGGTCATGGACATCGTGAAGTTGAAGGGCAAAGACCTTAATTCGCGCACTGATGAAGCCGGCTTCAAGATCATCGCCGGCACCGCTCGGCAGATGGGCTTGGAAGTGGTGGATTAAACGATTTTAAAGCACTTGGGGATATGCTTCTTCTGATCCCCATGCTGGGTTAAATCAGGAGAGTCTGCTATCGCGCTTAATCGGCGTTGCCTTCTGTGAGGTGCTCTCGAGCGTCTTCGGCAATTCTGTAACTGGGGAGCGGACGTCTTCGATAAACGGCGTTGAGGAGATCAATGTCTTCTTGCTCCCCATGTTTCGGTTGATAACCGAAGATTATTAATCACTGAGCCCCGAAGAGTCGCTCTGCTAGCAACGCGATCGGGGGGGAACGTTCAGCGCTGGTGCCTGGAAGGCACTGAATTGAGGGATCTGTCAGACGCAGGATTATTTTCAGCAGATCGGCCGATTCAGTATATAATACGCGAATCTAAGAATTAGGTTTTACGTCCTATGCATCATCGATTGCTTTCTCTTGCGCGCCGGGTTCATATCTTTCGAAGTTCTGCCTCGCTGCTATCCGTGACCTTATACGCAGCCGTTCTGTTATCTGCTTTCGGATTCGCGGCGAACCTTTCGGCTTCCACCTTCGCGCCTTCGTCGCAGGAATTGATTGATGCGCCTGCTTCCGCGGCGAATCCGGACGTGGATGCTGCCGCGCTGGTTCCGCAGGTCGACAGCGCCGGCCGGCGCTTTTACGGAGTGGATGACATGCGCTTCTCCGCGGACGCGGTCGAGCGGGACTCTGCTTTTACTGGGAATAGTTGGCCGGGAGGTGTCGTCTACTATCAGTTCGCCACTGCCGTTTCTTCGGCGCATCGGAATACCTGGCGGCAGGCCGCGGCGGCGTGGCAGGCGGTGGCGGCAGTCAGCTTCGTCGAAAGCACGGGCGCCGGAAATTACGTCTTGGTGCGGGATTCGTCCGGAAACAGCTCGTATGTGGGAATGATCGGCGGCGCGCAGGAGATGGAGATTTTTAACTGGGATTACACCTACGTGATTGCGCACGAAATCGGGCACGCGCTCGGACTGGAGCATGAGCATTCCCGATCTGACCGAGATTCGTATGTCAACATCCTCTACGCCAACATCGAGCCCGGAGAGGAGTCGAATTTCAATCGGGTGACCACGGTTAATTTTGGTGCATACGATTTTGATTCTGTGATGCACTATTATCGGACGTCGTTCAGCCAAAACGGGAGCAACACGATCGAGCCCAAGCCGGCCTACTCCAGCTACCTTAATACCATGGGGCAACGCGACCACTTGAGCGCGCAGGACGGTGCTGGCATGGCTCAGCGCTACGCGCCCTCTTCCAACTTTGGGAACGATTTTTTTGCCAATCGCACTTTGCTGCAAGGCTCCAACGGCAGCATTTCGGGGTCTACCGTAGGAGCGACGCGGGAGAGCGGTGAGCCGTATCATTGGTCGTCTACTGGAGGCGCCTCGGTGTGGCATAAGTGGACGGCGCCGCGGAGCGGTCTGGTCACGGTCGACACCGCTGGGAGTAATTTTGACACCATTCTGGCCGTCTATACTGGAACCAGCGTCTCGGCCTTAACCCGGATCGTGAACAACGACGACGTGGGCAGCAGCCTGCAGAGCAGCGTCCAATTTTCGGCCATGGCCGGGGTCGAATATGAGATCGCCGTGGATGGCTACGGAGCGCTAACGGGAAATTACAATCTGCGTTGGTCGCTTCCAGCCGGGCCGGCGAACGATTTCTTTGCGGCTCGTCTCAAGATTTACGGAGCCAGCGGGACCACCTCCGGAACTAACACGGGCGCGTCTTCGGAGACGGGAGAACCGCTGCACGCGAGCGTGACTGGCGGCGCGTCCATCTGGTTCTCGTGGACGGCTCCGGCGACCGGGCCGGTGACGTTTAACACTTTGCAAAGCAACTTCGACACTCTGCTCGCCGTCTACGCTGGGACGCAATCTGAGCTCGCTCAGTTACATCGCCAGTAATGACAATGCGCCAGGCTCCACGCGGAGCAGTGTGACGTTTTCGGCGTCAGCGGGTGTGACTTACCAAGTGGCCGTCGATGGACGGAGTGGCGCCAACGGGAACGTGGTCCTCGCTTGGAGCGGGACCGTGATTCGGAATGGGAGATCCGATTTTAACGGAGACGCGCAGACCGATCTTCTCTGGCAAAATAACAGCGACGGACAGCGCGGCCTTTGGTTTATGAATGGCACTGACTCGGTGGGTGTAAAATTTTTCCCGACCGTCACGACTTCTTGGAAAATTGCCGGCACCGGCGATTTCGACGGCGACGGACAGTCCGATATCGTCTGGCAAAATAACTCCACCGGCGAAAGGGGCGTCTGGTTGATTAAGGATGGCAATTGGGTGGGAGAACGGGCCTTGCCGACGGTGGCGGTGGCGTGGCAAATTGCGACCACAGGCGATTTCAATGGCGACGGAAAAGTCGACCTCGTGTGGCAGAATGATCTGACGGGCGAGCGGGCCATTTGGTTTATGAACGGAACCAGCCATATCGGCGACCGGTTTCTGCCCACGGTGTCGAGGGCATGGCGCATCGCGGGCGCGGGAGATTTCACCGGTGACGGGCAGGCGGACCTGCTCTGGCAAAATACCGTGACTGGTGAGCGCGGCTTCTGGGTGATGAATGGCGCCACCTCGGTGGGCGAGCGGTTTTTACCGACCATCTCTACGCAGTGGCGGATTGTCGGAACGGGCCATTTCAATGCGGATACCTCCCTCGACTTGATCTGGCAAAATGATGCCACGGGTGAGCGGGCTATTTGGTTGATGAATGGTGTCAGCCACATCGGCGACCGTTTCTTGCCAACGGTCGGGACGGCTTGGGAAATTGTGACCCATTAGACATCACCCGTCGGTATTTTCGCGGGCCGCACCTGGTTGCGAATGGTGGACCTTGTGTTTCGCAGATACGTTTACGGCATGAATACGAACCTTCGTGGGCTCTGGCTTGCGCTGCTTATCGGTAGCGCCGTTATCTGCCGCGCGGCCGAGACGGATGGAGGACTCCGTTCCTCGCCCGACCGTTCGCACTGGCCCGCGGCGTTGCGAAATGTCCCGGTGGACCGGTTGTCCTCAGGGGCGTTGCTGCGGCTGGATGCTAATGGCGATCTGGTGGAGCTGCCGACCGACCGCGCACGGCGCACGCAGGATTCCCTGCGCCAAACGCAGGATGCACCGGCAGTCGCGCTTGATCCGCGAGTGGGGGCCAATATCCGGCTGGGCGACGACCCAGCCGCTCTCCCGCCAAACATGCGGGCACAAGCGGAGCCTCATATCGCGCGGTCTCCGGTCGATTCGAATTATCTCATCGCCACGTTCCAAGAGGGACGATTTACCGATGGCAGCGCCGTGAACTGCGGATACTCAGTCAGCCTGGATGGCGGAATCGTTTGGAGCAGAGAGCTTATCCCGGGCACGACGCCGTCGAGCGGGGGACCGTATCCCCGTCTGACAGATCCAGTGGCGGCGCGTTTCCTTCACTGGGAACGCCTATCTCAACACGCTGGCTGCCGGTGCTTCCAACAGTGGCGGGACAATCCTGGTGAGCCGCTCCACCGATGGGAATATTTTCGGGCCGCCGAAAGTGGCGTTCCAAGCTTCCGCGAACGATTTCCCGGATAAAAATTGGATGGCGATCAACACTTTCGCGGGCACGCCGAGCGCTGGCCGGATCGTCGTTACTTTCACTCAATTTCCGGCGGTGGGCGCCGCTGCCTATCCGATCATGCGCGTGTATAGCGATAACGCCGGGGACACGTGGAGTTCGGCGGCTTTGGTGCACTCGAGCAATCGCCAGGTGCAAGGGTCGCAGCCGGTATTTTTGTTCGATGGACGGCTGGCGATCGTATACTGGAACTTCAATAATACGACGACGTTCGCGGACGACTTTCTGGAGCTGGTGGTATCTACGAACGGAGGCATCACCTTTGGCACGCCGAGGCCGATCACCGCGGTGAACTATTACGATGCTCCCGCGGTGCGTGATGGAGGATTTCTTCCCAGCGCCACCACAGATCGGACCACGGGAACGCTCTACGTGACCTATCAAGCTCTCCAGTCGGGTGTGCCGCGGATCATGTTTACGAAATCAACCGACGCGGGAACGAGCTGGTCTGCTCCTGTGGCGATCAGCGATAATCCGGGCTCGGCTGTTTTCAACGCGGCGATCACCGCGTCGCCGGATGGCCGCAAGCTCGCCGTTTCGTTTTACGATACGCGGGACAATCCCGGTTCGAACACTCTGCTGGATGTCTATGTGGCACACTCGTTTGATGGCGGTGCAAGCTGGGAGCCAAACGTGCGCGTGAGCTCGGTTTCGACGGATGCGACGCTCGCCCCGCTCACCTCCACCGGGTATATGCTGGGTGACTACCAAGGCATTGCCGAGCCGACTAATGGCAATGTCCCGGCGGTGCCGGTGTGGGTGGATACACGGACGGGTAATCCGGATCCGTTTACCGCGCGGGTGCAGATTGTGCCTCCCTCGTTAGACTTTACCCGCACGGAATTTAACGCGGACGGCCAGACCGATTTGATCTGGCAAAATCGGGTGAATGGACAACGCGCGGTCTGGTTGATGAATGGCTTGAGCCACACCGGCGATCGGTTTTTACCCACGGTGGCGCTGGAGTGGAGATCGTGGGCACGGCGGATTTCAATGGCGACGGGCAGATTGATATTCTCTGGCAGAACGAGAGCAACGGGCAGCGCGCGGTTTGGTTCATGAACGGGACCAGTCATCTCGGCACCGCGTTTTTGCCGACGGTCGCGCTGGAATGGAAAATCGCTGGAGTGGGCGACTTTAATGGCGATCGCAAAGTGGATCTCGTTTGGCAAAACACGACGACGGGACAGAGAGCGGTCTGGTTCATGGATGGGGTTTCTCACGTGGGTGACAGGTTCCTGCCGACCATTCCGCTGGACTGGGAAATCGCCGCAGTGGCGGATTTTGATCGCGACGGACAGGCGGACCTGCTGTGGCAAAATAACGTCACGGGCGAGCGTGGGTTTTGGGTGATGGACGGGACGACTTATATCGAAAGCCGTTTTTTGCCGCCTGCTGCCCTGGAATGGAAAATCGCCGGCGCGGGCGAATTCACCGGCGACGGAAAGATGGACATCTTGTGGCAAAATATTTCCACCGGCGAGCGCGGCATTTGGGCATTGGAGGATACGACCTTCAACGGTGCTTTCTTTCTTCCCACCGTCGCCACAGAATGGGAGATTCGGAACAAATGATCCCGCGTCCTTTCCGAAACAAGACTTCCTTTTCTCAACGACTTTCCTGCGCGGTCGCTGTGGCCGCCTTTTTGCTTCCACTCGGCACGCGCGCCGCGACTCTGCCGACCGGTTTTTCGGAAACAGTCTTTGCCAGCGGGCTGTCTGCGCCGACGGCGATGGCGTTCGCGCCGGACGGGCGGCTCTTCGTTTGTCAGCAAGGCGGACGGCTACGAGTGATCAAAAACGGCGCTTTGCTGCCCGACGCCGTTTGTGGCCTTGAGCGTGAATTCCGGCAGGTGAGCGGGGACTTTTAGGCGTGGCTTTCGATCCACACTTTTCCGTCAACGGCTACGTTTATCTGTATTACACCGTGAGCACGGCGCCGGTGCACAATCGCGTGGTCCGGTTTACGGCCGATGGCGACGTCGCGGTCCCTGGGAGTGAAACCTTGATCCTGCGACTGGATGATCTGACTTCCTCGCCTGTGCATAATGGCGGTGCGCTTCACTTCGGTCCCGATGAAAAACTCTATATCGCGGTCGGGGAAAATCAGAACGGCGCCAATGCGCAAACGCTCACCAACTTGTTAGGGAAACTGCTCCGGATTAACGCCGACGGAAGCATTCCGAACAGCAATCCCTTTTACACGAGCGCCGTCGGTGACAATCGCGCGATCTGGGCGCTCGGTTTGAGGAATCCTTACACCTTTGCCTTTCAGCCGGGTGTGGGCCGCCTCTTCCTTAATGACGTGGGCGAGAGCACTTGGGAAGAGATTAACAATGGCGTAAGCGGTTCGAACTACGGCTGGCCAGAGAGCGAGGGGCCGACGAATGATCCCCGTTTCCGCTCTCCACTTTTCGCCTACGGCCGCTCGTCCCTCCTCAACTGGTGGCTGCGCGATTACCGGTGGCACATTTTATAATCCGGTCGTTTCTCAATTTCCGTCCATCTATGTCGGCAAATACTTCTTCGCGGATTATTGCAGCGGCTGGATACGTTACCTCAATCCCGCAGATAACAGCGTGGCACCTTTCGCCAGCGGAATCGAGAATCCGGTGGATCTCAGCGTCGGGCCAGATGGTGCGCTGTATTACCTCGCCCGCGGCAGCAGTCAGATTTTTCGGATTCAGAGCAATCTGGGTGGTGTCCCCGCCCGCCCTGACTTTAGCGCAGATGGTCAGAGCGATCTGATTTGGCAGAATAATGTAAATGGTCAGCGCGGTGTCTGGTTCATGAATGGAACAAATTACGGCGGTGAGCGTTACCTGCCCAATGTTCCACTCGCTTGGCAGATCGCAGGCACCGGGGATTTCAATGCCGATGGCCAGTCCGACCTCCTCTGGCAAAATACGGTCACCGGCGAGCGGGGCGTTTGGTTCATGAATGGCGCCACTTACGCAGGCGAGCGTTTCCTTCCCACGGTGGCGTTGGACTGGCAGATCGCCACGACCGGTGATTTTAATGGCGATCAGATGGTGGACATCGTCTGGCAGAACACCAGCACCGGAGAACGCGCGGTGTGGTTTATGAACGGAACCTCGCATATCGGCGATGCCTTCCTTCCGACCGTAGCGACCGACTGGCGCATCGCAGCCGCAGCGGACTTCAACCGAGATGGGAAGGCTGACCTCCTCTGGCAGAACCTGACCACGGGGGAGCGTGGCGTCTGGTTTATGAATGGCACATCGCATGTCGCCACCAGCTTTCTGCCGACAGTGGCGACTGCTTGGGAGATTGCCGGCGCCGGGGATTACGATGGCAACGGTCAAACCGACATCATTTGGCAGCAGCGGCAGAATGGTCAGCGGGCGGTTTGGCTTATGGATCAGACCAGTCACATCGGCGATCGCTTTCTGCCGACCATTCCGACGGAGTGGGAAATTCGGAACCACTGATCCTTGGGTGCAATGGCGGTTCAGTCGGGCCTATTCTGTTCGGCCGCTTTCGGTCCTAACCTTGCGGTGAAGCCGAAAATTGTCCGCGTGATCAGGATATGCTGTCCACGAACGGCAAGATATAAGAAAGTTCAGAATATGAAGACGACCCGCGGGAGGATTATCATCTCATCGATCCTTCTGTGCGTTGGCATTTCCGCCGTGTTGGGCGCTCCTAGCGGTTCTCCGCAGGAGAAGGCCACTTCGCTCCGCGGCCTTCCAGCTCTTGATCCGAGCGCAGGCTTCGGGCGGACAGGGGCGGAAGCTCCGAGTGCTCGCTATAAAGTCGCCGTCGACCTCTCGGAAATGACGAACGATCTCGGTTGGGTCGAGAAGCCCGAGACGATGTCTACGACGCCGTTGCAGGTCGGCGTGGCTCGCCCAACGCAGATCGTTTCTTCAGAGCGCGCCCAACGTTTTCAAAATGCCGATGGCACCGAATTATTGGTATTTGCGATTAAATCGCCGGGAGCCGAAGCCATGCGTCTGCAATTCACTCAATTCAATATCCCGGCCGGGGATGAGGTTTACGTACGCAGCGCGTCTGGGAAAGGCGGAGTGGCGGGGCCCTATCGTTCCGATGGGGATCGAAAGGACGAAACATTCTGGTCAGGCAGCGTCGATGGCGATACGGCGATTGTTGAATACCATATCCGATCCAAGGCGGGTGTTTTCGTTGTTTCGTCCGTGGCGCACATCTTTGAAGAAATCGCGGATACTCCTACCGTTCTAGGTTGCCATGTCGATGCTTCTTGCTCGTCCGTCGGGCCGAAGGACGCGGTGGCTCGGATTGTTTTTATCAGCGGTGGCAATGTTTACGTTTGCACCGGCACACTTTGAATAACACGAGCGGGGACCGCACGCCTTATTTTTATACCGCCGCTCACTGTATTGATACCCAAGCTGAAGCGCTCTCGATGGTAACGTATTGGCTCTACCAGACCACTTCATGCAATAGTGGTGTCCTACGGAGTGATGGAGGGCAGGACAGTGCGGGGGCAGATCTGCTGGTGACCGATACGTCGAGTGATTCAACGCTCCTCCGTTTGCGCAATTCTGTGCCGAACAATGTGGCTTTCGCTGGCTGGAAGGCTTCGCCAGTCGCACTGCAGACTCCAGTTTTCGGGCTGCATCATCCTGATGGCTATATACCGCCAAGCTTGAATTCCTATCTTCGCCGCTCCCAGGGCGTGATCACAAATGAAAACGATTTCGTGTCTCGGCGACTGGAGTGACGACCAGTTATTTGGTGGATTGGACTTCCGGCATTACCGAGCCCGGTTCCAGCGGATCGGGCCTCTTTGTCAGTGATGGCGCTGGAACCTATCTCGTGGGCGCGGCGAGCTGCGGCCCTCTTGCCGGCCTCTTGTGCCGCCCCTTCGCCCTCTACGGTAAATTCTCCGCGTTTTTCCCTCAGGTGAGACAGTATCTCGAGCCCGGCTCGCTTCCGGTGCCCACGGCCACCGCGGCCACCTTTGTGATCCAAACCAGCTTCTACGCAAATTGGACGGCGGTGACGAATGCTTCCGGCTATCGATTGGATGTTTCGACCAGTAGCAGTTTCAACAGCTATGTCGACCGGATACCAGGATTTGAATGTGGGCAACTCGCTTGAGTCGCATCGATTGACCGGTTTGCCATCCGGCACGACGACATTTTACTATCGCGTGCGCGCATTACTTCCAACAGCGCCAGTGCTAATTCCAACAGCATCACTGTGATCGACGGATCCGCCTACCTCTGGCCGTCCCGGGTGCAATCAAATCCGCCCGGACTTCAGGTGCAGGTCGACGGGATCACCTACACTTCGCCGCATATTTCTTTTGGGCTGCGCGGGAGTTCCCACACCGTCGCGGGGATATCGGTGCAGCCGGGCGGGACTGGAACGCAGTATGCCTGGAGGGTCCTGGAGCGACGGTGGGGCAATCTCCCATACCGTTGCGCCGACCAGCGACACGACTTATACCGCGAACTACACCAAGCGGTATTTTCTGACCATGGAGGTTTCGCCTGCCGGAAGTGTGAATCCGGGGACCGTAGCTCCCGGTGCTGCTGGTACAACGCCGGCACGATCGTTCCCATCAGCGCGACACCCGGCCGGCAGCGAGAATTTCCTGAGTTGGAGTTGGAACCGGCTCCGGCTCGTACTCTGGTGGAGATAATCCTGCGTTCGTGACCGTGAATGCGCCGATCAAGCAGATCGCCCGCTTTTCCGGCGGGGTGCAGGTGACTGTTTATTGCTATCCCGCTGGGCCGCAATTCACGGTGGACGGCATCGCTTATAATGTTCGCGCAAACGTTTCACTGGCTTGCCGGGTCCAGTCACACACTTGGGCGCGGCTTCGCCGCAAACAATGCCTTGGTTATATGGCGGGCGTTGGACTTGGCAGAATTGGACGGATGGCGGAGCGTGACTCGCATACGATCAGCCCGACCAGTGATGGAGCCTTTTCAGCTGAATTTGGCTCCCAATACTACCTGACGATGGACGCGGCGTGGTCAGGGAACGTGACGCCAAGCAGCGGCTGGTATCGACAGTCGGCCAAACAGTGCAAATCAGCAGCCGTCTCGTGCCGGTATGTCTTTGTGCAATGGAATGGTTCCGGCAACGGCGCGTATTCCGGAACGGATAATCCAGCTACGGTGACCATGAGCGGTCCCATTTTCGCAGATCCCCGATCTTTCGGCCCCCGATCAAGCCAGACTTTCAATACCGACGGGAATTCTGAGATTCTTTGGCAGAATAATCGTGACAGGAGAACGCGGGATCTGGTGGATGAATGGCACCAATATTTCCGCCATTTATTTCCTACCTACCGTTGCGACTGATTGGCAAATCGCCACCATGGGTGACTTCAATAACGATGGGCAGAGCGACATCGTTTGGCAGAATCGTAGCACCGGCGACCGGGCAATCTGGCTCATGGATGGCGCCGCGCATATCGCAGACCGCTGGTTGCCGCGGATAGCCCTAGAGTGGCAGATCGTCGGCAGCGGCGATTTCAGTTTCGACGGGAAGGCGGATCTCCTTTGGGAGAATACTGTCACCGGGCAGCGCGCCATCTGGTTAATGGATGGGACTGCCCATGTCGGCGACGTTTTTTTGCCCACGGTGGACCTGAACTGGAAAATCGTGGGGGCGGCGGAGTTTGGCGGCTATGTCGGTGCTGATATTCTTTGGCAAAACCGAGCCACAGGGGAACGAGGAATATGGATCATGACGGGCAGGCAACCAGCCGAGCAATACTTCCTGCCCACGGTTCCGATCGAGTGGGAAATTGCTGGCACCGGTGACTATAACAAGGACGGCCAGACAGATATTGTTTGGCAGCACAGCCACACTGGGCAGCGCGCGGTTTGGCTCATGAATGGCACCTCCCACGTTGGCGATCGGTTTCTTCCCTACGTCTCCACCGAGTGGGAAATCCGCAATCATTGACCGCAGATCCCGGCCGATTGCACCGCTAGCCCGCGCAATCTGGCGCGCGTCTCCTTTTGCCGCGTGTCGTTAACGCAGACGCCGAGGTGCTGACCGCGAGCTTCACCGATTGGCTGGAAGCGCCGATGTAATAGAGCGAGACGCCGCCAGCCGCGTAGACCGGATAGAGCAAGTAGGGCGTGCCTTTGATCGAAACAGGATGTTTGTGATCAATGCGCAGGCCCCGGGTGAATGAGTAGCTGATTGAGGACACGTAATCGCGGTAAGGAAATACGGTGGTGCTGTCTGCGGCCCGGCCTTTGCCGTGATAGGTGGCCACATCTGTGCCGGTGCGAATCGGATCCACCAGAAACGCGTCGTCGGCACCCTCATCGAGACGGGTAGGGGGATTAAAGACGAGATCGTAATCCGGACCGCCCCATTGGCTGAGATTAATTGGGTGTCCCGGCGCGACCTCAAAAATATGGAGATCATCCCGCGAGCCATTTTCAGTCGGGCGAATGGAACTGGCGGAGGCGAGGGAGGAACCTTTTCGGGATTGCTCGCGTCCCGCATCGTACGCGGATGCGTCAGCCGCACTCAAGATGTTCGCGGAGGTGCGCAGGGTTTGGACCAAGGAGTCGGATGCGCCCTGGGTTTTCAGCGTCGTTTCCTGCTGCGATGTGAGGACACGGCTCAGCTTCCGTTCTGCGACCTCGCGAGCGATCGATGGCTCGCTTTCGTGGGAGCGAACGAGGAGAGACACCTCGCTAAATTCAATCGGGGCGGCCAGAGCGCTGACGGTTAACAGCGCACTCAACAAAGTGGAGCCACCGAGAAGCGAAACGCTGAGTAAATTGCGCGAAGAAATTTTCATAAACGTCAGGTTTAGCAGGGCAGTTTACATTTTGGCAACGTTTTCATTCCGAATAACTCCAAATGACGATTTCTTGGAAGTTTTCTTAATGATCCGGAATGAGAGCGTCGGTCGTTCCATTCCTCTCCTGGACGGCAATGAAAATTTTGCTGGCGCGGGCTCGCTTTGGGCTGAGGTTTCTTGGCATGTTGAAACGGGTTCTGTTTATCGCGGCTGGAGTTTTTGCGCTTGGCTTACGTGCAAAGGCGGAGACGCGAGTGTTCTCTGATGGCGCGGCGGCCGCGATCTATGGCGTCGGATCCGGCAATGGAATTCACGGGGGCGGAGTTGTCGTTAGGCCGCGTCTGGCCGGAGTTGCCGTTGTTGGCGCTGGATCACGGCGAGCGATTTTCTTATCCCGGCGCATTTGGCTGGATGGAGTCGCAGGCGCAATTTCTACCGAACTTTTCGGCCGGTATCCCCTCGTCCGGTAAAGAGGAACGACGGGAGACATTCGATGACGATGAGGGAAGATTCGCCTGCTTATTTGAGCGAGGAAAAGCCGGATCTTTTCTACACGGGCGGGGAAGTGGGGTTCGTTTACGGTCGCTACACCGGCAAGGGGGGTGGCGCGATCAAGCAGGGATATTTCATGACTGAGATCGGGAATGACAAGTTTCGGTTGAGGGTAGGCGCGTCTTACACGGAAGATGAGGGCCGCTCTCCGAATCGACGGCGGTAAGACGCAGTCGGTTGCCGATTTCTCGATCGGAGAATTGATTTTGACAGCGTTGGAAAGCCCTCTACTTTCCACGTCCCGCTCCGCTGGTGATCGTGATCCAGCAGAGCCCGCAGGAGAGAACCGCAAAAAGCGGAACTCATTCGCACTGCTTCAAAATCATGCAAAACAATCGCAGCAAACGTTATCGCGCGGCCGCCGATATGGTGGACCGCAACAAAACCTATAATCTTCCGGAAGCAGTTTCGACGCTGAAGAAGCTGACCCCGCCAAAGTTTGATCAGACCGTGACGATGTCGTTTCGGCTCGGGGTTGATCCGAAGCAATCGGACCAGATGGTGCGCGGAACTTGCCCCCTGCCACATGGTAGTGGCAAACAGGTTCGCGTCCTCGTGTTCGCGGAAGGCGATGCGGCGCGGGCGGCAAAAGAAGCTGGGGCGGAATATGTCGGCTACAAGGACATGATCGCGAAGTGCCAGGAAGGCTTCCAAGATTTCGATGTCGCGGTCGCGACTCCAGCGGCCATGGCGGAAGTGCGCAAGCTGGGCAAAGTGCTCGGTCCTCGCGGATTGATGCCGAACCCGAAAACCGGGACGGTGACGGACGATACTGCCAAGGCGGTGAAGGAAGTGAAGGCTGGCCGAGTGGAATTTAAACTCGATAAGAACGGCAACATCGCGGTGCCGGTCGGTAAATTTTCGTTTGATGAAACGCAGCTCGTCGAAAACGGCACGGCGGTCATTGAGGCTGTAGTCCGGGCGCGTCCGGCAACGGCCAAAGGCCGCTTCGTCGAGGGGCTAAGTCTGAGCGCAACGATGTCTCCGGGAATCACGCTCGATCCGTCGCCCTATCTTACCTTTTAGCCCGAAAGACCCAAAAACATGAGACCAGAAAAAGCCTCCATCGTTTCGGATCTTTCCGAAAAACTAAACCGCTCTCCCTTCATGCTGGTGACTGATTACCAGAAAATGAAGGTGGAACAATTTGGCGAGTTGCGAAACCGCCTCTCGCCCGCCGGCGCGGAAGTGCACGTGGTGAAAAACAGCTTCCTCAAGCGGGCCATGGCGGACAGCGGTTATCCGGATGTGACGAAGCAGCTCACCGGCCAGACGGCCGTTGTCCTGGGTGATAGCGACGTGGCGCCGGTGGCCAAGATTCTCAAGACATTCGCGGCCGAGTTTAAAATTGCGGCGCTGAAGGTAGGCGTGGTTGATAAGGCCATCCTCTCGACGGCGGACGTGGAGGCGCTGGCAGAATTGCCGTCTCGCGATGTTCTACTCTCGCAGCTGCTCGGACTGATGATGATGCCGGCGACGATGCTGGTGAGAGTTTTGAACGAGCCGGCGTCGGCTTTCGCCCGGCTGCTGAAGGCCAAGGGCGAGAAAAGTGGCGGCGGCGAAGCCCCTGCGGCAAAGGCCGAGGAAGCAGCCCCGCAAGCCGAGGCGGCCGAGTACGGAAGAAAAATCGCCCGCATCGGAGGTATCGGCGGCAACGCCAGAACTTAGTGCTTCAGCGGAATCAGCGCCTGAGTCCGCTTCAGCAACGCCGACCAACGAATCACCTGCTGGAGAAACCCCGGCGTAACCAATTTCGCTCCGCGTTCTTGCGCAGAGCGAGCAACAAAACAACTGCCCGAGCTGACGGCTGTCGGCTTTAATTTTTCGGAGGCTTCCGGAGGCGGCAATGAAGGAGAAATAATATGGCTGATACAAAAGCAATCGTGGATCAATTGAGCGGTCTGACCGTCCTGGAAATCGCCGGACTGGTGAAAGAGCTCGAAGAAAAATGGGGCGTCAGTGCCGCTGCTCCCGTAGCGATGGCGGCTCCTGCCGGTGGTGGTGCCGCGGCGCCAGCAGCGGAAGAGAAGACGACCTTTGACGTCATCTTGAAGGAGATGGGCACCAATAAAATCGGAGTTATCAAGGAAGTGCGCGGAGCAGTTCCAGGGCTCGGATTGGCGGAAGCGAAAGCTCTCGTAGAAGGTGCGCCCAAGACCCTGAAAGAAGGCGTGACCAAGGCAGAAGCCGAAGAGATCAAAAAGAAGATCGAAGCGGCCGGCGCCAAAGTCGAGATCCAGTAAATCATTTTCACAACGCAGCGGCGCGCGAGAATTTTCTTGCGCGCCGCTTGCGCTTGTGGCACCAATCTTAGTCGTTAAAAGTAAGCAGAAAGTATTTTTAGCCCGCCCCACGACGGAATAATTCAAGAGTGGCAACGAAACGGTCGTCAGTTTGACAGGCTGCCGTTTCGCTGCCATTTTTGTCGTCTTCGCGTCCGGTCGACGCGATAACCCCAGCGCCCAACGGCCGAAGTGTCGTCGGGAATCATCAGGTCCCAGTTTATGCCAGAACGCACCGCAGAACGTATTCACTTTGGAACCATCAAAGAGGGCGTTGAGCCGCCGAATCTGATTGAGGTTCAACTCAACTCTTACGTTGATTTTTTACAGAAGGACGTGCCCGCTTCGAAGCGGAAAATGTCCGGGTTGCAGGCTGTTTTTAAAGAAGTTTTCCCGATTGAGAGCTACGACGAGAAGGCAACGCTAGATTTCTCGCATTACGAAATCGGCGAGCCGAAGCTGAGCGCGCTCGAGGCACAGCGCGAAGGGCAAACCTTCAGCGCACCGCTCCACGTTACCTTCCAACTCAAGGAAGAGAAGGGGACGAAAGAGGAGAAGGTTTACATGGGCGAAATCCCGCTCATGACGCCGCAAGGCACTTTTGTGATTAACGGTGCGGAACGGGTTGTCGTCTCACAGCTGCATCGTTCGCCTGGTATCGCCTTCGAATCGAGCATCCATCTTAATGGCAAGGTGCTCTACAGTTTCCGGATTATTCCCGATCGCGGCTCGTGGATCGAAGTGCAGTTCGATACCAGCGATCTTCTTTACATCTATCTCGATCGCCGCAAACGCCGGCGGAAATTCCTCGCCACCACGTTCCTCCGTGCGCTGGGTTATGGCTCGGACGAAGAGGTCATCAAACTTTTTTATAATATTGAGACCCTCAAGCTGAGCGAGAAGCTGGGTGAGGAAGAACTCGCGACAAAAGTCCTCATCGCTGATGTGCTGGACGGCGAAGCCACGGTGGCTCGCGCCTTCGAACCGCTCACGGCGGCGACCGTGCGTCAGATCATGACGCTTGGTCAGAAAGAGGTCAAAGTGATCGACATCACGACGGACGATACCGTGGTGAAGGCGTTGAAGAAGGATCCGGCGCACGATCAGGACGAAGCGCTTAAAGATATCTATCGCAAACTCCGCCCTGGCGATCCGCCCACGGTGGCGAATGCGAAAGCATTGCTGAAGCGCCTCTTTTTCGATCCGAAGAAATACGATCTCGGCCGTGTCGGTCGCTATAAGATCAACCAGAAGTTGAGCATCGACGTCGATCTCGGCGAGCGCATTGTCACCGACAAAGATTTCATCGGCGCGATCAAATATCTCATCAACCTCCGCCGCGGCGAAGGCACGCTGGATGATATTGATCACCTTGGTAGCCGCCGCGTTCGTACGGTCGGCGAATTGCTCGCCAACCAGTGCCGAGTCGGTTTGGCCCGCACCGAGCGTCTCGTGAAGGAGCGCATGACATTGTTCGATATCAACATCGACGGCATGACGCCGCAAAAACTGATTAATCCGAAAGCTCTCAGCGCTGTCATTCGTGATTTCTTCGGTCGCTCGCAGCTCTCGCAGTTCATGGATCAGACGAATCCGCTCGCGGAGTTGACGCACAAGCGTCGCCTCTCGGCTCTCGGGCCTGGCGGTCTCTCGCGTGATCGCGCCGGTTTCGAAGTGCGTGACGTTCATCCTTCGCACTACGGACGCATTTGTCCGATCGAGACACCGGAAGGTCCGAACATTGGTCTGATCAGTTCGATGTCGACGTTCGCGCGGATCAACGAATTCGGCTTCATCGAAACGCCTTACCGCAAAGTCACTGATGGTCGCGTAACCGATGAGGTCGATTATCTGACGGGCGATCGTGAAGAGAATTTCCTCGTGGCGCAGGCGAATGCGACCATGGACGAAAAGGGTAACTTCACGCAGGAAAAGGTTTCTGTGCGTTACCGTGGCGACTTTTTGGAAGTCGAGCCGGCGAAGGTCCACTATATGGACGTCTCGCCGAAGCAGCTTGTGTCGGTTGCAGCGGGATTGATTCCGTTCCTCGAACATGATGACGCGAACCGCGCACTCATGGGCTCGAACATGCAACGTCAGGGCGTGCCATTGATTGTCTCGGAATCGCCGCTCGTTGGCACCGGGCTCGAAGGTAAAGTGGCGCGCGATTCACACGCCGTGGTGATTTCAATCGATTCTGGCAAGGTGGCTTCCGTGACCGCTGATCAGATCGTGATCACGAAGGACGGGCACATGCCCGAGAGCCGCAAGAAGTTGAAGAACGACGACGAAGCGGGCATTCACATTTACGAACTGCGCAAGTTCATGCGCTCGAACGCCGGCACCTGCGTAAATCAGAAGCCGATTGTGAAGAAAGGCCAGCACGTCAAAAAAGGCCAGGTCATCGCCGACGGTCCGAACACGGATCAGGGCGAACTCGCCCTCGGCCGCAACGTGCTCGTCGCATTCATGCCTTGGAATGGCTACAACTTCGAGGACGCCATCATGATCTCGGAGAAGGTCGTGAAGGAAGATATCTACACTTCGATTCATATCGACGAGTTCGAAATCGGCGCCCGCGATACGAAACTGGGCCCGGAAGAAATCACGCGAGACATCCCGAACGTGAGCGAAGAAGCGCTGCGCAATCTTGGACCCGACGGCGTCATTCGCGTCGGTGCGGAGGTGAAGCCGGGCGACATTCTGGTCGGTAAAATCACGCCGAAAAGCGAAACCGAACTCGCACCGGAAGAGCGTCTTTTGCGCGCCATTTTCGGTGAAAAAGCGGCCGACGTGAAAGACACTTCGCTGACGGTTCCTTCGGGGACGTATGGCATTGTCATGGATGTAAAGGTTTCCTCGCGCCGTGAGATTTCGCGCGAAAAACTGACGCCAACGGAAACGAAGCGTCAGCTCAAGTCGATCACGGAAGACAACAAGAAAAAGAAGGACGAGCTGACCGAGCAACTCACGGATTCGCTCTCTAACATCTTGTTAGGCGAAAAGATCCCGCTCGACGTGGTTAACGCCGAAACAGGCGAGATCATCATTCCGGCGAATCGCAAGATCACGAAGACGCTTCTGCGCAAACTGGCCAACGTTTACGATCACATCGAGATCGATCCGTCGCCGATCCGGAACAAGATTCGCGAGATCATCGCTTCCTACGAGCACAAGTTCGCGGAGCTGGAACTCGAGCGCGAGCGCTCGATGGATCGCGTGGAAAGCGGCGATGACGTTGACCCCGGCATTATCAAGCAGGTCAAAGTTTACATCGCCTCGAAGCGCAAGCTTTCCGTCGGTGATAAAATGGCCGGGCGCCACGGCAATAAAGGTGTTGTCGCGCGCATCGTGCCGGAAGAGGACATGCCGTATCTGCCGGATGGAACGCCGGTGGAAATCTGCCTCAACCCACTCGGCGTGCCGAGCCGTATGAACGTCGGTCAGGTGTTGGAAACACACTTGGGCGTCGCCGCCAAGGCCTTGGGTTTCAAGGTGGCCACACCGGTTTTCGACGGAATCTCTGAAGTCAAAATTCGCGAGTATCTGAACGAGGCGAAGAAGGTCGATGGATTCAACTGGGTGCAAGAAAGCGGCAAGTCCCGTCTGTTTGACGGACGGACAGGCGATCAGTTCGATCAGGAGGTCGTGGTCGGCTACATCTACATGCTGAAGCTCGGTCACTTGGTCGCGGATAAGATCCACGCCCGTGCGGTCGGCCCCTACTCCCTCGTCACGCAGCAGCCGCTCGGCGGCAAGGCGCAGTATGGCGGTCAGCGCTTCGGTGAGATGGAGGTTTGGGCGTTGGAAGCGTATGGCGCGGCTTACACCCTGCAGGAACTTCTCACCGTGAAGTCGGATGACGTGCAAGGGCGCACGCGCATTTACGAATCCATTGTCAAAGGCGACAACTCGCTCGAAGCGGGCACGCCGGAATCTTTTAACGTGTTGATTAAGGAAATGCAGTCGTTAGGCCTCGACGTGAAAGTCGGCGGCTCGGCGCCTCCTCCTTTGTTCGAAAACGTGGCGTAATCGGTAAACCCTTAAATTTTCTAAACTAAATGAACGAACATTCCTGGCGGGAGTTGGTGGGCGAAGAGCGCTCGGTTGGTTTTGATCAGGTCGCGATTGGCGTCGCGTCTTCGGATACGATGCGGTCGTGGAGCAAAGGGCGAGGTGAAGAACCCCGAGACGATCAATTACCGGACCTTCAAACCGGAAAAGGGCGGTCTTTTTTGCGAGCGGATTTTTGGTCCGACGCGCGATTGGGAGTGCTCCTGCGGCAAATACAAACGCATCAAGCACAAGGGCGTAATCTGCGACCGTTGCGGCGTGGAAGTGACGCTGGCGCGGGTGCGTCGTGAACGCATGGGACATATCGAATTGGCGGTGCCGGTTTCGCACATCTGGTTTTACAAGTGCATGCCGTCGCGCCTCGGACTCATGCTCGACATGAGCGCGCGGCAGCTCGAGCGCGTGATCTATTACGAGGATTACATCGTGATCGATCCGGGCAAGACGCCGTTGACCCGGACACAGCTCCTAAACGAAACCGAATATCGCGAAGCGCAGGAACAATACGGCGAAGATTTTGTCGCAGGGATGGGTGCGGAAGCGGTGAAGAAACTGCTTTCCGAAATCGATCTTCACAAGCTCAACAAAGAGCTCGAGGAAGCGATGGGGAATACGAAGAGCAAACAGATTCGCAAGAAACTCGCGAAACGTTTGAAGCTTGTGCAGGGCTTCGCCTCCTCGCATGCACGTCCTGATTGGATGGTGCTCGACGTGCTGCCTGTGATTCCGCCGGATTTGCGTCCGCTCGTTCCGCTGGAAGGCGGACGGTTCGCGACCTCCGATTTGAACGATCTCTATCGGCGCGTCATCAACCGCAATAATCGTCTTAAGAATTTGCTCCAGTTGAAGACGCCTGACGTCATCATTCGGAACGAGAAGCGCATGTTGCAGGAAGCGGTCGACGCGCTGTTCGACAACGGTCGCCACGGCCGCGCCGTCACCGGCGCCGGCAATCGTCCGCTGAAATCACTCAGCGATATGCTCAAGGGCAAAGGCGGACGTTTCCGCCAGAACCTGCTGGGCAAACGCGTCGATTATTCCGGCCGGTCGGTCATCGTCATCGGTCCGGAGCTCAAGCTGAACCAGTGCGGTCTGCCGAAGAAAATGGCGCTCGTTTTGTTCGAACCGTTCATCATTCGTCGACTGAAGGATCTCGGCTACGTGCACACGGTGCGCAGCGCGAAGAAGATGATCGAACGCCAGACGCCTGAGGTCTGGGATATCCTCGAGGAAGTGACGAAAGGTCACCCGGTTCTCCTGAATCGCGCCCCGACCCTGCACCGTCTCTCTATTCAGGCTTTCGAGCCGCAGTTGATTGAAGGCGAAGCGATCCGGATTCACCCGCTTGTTTGTACCGCTTACAACGCCGACTTCGACGGCGATCAGATGGCCGTGCACGTTCCGCTTTCGGTGGAAGCGCAGATGGAAGCGCGCATGCTCATGCTTGCGCCGAACAACATCTTCTCGCCCTCCAGCGGCAAGCCGATTACGACACCGTCGCAGGACATTACGCTCGGCTGTTATTACCTCACGCAGAATCCTCGTCGCGCCGCCGGCTCGGCGACGGAATCGCGTCTCCCGCTCTTCGCCAACCCGACGGAAGTCGAATTTGCGATGGCGGATGGGAAGGTGAAAACGCACGACCGGATTCGCTTTCAAAACCCCGATCTCGGGACGGAAACGATCTACGGCAACTCGACAGACAAAATCCTCGAGACCACCGCCGGTCGCGTCATCTTCAATGAAATCTGGCCGAACGGCATGGGCTTCTTCAATAAAGCTGCGGGCAAGAAACAGCTCAGCGACATCATCTGGCGTTGCTATCAGGTGGCTGGTCAGGACGGCACCGTCGAGACGCTGGATAAGCTGAAAGAACTCGGGTTCCGCGAAGCGACCAAGGCCGGCATTTCCATCGGAATCAGCGACATGATTATCCCGAAAGAGAAGCAGCTCGAACTCGATCACGCCTACAAAGCGATCAAGCAGGTCGAGCAGCAGTATCGCAAGGGCATCATCACGGATGGCGAGCGCTATAACAAAATCATCGATATTTGGACGCACGCGGGTGACGAGATTTCAAACGTCATGTTCCGCACCCTCGAACACAACGAGGGCCGCAAGGAACTAAACCCCGTCTTCCTGATGGTGGATTCCGGTGCGCGCGGTAATCGGCAGCAGGTGAAACAGCTCGCCGGTATGCGCGGTTTGATGGCGAAACCATCCGGCGAAATTATCGAACGTCCGATCACGTCGAACTTCCGTGAAGGTTTGACCGTGCTCGAGTATTTCATCTCCACGCACGGCGCGCGCAAGGGTCTGGCCGATACGGCGTTGAAAACCGCCGATTCAGGTTACCTCACTCGTAAGCTCGTCGACGCCTCGCAGGACGTGATCATTAACGAACTCGATTGCGGAACGGTGAACGGCATCGTGGTGAAGTCGATTTACGAAGGTGACGAAGAAGTGGTCGATCTCTCGACCCGCATCGTCGGGCGTGTCAGTTGCGAAACGATTGCCGACCCGGTGACGAAGAAGAAGATCATCAAGGCCAACCAATTAATCGACGAGCCGACTGCGGCCGCGATTGAAAAGATCGGCGTCGAGAGTTTGAAGATTCGTTCCGTGCTCACGTGCGAAACCGGACGCGGCGTTTGCGGACTTTGCTACGGACGTAACCTGGCCACCGGCCAGCCCGTGAAACTCGGCGAGGCGGTCGGTATTATTGCCGCACAGTCCATCGGCGAACCCGGCACCCAGTTGACCATGCGGACGTTCCACATCGGTGGCACGGCTTCGCAGACCTTCAAGCAGCCGATCATCAAAGCGAAGAACGACGGCACCTTGCAATATAACGACCTGCGCACGGTGCAGGCGCTCGATGGCAGCTGGATCGTGCTGAACAAGAACGGCTCCATCGGCGTGCATAATGCCGACGGCCGCGAGCTCGAACGCTACAACGTCGTCATCGGTTCCGTGATCGCGAAGCCTGATGGCGCCGCGGTGAAAAAGACCGAGACGTTCGTGCAATGGGATCCTTACAACGTTCCGATTTTGACGGATAAGACCGGTAAGATCGAGTTCCGCGACATGATCGCGGGCGTGACGATCAAGCGTGACGTCGATGAAGCGACGGGTCTGATGGGCACGGTCATCATCGAGCACAAAGAGGATTTGCATCCGCAGATCGTCGTCGTCGGTGACAAGAAGGAAATTCTCGCCAGCTACTCAATTCCAGCCGGCGCGCACGTCATCGTGGAAGAAGGCAAGAAGATCCAGGCCGGCGCCTTGCTCGCCAAGACGCCGCGCAAAGTCGCGAAGACGAAAGACATCACCGGCGGTCTGCCGCGTGTGGCCGAACTCTTCGAAGCCCGCCGTCCGAAAGACGCGGCCGAAATCGCGAAGATCGATGGCGTGGTGGAAATGGGCGGAACTGTTCGCGGTAAGCGCAAGCTCATTCTCAAGGACGTCGAAACCGGCGCCGAAGAGGAACACCTCATCCCGCTCACGAAACACATCATCGCCTTTAAGGGCGACTTCGTGAAAAAAGGTCAGCAGCTCACCGAAGGGCCGGTGGTCCCGCACGAAATCCTCGAGGTCTGCGGACCGCAGGATTTGCAGGAACATCTCGTGAACGAAGTGCAGGAAGTTTACCGCCTCCAAGGCGTGGAAATTAACGACAAGCACATCGAGATCATTGTGCGGCAAATGCTGCGCAAGGTGAAGATCACGGATCCGGGCGACACCTCGCTCCTCTGGGGCGACCAGATCGACCGGCTCGATTTCGAGAAAGAAAACGAAACGGTCGTGGAGCAGGGCGGCAAACCCGCGGAGGCGACTCCGGTCCTGCTGGGCATCACGAAAGCCTCGCTCGAAACCGACAGCTTCATTTCCGCAGCGTCCTTCCAGGACACTACGCGCGTGCTTACCGAAGCGGCTACGCTCGGCAAGGTCGATCGTCTACGCGGTTTCAAGGAAAACGTCATCATGGGTCACTTGATCCCGGCTGGCACCGGCTTCCCCGCCGTGCGCGAGATCAAACTCGTCGAGTTGGGCGAACAGGTCGGCACGTCCTTGATGGACGAGCCGGAAGCGCAACCGGCGCTCGGTTAACCAATAAATTCAGTGCAAATGAGGAATGGCGAATCGGCGAAGGCTGATTCGCCATTCGCATTTTCTTGCGGGAGCTAATTCCAATGTCCATTGCCACAAAAACCGGCGACGCCGGCCAGACCTCACTCATGTATGGGCGGCGCGTTTCGAAAACCGATTCGCGCGTGGACGCCTACGGTTGCGTGGATGAGGTAAACACGGCTTTGGGAATGGCGCGGGTCACGGCGACCGACGCATTTACCATCGATCTGCTTTTGAGTGTGCAGAAAGAACTCATCCTTGTGATGGGCGAACTGGCGACCGCGCCGCAAGACCTCGAGCGTTATCTAAAGGACGGCTATCAAGTCACCACCGCGCCGATGGTGGACCGTTTGACCGCGGCGATCGATGAACTGGAGAAAGACAAACTTCTCCACTACAAAGGCTGGGCCATCCCGGGAAGCACGACTGTTTCGGCGGCGTTGGACATCGCGCGCACGACTTGTCGCCGAGCAGAGCGGCGGGTGGCCGCTTTGGGTGAAGGCAGCGGTGATTTGAATCCCGAGATCTTGCGTTATCTAAATCGACTTTCCGATCTCTGCTGGCTGCTCGCCCGCTACGCAGAGCACGCGCGCACGAAGGGTTAGCTGTAATCTAGGAACCGGCGCACTCGCTGAACCACGCGGTCGAAAGTCCCCGGCGCACCTCTGGATTTTTCCGCGGTGCAAGGCATGGAAGTTGCACCCTTTGCAGGGCCAGGTTCCACCGCGCGCATGCCTACCATTGAAGCTCTTCACTCGCTCGATTTCCCGGATGACCCTTTGAAGTGGAAGGGCTGGGAAAATTATCGAGCAGAAAATCTTTACGATCGGCTCTGCCTGAACCCGGCGGATCACCCGAATCACGATCAGATTCAGCAGCATTGCTCCGCTCTCTTGCGCTGGTGGCAAAAGAAGCTTCCGCTGAAGAATCAACCCAGCAATCCGTTGGCGCATTTGCTGGGCCGAGGGATGGATGAGGCGGCTCGATTTTTAGTCGACGCACGCACGCGATTGCTGGACGCGAACGAGCGGCGCGAACTCGACGCGGCGCTGGCTGCTCAGGCCCAAGAGGAAGCTTTGACCGACTTCTCGAAATATGTCGCCTTCTCTCTGGCTCGTCGTGTTTTAACCGCGGAAGCCGAAGAGCAGCTTGCGGAATTTGGCCAGCGCAACGGGCTGACCGAAGAGCAGACGCGCGCCTGCATCGAGGAAGAACTCACCCGGCACAAAGCGCAACGAGTGGTCGCTCCGCCGCCGCCGCCAGCGGTTGCAGCGCTGGATACAGAAGACTGCGCTGAGGCGGAGACAGATTTCCTCCGCATCATGCGCTTGAGCAATCTGGACCTTGGCGACGCGACCGGCCTGGTCCGTCGCATCTTCGTCACCATTGCGGAAAATCTCGGCATCCATCTGGAACGTGCGGAAGCTCTTCTCGATTCCTATCTGGATGAGGCGGAAGTGGCCCTTGTTCCCGCCGCGCCCGCGCCGGTCCTGAGGATTATTCTCCCAAAATGCTCGCCGAAATTGGCGGAACCGGCCGTGCCGCCCAGTTCCGCCGCCGTGCCGCGTCCGCGTGCGCATCCTATCGTGCGAAGACAAGAGGCCTCGCGTTTTCCGATCCGATTTATGAATCCGATCGGCGCCCCCATGGTGCTGGTGCCAGGAGGCGATTTCACCATGGGAAGCGAGGAAGAGGAGGCGGCGCCTAACGAGCGACCCGTCACCCCGGTGAGCTTGAGCGAATTCTATATGTCACGCTATCCGGTCACAAATGCTCACTACGAGCTCTTCGATCCCGGCCATCTGCAGAAGCGAATCAGGGGCGCGGGCGCTGATCATCCCGTCGTTTATGTCACGAGCTTGGAAGCGGTTAATTTCTGTGATTGGCTCGGCGACAAAGACGGCAGAAAATATCGCCTGCCCACGGAAGCGGAATGGGAATATGCCGCGCGCGGGACCGACGGCCGGAAATATCCTTGGGGTAATCAGGTCCGTCGTGGCGATCTGGCGAATTTTGCCGATGCCAGCACTGCTTTCGCGTGGCGCGATGAACACATTTCCGACGGCTTTTCCGAGACTTCGCCTGTGGGAAGTTTTCCGCGCGGGATCAGCTTCTTCGGGTTGGACGATATGGCCGGAAACGTCTGGGAATGGTGCCTGGATTTTTACCAGCCGTATCCAGGAATTCCGCGGCGCAATCCGCGCGGCCTGGCGGCTGGCGCCACCCGCGTTTATCGCGGCGGTAGCTGGAAGTCGCGCTTTTCTAATCTGCGCACGACGGCGCGCGGCTCGAACGCGGCCATCTATGCCTCAAACGATGTGGGCTTCCGCGTAGTCTGCGAGTGCGGAGACGCTGATTGAGATCAGTTCCGGCGGTGAGGGCTATCGCGGTCTCGGGAGTCTCCTCAGCGCAGTAGACGCTCTGGAAAACGCGCCTGCCGCTCTCTCCCCAAAATACGCTCCTGACGCCTCCGCAAAGTCACGCCCGGTTGTTTCGGGTTCCACTTTTTCGGATTCGGCAACACCGCGGCCAGGGTGGCCGATTGCTCCCGCGTCAGGCCGCGGGCGCTGACGCCGTAAAAATGCTGCGACGCCGCTTCCACACCGTAAACGCCGCGGCCCATCTCGATCACATTCGCATACAATTCCAAAATGCGCCGCTTGGGCAGGAGCGCTTCCATCCAAAGCGTGTAATACGATTCCAAGCCTTTCCGGATCCAGGAACGCCCCTGCCAGAGGAAAATCGAGCGCGCGCATTGATTTGTGATCGTGGAAGCGCCTCGCACCGGTTTCCCGGTCCGTTCCGCTTTCTTCATCGCGAGGTCCACCTCCTTCCAGTCAAAGCCGTCGTGCTGAAAAAAGCGTTGATCCTCGGAAATCCAGAGATGCTTTAGAAACATTTCCGGCATCTGCTCCAAGTCGATCCACTGGTAGCGCAACGGCGAGCGCGGTCCGCTGGAAAAGAGTTCGGCCCCTTGCTCGAGGAGCATGGGTAATGTCCGCGGCGGATCGATGAAGCGCACCGCGGTTACCTGCAGCGCCGGCACGAGAAGCAGCAAGGCGAGCGAAAGCACGACCCACTTCCACCGCCGCGCCAGTTTCCGCTTTTTCCCGCCCAACGTTTTCCTCGCTTTGGCCATCCCGATGCCACTTTGCTCCGCTTGGTCGAAAGAGCACGGACGGATTGCGGCCGAGGGAGGTCGGATGCTGCCAACGGAGCAGAGTGCACGAGCGGAGCAGGGTGCACGAGCGGAGCGGGAAGAATTCCGGCAAATTTTGCGCGATTTGGCGCATTTTAGGGCGATTTGGTGAGGTAACGGGCCATCCGTGGCCGGTGACGGATGATCCGGGACCGGTGACGAACGGTCCGTGACGGGTGACGGATGGTCCGTGACGCGTGACGGATGGTCCGTGACGCGTGACGGATGGTCCGTGACGCGTGACGGATGGCCGGGACGGTGACGGATCGGCCGGGACGGGTGACGGAAGGTCCGTCGCCGGTCCGGATTGGATCGGTACCCGCCCGGAATCGTCCGGCACGGGTGCCGGGAGGACTTGCACGGCGGTTCGGAGGTGGTTTTCGCCACGGTTCCTCAGGCGTAAAGGCCACTTCCCGAGCAACGCGAAGGGGGATTTTCCGGCGGAATATTCCGTTTGCCTTCGAGGGGAGGGTGCTGCATCTTCCACGTCCGCTCCGCAGCCGCGGGGCGGTTACCGTTTTTCCCTATGGCATCAATGACTGAACTCGTCCCCGAATTGCTCGAAGCTGGCGTCCATTTTGGCCACCAGACGAAGCGCTGGAATCCGAAAATGAAGCCCTTCATTTTCGAGAAGCGCAACCAGATCTACATCATCAACCTCGATGAGACGGTGAAGCAACTCGAGACGGCGACCGATTTCCTGCAGGAAGTGACGCGCCGGGGCGGCAAGATTCTTTTTGTCGGCTGCAAAAAGCAGGCCCAAGAGGCGGTGAAAGAGGCGGCTCTCGCTTGCGGACAATTTTTTGTAAACCAGCGCTGGCTGGGCGGCACTCTCACGAATCTGGCGACGATCCGGAAGTCGATCAGTCGCTTGAAGTATATCGAGGAGATCGAGACGTCCGCTGACTACAAGAAGATGGGCAAGCAGGAGTTAGCTGCGCTGGGACGCGAGGGCGCGAAGCTTCGTCGGAACCTGGAAGGCATCCTCGAGATGTCGAAATTGCCGGATGCGATGGTGATCATCGATACCACCCGCGAGCAGAACGCGGTGCTGGAAGCGAAACGCCTGGGTATCCCCACGGTCGCGATCGTGGATACGAACGCTGATCCGGAGTTGATCGATTACCCGATTGCCGGCAATGACGACGCGATCCGTGCGATCCGCGTGGTCTTGCAGAAGCTGGTGGACTCGATCGTTTCCGCCAGCGGCGAAGCCCGCGTGCGCGAGCAAGTCGAGATGGCGGGCGTGTCCGCCTAGCCGTTTTTCTTCGCATTCATTTTTTCCTCCGCGGCTCGAGAAGAACCGCGGGACGCAGCATTTATCTCTTTAATTCTTATGGCCGATATCGATCCGAAACTGGTGAAGCAGCTCCGCGAGAAAACCAACGCGGGCATGATGGATTGTAAACGTGCGCTGACCGAGTCCGGCGGCGACATGGAGAAAGCGGAGGCTTCGCTGCGGACGAAAGGCATCGCCAGCGCGGGGAAGAAAGCTTCGCGGGCGACGAAGGAAGGCATCGTGGCTTCCTACATTCATCTGCAAGGCAAAGTGGGCGTGCTGGTGGAAGTGAATTGCGAGACGGATTTCGTGGCGAAGAACGAGGGCTTCCGCGCTTTTGTGAAAGACATCACGCTCCACATCGCGGCGGCGCACCCGACCTGTGTCACGCGCGAAGAAGTGCCGGCGGATTTGATCTTGAAAGAGAAGGCGATCTACGAAGGCCAGGTGACGGGGAAGCCAGAGGCGGTGCAGGCGAAGATCGTGGCTGGGAAGCTGGATAAATTCTACACGACCGTGTGCTTGATGGAGCAGGCCTTCATCAAAAACCCCGATCAGACGATCAAGGAATTTGTCGCCTCCAAGATTTCCGAGTTGGGCGAAAACATCGTCATTCGGCGATTCACCCGCTATGCCGTGGGGGAAGCGCTGGACGCAGATTCTGCGACGCCGGCTGCCGGCGGCGAAGAAGCTGCGGTTTAGCTGTCTTACTGTCCACGCGTTGCGGACGCGCTGGTTGTTTGGCGCATTGGTCGCCGCTAGAGCACCCGGCGGCTTTCTCTTAAAATCACACGCGCACTTGCGGGTGTTAATCCGTATCCCACTTGGCGCCCTTTCGCGCCGACCGGGATGGCGGGTGGCGTTGTCCAGGCTTTAACAGTTAAACACCAAGCAAGAACAACCAGATGAAAATCGAATCACTCAAAGCATTGTTGGAAGAAGAACTAAAGGACATCTACAGCGCAGAAAAACAGCTCACGAAAGCGTTGCCGAAGATGGCAAAAAAGGCGACCTCGCCAGAATTGGAGAACGCCTTCCGCGAACATCTGACTGTGACCGAAGGTCACATCGATCGCCTGGAGCAGGTTTTCAAACTCCTCGGCAAACCTGCGAAGGCAAAGACCTGCAAGGCGATGCAGGGCCTGATCGAAGAGGGCAAGGAAATCATGGAGGAAGACATGGATGATGCCGTCATGGACGCCGGCCTCATCGCCGCCGCGCAGAAGGTGGAGCACTACGAGATCGCCAGCTACGGCACGGTCCGCACCTGGGCGCAGCGGTGCGGCGAAGACAAGGCAGCGAAACTCTTGCAGCAGACGCTGGATGAAGAAGGCGAAGCCGATCAGAAGCTCACGCAGTTGGCCGAGAGCGTGATCAACCAGGAAGCGAACGACGGCGATGGAGATTACTCCGGCGCGCAGAAATCTTCCGCGAAGAAGGCGACGAAGAAGAGCGCCGGAAAGCGTCGCTAGACCAGAGTAGATTCTCGAAACGCCACCGTGGTCCGCGTGACCACGGTGGCGTTTTCGTTTTAAGGCGCAGTGCGGGTTCGGCGGAGTCTACGGAGCGACGTGGCCGGAATTGGCTTTGGCGATGCTGACGTCGGTGCCGTTAATGCTTCCGTTGGCGTTCAAGTCGGCGCGGAAATTAGAACCGCTGACAGGAATGCCGGACTGGGATTTCACCTGGCTGACGTCCGTGCCGTTTACCGAGCCGTTCCCATTCACGTCGCCTAAGAGCGTCGTCAATGTGACGGATCCAGCAGGCAGCGTCTGACCAAAACTGTCGGTTACGTTGCTCAGATTTATGATCAGGTTTTGCGCATCGCCCACGCCAGTCAGATTGATCGTCATGGTGTTACCGGAAAAGGTCGGGCTGCCGGAAATGCTCCCGCTGCCGCCGCTAGTGCTGGCGGCTCCGCTCACGACTGGATTGTTAAAGGAAACGACGATGGTGTGGTTGCCCGCGCTGTTCCGGTTCTCGATGCCGGGGAGCGCGATATCGTAGGTGCTGGCACCCTGCATTTTCCGCGAAACCGCCGAGGCAAGGGCGAGCGGTGCCAACGGTGTAATGACCTGCGTGCGCTGGCCACTGGCGTTGTGCGGATAGACCATGAGCAGGCCGAGGGAGGCGTTGCTTTGGAAGTTCGCGGCGTTAAACGCGATTGGAACGGTGGCGCCGTTCTGGCCGCTGAGGACGAACGGTTCGTTCATCGCCTGGCCGCTGCTCGCGTCGAGGCCCGGGTTGGCGACATCGTAGGTCAGCCAGGGCGTCTCGGAATTAATGGTGTAGCCAAAGGCATCGTGGCGGGTGACCTGGACCTTGTAGTTGAATTTCGCAGTTGCGGCGGTGAGACCGAGTTGCTGCACGCGAGCGGGCAGGAGTGCGAGATTGTTGTTCAACATGTTGTTCGCCACGCCGGTGGTGATGTTGGCAAAGAAGGTGGTGCTGGTGACGGCGGTGCCATCGGCCACGTTCCCGTTCGTCAGGCTGGTGCCAGTAAAGTAAACGTTTTGATTGGTAGTGGTGTTCGAGGTGTAGTTCCGCAGGACGATGTCGGTCGCGCCGGTGCGGTTGCGATCGATGAGGATGCGAACCTGGGTGCCGAGCTCGCCGGGGATGGCGAAGTCTTTATGCATCGCCACGGCGAAGACGAGAACGGCGCTCTGGTTGGCGGAACCGGTGGTGGGATCAAAGGGATTGAGCCGCAGGGCGAAGTCGCTGGTGATCCCGACATATTTGACCTCCGATTGCTCGAAGAACGTGCCCGACGGCGTCAGGTTTTGATATTGCAACTCGAAGCCTTTGGCCTGCGAGACGATGTCGGCCGGATTGTTCAGCAGGACGTTTGTGTTCGCGCCGGTATTGATGCCGGTGCCGGCGAACGTGAACGTTTGCGACGGATTCATGCTTAGGGCAGTGGGCGTCACGCTTAGGCTGGAGGTCGGGCGGACAACGCTGTGCACCGAGAGGCGCATGCTGTGGCCGGGACCGCCGACTTCATTGAACTGCAAACGCCCCGCGGCTTCCGAAACAAAATTCCGCGCGACTCCGGTGCCCTGAATCGAGCTGGTCTGCGTATCGCGCGAGTGGCGCAGTTGGCTCCCGTTCACATCGAGTTGGACCCGCAGGATGGCCTGGCCATTTGCAGGCACGCTGATGCTGTTGCCATCCGGCAAAGAAAAGGTCGCGCCGGGAGTGGTCGCCCAATCGGTGAAGCTGACGCTAAAGGTACGGGCGATGTTTTCTTTATTAACGACGCGGACGGTTTTCATCAGCTGCTGGCTGGAATCCACCGGGACGCTTACGAGTCCGTAGGAGACGCTCACGGGTGCGTCGGGGTCCGTGCTCATCGCGAGCGCGGTGGGGAAATTGTCGGCTGGGTTGAGCGTGATGCGGCCCACGCCAATCCGGGAAAGACCGTAGAAGGCGCCCGCGGCATTGACCCGCGGATCGACGCGCACGGAATTCATGATCAGCGCCTTGTATTCCTCGGCCGTATAACCGGGGCGGTATTGGCGGAGCAGCGCCATCGCGCCGGCGAGGTGCGGTGTGGCGGAGGAAGTGCCGTTGAAGCTGCGGTTGCCGTTATTCGTCCCGACGCTGGCCGTGGAAACCGACTCCGCGGGACTGGTGATGTCCGGTTTCAGTTTACTATCAGAACCGCGCGGACCGCGGGAGGAATAGCTGGCGACAGCGTCTGCGATCGAAGTGCCCTGACCGTTAAGCGAGGCGGCGACGGAGATGGCGCCGGTCGCGTTCGCCGGGGTGCCGGCGTTGTAATAGTTGTCGTATGCATTGCCGGCAGCGGCGAGGACAGAGAGACCGGCGGCGGTGGCGTTGTTCGCCGAATCGGTGTCCGGGTCGCCCACGTAATCGAGGCCCGCATCGTCGCCTAACGACATGCTGAGAATGGAGAGGACGGGCGTGCGCGGAATCGGCGCCGCCCCGGTGAGCGCGGCCAGCCGTGGCGGAAGGGGATCGGTTGCCGGCCCGAGTTGCCACAGGTAAACGGCGGTGGCGATATCCACCGCGTCGGCGGAGACAAACGTGGCGCCAGCAATGCCGAAAACGCGCAGGATGTAGAGAGCGGAGAGCGGGGCAATGCCGGGTGAAACCTTCGTGGTTGCTGCCGCGGTGTCGGGATTGGTCGCATCCCAAGGGCCGGGATAGGTGAGATTCGCGCTGGTGGTGCCGAAGCCAGCTGCGAGGCTGGCGCACGCGGTGCCGTGGCCGTTCACGTCCATGGGATTGGGATCAGGCGAAGGAACACTGACCGGTGGGGAAGCGAGTCCGCCATTGTAGGCGTCGCCCACTACGTCCCAGCCCCAGATCACTTTGCTGGTGGGGAAGATCGTTTGGGGAGTGCTGCCTCCGATCGTGGTGGCGCCGCGGACGTATGAGCCCACGCCGGTGCCTGTCGGGGTGCCATCGCCAGATCCACCGAACGAGCGATGAACGAAGTCGAGCCCCGTATCAATGATGCAAATGCCCACGCCTTCGCCACGTCCGTTCAGTTTGGTCGGGTCCCAAAAATTGCGCGTGCCCATATAATTGACGCTGCTGTTCACCCGCAAGGTCTTCGGATGGATGACCGCGACGCTTTTCACGCCAGGCAATTTCGCAAGCGCTTCCCATTGGTCGGGACGGGCGAGGACGGCGATCCCGTTGGTCGCCATCTGCGTCCGATAAACGATCGTGGAATTGAATTCCGAAGACTCCAGCCGGTTGACCAAACCTTGCTGTTTCTGTTCCAGAGTGCGCGCGTGCGTCATCGCTTCGCTGGCCGCGAGTTGCTGCGCTTCGGCCGCTCCGCCGCGCAGGACCATACTGCCGGCGCGCTGATAGCTTTCATTCCGCTGGGCGAAGACGCGGGCCGCAGGTTCGTCTTCCATCCGGAGGAAGAGGTGCATCCGGCCATCGGCGGTGAGCGCCGGGCGGTCATCCGCCATCCGGGTCTCAGCCGGGGCGGAGGCATCGGGAGTGATCGTCTTGGCGGTGGCAGGCGAGACGCGTCGTGTCTGGCTATCGGCCGTGGCGCCGAGGCCGAGAATGGCTGCAGCGAGAGCGAGTGGCAGGGCGGCTTTGGTAATCTTCATGGTACAGACGGCGGTTGGGAATTGGTGGAGGCGTTTCCGTTCAGCGAGAGCGGAGCTGTCAGAAACGACTTTATGCCCACCGCGTCAATCAAAAAGGCTGGCGATCGGGACCACGCCTTTCCCAGCTGACAGGAGCCGGCGCGACATTGCGCTTGTTGCTCGCGCGGTCGCGTCAATATTGAGCCCATGAAAATGAAGGTGATCGTGCGACCGAAAGCCGCAGTGTTGGATCCGCAGGGAGCGGCGGTGCGCGAAGCGATGCAACACCTTGGCCTGCCCGAAGTACGGGAAGTGCGCATCGGGCGTTATCTCGAGATCGAATTGGAAGCGGGCGGGGCGAACACGGAGGAACGGCTGCATGCCTTGTGTCGCGATCTGCTTTCGAATCCGGTGATCGAAGATTACGAAATGCAGCGGGAGGAGGCGGGAAAGTGATGAAAGCGCTGCGTTATTTTTTCTGCATCGTTCTCCCCCCGGTGGCGGTGCTGATGACCGGGCGCATTGGGAGTTTTTTCCTCAGCCTGCTCTTAACCTTGCTCGGCTGGATTCCCGGGATCATCCACGCCTGCCTGGTGGTGATTGATCATCATGAGGAACAGCGCGCGGCGCGCTACGCTCGTTAGGCCCATGACGAAATTTGCCGTCATTCAGTTTCCCGGATCGAATTGCGACCAGGATTGCCTGGCTGCGCTGCGTGGCTTGGAAGGTGCCGAGGCGGACTACGTCTGGCACAAGGAAACGTCGCTGGACGGATTCGACGCGATCGTGTTGCCGGGCGGATTTTCCTACGGCGATTATCTGCGCTGTGGAGCGATCGCGCGGTTTTCGCCGATCATGGCCGCGGTGAAGGAGAAAGCGCGCGCCGGCATGCTGGTGATCGGGATTTGCAATGGCTTCCAGATTTTGTGCGAGTCTGGCTTGCTGCCCGGCGCGTTGGTGCGGAACCGTTCGCTGCGGTTCGTTTGCGATATGGCGACGACGCGAGTGGAAGTGGCGAGCTCGCCGTTCACAATCGGCGTTCCTGAGGGGACGTTGCTGCGTCTACCGGTGGCGCACGGCGAAGGTTGCTTTTTCGCGGAGCAGGAAACGCTGCGCGAATTAAATGAAAACCGGCAGGTCGTGTTGCGATATGTCAGCGCTAGCGGGGAAGCGAGTTCGTCCGCGAATCCGAACGGTTCGCTCGAAAACATCGCCGGCATTTGCAATCGTGAGCGCAATGTTTTTGGCCTCATGCCGCACCCGGATCGCGCGTGTGAAGAACGGCTGGGAAGCGCGGATGGCGCCCTGATTTTCCGCTCAATGATGCAGGCCGTGGCCGATGGGCGCGAGCGGGCTGCCTAACAAGACAAGTTCGTGAGCGTTTTTCTTACCGGCACCGACACCGGCGTTGGGAAAACTCACACCGCGGTGCGACTTCTGCGCTTATTGCGGGCGACGGGGCTGCGCTGTGCGGGGATGAAGCCAATCTGCTGCGGCGACCGCGAGGATGCAGAATTGCTGCTGGAGGCGAGCAGCGAGGGCTTGAGCATCGATGAGGTCAATCCGATCTGGCTCAAAACTCCCGCGGCGCCCTTCACGGCGGCGCAGATTGAGGGAACTCCGATCGAGACGGCAGGCTTGCTGGCTGGCTTGGCCGATTTGCGAAAGCGCTACGATTTTGTCGTGGTCGAGGGAGTGGGCGGTTGGCTGGTGCCGATCCGCGCGGATTACATGGTGGCGGATCTTGCGGTCGAAATGCGCTTGCCGGTGATGGTGGTCGCGTTAAATCGCCTCGGCTGCCTGAATCATACTCTCCTCACGGTTCGGAGCGTGGAGGCGTATCGCTTAGAATGCCGTGGAGTGGTGCTGAACTCGCCTCCAGACGTAACCACCGATGTCGCGGTCGAAACGAACCTCGAAATTCTACGGACCACGGCGGGAGTGTCAGTCTTGCCGGATTTGACCGGAGTTTTGAGCCTCTTCCCGAGCGATCTCCGCTAGGCATCGGGAGTGTCACGAAATCGGGACTGACGTCATTTTGATGACACTAGTGTCAACATGTTGACACTTTCGCGCGGCCTTCTCGTCGCTCTCCCTAGGTAAATGCCCTTCGGCATGTGCATTGCTCAACTGTGAGGCTCAACACATCCACCTCATATCCCATGCTCCTACAAAAAACATTGCACATGAGTCAGTCGGTCGCGGAATGCAAAAACCGGCTGTCCTCCATTCAATCGTATCGCCGCCAATTCGTCATGGTGACGAAGGCGACCGTCACTTCGTCGAAAACCGTCGATTTCAGTTTTCGCGGTCCCCTGGGTTTCCAAGCCCAGACCGTTCTCGTCGCGGCCGAGAGTGACTCGCCGGATCAATTTGCCTTTGAATCCACCGGCGGGAATATCGAGCTCATGGGCTTGGTGGATTTCACGGAGGTCCGTCCGAATTGCACGGAGGTGACATTTGCCGTGCATTACGAGATCCGGAACAAGCTCTTCGCCTGGCTGGATCGCCGCTTTCATTTTATCGACGCTTTCGTCAACTCGGAGATGCGCACCATTCGCGCGCATTTCGAAGGTATCGCGACACCGGTGGCGGAACGTCCGCTGGCCGGAGTCCCGATGTTCGAGACGGCGACCGCCTAATCATACTTCATTGGTTTGGGGAGAGCGCGACGTGTTGGGCGTCGCGCTCTTTTTTTGTACCCGCGACGCTATCCGACTTTGACCGCACGCGTCTTATCGAGACGCAGAGTCTGACCGGAGGCCAGAGCCAGATGGGCTTTCGGATCGGAGATTTTGCTTCCGTCCAATTGCACGCTCCCTTGCTCGATCAAACGCCGGGCTTCAGTGCGCGATCTAGCGAGGGCGAAGGCATGCGCATAGGCCGCGACCACAATGGAAACCGCGTCGCCATTTTGCGCGGGGAAGGTTGGAAGATCCGCTTCCGACAAGCGCTTTTCGCTAAAGCGCGAATTCCAGCCCGCCATCGCCTTCTCCGCGGCTTCGGCCGAGTGATAGGTGCGCACGATCTCGGCGCCGAGCTGCTTCTTCGCTTCCAGCGGGTGCATATCCGCAGGAAGCGGACGCGCCCATAGCAGCGTGTAGTAGCGCGCCATGAGTTCGTCGGAAATACTCATGATCTTGCCGAACATTTCTGACGCAGGCTCACTCACGCCGATGTAATTCCCGAGGCTCTTGCTCATCTTCTTCACCCCATCGAGGCCTTCCAAAATAGGCAGCACGAACACGACCTGCGCGGGCTGGCCTTCCTGTTTCTGCAGATCGCGGCCGACGAGGATGTTGAAAAGCTGATCCGTGCCGCCGAGTTCCACATCGGCTTTCACCATCACGGAATCCCACCCCTGCATGATCGGGTATTGAATCTCGTGTGCGTGGATCGGCTGTTGTTGATCGAGCCGCGCGCGGAAATCCTCGCGTTGCAGCATCTGCTGCAGGGTCACCAGACTGTTCAAACGGATCACTTCGCCAAAGGACATTTTGGCGAACCACTCGCCGTTGTAGACCACGCGGGTGCGCGCGGGATCCAGCACTTTGAACGCCTGTTCGCGATACGTTTCCGCATTAGCCAGCACTTGCTCGCGGGACAGCTGCGGTCGCGTGGCCGAGCGTCCGCTCGGGTCGCCGATCATGGCGGTGTAATCGCCGATGATCAGAATGGCTTCGTGGCCAAGATCCTGAAACTGTCGCAGCTTCCGGAAGGCGATCGTGTGGCCAAGATGAAGGTCGGGGCTGGTCGGATCCGCGCCGAGCTTGATGCGCAAAGGCCGGCCGAGCGCCAGCTTCTCCGCCAGCTCTTTTTCACTGATGATCTGCGCGGCACCTTGCCGGAGCTGCGCGAGGGCGTCGTTCGGATCGATCACGGATGGCGAGGGCGTCGAGCGGCGGCTACTTGTTCTTGTTCAAGAGTTCGCGCACCTGATCAAGCGTGAGCGGGCGGTCCTGCTGGCTCAGCGCCTTCTGGCTTTTGCCCTGCACGAGGAACGGCTTGTTCGTCTCGACATACTCGGAAACTGGATACGCTTCGCTGCCGGTGTGGGCGGGCCGAGTGGAGGCGTAGGCGGAAGCGTGCGCAGGGATCTGCGGAAGCGCGATTTTTCCGCGGGTCGTTAGGCTGGCCTGCTTGTCGCTCGCGCGGGACGAGTGCGTGCCGAAGATCCTGGTCAGGAAACTGCGCGCGCCCTGGAATGGCTTTTCTTTCGGTCGTTCCACTACGTAGAAAGATTTCGTGGGCGCGGTTTTGCTTTTGGTGGTGCCGCTGACAGTGAATTGTTTGTCCTGGGCGTTGTTCTGCAGCGACATGTCCGGCTCGAGCAACCGATCAATCAATTTCTTCTCCTGCACCTGGCCGCGGCTGGGCGAGATCCCCAGCAGCAGAAACAGAGTGATAAACGGCAGAAAACGCACGTCGCGACGGTGGCGAAGCAGCGACGCTCTTGTAAAGGAAATAGTCGATCGCGCTGAGCGCGGGAATTGAGGGAGCGCGGACGGCCGCGCTGGCTAATGTCTGCGCTGTGACGAGCGAACTCGACCCGGACGCGATTTTCATGCAGCAAGCCCTGCGGCTGGCGGAAAAAGCGTATAAAGCCGGCGAGGTCCCGATCGGAGCCGTGGTCGTGCAAGAGGGGCGGATCATTGGTCGCGCGTATAATCAGGTCGAGCTTTTGAAGGATGCGACCGCGCACGCCGAGATGTTGGCCATGACGCAGGCCGAGGCCGCGGTGGGCGATTGGCGTTTGAACGATTGCGACCTCTACGTGACGAAAGAGCCCTGCACGATGTGCGCGGGCGCGTTGGTGCATGTGCGCATGCGCCGCGTGATTTTCGGCTGTCCTGATCCGCGCAGCGGCGGCGCGGGCGGGATGATTAATCTCCTACAAATGCCGGCGCTGAACCATCAGTGCGATATCCGGACCGGCGTGATGGCGGAGGAAGCGGCGGCCATGTTACAGGCTTTCTTTCGCGAGCGCCGAAAAGGCAATGGCGAACTACGCGGGGCGCCGGAAGATACCGGGGAGCGAGAGTAGCGCCCACGCGCCTTCGAGGAAAACGAAGCCGATCCGCCAATCGATTACCGCCACCCAGGTCAAAAGCGCGGAGCCGACGAAGTTCAGGAGGCTAAACCAGCGATCGCGCCGATCCATCCGTCCGGTTTGGAGCGCGATGTAAGCGCTGAGAATGAGCACGGCGCCAAAGAGAGAAACGACCTGGTAAAGCATGGCCGTATTCATCGCTCAACCTGCACAACCGCGCGCGAAAATTCCGCCGAACGCGCTCCGCTTTCCGAAATGGATCTGGTTGCCTCGCAAGGATTCGAACCTTGACAAAGAGATTCAGAATCTCTTGTGCTACCATTACACCACGAGGCAGGGAAGGAGCGGGAGACGTAATGCCGAAAGCGGCCGTTCGCAAGTCTACCGACCGTTGCGACGGTCCGATCAGGTCATGCTTCACCGGGGAAACGCCCAATCTGGAAAGGCTCGTCACAGGCGAGTTTAATGAATAGTAATGGCGTCGGGACGGAAAACGCTGGGATCAGCCGTCCTCCAATCCATGCAAAGCGGCCTTCATTTTTTAAGTGAACTCTCTGAATCTGCGGGTGACTGGATTCTGCAGACGGGGACGGAGCGGCAGGTCATTGCCAACACCACGATTATCCGGGAGGGAAAGCCGTGTGACGGATTGTTCATAATCCTGGAAGGATTGTGCCTTTTAGAGATCGCGGGCGTCTCAGAGACTTCGATCGCCACCTTAGGCCCGGGCGAGATGCTCGGCGATATTTCCTTTCTTGAAGATCGAGTGGCCTCAGCCTCGATCACCGCCCAGGAGAGCTCGCTTCTTTTGGAGGTTCCGCGACAGATTATCGAGAGCAAACTGCAAGCGGATGTTGCCTTTGCGGCCGAATTTTACCGCGCCCTGGCCGTATTGAATGCACACCGCCTGCGCGAACGGGTGAGCGCTCTTGGTGCGCAATGGCAGCACCGATTTAGAACTGCGAGCAGTGGCAACGCCACCTCCGAAAAACTGGATGAAGGGATACGGCAGCTCAAGGAATTCATGCTGCGCGCCGACGAAGAAGCTCTCGAGAATGACAACGTGATCTCCCAAGAAACGACGGATCGCGCCGTCGCGTTTTTTGGTGATTTTAGCCGCCTCGTGAATTCGCTTCTGGGCGACGACGCGGCGGAAAACACCTCTGTGAAGATGGAGCTGGGCGCCAGGGTGCAGCGTGAAATTTTGCCCTTTCTCCTGCTCACACAGACCGCGGAGCGTTTCTACTCAAAGCCGAGAGGTTACGCCGGAGATTTTTTCACGATTGAGCTGATCTACGAAAATCAGCCACGTGGCGCCGGGCGGATCGGCGCCATGCTCGATAAATGCTTTTTGGAATATCCTACGAGCAAGGCGGTCCGAAATCGTCGAGGCCTGCTGGCGGATGAGATCCGAGCGGGTCATGGCAGAGAATCACGGGAAGGAAACCGCGGTCACCAGTCTGGCCTGTGGCCCGGCCGAAGAGCTCTTCGATGTTTTTGATCAACTGGAGAAGCCAGAACAACTCAAAGCCTCGTGCCTCGACATCGATCTGCAGGCATTGGCTTTCGTCGCTGAGAAGCGGGATAAACGGCGCCTGCAAACTCGCATGCAGCTGATTAATGCGAACCTTGTCTATCTCGCGCTCGGCCGGCACAAACTTGATCTGAAAGACCAGGACTTGATCTACAGCATCGGCCTAATCGATTATTTTAACGACAAGCTTGTCCTCAAGCTGCTGGACTGGATCTACACACGGCTGCGGCCCGGCGGGAAGGTGATCGTCGGGAATTTCCATCCCCGCAATTCATCCAAAGCGATGATGGATTATCTGCTGGAGTGGAAGCTGATCCATCGGAACGAAGAGGATATGAATCGGCTTTTTCGCATGTCCGCCTTCGGCAGGCCGACGACAAACATCCGGTTCGAGGGAGAAAATATTAATCTGTTCGCGGAATGCGTCAGGGAATCACCGTAACTCTTCCACTGATGGCATTCGGCAGTGGTCTTCGACCGTCCCACTAATGAACGTTCGACGCGCTTTTCAGACTGTCGAAAACGCTGTCTGCGAGCAGCGCACTTCCCGAGGAATGGCTGGCGAGCTGAAAAAATCGCTGGGTTAAGCGCCTAATTTGCTCATGCGCCTGGATTTCGGCGCCAGCCAGATTTCCGCGCCTTCGCGGGCAGCTTCCACCTCCATTGCCTGTCCGCTTTCCACTACAAGCAGGCGGGCGCCTTCCAGCATTTCGTCGAGCTTTTCGTCGTCGTGTGCTGGGTCGTGATGGAAGAGGATCAACTTCTTCGCCTGAGCCTGGAGCGCGAGCGAAACGACGCGGCTGAGCGAGCCGTGGCCCCAGCCGATGTGATCCTTGTATTCGTCGTCGGTGTATTGCGCGTCGATGATGAGCACGTCCACTTCGCGGAGAAAGTCGGCCAGTTTGGCGCGCTCCGCATCGGCGTAGGTGCGCGCTTCTTCCACGCTGGCCTGATCACGTCCAGCTTGATGCAGCTTGAGCAATTCATAGGGCTCGTTATCCGGGAAGTAGGCGATGGAGCCGGCACTGGTCGTGAGTCGATAGCCGGCACAAATGCCCGGGTGATTGGCAAATTTTGCCTGCACCTGCACTTTGCCGATGGCGAACTCCATGGTCTTGAGTTCCTCGATCGAGATGTGGCTGGGGAGATCGCGCAGGTTCACGGGAAACACGGGCGTCTCCATCTGGTTGGCCAGGATGGCCGCGAGGCCGGCGCGGGCGCCTTCGTAGCCGAGCACGCGGATGTCGTTCTTCTGATTGTAGGCCGGGAGAAAGAAGGGCAACCCTTGGATGTGGTCCCAATGGGTGTGGGTGAGAATGAGCGTGAGGCGGATGGGTTGAGCGCCGAACTCCCGGTTCAGGTCCATCCCCAGCATGCGGATTCCGGTGCCGGCATCGAGGATGATGAGCTCGCCATCGGCGCGAACTTCGACGCAACTGGTGTTGCCTCCGTAACGGACGGTGGAAGCGCCGGGAACCGGAATGGAACCGCGCACGCCCCAGAGCTTGATCCGGGTGGCGGGCGAGAAAGGAGCCTCGGATTCCTCCGCCAACGGGGCGAGGATGCGCTCCGGCAGGATGCGCGCGATCGCGGCGGAAAGTGATTCCCAGGTGACCGGCTTCACGAGGTATTCATCGGCGCCGGCTTTGAGCGCGCTCTCGCGATCCACCCCGTAATCGCGCCCGGAAATGACGATAATTTTGGTGCGTTGGAGTTGCAGCCGCAAGGCGCGGCAGACCTGGAAGCCGTTCGCTTTCGGCATGAGGAGATCGCACAGGACGACGTCCGGGCGATGCAGCATCGCCATCTCGATCCCCGCCTCGCCATCGCCGGCCTCGAGGACGGTCCAATTTTCGCGCGCGAAGAGTTCGCCCGACGCCCGGCGGGCTTCGTCGTCATCTTCAATTAAAAGGACTGAGGGCATGAGGCGGAGAATTTCGGTGGGACGCTAGCGTATAGCCAATCTCGGGCCAAGGAACTTCCAACGTTTTCGGAAGGCAGCGACGCGCCAACCCAGATCAGGTCCACCGGCGACTAAAGCAAGCTGGAACCGAACGCGCCCGGCACGCCGTGTTTCCAACGCAGCTCTGGCGTCAGATTAATCTCCGCGGCCGGAACTTCGAAGCCGACCGCGCGGAGCAAATAGGCGACACCTTCGCGGCTCTCCATCGTCTCTTTCAAACTGCGCGCGAAGAGCTCGATGTATTCCTTATAGGATTCGAGCTCGAGTTTCCCATCGGCGAAATGCTCGGCCAGGGCCTCGTCATGAAAATCGATCAACTCGATGAGCGCGCGGCGGAGCTTGAGCCGCATCTCGGGATCGACCACCACCTTGAAGGGCGTCGCGCCCGGGTCGGGCAGCGCCAATTCCTTTTTCATCGGCTCAGGCGGAGTTGTCGCGATGAGTCGGTAATCGCCTGGTTGATCCATGTATGAAACGCGGTCCTCACGACCGCTGCCGGGCTGCCGGCTAAAAGAACATCGGGATAATGAGGATGGCAACGATGTTGACCACCTTGATCATGGGATTGATCGCAGGGCCGGCGGTGTCCTTGTAGGGATCGCCCACGGTGTCGCCGGTCACGGACGCCGCATGCGCGAACGAGCCTTTGCCGCCGAGATTGCCTTCTTCGATGTATTTTTTCGCGTTATCCCACGCGCCGCCGCTCGAGGTCATGGCGATGGCCATGAACAAACCGGTCACGATCGTGCCCACGAGCAAGCCCCCGAGAACCACGGGGCCGAGCGAGGGAATGGCGGCAACGAAGATCACGAAGGCGACCGGCAGGAGCGCGGGGATGATCATCTCGCGCAGAGCGGCTTTCGTCACGATATCGACACAAACGCCGTAGTCGGGTTTGTCTTCGCCACGCAGAATGCCGGGCTTGGCGGTCAACTGACGACGCACCTCGCGAACGACGGCGCCGGCAGCTTTGCCGACGGCGTCCATGCTGAACGCGGTAAAGATGTAAGGCAACAATCCGCCGATGAAGAGGCCGATGATGACCTTGGGATCATTGAGCGAGAAATCGAATGTGTAAGCGCGACCGGTGGCGGCGAAATGAGCTCGCAGTTCCTCCACGTAGGAACCAAAGAGGACGAGCGCGGCCAGACCCGCAGAAGCGATCGCATAACCTTTGGTGACCGCTTTCATGGTGTTGCCGACCTGATCCAATTCGTCGGTGACGCCACGTACTTCGGCCGGTAATTCACTCATCACCGCGATGCCGCCAGCGTTATCGGTGATTGGCCCGAAAGCATCCAGCGAGATAATGATGCCAGCCATGGAGAGCATGCTCATGACGGCAATCGCGATGCCGTAAAGACCGGCGAAGTGATAGCTGGAAAGAATCGCGAGTCCGATAAAAACCACGGGCAACGCGGTCGCGTGCTGACCGATGGCAAGACCGGCGATGATGTTGGTGGCGTGGCCAGTCTCCGAGGCCTTCGCGATCTTCCGCACCGGGCGATAGGCGGTGGACGTGTAGTAGTTCGTAATCAAAACCACGATGAAGGTGAGCGCCAAACCGACGAGCGCAGAGAGATAAAGGGCATTGGACGTGCGGGCGACGCCTCCCACGATGACGCCGTTCGGGAACATCAAATGTGTGGCCGGATAAAAGAGGATGGCCGACACGAGCGCGCTGGCACCGACTGCGCCCATGAGCGCGGTGCCGGGCTTCATGTTGCTGATATTGACGAAGATGATTCCGAGAATGGCGCCGAGGACCGAGATGCCGCCGAGGATGAATGGATAAACAATGGCCGCGCGCGTGAGCTCGGCGTTGCCTGTGCCAAGGGTGAGAGCGCCCAGGAGAATCGCGCCGATCAGGCTTACGGCGTAAGTCTCGAACACGTCGGCCGCCATGCCGGCGCAGTCGCCGACGTTATCGCCCACGTTGTCCGCGATCGTCGCCGGATTGCGGGGATCGTCTTCGTCGAGGTTACTCTCGATTTTCCCCACGAGATCCGCGCCCACATCCGCTGCCTTGGTATAAATACCGCCGCCCAACCGCGCGAAGACGCTGATCAAACTCGCGCCGAGCGCCAATCCGATCAGGCTGCGAACCGCGAGGGCCGGGCCGACCATTTTCACCGCGAGAGTGTAGAAGATTGCCACGGAAAGAAGCGCGAGACCCACCACGAGCAAGCCAGTGACAGCGCCGCCATTAAACGCCACCCGCATGGCGAGCGTGCGCGAGCTGCTCGCTGCCTGCGCGGTGCGCACGTTAGCCAGCACCGCGATGCGCATGCCGATGTAGCCGGCCATGAGCGAACAGAAGGCGCCAATCAAAAAGCCGATGGCCGTAGCAAAGGCCGCTTCCTTCATAAAGATGAGGAGCAGGATGAAAATGACGATCGCAATCGCGCTGATGGTCATGACCTGACGGCGCAGGTAAGCCTTTGCGCCCTCTTCCACGGCGCCGGCGATTTCCCGCATGCGCTCATTACCCGGCGAGCGGCTGGTGATGGCTTTGATGAGGAAAAACGCGAAGACCAGTCCGGCTGCGGCGCAGAGCATGGAAAGCGTGACGCCGAAATCCAGAATTGAGAGAGCGAAAAGAGTCATATGATAGGGTCGGATTGGAAGTGGGGGACTTTAGGGACTTTTCCCCGGCTGGCAACGGCTATCTCCCCTCTAGGCAGACGCTCGTCTTCGTGGTCAAGCCGGCTCGGGTTCGGCGTCCTCGCAGCAGATCGGAGACGACGCGAGCCATCCTCAAACAGGCTGGCTAAAGTTCAAAAAACGACCGCAATCGGCGCACAAACGAAGCCGTGTATTCGGCCTCCTTTTTCGCGTGCACATGGGGAGCGGTCGCCTCTTTCAGCACGCCTTCGGTGGCTAACTTCCGTTGTGCCAGCAAGCTGCTTAGTTGATCGAGACACAGCGGAGAAGAACGGAGCAGCTCGCCCATGACCGGCTTGCTAATCTCCATGATCTCGCAATCTCCCTCCGCCCGCACGGTGGCAGTGCGCTTCTCGCCGGTGAGGAGCGACATTTCGCCGAAGCAATCGCCGCGACGTAATACGCTCACCTGGATCTGCGTTTCGTTTCGCACCACGGAAACGTGGGCTGTGCCCTCGACCAGCAGGAACATCGAATCACCGGTCGTACCTTCTTCGATGACCGCTTCGCCTCGACCAAAATGGTTGACGTCGCCCGCGCTGACGAGATTCTCGAGTTGCTGATCGTTTAGGCAGGCGAAGAGCGGCTGTTGCCGCAGCATCTCGTGCGCTTTCTCTCGCAATCCCTGCGTGGGCGAAGGCGGTTTTCGTTGCAATTGCAGCGTCCGGATGGGGAAGGGGATGTTGATTTTCCGACGCCGAAATTCGTACCAAATGTTCGTGCGGATGGCGTCGCACACATCGTTGTAGAACGAGTGGTTTCCCATGTGGAACTTGATCTCGTAAAGGATCGACGATTCCCCGAAGTCTTGCAGGAAGACTTTGGGAGGCGGCTCCGGCAGGACGCGATCGGCCTGGGTGGCCGCGCGGAGCAGCGCGTCTTTCACTCGATTCGGCGGAATGGTGTAGTCCACGCCCAGCCTGGAGCCGCATGGCGTGGATTTGATTGGGATAGCTCAGATTCGTGATCGTTTGCTTGACGATCTCGTTATTCGGGATGTGGAGATAAATGGCGTCATTGGTGCGCAAGCGGGTCGCGCCCCAGCGGATCTCCATGACCTCGGCGAAGGTGTCGGCTACCTTTAGCCAGTCGCCCACTTTGTACGGCCGCTGAATTTGCAAAGACATCCCGGCAACGAGGCTGCTGATGAGATTTTGCGCGGCAAACCCGAGGATGATTGCGGCCACACCCGAGCCGGCGAGGACTCCTTTCAGCTGCGTCTGCGCGTGGTAACCGATGCTGAGCACCAAAAGGAGCGCGAAGAGAAAAAGCAGCATCGCCACCGTGTCGCGGAGCAATTTGGGGATTACGACCTGGCGCCGCGTTCCGAAATAGAAGTCCCAAAGATAACGATCGATGACCGCGACGACCACGCCCGTGCTCAAGAGGACCAGCAGCGCTCCCACATGTCCGCGCCAGCTCGCTTCCAATCCCCAAACGCTGATGGCACTATAAAAAGCCAGCGTGAGGCAGAAGAGCTGATAAAAAATCCCGAGGCGCACGCCGGCGCGTCGCTTCAGCAAGCGACCCAGCGGCGAGCGCCAACAGATAAGTGGCCACGAACGCCAGCCCGGTCGCGATTTCCCTCTGCGTTTCGATGAAGCTCGGGAACATGTTTTCCGAAAAGAGAGCGTAGCAGGGCGCCGGTCGCGCGGACAAGCTCTCTCCTGCGCCTGCGCCGCCTAACGAGGCGGCGCGAAGATCAGCCACGCCCAACCCGCCAGAAAGCAAAGGCCTCCCAGCGGCGTGATCGCGCCCAGCCAGCGCACATTGGTTACGGCGAGCAAGTAGAGGCTCCCGCTAAAGAGAAAAACGCCTGCGAGCAGGAAATAGGAGGCCCCGCGATTCGTATTGCCGTGCAGTGCCAAGGCCACCAGCGCGATCCCGTGCGCCAAGTGATAGAGGACAGCCGTCTTCCATGCTTCCAGGGTTCCGTTCGCTTCCAGGATACTCTTCAAGGCGTGCGCGCCGAACGCCCCCAATGCGACCGCCAGAAAACAGAGACCCGCGGCGAGGCGAAAAAGCAGGGGCGACATACAGGTTATTTTCTCGAAGGGCGCGAACTCACGCAAGCGCGCGCGCCATGAGGGCGGCGAACGCGAACCAGTAGCAGTGAAGTAATCCAGTCATGAGATGTGTCGGCTGTCGTGCCGGTGAGATGAGAAAAGGCCTCTCACAAACGGTAGTGCTCGGCGAGAGCCCACTCAGTGTGGAAGCACCTGCGGGGACGGGATTGGCTGCAGATCCGGCTCGATGAATGAGGCGCGTGCTGCCTCCGACCAAAGCAAATCCGTCGAGTAATGCGTCCCCATGATCTCCTTGTCCAAGAGTTGACCAGCAGTTTCGAGGAACTGCGCAAAATCCCTCGTCGGTCCGGCGCGATCGATAAAATGTTGCACCGCGCGCAGCCACGCCTCGGTCAGGGTGTGGTGATATTTCGACGCCGGCGCGCCGAGGTGCGCTAGAAAATGGCGCAGCCCAGTCTCCATTTTTTCCAGCGCCAGGACATACGGATGAAGCGTTAGATAAACGTAGGCCAGCCGGAGATGCTCGCGGTGGTGGAAATCGGCACCGCTGATTTCGCATGCCTCGAATGAGGCGAGAAATCCGCGATCGGTCTCGGCGAGTTCCTTCATTTAAGACATCACGCCGCGGCAATTCGGTGCGCCGCAAGTGCAGGGAAGACCGGGATGCTGCGAGGGCGTGTAATCGAGCGTGAGCTCCTCGCCCGGCTGAATTTCCCGCAGCGTAAAAAAGAGCAACCGTCCGTGCGTGATCCGGCTGAAACAATTTGGCGCGCAGGAGTGGTTGATGAAAGCGGTGGCATTCCCGCTCCGGCTGGCATCGATGCTCCAGTCATCGCCGACTTCGCAGATCATGACCTTGCCGCCGCGTGCGACCCGTCGCGCTGCTTCGCGATTGGAAATGCGCTCGCCCGTGAACTCACCCACTTTGCGCCGCGCACTCAGCTTCACGGCGGCGAAGCAACCCTGGCCGTTAATGCCCGATTTTTTCACCACTAACGTGCTGGCTATTTTCTTCTCCGCTCGCTCCACGAGCTCTCCTTACCAGAATCGCAAGCCACCGCCTCAACGTTTTCGGCCTAACAAAGGGAAGCCTTCCGACCGCGCTACGTAGGTCGCGACGGTGAGATCGCCGGTGACGTTCAGGACCGTGCGGCACATATCGAGAATACGATCGACGCCGAGAATGATGGCGATGAGCGCCGGATTAATCCCATACGTCGCCAGCATGATGATGATAAACGGAATCGAGCCGCTGGGAACGCCGGCGGTGCCGATGCCGCCGAGGATGGCGAAGTAAGCGATGCCGAGCTGTTGCCAGAGGGTAAGATCGACGCCGGCTAATTGAGCCAGGAAAAGAACGGTCACGCCTTCGTAAAGCGCGGTGCCGTTTTGGTTCGCGGTCGCTCCCACGGTCAGGACGAAGCTGTTAATTTCGCGCGGGACGCCGAGGTTTTCCTCGGAGACGCGAAGCGCGGTCGGAAGGGTGGCATTTGAGGAAGAAGTCGAAAGCGCAGTCAGCATGACGGTCTTGATCCGGCGGAAAAACTCCAGCGGGTTGATGCGCGAGAGCAGCCAGACCGAGAGCGAGTAAACGCCAAACATGTGCAGCGCGAAGCCGAGCATGGCCGTGACGAAAAACCAGCCGAGCGCGCTGAGCAGATCGAGACCGAAACGCGCGGTGTTATTGAAAAGCAGACACGCCACCGCGTAGGGCGCGAGCTTCATGATGAGGTCGATGACCTTGCATGAGATCTCGAAGAGCGCCTGCAAGGCGGCGAGGAGCGGCGCCGCCGTTTCCGGTTTAACGAGTGTGGCCGCAACCCCGAGCACGACCGCGAAGAGCATCAAGTGCAGCATGTTTGGCGTGTCGCTGCTCACAGCCGCGATCGGGTTCGACGGCACAATGGTTTTGACCACCTGCATGAGGACCGACTCGGGCGCGGCGGGCTTTTTCGTGGCGTCGACCACGCGCTTCTCTGCGTCGCCTCCGTAGCGCGCCTCCAGGCCAGCGCGCGTGGCGGCATCCACGCGTTTGCCGGGGCGAATGGTGTTCGTGAGCGTGATGCCGATGAGGACCGAAATGGCGGAAATGACGAGGGTATAGCCAAACGATTTTAAACCGACGCGGCCCAATTTTCGGATATCGCCAATCCCGGCGACGCCGACGACGAGCGCGGAAAACACCAGGGGGACGACGATCATCAAGAGCAGCCGAAGGAAGAGCGCGCCGACCGGCTCGGTGACGTTATTGACCGTCCAGACGACACGCGCATCTTCGCCGCCGAGGAAATAATTGGCCGCCACACCGGCCGCGATTCCAACCCCGAGCCCGATGCAGGATGCGGGTGTGCAGCGGCATGCCTTTCGGCGCATCCGGTGTCTCGTCATCAAGATCGGTCGTCTCCTCGCGTTCGTAACGATCGGCAGGATCGGGCATGCGTTTGTTATCCACGGCAGAACGTTCCCTGACAAGCTTGGCGACCTACTCGAGAATGATCGTCCATCGCCGTCATCCTGAGCCGCGCAGATGGTCGAAGGATCTCGCCGCCCCTATTTCGCAATCTCGAGTAAGACGGTGTGGCCACGGAGTTACTGGAGATCCTCGACCGTGCTTCACCGGTTCGGGATGACGCCGCCGCGCTGTATGGTAATATTTCCCTAACGAGTTCTTATTCCCTCGGCGACGGATCACGCGGAAGGTCTGTTTCACTTTCGTTTTCCCGAAACTGAGTTCGGCCGTGTAATCGCCCCCGGGGATCAGCCGGTCGGCCTCCACGCCGCCATATTTAGTCAGCACGTCTTTCGTGGGCAGCAGATCCCAGGTCAGGCGCGTGAGGCCTTGGGCGGCGGGCGATTTTAGATTCGCGATCGGCGTGCCCGCGGCATTGGTGATGGCAATTTTGACTTCGTCGCCGGTGAACTCTTTCACCCAGACGGTGAAGATCGCTCCCGGTGGCGGATTCTTCCCGCGAAATTCACCTTTGCCCGCCCACTCCTCCCAACCAGGCAGGAGATAGGCCGCGTTTACCGGCGCGACGGTGAAGAGATGCGCCGGCTGCGCGGACACTTCCGGCGTGAGTTCCCGCAGCGGACGCGTGTCGTCCAGGATTCCAATACTGCGGCCGTGCGTCGCGATCACGAGATCGGCGGTGCGCGGTTGAAGCGCGAGATCGTCCACGCGCACGGCGGGAACATCGGCTAGACGCATCCATTTTGCGCCGCCATCGACCGACGCAAAGAGACCGAAATGTGTGCCGACGTAAAGGAGCCGCGGGTTCCCCGGATCTTCGCGCACGACTTCGATCGGCGCGTAGGCGGGAATGCCTTCGCCGACCACACTTTGCCAGGTGGCACCCCCATCCGCGGTGCGCACGAGCATGGGCGCGTCGTTCCCGCTGCGATAAGCGTTCAGCGCCACGTAGGCCACCTTCGGATCGTGCGCGCTCGGTTCAATCCGAACGACCCATTGCCCGCGCACATTTTCCGGCAGGTTTTGGGTGAGCTCGGTCCATTTCGCGCCGTCGTTATCGGTCATCCAGAGTCGTCCATCATCAGTGCCGGCCCAAAGGAGACCAGCTTTCACCGGCGATTCGGCTAACGAGAAGATGACGCCGAAGTTCTCCGCCCCGCTGCCGGTCGCGTTCGAGCGTTCGGGATCGTTCCGGGTCAGATCAGGACTCATGAGCGTGAACTTTTCCGCGTGGTCGGTCAGGCGGAAGACGCGATTGCCAGCGAGGTAAAGCGTGCCCGGTTTGTGCTTGCTCGGGATGAGCGGGGAGTTCCAATGGAAGCGGTAACTTTGCGCGCCTTCCGCGGGTTCGGGGCGCAGATCGCGGATTTCTCCGGTGCGAAGATTGGTGCGCTGGAGACGGCCCTGCTGGCTTTCCGCATACAGGATGTCGCGATCGGTCGGATCGAAGACGACGTAAAAGCCATCGCCGCCGCCGAGGTTCGTCCAGGCGCCATTCATGATGCCGTCTTTGTTTTGCACGCCGGTGGGCCCGACCCAGTTGCAGTTATCCTGCAGGCCACCCGCGACGCGGTAGTAAGGCTGCGCATCGTCCACCGAGATACGGTAGAATTGACCGGCCGCGATGTTGTTCAGGTGATCCCACGTCTTCGCGCCGGAGAAACTCTGGTAAACGCCGCCATCCGTGCCTAACAAGACATGCTGGGAAACGGGCGGCTTTGGCTGGCTTGTTTTTATCGTCCGGTTTCGCGGGTTTCGGCGCGGGTGCGCTGCCGGTGCGAATGGCGAAGGCGTGGCAATCCGGATGCACTTTCTCAGAAAAATCTTCGCGGAAAGTGCGGCCGGCATCATCAGAAACGAGGAGCGCAAACCCGAGCACGTACACGCGCTGATCGTTGGCCGGGTCGATCCGGATTTGGCTGAAGTAAAAGGGTCGCGGGGCGATGTCGCTCATCCGCGTCCATTTTTCGCCGCCATCTTCCGAGCGGAAAATCCCGCCGGCGCGGCTGTGTAAATCGCGGATATCGCTGGCGCCGCCTTCATCGCTTTGCACCACAGCCATGACGATCTTTGGATTGCTCGCGGAGATGCTTAAGCCGATGCGACCGGTTTGGCCTGGCAGACCGCCGCCGAGTTTCTTCCAGGTCGCGCCGCCATCCGCGCTTTTGAAAATGCCGCCGACGTCTTCGCCTTCGGTGAGCGCGACGCCATAAGTGAAGCCCCACGGCGTGCGCTGGCGGGCGTAGAGAACAGCGTAAACGATTTCCGGATTCGCCGGATCGAGCACAACATCGCCGCAACCAGTGCGCGCGCCTTGCGGGCCGGCGGCTTGCAGAACGGGCTTCCAGGTTTTGCCAGCATCGATGGTTTTGTAGAGACCGCGCTCTCCGCCATCCACCCAGAGGTGACCCGACGCCGCCACGTAGGCCGTCTCGGGATTTTTCGGATGCACGACGATGCGCGCAATCGTGCGGCTGTCCTTCAGGCCAATGTTTTGCCACGTGCCACCGCCGTCGGTGGAGCGGTAAACGCCGTTTCCCCAGCCGGAAGAATTGCGGTCGTTCGCTTCGCCGCTACCGACCCAGACGACGTCCGGATCCGAAGGCGCGAGGGCCACGGCGCCGATGGAAAGGGTGGATTCCTTATCAAAAATCGGATCGAAGGTCGTGCCGCCATCGTTCGTTTTGAAGATTCCGCCGGTCGCGAGTCCGACGTAGAAGACGCCGGGGTTTCGAGGGTCGAGCGCGAAATCGGAAACCCGACCGCCCATAACGGCGGGCCCGATCGGGCGGGCTTTGAGATTCTTAAAAAGGACCTCGGTGAGCGGCGGGCCGACAGGCTGCTGCGGCGGCACTTCGGTCAGCACTTGCGGCGCGGGCGCAGGGGTCGGCGCGGGCGCTTTCTGGGCGAGTGCGAGTGTAAGAGTGAAGGCAATTGCGATGAGCCAGGCAGCGGAGCGGGCGAAAAAAACCATGCGGGTAATAAGCATGGTGCGAGGGAAGTTGTCGCGCGCGATGTCTGCGCTTCGGGGAGTTCGCGGCAACGGCGGGATTGACGGCGCGTAGGTTTCCTGTCGAGAACAGGTCTGCATGAAGCTTTTCCTCTTCGTTCTGCTGGGCGCGTTGTCGGTGGCGGGTGCCGAGGTTTCGTCGCCGACCTATTCCGCGGCGGCGAGTGATCCCATTTTGCCTCCGCTGACAGAGTGGAAAGGGAAGAGCCGCGCGTTGGTGGCCGCTTCGGGCGATCCGTGGATTACGCCGGCGGAGCAAGGCGATTTAAAAACTTCGCCGACTTATGAGGAGACGATCGCGTGGTTGCAAAAATTGGTCGCAGCCGCGCCGGAACAATTGCAGATGCTCTCGTTAGGCAAATCGCCCGAGGGTCGCGATATCTGGTTGGTGGTGGCGACGCACGAGAAAGCGTCCACGCCGGAAGCGTTGCGGAAAGGCGGGAAGCCGATCGTGTTCGCGCAGGCGGGCATTCACGCGGGCGAGATCGATGGCAAAGACGCCGGCCTCATGTTGCTGCGTGACATGACGGTGCGCGGGACGAAGCGCGAATTATTAGACAGCGCGAATTTCCTCTTCGTGCCCATCTTCAATGTCGATGGGCACGAGCGCCGTTCGCGCTTCGGCCGGGTGAATCAGCGTGGACCGGTGGAGATGGGTTGGCGGACGACCTCGCGGAATCTGAATTTGAATCGCGACTACGCGAAAGTGGATGCGCCGGAGATGCGAGTGATGCTGGCTGCGCTGAACGAATGGTCGCCTGATCTGTATCTCGATCTGCACGTGACCGACGGAGTCGATTATCAATACGACATCACGTTTGGCGGGAATGAGGGGAGTGGACATTCGCCGGCGATCTCCGATTGGCTGGCAAAAACTTTCGCCCCGGCGGTGACGAAGGATCTCGCCGCGGCGGGGCACATTCCCGGAGCGGTGGATGTGCCGAATTGGGTGGATCCGCTGGATTGGAAAAAGGGGATTAAAGGCTGGCTCGCTGATCCGCGTTTCTCAAACGGTTACGGCGACGTGCGGCATTTGCCGACCGTGTTGCTCGAGACGCATTCGCTGAAGCCGTACGCTCAGCGCGTGCTCGGGACGTATGTTTATTTGGAAGCCGCATTGCGCGTGGCGGCGAAAGAAGGAAGCGCTCTGCGCACGGCGATCGCGTCGGATCGGAAGCGGCGCAATCCAGTGATCCCGCTCAGCTGGGATCTCGATCCGAAAGCGCCAGTGGAGAAGATCGAGTATCTGGGAATCGAGGCGCGCGCGGTGCCATCGGCGATTTCTGGTGGCGTGCGGATGGAATACAACGGCCAGCCAGCGACGGCGATGGTTCCGTATCAGCGGCAGAATCACGTGGCCACTTCGGTGACTCGGCCGAAGGCCTATTGGATTCCGCCAGCGTGGACCGATGTGATCGCGCGCCTGGAAGCGCATGGGATTCAGCTTGAACGCGTGAGCGTGCCGCGCGCAGTGGAAGTGACCATGTATCGCCTCTCCGACGTGAAACTTGCTCCGGAACCGTTCGAAGGCCGGATGCGATTAACGGCGAAGACTTCGTCGGAGAAACGGCAGGAGCCTTTCGCAGCGGGCGCGGTGCGCGTGGACACGAATCAACCGCTGGGCGATCTCGCGGCTGTTCTGTTAGAGCCCGCTTCGCCGGATTCGTTTTTCCAGTGGGGTTTCTTCGATGAAGTGCTGCAGGAAACGGAATACATCGAAGGCTACGTGATCGAGCCGATGGCGGAACGCATGATGGCGGATGATCCCAAATTGGCGCAGGCGTTTCGCGAAAAGCTGGCGACGGATGAGGAATTTCGCGGATCGGCGAAGGCGCGTTTGCGCTGGTTTTATGAGAAGACGCCCTTCGTGGATGAACGGTGGATGCTGTATCCGGTGGCGCGCGAGGAGATGTAGCTACGTCTTCCGGCAGCCGACGATGATGGTGCGGCCTAACAAGACGTCGGTGCGGTTCATGGCGCGGACGTAGGGCTCGTTCACGTCGTCGAGGGTGCGATATTTCTTGCGCTCTTTTCGCAGCGCGCACGCTTCGTAAATCCGGAGCGGCAGCCAGAGGAAGGCGAAGGCGGGGAACGAGCCGCGTTGGAGTTTATCCACCGAAACGCTGAGGTCGGTGAAGCCCGCGTTGTGCAGTGCTTGCGCGAGATAAAAGAAGGCGATCGGATTGATGTGTCCGTGGGTGGAGTGGTGGCGATCGTCGCCAAGGCGGAGGGGGCCGAAGAGGTTGAAAAACCCGAAGAAGAGGTAGCGCAAACGCGATCGCAAATTGAGCACGTTCGGGGTGCTAAGAACGCAGACGCCGCCGGGGCGCAGGACGCGAAAAATTTCGCGGAGCGCGAAGCGAAAGTGATCGAGATGTTCGATCACTTCCGTGCAGGTGACGAGGTCGAACGATGCATCGGCGTAGGGCAGGGGCTCGGAATTGAGATCGGCCACGTCCACGTGAATGTCGTCGAGCGCCATCAGATCAGCGCGGTAATCGCAGGCGCGCGCTGTCACCGGATAACGGTGCAGCACGCGATCGATCAACTCGCCGCTTCCGGAGCCGAGATCGAGATAATCACCGCTGAGCGCTGGCGCATACTGATGGATCATGGCCAGCGTGGCGCGCAGAATGGAGCCTGTGCTCAACCCTTCCGTGGGCAAACGCGACATGGAAGTTTCGCCGCGAGCGAAGGCTTCCTGGCGCGTCGCTTCTTTTTTCGCGCGCCGGGGATTAGCTGGGGAAGGAGACGAGGTCACGGTGCGCGGTAGCGTAGCACAAAGTTCCCCAATTCTTCGGAGGCTGCGTCCGAGCGCTGGAAGGCCCGGCTGAGGGAGCGATCAGCTCTTCTTCGTTTTTGTTTTCTGCAAGGAAGAGTCGGCCGCTTGCAAACGGGCGGTCAAGCGCGCGGGATTGATCCTGAGATCGTTGCCGAGCTGAGTCCAGCTTCCAGCGGCGGTTTTCAGCGTCAGGATTTTGGCAAAAGCGTTCCCACTCTCGGAGGCGAGTGAATTCGCCACCAGCAGTTCGCCCGGGCTCATCTTGGTCGAGGCGCGCTGTTGGCGCAGAGTGGCGGAGGAGACGCGAGTCTGCGCGGAGATCGCATTCCAGGTAGATGCTCCTTCGTTATTCGCTCTGGCGGTCGCGTTGAATTTCGCGAGCGCAGAAATAGAGCGTGCGTCTTCGGTCGTGGAACGCGCGGAGGCGGCGGGCGGATTGACGATTCCAGGTCCACGCGTCATCGGCGGCAAGTGGCTGCCAACGCTTACGTTGCCCTGGCCGTGCGCGAGCGTCCCGGTGGCGAGCAGCAGGGGTGCGACGAGCGTGAAGATCTGGCGCGCAGTCATCCCTTGAGACGACAACCAGCATTTTTTCGAGAGGGCCGAATTGGTCATGGGCGAGGACGTTACGAATTCGAAGGGGAAGGTGTCAACGTAGGAAGGCCGGTGGCGCAAAATGCGGCAATATCTCCCGCGCGCGCTGCGTAAACATCTTTCGTCCGCAGGCGCGATCGGCTATTGTTCGCACCACCCAAATCATGAAAACCATGCTGCGCACCCTTACCCTATCGTTGCTATTGCTTTTGAGTCGCGGCTCCGCCCCAGCGGCATCACCAGCTGGAACTGATGTGAACGATGGGAGAACGGGGACGCGGGAGCGCTTGCTGGTCACGGACGGAAGCGTGGAGCTGGCGTTGGACTTGGCGCGGCTTGAAGGCGATGCAGTGGGTTCGGTCAGGCGGGACAATTTGCGGTTCGAGGTGGGGCCGAATTCGTTTTTCACCATCGTGCGCTTTAATGACGCTCTGCGCGGGGCCGAACCAGGTTCGATCGGATTGCACTGGCCGAAATCCAGAAGCCTTCCCAGCGTGCTCACCGCCTCGGCCGATCAACTGCTGCTGGAACGGACGCCACCGGATCAGCAGTATGAGCTGGTCGTGCGCGATGCCAAAACGGGCTTCGTGTTCTTCAATATCGAAGGAAACCTCTACGAATACGATGCCGCGACGAGCCGGCTGCGGATCGAGGGTGGCCGGCTTTTATTGTCGCCGGAGCTCGCAAAAACTTTAGGCCGCCCGGGCGAAGCTGGTCTGGTGGTGGGCGAAATTTCGGTCGCGACGCGGATGGCTCCGATCGAGGTCACGACCTTCGAAAACGGCGCGACCACATCGGCCGTCCTGCCTGCGCGGAAAGTCGGCGGTCCGAATGTCCCGGCCCTCGTGCCAGGGCCCGACATTATCGTGGGCGACATGGGAAACGATGGTGGCTTGGTTCAGCAAGGCAGCGCGGCGGGGCAGGTGGGTTTGGCCATGGGTGCGACTTCCTGCAACAACGGCAACCAGGACTACAATTTTTTCCAACTGCCCAATCCGGATCACTCGGTCGTGAGCCAGAATCTTTACCGGATGAGCGGGGGCGCGAATAACGACGAGCGCCTGGAGCAAATCGGGCAGGCGTGGGCCAAGCACACCTTCGGCGCGAACCAGGACGATGCGTGCGGGCTCGGTTGCGCGCCTTATTTCAATGCGACCAAACTCGGGCCGGGTTGTTCCGATCCTTACGCGGCGAGCCAGAACGGATTCCAAGGGAACACCAACACCGGGGCTCTCGGTTCCCGCGCGTGGATCAATCCGTTTACCGGCACCTTTTCGGTCAATCCCCGCCCTGAAAACCACACTGGGCACACTCACACCGGCACGTCTCATCGGTTGCTGGTGAATGTAAGTGACCTCGATACGACCCAGAACGCGGGGGCGCGTTATTTTGCCGAAGTGCAATATGACAGCCCGCAGGAATACGCGTGGTGCCAGTCGCATCCGGGCGAGTGCAACATGTATAACAATGCTTCCCACCGGCGCTACACCGTCACTGGCACCAGCAGCTTCACCTTCACGCCCGCAGCGCCGACCGTCCGCATGATTCCGGCCACCGGTTCGTGGACCGGTGCGACCTCGAGCACGATCGAGCCGGTGCCGGGAGTGGATGGCCGGGCGTTCGTTGTCTATAAAATCAGCGGCCCGGTCAATGGCCTCTGGCATTACGAATACGCGCTGCATAATCAGAATCTCGATCGCTCCATTCAGTCCTTCAGCGTCCCGCTCGGTTGCGGGATTACGGTGAGCAATATCGGCTTTCACGCGCCGCCGAATCATCCGGGATTTGCGAACGATGGCACAGTCGGCGGCGCGGGCTTTAGCAACGCGCCCTGGACCTCGAATTTGACCACGAACGATCTGACCTGGAACACGGAGACGCTGGCGCAAAATCCGAACGCCAATGCGATCCGTTTCGCCACCATGTACAATTTTCGCTTCGATTCCGATCGTCCGCCGCAGACCGTGAACGCCACCGTCGGCTTCTTCAAAACGGGCGCGCCCATCACGGTGGCGATCCAGGCGCCATCGCCGTGCGCGCCATTGCAGGTGGCGTCCGCGGTTTCGCGCAAGACGCACGGGAGCGCGGGCGATTTCGACATCGCGCTGCCGCTCACGGGTGAGCCCGGGTTGGAAACTCGTTCCACGGCGGGGAATCACACCGTTATCGTCACCTTCAGTAATCCGCCGATGAGCGGGAACGCTGCCGTTACTGCTGGCAGCGGGAGCGTGGTGGGCAGCCCTACTTTTAGCGGCAATACCATGGCGGTGAACCTGAGCGGCGTGGCGGACGCGCAGAAGCTGACGCTTAATTTAAGCAGCGTGACCGACAGCTTCGGGCAGGTCTTACCTACCACAGCCGTCAGCATGAATGTGCTCGCTGGCGATGCGAACGCGAGCAAGACAGTGACTTCGTCGGACATCGGATTGACCAAGAGCCTGTCCGGCCTCGGGCTGACATCAGGAAACTTCCGCTCGGACGTCAATGCCAGCGGCGGGATCAACGTGACCGATATCAGCCTGGTGAAAGCGGCCACCGGCCACAGCGTGCCTTAGCGTTCGCGCGCGCGTCAACGGAGCGCGCCGTCATTCGTTTTTCGCAACTCCCCGGAGGTTCAGAATCGCCAGACCGAGTTGGAGGACGACGAGCGCGTAGGCGTGGGCGTAAATGCTCCAGACAATCCAAAGGGCGTTGCTCACCAGAAAAATCCAGAAGCCCCATCTGCGCCGCGGCCGTTCCTGCGCCGCCACCAGCCAGGCGGAAGTCAGCGTGGCCACCATCGCGGGCCATTGTAGGTGATCGATCCAGTCCATTGCCACAGAAACGAAAGCGGCGCGGAGTTTGCATGTGCCGGAGTGGAGGGGGCGAGTCCGCGGCTCGATCGGATGTGTTATTTAGTTCAGTTCCGCCTCGCGGGAACTGCGTATTATCCGCGACCGCGCGCGGCACTTCGCAGGCTAGGTAGAGAAGCTGCACATCGTCCTCGTCGCCTCGAAAAGCCTTCCATGGAGAGCAGACCGGGGCGGCGGATAGAAAATCGCATGCTCAAACTATCTCAACCAGCGCCCCTCCCGCCGAACGAGGTCGCGCGGTCGTGAAGACGTTAGCGCGATGACCGCCAAATCTTTTCCCGCGCCCATCGCGGCGATCGGTTAGTCCTGTGTTCATCCGCGCATAAACCATGGAAGCGGAAACAGCGATGCACCAGGAAGACGAAGTCTGCGCACGATCCTGCCGGAGGATGGCGATCGCTGCCCTTTTAAGCGTCAGCGGCATCGGACTCTCCGTTCTGCTGGGATGGGCGCTGGATTACCGCCCGCTCATGACCGTGCTCCCTGGGGCCGTGGCGATGAAGCCCAACACTGCGATCGCGTTTTTGCTCGGCGCGCTCAGTCTTTATCTTTTTCTGCTTTCGAACTCTGGGCTCCGAGGGCGTTTGCGGACGGCTTCTCTTCTGCTGGGTGGTTTAACCGCCCTCCTCGGAATGTTGACGCTGGTCGAGTATGCGAGCGGCCTGAGTTTCGGGATCGATGAATTGTTCTGGGCCGATTATGTCGGCGGCCGGGCCGGTTATCCACCGGGCCGGATGGCGCCGATCAGCGCGTTTAATTTTAGTCTCTGTGGGATCGCGCTGCTCCTGCTGCATTTTCCGGGCAGGCGCGCCATGGCGCAGGCGCTCACCCTCGTCGTCGCTCTTACTTCGATGTTAGCCAGCGTTGGTTATCTGTTCGGCGTGGACGTGCTCTACCGGTCTGGCAATTTCACCGCCGTCGCACTCCACACCGCGGTCGCCTTTTTCGCGCTCTGCCTCGGCCTGTGGTGCGCGACCAGCCACGATGGATTTATGCGGCTGTTGATGGCCCGTGGCCAGAGCGGATTGCTCCTGCGCCGCTACGGTCTGGTCGCCGGGTTGGCGCCATTCGCGCTGGCCTGGCTGCATTTGCTCGGGGAGCGTCACGCACTCTATGGGCAAGGCGTTGGCGCGGCCACCCTGGCGATAGCGAACACCGCCATCTTTGCGGGGCTGGTTTGGTTCGGAGCCGCTTCCCTGCGGCGTTCCGAGCTGAAGGAAGGACGGGCCCAGGAAGTTTTGCGGCGGGCTCATCTCGATCTCGAACGACGGGTGTTGGAGCGCACCTCCGAGCTGGCGGAGGTGAACGCCGATCTCGGGCGACAGATCTCCCAGCGCGCCCGAGTGGAACAAGCGAATGCGCGGATCATGCATTATTCGCTCGATGTTATCTGCACGGTCGACGCGGCCGGCCGCTTTATGCAGGTCAGCCGCGCCTGCGAAAACCTTTGGGGCTATCTGCCAGAGGAGCTGGCGGGCCGCTCCTATATCGAACTGGTGCACCCCGACGATCAACCGATGACCCTGGCGGTGGCGACCTCGATTATGGAAGGCGTCCCCGTCACCGATTTTGAGAATCGCTATCTGCGCAAGGATGGCGTGGCCGTGCCGATCGTCTGGACAGCCAATTGGTCGGAGGCCGATCAAACCATGTTTTGCGTCGCGCGCGACATCACCCCGCGCAAACAGGCCGAAGACGAAATGCGGCGCGCGAAGGAAGCCGCGGAAGCCGCGACGAGAGCGAAGGGCGATTTCCTGGCGAACATGAGTCACGAAATCCGCACCCCCATGAGCGGGGTCATCGGGATGACCTCGCTCCTTTTGGAAACCAATCTGAATCCTGAGCAGCAAGAATTCGCCGAGACCATTCGGGCGAGCGGGGAATCACTCCTCTCGGTCCTTAACGACATCCTCGATTTCTCGAAGATGGAAGCAGGGAAACTTTTGTTTGAAGAGCTGGATTTCGACCTGCGCTCGACGGTTGAGGAAACGCTGGAGATGCTGGCCAGCGCAGCGCAGATCAAAGGGCTGGAGTTGATCGGCATCGTAGAGCCGGCAGTGCCCGGCCAATTGCGCGGCGATCCCGGCCGGGTGCGCCAGGTCATGATGAATCTGCTGGGCAACGCGATCAAATTCACCGAGACGGGTGAAATCACTCTCCGGATCGTAGCGCTCGAAGAAAGCGCGACGGAAGTTTGCCTGCGTTGCGAAATTTGGGACACCGGAATCGGGATCGCGCCGGAGGTGCAACAGCGGCTCTTCCAGGCTTTCGTGCAGGCGGATGGATCGACCTCCCGGAAATTTGGCGGCACCGGCCTTGGGCTGGTCATCTGCCAGCAGCTGGCCGAGGCCATGCACGGAACCATCGGGGTGGAGAGTACGCCGGGCCTGGGTTCCACCTTTTGGTTTACGATGCGGCTGCAAAAGCAGACGACGCCGGCCGCCCTCGCGCCGGAACGCGCCCTCCCCGGGATGCGCCTCCTGGTGGTGGATGATAACGCGGCCAGTCGGGAGATGCTCCACCAGCAAGTCGTCGGCTGGGGTTTTCGCAATGGCTCCGCGCCCGATGGAGCGGAAGCTCTTCGCATGCTCAAACACGCAGCCGAAGCCGGCGACGCTTATCCACTGGCTCTGATCGATCTCCAAATGCCGGGGATGGATGGCCTCGCCCTGGCCCGCGCGATCAAGCAGGATCCGCGGCTCGAAGCCACCCGCCTCATTTTGCTGACGCCCTTTGCCACGACGCCGCCGGCGCAGGATTTGCAACGAGCCGGCATCGCCGCCTGCCGCCAGAAACCGGTCCGACAATCCCGGCTTTTCGATTGTATCGCCAACGTGATGAACGTGGGTGCGAGTGAAACCGAACCTGCGCCGGCGCAAGCGGCGCCCGGCACCCCGGCGCGCGTCGAGCGCATTCTGGTGGCCGAGGATAACCCGATCAACCAACGCGTCGCGGTGGCTCATTTGCGAAAGTTAGGTTACTGCCCGGATGTGGTGGCAAACGGTCTCGAAGCGCTGGAGGCGCTCGAGAGCTTTGCCTACGACATCATTTTCATGGATTGCCAGATGCCGGAGATGGATGGCTACCAGGCCACCGCCGCGATTCGGGCGCGGGAGTGGGAAGGCGGTCGCCCCTGGATCATCGCAATGACGGCGCATTCCATGGCCGGCGATCGAGAACTCTGCCTGGCTGCCGGCATGGATGATTATCTGAGTAAGCCAGCCCGTCGTGCGGAGATAGAAGCCACGCTGGCGCGTCGCCCGATGCGGACGAAGCTAATGGACGCCTGCTCCTGATGTCTGCTCCTCTTTCTTCGTCCGCTTTCGTTCTCTACGGCGGGAGCGCTCGATCCCGCGGCGATGGCCGAGCTGCGGGCCCTGGACGAGGGAGGTCCGCCCGTGATTTTTTTGGAATTGGTGGACCTTTTTCGCGAATCGACGCCGCCGCTTCTTTCCCGGGCGTGCGAAGCCCTGCAAGATCCAACGCAGTTGCGCTTGATCGCGCACACGCTCAAGGGCAGTTGCGCTAACTTCGGCGCGCACCCCATGGAAGCGCTTTGCCTGGAGCTGGAACAACTCGGACGGCTGGGGGACACGACTGGCGCGCGTAAGGTGATCGACGCCATCGAACAGGAATTCTTCAAAGTGCGGGCAGCGCTCGCGCAATATTGTGCCGCCGCCTAACGAGACCAACGCCAGCACCGCGGCCGAGCAGCGGCTCGCGGCCGTGCTTCATCCGGTATCACCGAAGATCCTGGTGGCGGAGGACGACCCCGTGGGCGCGCGCATCCTGCATGCCCTCGTGACCCAGGCTGGCTACGAGCCGATGATGGCGCGGAACGGTCGAGAGGCGTGGGAAATTTTCGATCGCGAACCGGTGCGGCTGATCGTGAGCGATTGGATGATGCCGGAGATGGACGGCCTGGAGTTTTGCGAAAAAGTGCGGGCGCGCGCGAAGACGCCCTACACCTATTTCATTCTCCTGACCGCGAATCATGACAGCGCGGAGAACTTCGCCCTGGCGAGCGCGGCTGGGGTGGATGATTTTCTGACCAAGCCGCTGAATCGCGAGGTGATGCGAATGCGTTTCAGCGTCGCGGAGAGAATTCTCAAGTTCACCGCCGAGATCCGCGCGCTGAAGGAGATGATTCCGATTTGTGTTTACTGCCGGAAGGTGCGGGACGAGGAAGATTATTGGGAGCGGGTCGAGACCTACATCCAGCGCGAGACCGGCAGCCGCTTCAGCCACGGGGCCTGCCCTGATTGCGCGGAAGAAGAGGTGCGAAAACTCCGCGTCCAGGCGGCAGCCGAATAATCGCCCTAACGACTCGCGAGCACCCGCTGGAGCGCGCTTTTTAGCTCCTTGGCCCCGCAGGGTTTCGGGAGAAAATTTGCAGCCGCCGGATCGATGCCGGAGGCAGCCAGGTCGTCGGCTGAGAAGCCGGAACAAAAGAGAACTTCCAGCTGCGGCAGCGCCAGGAGGGCGCGGTCGGCTAAATCTTTTCCGCTCAAACCCGGCAGCGAGATATCGGTCATCAAAACCTGAATGCCGGAGTGAGGTGTCATCAAGCGGAGCGCTTCCTCGCCGTCTTTCGCCAGCAGCACGCGATAGCCAAAAGTGCTGAGATGAATTTTAAAAAGCTCACGGATGGACGGATCATCTTCCACCAGCAAAATCAGCGGCGCCTTGGTGCGGACGCGCGCTGGCTCGAGGACGCGGATGGTGCTTCCCAGCGGGAGCCCGGCGAGCGGGCCGGCCGCGAAAGGCCGGAGGCGCCAAGGACGGCTCGGGTAAGGTGGAAATATTACTGCCGTAGGAGTCGTCGATGTTGTTCATAAACTTAGGAGCGACCCTTCCGGGGTCGCGGTTGGTTCCGTCTCGTTCGCCGCCAGGAGCACGCTGCGCTCCAGCTCGGCCAGCTTCCGTTTCAGGTCGGCCGGGTGGCAGGGTTTTTGCAGGAAGTTCCCGGCCACCAGGTAAATCTCGAGCAGTTTGCGCATGGGCTCGTTATCCTCGATCACGAGAACTTTCGAGGCGACCGGGCGGGAGGGGACAGTTTCCTCTCCGAGCGCAGGTGGCAGCGGCAGCGTGCAGCCAGACATTTTAGAGTGGAATCTCGAACCGAAGCAGTTTCGTCTCCGCGTCTGCTTCCAAGACTTCGAGGCGCGTTTGCAGCGCGATTTGAATATTAAGTTGCCGCAGGCCGGCGCGGATGCGCGCCAGAAGTTCATCGCGATGGAAGGGCTTCACCATGAAATCGTCCGCTCCGTCGCTGAAGGCCTGGACGGTGTCCTCCTTGGTGCCGCGCGCAGTCAGCATAATAATGTGAACATCCTTCCCGCTCTCGCGGGCGCGCCGGCAAATTTCGGCGCCGTCCATGCCGGGCATCATCCAGTCGAGCACTGCCACGCAGGGTTTTGTCTGCGCGCGCAAAGCGGCCATCGCTTCCGCGCCGTCGTTGGTCACAATCGTGCGAAAACCAGCCGCTTCGATCACGGTCGTGACCAGCTTGCGCGAGACCGGATCGTCCTCGGCGATGATGACGGGAATTCTCTCGTCGGTCGGCTGCACCACCCGCAGGACGGGCAGGGCCGACGCGGTCCGCGCCGGCTCCCACTCGGGCTTAAAGACGATGTCGTTTATGAACATGGGAGGGGGCAAAATGCTTCCGGCGTGACAAGCTTATTTCAGCTTTCTCCGTGCCTCGGGCTGTTGGGGTTACTACGGAGACGCGAGGGGAGAAATCCCGGCGCTCCCGCCCGACATTTCCGGGTGCGGATGCAGAACCTGGCGCAAGGTTTCGAGCAGCTTCGCCCCGTGGTAAGGCTTGGAGAGAAGCGGGCCCACGCCGAGCGCTTTCAGCTCGGCCGCGCGCGCCATCCGTTCGCCCTGTCCAGTAGAGGCGATGAAGCGTGCCTCCGGTTTCATGCGCTGCATCGCGCGAATCAAGGCCACGCCATCCATCAAGGGCATCATGATATCGGTCAGCACCAGATCGATCTCCCCCAGGTGTTGCGCGAAAATAGCCAGCGCTTCTGGCCCATCCGAGGCGGTAAAGACGCGGTATTGGTGCGCTTCCAGAATGACCCGCATGACCTGCAGAATCGGTTCCTCATCGTCCACCACCAGGATGGTTTCACCGGCGCCGTCGGGTTCTTTCTGGGGAGTCTCAGCCGTCGCGAGCACGCCGCGACTCGCAGGCAGGAAGATTTTGAACGTCGTGCCCATGCCGGGCTCGCTCTCGACCGCGATAAAACCGTGGTGGCTCTGCACAATCCCGAGCACGGTCGAGAGACCGAGCCCGCTGCCGTGACCGATTCCCTTTGTGGTGTAAAAGGGCTCAAACATCCGATCAATCACCGCTTGCGGAATGCCGGTGCCATCGTCCGTGGCGCTGAGCAAAACATAGCGACCCGGCAAGGCCTGCGGCGTCATGGAAGCGTAGTGCTCATCCACTTCGAAGTTCTCCGCTGCCAGCACGATCGTGCCGCCTTCGGGCAAGGCATCACGCGCGTTCACGCAGAGGTTCAGCAGGATTTGATGGAGCTGCGTGGGATCGCCTTCCACCAGCCACAGATCTTCCGGCGCGCGGAAACTGATCCGGATGGTTTTCGGAAAAGTCTGCTGCGCGATTTGCACCATCTCGTGCAGGAGATGGCTGGGATCGATCACCACCCGCTCGCCTTCCACGCCGCGGGCAAAGGTCAGGACCTGCTTCACGATCTGCGCGCCGCGTTCCGCGCATTGCACGATCGTGTGCACGATCTTCTCCTTCGTTTCGGGCGCGAGTTCGCCCGCGCAGCAGAGGCGCCGCCATGAGGATCGGCGAGATGATATTGTTCAAATCGTGCGCCACGCCGCTGGCCAGCGTGCCGATGCTTTCCAGCCGCTGCGCGCGCAGGAACTGGCGTGCGAGAGACTTCTTCTCTGTGATGTCGGTGTCGATCGCGAAGATCGAGGTCGGGGAGGCCCGCGGCATCGCGCACCAAAGTCCAGCGCACATCCACGATGATCTCGCTGCCGTCCTTGGTCCGCTTCGTCAGCTCACCGTTCCATTCGCCGGTGCGAAGGAGGCTGGCGCGCGCTTCGCGCAGCTGCGCGGAGTCGGACCGGAGGATGTCCACGGATCTGCGCCCGCTGCACCTCGAGCGCACGCCAGCCGTAGGTCCGCTCCGCACCTTTGTTCCAAAAAATGATCGGTCCTCCAGGTCGGTCACGAAGATGGCTTCGCGCGCGCTATCGAGGAGCGCAGCCTGCTCGCGCACCTGCGCATCGGTTTCCTGCCGCTCCAATTCCGAGGCGGCCCGCGCGGCGAAAGATCTGCAGAGTGGACTCGACGAATTCCACCTGCTCGATCGGTTCAGAGAAGAGAACGGACAAAAGTCCCAGCGTTCGGCCCGTGGAATCAGCCAGCCGTTGTCCCGCGTAAGCCGCCGCTCCCATCTCTCTGAGCGCCCGGTCGTTCGGAAACTGTCCCTTCACCTCGCACGGGACGACGTAGGTCCCGTGCGCGATCACTTCCTCGCAAGGCGTGCCGGCGATTGCGTAGTCGAAATTCTTCGCGCACCTCACCACCGACCAATGCGGCCTGCGTCCGCGCCAACGGCGGGGAGCCGGGCAGGAGCTTAACCAGAAAACCGGCCTGCGCTCCCAATGCTTCCGCCATGCAGCGCGTGAGCTCCACGAAGAACTCCGTCCCGCAGGAAGCAGAAACGCCGGTCGCCACTTTTAGCACCGCCGTTTCCAGCCGGCGTCGCTCATTTTGCGCGCGCAAATTGAGTATGCCGAAGGCGAGATTGTCCGCCATTTCGTTGAGGAGTTTCAGCTCTTCCTCGCTCGTCTCCAGGATCTCGGCCGAATGGAGCGCGAGCACCCCAAAATTATGCGCGCCGTCGCGCAGGGGCAGGGTGATGACGCCGCGGAAGCCGCGCTTAACCGCGCCCGCCTGCCAGGGCTCGAAAGAAAGGCGCGGTTTGGGAATCCGCGCAGGCCACAGCCTGCCCGGTCCGAATCGCGCAACCGGATGGGCCCTGACCCGACGGATCGTTCTCGTCCCATGTCACTTTTATGTGGTCGAGATAGCCATCTTCGGCGCCGGCATGGGCGACGGGGGTGATCGACTTGGCGGCGTCATCGCGCGCCAGTCCCACCCAAGCCAAGCAGTAACCGCCGTTCCGCACCGCGATGCCGCAAATGGCGTCGAGCAACCCTTGCTCGTCCTGTGCGCGGATGGTGGCTTGGGAACATTCGCTGTGCAATTTCAACGCGCGATTGCTCCGAACGATTTCGATTTCGGCGAGCTTAAAGTCGTCGATGTCAGTACAGGTGCCGAACCATTTCATGACCTGGCCCAGGCCATCCAGCTGGGGGACGCCGCGCACCAGCCACCAGCGGTAAACTCCATCGGCGCGCCGGATGCGAGACTTCGACGGAATAGGAGCCGACGTCGCGATGGCCCGCTGCCACGCGGCGCGCCGAGCGTGCGGTCTTTCGTCGGATGGAGCGTGCTCTGCCAGCCGTGGCCCAGGCTTTCGCTAACGGTTTGCCCGGTATAATCCGTCCACTGCTGGTTTTAATAAATGTTCCAACCCTCGCGGTTCGTGATCCAAACGATATGCGGCATCGCCTCGCCCATGGCGCGGTATTCCGCTTCGCTGGCGCAGAGCGCATCCTCCGCCTCCCGTCGTTCCGTCACGTCGCGATAATTCACCGCGATCGCGCGCACGTCCGGATGGTCGAGCAGGTTGACCTCAAACAATTCCATCCAACGCCAAGCCCCGTTCTTATGGCGCACGCGAAGATGCAGGGTGCGAAGTTTTCCTGAGGACTCGGCGAGGGAGGCTCCGCCATGGATCACCGCGGCCGCATCGTCGGGATGGACAAACTCGAGCGCGTTATGACCGACCAGCTCCTCGGGGTCATAACCGAGCAACCGGGTCACGGCGGGACTTTCGTAAATGATGTCCCATCCGGCGTCACCAAATGGAAGGCGTCCCAGGAATTCTGCACCAGGGTGCGAAAGAGCGCTTCACTGCGGCGCAACGCTTCTTCAGCGCGTTTGCGTTCCGTGACATCGCGCTGCAGCGCCACGAAATTGGTGATGGTTCCAGAGCCATCGCGCACCGGCGTGATCTGCCATTCCTGATCGTAGGCGGTGCCATCCTTGCGATAGTTTACCGTCTCGCCCGCGAAGACTTCGCCTTGCCGCAGACAGCTGCGCAATTGATCCAGGACTGCCGGATCGGTGCGCGCGCCTTGCAGGATGCGCGGTGTTTTCCCGATGACCTCAGCCTCGCTATACCCGGTCATTTTGGTGAACGCGGGATTGACGAAAAGAATGCGTGGTCCCGGCAGATCAAGGACCGCATCCGTGATGAGAATTGATTCCTTCGCCTGCGCCACGGCGGACGCGAGGAGCCGCAAGGCGTCGTCGGTTTTTTTGCGCGCCACAGCGTCTTCCGCGAGCGCGCGCTTCGCTTCCGTCACTGGCTCCTTCTCGCTCCTCATATCGATCCCGTGAGCACTGCCTCAGGCCTCAATGATGCCGTTCCGGATGGCGTAGCGGACGAGCGCGGGAAGGGAATCCAGCCGGAGCTTGCGCATGAGGGTGGCGCGATGGGTTTCCGCTGTGCGCACGCTGACTCCCAGGACGGAGGCCGTCTCCTTATTGCTGCTGCCTTCGGCCAGGAGACGAGCGATTTCTCGTTCGCGCGTGGTCAATTTTCCGTGGGCGTGGTTCGATTTTGTCTCCGCCTTGGGCGAGACAAATTTCGCGAAAAGAATCTCGGAAATCTCCGGCGTGAAATAGGGCTTATGCGCGGCCAGACAGTGAATCGCAGCCACCAGATGCCGCCCGGCGTCCACCTTCCGGATGTAACTCTTGGCGCCGGCATCGAAGACTTGCGCGACGATTTTCTCCGAGGTGTGGGCGCTGAAAATTAATACTTCGGTCTGCGGCACCGCGCGCTTGATCAGGCGCAAAGCTTCCTGTCCGCTCAGTTCCGGCATCGTCATGTCGAGGATGGCGACGTCGGGCTTGAGGGCGATGGCCGCGGCGACGGCTTCGCGGCCGTTGCCAAACATGCCGCATACTTCCCAGGTCGGTTCGTGTTCAAGCAAAGCGCGCGCCCCTTCGCGCACGACTTCATGGTCATCGGCGATGAGGATTCGGATTTTTTTCATAGGGCGGGTGGACTAACGAGTGGAAGAGACGAGCTCCGCTCCGCGGCCGGATCGGAGACTTCGGTCGGGGGCGGCGGATGCAGGACGCGATCGATCATCGCCAGCAGTTTTGCGCGGGTGTACGGTTTCGGGAGGCAATCGCTCACGCCGAGTTCTGACAGCTCCGGCCGCTGGCATTCTTCCTCGCGCCCGGTGGAAATAATCAGGGGCACCGTCGGCGAAATTTTTCGCAAAGTCCGCACCAGCGTGAGGCCGTCCATGAACGGCATCAACATATCGGTCAGCACCAGGGCGATCTCGTGCGCATTCCGCGCCAGGAGGGTAAGCGCCTGCGGGCCGTCTTCCGCCAGGATGACCTTGTAGCCCTGGCCCACGAGCACGGCCTCGCCGATCTCGCGCACGCCGGGTTCATCATCCACCAGCAAAATCGTTTCGCCTTGTCCGGGCAGGATCCGCCTCCTCCAGCGCAGGCTCTGGCACCACCGGTCCATGAGTAGCGGGGAGGAAGATTTCGAAGCTGGTTTTCCCCGGTTCGCTCAAAACATTCATAAATCCGCCATGGCTCTTCACAATGCCCAAGACCGTGGAGAGGCCGAGACCGGTGCCGACTCCCACCTCTTTGGTGGTGAAGAAAGGATCGAAAATTTTGTTGAGCAGGTCGGACGGAATGCCGGTGCCGGTGTCGCTCACGCGCAGCATGACATGCGGGCCGACGGTGGCTCCGGGAGTCATGCTGGCGTAATGCTCATCGACCTCGAAGTTCGCCACCTCGAGCGTGAGCACGCCCCCTTCCGGCATGGCGTCGCGCGCATTGATGCAGAGGTTAAGCAGCACTTGGTGGAGCTGTGTAGGATCGGCTTCGAGAGAGTGCGCATCCTCGGGGTAACGAGTGCGCAAGGAGATCCGTTTCGGAAAAGTTTCCTGCGCGATTTTGGCGATTTCCTGCACCAGATAAATCGGCTGGAGAAGGATGCGATCGCCGTCCGTGCCGCGCGCAAAAGTCAGCACCTGCTTCACAATGCTGGCGCCGCGTTGCGCGCTTGCCTCCACAATATCGAGGAACTTGTTCCGCTCGGACTCGGAGCATTCTCCGCGCAGGATGGGCGCCACCATCATGATCGGGACCAGGATATTGTTAAGGTCGTGCGCCACGCCGCTCGCGAGGGTGCCGATGCTTTCGAGCCGCTGCGCGCGGAGAAATTGCTCTTCTACCTTCTTCTGCTCGGTCACGTCGGTGTTAATGATGAGGACCGCCTTCGGTGCGCCGGCCTCGTCCCGCACCAGTGTCCAACGGCTGCGCACCACCACCCCCGCACCGTCTTTCCGCAGATGTTTGCATTCGCCGCTCCACTCGCCCCGTTCCATCACGGTCGCGCGGGCTTGCGCGATCGCGGCCGCGTCTTCGCGATGGAGGAAAGTGGCGGAAGTCTTTCCCAGCACTTCCGCGGCGTTCCAGCCGTATAACGTTTCCGCCCCGCGATTCCAATATTGGACGCGATCTTCCATGTCGCGCACCATGATGGCGTCGTGGGCGAGGTCGAGGAGTTCGGCCTGCTCCACCAGCTTTCGCTCGGCGCGCGCCAAAATCGTCAGATCGGAAACACAGCCGATGAGGCGCAGCGGTTGACCGTCCGCATCCGCCACGGCATAGCCGCGGGCCCAGTATTCTCCGTAGCTTCCGTCCTTGCGCCGCAGCCGAAGTTTCGCGGTGTAACGGCCGCCGGCGCTCATCTGGTCCCGGACCGTTTTCTGGAAGGGACCGCGGTCATCGGGATGGAGCAGCGCGTTGAACGATTTCAGGGAGGGAGAAAACTGGCCGCGTTCCAGGCCGAGCATTTCGTACATGCGCTCCGACCAGGTCAAAACCTCGCCCGCGTATTCATGTTCAAAGACGCCATCATTCGAAGCCGCGATCACCAGCCGCAGATGCTCTTCGCTCTTGCGCAGAACGAGGCTGACGCGCGCACGTTCGATAATCGACCAGCACCGCTCCGAGACTTCTTTCACGAGAGCGATCTCCTCTATTGTCCACGCGCGCGGCTCGTGATCGTGGACCGCCATGATGGCGACCAACTGCCCGCCGACCAACAACGGCTGAGCGACCGTGGCTTGGACGCCGAGCGCACGGAAAGCGTCGCCTCCATCGGCCGCGGTCAATTCGGCGTCCACATTGCGGTGGATCACAGTGCGACCAGCGTGAAATGCCGCCAGGGTCTCAGCGCCAAAATCGGGAAGCCGATAGTCGCCGACCAGACTCTTGCCAGCTTCGGCGTAATCCCCCGGAACCGTGAAATGCTCGCCGTCTTTGTGAACTTCTGCATAAGCGCAACGACGCACGCCGAGGTGCACTCCGAGAAGCCGAGTCACGGTCGCCATGATTTCGCGCGGCTCGGAGAGAGCGCGCGTCGCCTCCCCGAGGAGATTGAGAAAACCGAGCCGCTGTTCGCTTTCCACCAAAGCCTGGGCCGCCACTTTGCGCGCGGTGACATCCTGCACGCTGCCTTCGTAGCAGGAGATCGCGCCGGCGGCGTCGCGCACCACGCGAACGTTTTCCGAAACCCAGATGGGAGTGCCATCGCGCCGCTTCACTTGGTATTCGTAGTTCTCGACCAAGCCTCTCTCCTCCAGCATCCGGGTGAACTCCGCTCTCTGCCCGGGCTCGAGATAGCTTTGGAGCGCGAGATCGTTGCGCTCGTCAATAAACTCCTGCGGGCTGTCGAAACCCATCATGCGAGCGAGCGCGGGGTTGGCCGAAATAATCGCGCCGCTGGGGGTGTTTTGGAAAATCCCCTCCGACGCGTTTTCGAAGAGCGCGCGATATTTCGTTTCGGCCTGGCGTAACTCTTCTTCGATTCGTTTCCGGGCGGTGATGTCCTGCACCGTCCCGGCTATGCAGCAGGGCCCGGCCGGCTTCATCGAATTTTATCTCCGCTTCTTCGTGCACGATGCATTCGGCGCCATCGGGGCGAAGAATGCGGTGATCGATGCTAAAGCGGGCGCCGCCCGCTTGCGCGGTTTCGGAAGCAGCGCGGACGGCCGCACGGTCCTCCGGATGGATTGCGCCGAAAAAGGCCTCGGCGGTGGGTTCGAATTCCGGGGAGAGATGGAAGATGCGATAGACTTCATCCGAACATTCGATCTCGCCGGTCTCGAGGTCGCACTGCCAACTGCCGATCTGCGCGATCCGTTGCGCGTTCTCGAGTTTGGCCTCGCTCGCGCGCAAGGCTGCCAGGACTTTCTCGCGCTCTGTGATGTCGTGCATGACCACGACCGCGCCCTGTTTTTCGCCCTGCGCATTCGCGAAGGCGCGACCGCTCGCGAGAACACGCCGGACCACCCCGTGGCGCGGCGCGACGACCATTTCCGCGTCGCGCACCGACCCTTCCTGGAGCGCGCGGAAGAGCGGAATCTGCTCCATCTGCATCGGCGTGATGCCGTCTTCCAGGAAGATATCGAAATGTTTCGCCCACTGTTCCGCTGGCACCGGCTCTGCGGGCAGGCCGTGGAATTCGCGGGTGGCACCGTTGAAAAGCGTGATCACCCCGGCGGCGTCGCACGAAACGATGCCGTCCGTGACGTTCTCCACAATCGCGGCGAGAAATTCGCGTTCTTTTTGCAAGGCAGCGTGGGCCGCTTCGTGGCCGGCGATTTCCTTTTGCAGGAGGGCGTTCACGCCGCGCAACTCCAGGGTGCGCTGCTCCACCTGGGACTCGAGCGCTTCAGTATTGGAACGTGCTTGTTGCAGGAGCGCCCATTTCTCTGTCAGCGCATGCGCCAACTGCATCACCTCGACCGCATCAAACGGCTTCTTTAAAATAAGGAGCCGCTCAGGCGAGCGGGCCACGCTCATCATTTCGTCCCACGAATAATCCGAGTAGGCGGTGCAAAGCACGATCTGCAGGTCGGGATCCGCTTCCCATAATTTCTGCGTGGTCTGCAACCCGTTCCAACCCGGCGGCATCCGCATGTCGACGAAGGCCACCGCATAGCGCTCCTCTTTCTCCACGGCCGCACGCACCAGCTGTAAAGCCCCTTCGCCTTGCGTGGCGAAATGCAGCGCGAAGGCCGCCCGCCGAACCGGCGCCTCGCGCGGGCCAAAGACCATTGTCTCGGCCGCATCGAAAGCGGCCTCCACCGCGTCGCCGCCCAGAATTTTCCGAAAATCGTTATGGATCGATTCGTTATCGTCCACCACCAGAATGCGGCGGTTCGATTCCCCGGCGGCCAGCCCAGGGTGGTGGCGCGGATTCATCGTCCTCACAGGTGCAACTGGGACACTCATGGTGCGGTTTTCGCCGTTGAAGTGACGGCCGCTTTTGGGCACGGGAGAGTCAGCGTGAAGACTGCGCCGTGACCGGGCCCATCGCTCTCGACCGTGAGCGCGCCGCCCATTTGCTGCGCCGCGAGCGCGCCGCTGTGCAGGCCAAAGCCGTGGCCGTTCTTCTTCGTCGTAAATCCGTGGGCGAAGATGCGCGTCATGTTTTCCGGCGCGATGCCGATGCCGTTGTCGGCTACGCTGACGGCGACGCCGCCCTCGCTCGGCGCGGACGCGCGAGGAGTGAGCTGCTTCCGGCGCGGCCGCTGTCAGTCAGCGCGTGTTTGGCATTGCGGATGAGGTTCACGAGGATCGGCAGGACCTTGTGCTTCTCCAGGGCGAGGGCCGGCGCGGCACCGAAATCGCGCACCACCTCGATGCCATGCCGGGACAGCGCGGCCGCATTCATGCGCAGCGCATCTTCGACCAGTTGGTCGAGCCGCGAGCGTTTCCCAGAGGCCGCCGATGGCCTTCGCGTTATTTTGCTGCACCGCCACGATCTCCCAGATGTGCTCGATGTTCTGGGTGAGCGCGTGCGCTTCGCGCAGGACAATCCGCCTGCTCGTCGGCTAATTTTTGCGCCAGCTTTGTCGAGTAAGTCCGGGAGCTGTTGCCCCATCGGATCCTGGGTCAGGAAAGCGGGCAAATCGGCGCGGTGCTGCCGCAGTAATCTCGGCGGTTTTGGTGACGGTGGTAATGCGCGAACGGCGGACCGTATCGGAGATGACGGAACAGGAAACGTTCACGCTGTTGAGCACGTTGCCGACGTTATGCAGCACGCTCGTGGCGACCTCGGCCATGCCGGCCTCGCGCGAGCTTTCCACCAGTTGCTTGTTCAGCTTCTCCAGATTCGCGCTCGGCTCGCTTCTGCTCCGTGATGTCCTGCACGCTCCCCTCGTAGTAGAGCGGTTGGCCCGCGGCATCGCGGGTCAGGCGGACGTTTTCCGAGACGCAAATGGCGCGCCCATCTTTGCGCCGCACCTCGTAGACGAAGTCGGTCACGAAGCCGTGTTCCTCGATCAGGCGCTGGAACTCGGCCCGCTGGGCGGGGTCGGCGTAGCTTTGCGGGGCCGCGACCATTTCGTTCCCGGAGCAAGTCTTCCGGATTGTCGAAACCCATGATGCGCGCGAGCGCCGGATTCGCTGAGATCATCCGCCCTTCCGGCGTGTTCTGGAAAATTCCTTCCGAGGCGTTATCGAAGATGGAACGGTATTTCGTCTCCGCATCAGCCAGCGCGACTTCACGCTCTTTGCGCAGGGAAATATCCTGGCAGGTTCCGGTGGCACGGATCGGCTGTCCCTGGGCGTCGTGCTCCAGTCTGCCAGCGTTCCTCCACATACTTGAGCGCGCCGCTCGGCAGGAGAATCCGATGTTCGATCGCCTGCGCTTCGGGTTGAGCGAGAGAAGCGGGAAGGCGTCGTCGATGCGAGTGCGATCTTCGGGATGGGTGAAGCGAAGGAAAGATTGATGCGTCGGCTGAAAGGTCTTCGGATCGGTTTCAAAAATCCGATGCGTTTCGTCCGACCAATGCACCGTGGAAGTGGTGAGATCAGTTTCCCAACTGCCGATCTTCGAGACCGCCTGCGCCGCGACCAGTCGCTCGCGTTCGATCGCCAGCGCGGCGGCCAGCGCACGTTGTTCCTGTTCGCTCGCGCGAATTCTCGCTTCCGTTTCCTTGCGAGCAGTGATGTCGAAGGAGATGCCGAGAATGCCGACCAGTTTCCCCGTTTGATCGTGAAGGGGAGAATTCTTCACGTAACGCTTCGAAGTTCGAGCCGTCCCGGCGGCGGCAGAGGAATTCGCCGCTCCACTCGTTGCCGCTTTCAAGCTCGGCCATGATTTCCGCTGCCTGTGCGCGCGAAGGCTCGGCCGCGGTGAGATCGAGGACATCGCTGCCGCGCATTTCCGCCAGCGACATCCAGCCGTAGAGCTGACCGGCAAACCGGTTCGCGTAGATGACGATGCCGTCGAGATCGGTGGCGATGACCGCCTGGCCGATCTGATCCAGCATGTCCGCCTGGCGCCGGAGCACCACTTCCGCCTTCCTCTGCGCGGTGATGTCGCGCGCAACGCTCAAGACCGCTGTCACCCGGCCGTCGCGATCTGGCAGGCCGACGGCGTGGGTATGCATCCAGCGCTCCGTGCCTTTGCGTCCGTTAATACGAAATTGCAGTTGCCCGGTGCCTCCCGCGGCGGCTCGGCGATGCAGCTCACCATAGGCGGCGCGATCTTCCGGATGCACCAGTTCGGCGACCGCTTGGCCGCGCACTTGCGCGATGGAGTCCGCTTCGATGATGCGCAGCCCGGCGGGATTCATCTCCAGCAGCTGCCCACCGACCGAAACGGTTTTCACGCACTCGGGCTCGTTATCGATAATCGCGCGCAGCCGCGCTTCGCTGGCGCGGAGTTTTTCTTCTCCGGCCAACCGCTCGGTGACATCGAGGATAATGGACATGCGAGCCATGGTCCCTTCGAACAAAACCGCGCTCGAATCGACCTCCGCCCAAAGCAGGCTTCCGTTCTTGCGCAAATGCCGCCAAAGGCCGGCATGGCGCGGCCCCTCACCATCCTGGCGCACCGCCTCCTCCATCCGCGCCACGTCTTCCGGCGGGCGCATATCCCGCAGGGTCAGCTTCTTAAACTCCTCCGCCGAATAGCCGTAAAGCGCGGTCGCTGCTTCATTCGCGGCCAGAATTTGCAGGGTCTCAGCGACGAAAGACCCACATCGGGCTCGGATTTTTTTCAAACAGGTGCCGATACTGCTCGTGCTGCCGGCGCAGAATGTCGGCCGTCTTGACGGTCGTAAGGCGCAGCGTCTCGGCCGTGTTCTTCTTCTCCCGGCGCGACCCCGCCGCGTGCACCGCTCTTTCCAGCGCCTGCGGCAAACGCGCCAGCCGATCTTTCAAAATGTAATCGACCGCACCCAGCTTGACCAAATCCACCGCGGCTTCCTCCCCGATGGCGCCGGAAACAATCACCAACGGAATATCGAGCCCGCTCTCACCCAACAGTTCGAGCGCTTCCCGTCCGCCGAATTGCGGGACGTTCACGTCGCTGATGATGATGTCGGGCAGGCGATCGAGCGCGGCGAGATACGCGCCCCGCGTCGCCACCACTTCGAACTCCGCGCGAGGCCCACTGCGGCGCAATTCCGCTTTAATCAGTTCCGCGTCGGCCGCATTATCCTCCAGCATCAGGATCCGAAGCGCGCCCGGCCGGTCGGGGAAGGGCACTCATCGCAGCGTCGCCTCGGTTACCGGGACTAATATTGGCATCCAGCCAGTAGAGGCCGATCTCTCGCACGCATTTGCTGAATTGCGCGAAATCGACCGGCTTCACGATGTAGCTGTTGGCGCCGAACCGGTAGGCGGCTTCGAGATCGGAATTTTCGCGCGATGAAGTCAGCACCACCACCGGGATGGCGCGGGTTTGCGGCTCGCTCTTGAGGCGCTGCAGCACTTCCAGGCCGCTCACTTTGGGCAGCTGCAGATCCAGCAAAATGACCCGCGGGGACCGCTGGGAAAATTGGCCGGGCCCAGCACCGTCGCCGAAGAACATCGCCAATGCCTCCGCGCCGTCGCGCGCCACCGCCACCCGCTGCCTGAGTCCATGTTTCTTAAAGGCGTGCAGCGCCAGGTCCAGATCGGTCGGGTTGTCTTCGACCAGCAAAATATCAGCTGCGGCTGGCTCAGACATCGTCAGCCTTTCCGGTGAGCGTGAAGGAAAACTTCGCGCCTCGATTGACCGCGCCTTCCGCCCAGACGCGGCCGCCGTGGCGCTCGACGATTCGTTGCACCAGCGCCAGCCCGACACCGGTGCCCTCGTAGTCTTCCGCCAGATGCAGCCGCTGAAAGACGTGGAAAAGTTTGTCGACATATTTCATGTCGAAGCCGGCGCCATTATCTTCCACGAAATAGACGTCCTCGGCACCCTCGCGCCGGCGGCCGATCGTGATTACGGGGTGTTCGCTCTTACGCGAATATTTCAAAGCGTTCGAAAGCAGGTTGAGCCAGAGCTGCTTGAGTAGCGCCGGATCGGCTTCGCAACTGCCGAGCTCGCCCACGCGAATCTGCGCGCCGTGGTCGGGCTCCTGCAGCTTCAATTCCGCCAGGCAGCCTCGCACCATCCCGCTCACATCCACCTGTTGGAGCTGGAGCGCGTGCCGGCCGGTGCGCGAGAACGTCAGCAGATCGTCGATCAAGCGGCCCATCTGCAGCCCGCCGTCTTGCACCTGCTGCAAATAACGCAGGCCGTCCGGGTCTAACGAGTCCGCATAATCCTCCAGGAGGATGCGCGAGAACCCGCTGATCGCACGCAAGGGCGCGCGCAAATCGTGCGAGACCGAATAGCTAAAGGACTCCAGGTCTCGGTTGGAAGCGGCCAGCTGCGCGGTGCGCGTTTCCACCCGCTGCTCCAGTGTCTGCTGCGCTTCCACCAGCTCCGCCTGCGCCGTCTTGAGATCGTCGATATCAGTCGCAGTTCCGAACCAGCGGACGATTTTCCCTGCACCGTCACGCACCGGCAGCGCCCGGCCGAGATGCCAGCGATATAAACCGGTCTCGTCCGAGCGGAAGCGATACTCGATCAGATAAGGCGCGCCCGTCTTCATCGATGCAGACCAAAGCGCGCTGCATCGTTCCAAGTCGTCCGGATGTAAAACCTCCTGCCAGCTCGCGTCGCCCAGCATTCCTTCTGGCCGCCCGGTGAAGTCATGCCAGCGGCGATTGTAGTAATCCACATAACCATCCGGCTGCGCGGTCCAGACGATTTGCGGCATGAGATCGGCCAGATCGCGAAATTGCGCGGCGCTTTCCTGCAGCGCATTCTCCATCTGCTTGCGTTCGGTGATGACGCTGGCCGAAGGGACAAGGAAGGCGACGGCTCCGGTTTCATCACGCAGCGGTTGCAGGCAGAAATCGATATCGATGACCTCGCCGCCCGCCCCCTGCGTGCGCACATCGTAGCGAGAAGCCTCGCCCTGCGCCGCCTTCACAATCGCTTCGCGTAATTGCGCCTGAACAATCGGCGAATGATTCCACCAATGCGTCTCGGCGAAGGGTTTGCCGAGTACGTCCTCGGCCTGCAAGCCCGCGGCGAGAAGCGGCGCCTGATTGACTTCGAGCAGTATCCCCTCGGTCGTGAGCAGGGCGACAAACATGGAAGGACCAAGCCCATCAATCAGATCCCGCGAACGCTTTTCGTTGCGCTGCGCCCGTTTCTCCGCGCGCAGATGTTCCGCAGTGGCGAGCTCGGCCCGGCGTCGGCTCTGATGCAATCGCTCATTCAGAAGACTGATTGCCATCCCGGTGCCGGCGACGAAGGCTTGTTGCCAGCGCTCCGCGGACGAGGCCACCTGGAAGCTCTGGAGCGGCGGCAGGAGATAATAGCTCGCCCCGAGAAGACTAACCGCCGTGGCGAAAAATCCCGCGCTCCATCCCCCGAAATACGCGCTCACCATGATCGGAAGGATAAAGATCAGGAGGGTGGGATGGTGTCCTAACGAGTCGTCGATCGCGAAACGAACCAGGAAGGTGGCGACCGTGACGAGGAGCGCGAGCAGGTAGGCCTGCCGGGCCTTCATCTGACCAGCGCCAACTCGAGTCGTGAGCCATTTGGCCGCCGGCTTGAGCCTAACGAGTAACGACCGCGGCGAAATCTGCGTAGTCGGCAATGCCTCCGCGCCGACGGTGGACGGGAAATCCCGCTGGGAAAGACTGAGAGGCACCGCGCAACCTCACGGAAGAACTTCGGGTCGGCGAAGGCGCAGACTCCGGTTGTTGCGTAGGACTAATCCTACGTCACGTCGCAGGGTCTTCCCGGCTGCGGAGATAGAGCCGGAGAACGTCGAGGTCGACCGGCTTGACCAGATACTCGTCGAAGCCGGCGGCCTGGGCGTGGGTGCGATCCTCCGCACTGCCATAACCAGTCATGGCTACGATCAGGGTCCTGCCCAGCATCGGCAGCGCGCGCAGGCGGCGCGCCACTTCATAGCCGTCCATCACGGGCAGGCCGATATCGAGCAGGACTACTTCCGGCAGGAACTCTTCCGCCAGGGCAATGGCATCGGGTCCGTTAAAGGCGGTGCGGGTCTCGTGTCCGCGCAGCCGCTGCAGCATGGACATGCTGCGCGCAGAATCTTCGTTGTCATCCACGATGAGAACGCGGCGCGGACTTTCGCGTTTTGCCGAAGGCGGGGCGAGTATCGGCCTAACGACCGGAGCGGATAGAATCGGGAGACGGACCACGAATTCACTGCCCCGACCAAGCCCCGCGCTCCGCGCCTCGACGCTCCCGCCGTGCATCTCGATCAAGCGTTGCACCAAGGTCAGCCCAATGCCGAGACCGCCGTAAGCCCGATCGAGCGGCGACGCGGCCTGGACGAATAATTCAAAAATGTGGGGCAACAATTCCGGAGCGATGCCGATGCCATCATCCTTTACCCCCACCACCACTTCCAGCGGTTCGCCCTCACGAGTGCGAGCGCGGGTGGCCGTGATGGAAATGTGACAGCCAGACGTGCTGTATTTGGAGGCGTTGGTTAAAAGGTTGCCGAAGACCTGTTCCAGCCGGGTGGAGTCTGCCTCCAGGAAAACCGGGTCTTCAGGCAACGTAACCACCAAACCCTGGCCGCGCGCATCAATGCCCGGCCGCGCCAGCGCGGTGGCGGCGGCAATAATCGCCGCCAATGGCACCGGCGCCTTCCGCAACTCAATCTTTCCCTGCGTGATGCGGGCCACATCGAGCAGATCCTCGATCATGCGGCTCATGTTCTCGATTTGCCGATGAATAATGTGCTGCGCCTGTTCGCGCGCGGCGGCATCCGCGTCCGGGGTCCGCAGGATTTCCGCGGCATTAAGAAGCGGGGCGAGGGGATTCCGCAACTCGTGCGCGAGCATGGCGAGGAATTCATTCTTGCTCCGATCGGCCCGCTGCAGATCGGCGGCGCGCGCGACTAACGAGTCCTCCAGCTCTCGCCGTTCCGTCATGTCATAGAAAGCGGAGATGGCGCCAGTGATCTCTCCGGCGCGGTCCTTCAGCGGCACGAAGGTAACCGCGGCGGCCCGCCGCGTCCCATCGGGGCGATTGATGAAGGCACCGGAATCTTTCTCGAAAACAGCGCCCTTCAGGATCGCCGGGATCGGGCTGGCGGCATACGGCAGGCTCTGGCCATCCTCCTGATTGAGCGTGAGCGACTCCGAGAAATGCTCGCCGTCATCGCCGCAGAGCGGCTTCCGCCCCCAAAGCTCAGCCGCGCGCCGGTTATAGTGTTGCAGGGTCCCTTTCCGGTCGCAGGAGAAGATGGCGACGGGACCAAGATTAAAGAGGGCGCGGAAACGTTCCTCGCTCGCGCGTAAGGCATCTTCCGCCCAGGTATGCTCCACAATTTCCGAGCGCAGCTCCTCGTTCAGGCCTTCCGCGGCCACGGTTAATTCATGCTGGCGGACGACCCCGAGCATGAGGGCTTCGTTCATGGCCACCGCGGTCTGGTGAACACGTGCGCTTTCCGTTACGTGCATAATGACACCCACGGGCGTGTCTTCCTCCATCACCGGCCACATCGTGTAAGACCAGAAGACCAGATCGGTCGCGGAAGTCTCTTCCTGAGTGTGGCTCTCGTGCTGGCCTGTGCGATAAACCCGATCAAACAAAGCAAGGCATTCGTCCTTCTCCGGCATGATCTCGCGGAAGGCTTTCCCGAGGAGGTCCACTTTTAGCACTTTCAGCAACCGGCAGAAGGCTGGATTGACGTAGCACACCACGTGGCCGGGGCCTTCCGTCGTCGCCATCGGCCAGGGCGAATGTTCGCTGATGGCGTGACAGAGATTTGAGAGGTCAGGGCGCTCTACCTTTAAGGTAAGATCTGCGCCCATAAGTTTACCGGAGCGCTTTCGGTTCGGGCGCGGCTTCGTCCGCCTGGGCCAGGCGTGGCCCGATGCGCGTCGGAATTCCAGTCGTGAGCCCGTGGTATTCGGTCGAGCGCGGATGAATCACCACCACGCCTTTAGAGGTAATAACATACTCGCGGATGTCTTTGCTATGATTGCCGCCGCGCATCTTGATTACCACCAGAACTTTTCGCAGTTGGCCGTCTATCTCTACATAACGCAAGCGTATTATGTCATCGGTCAGGAACGAGACCGTGTCCTGACTGAAATGCAGGGCGGTGAAGCTATCCTCCACTTCCACCGTAGTTAAAATTCCCGCCGGTTTTCCTCTTCATGCTTGCCCGTTGCTGCTGGCTCTCGCTTTGGCGGAGTCAGTTGCGGCGGCCAGACTTCATCCACGATCTCAACCGTTAATTCTTCTCCGATAAAAGCTGTGAGCAGCCCGAGCAGGTGTGCGATCACAATCACGCTGCCCTCCGCCATCGCCCGCGAGTCGATCTTCGCCGAGGGCTCGCTGATTTTCTCCAGCCGCCCGTCTCCACATACTTGCAGCGCGCGCAGGGTCGGCACTTCCTCGGTCGCTAACAAAAGAGCGCGCGCGATCAAAGTACCGAGTCCCCACTTTACCGATTAGATTGGCGAGATGCGGATGGAGTTTTCCCAAGACTGTCAGCGCTGCCGGCGTCCCCTCCTCGGCAGAGTGTTCCTCCGCTTCTAACGCGATCAGACACTGTGACCAGATCCGGGTCTGTGGCGTAGCGCGGCTCATGGGAGCTGCCTGCGATTGACGTGCCCGGAAGTTTGCATGTTCATGAATGATGGGAGCGGGTTTTGAAATGAGCGAGGCGGAGGCGCGGTTTCTTCACCCGGCAGACTTCTCTTCTTTTGGCGCGGGCTTGGTCGTTCCTACGTAAGACCGTGGCGGGTGGCATAGCGCGCGAGTTCTGCGGTGGAATTCACGTTAAGCTTTTGCATTAACCGCGTGCGGTAGGTGCTGACTGTTTTGAAACTGATGGAAAGTTCGGCCGCGATTTCTTTGCCGCGTTGGCCCGCGACGATCATGCGGAGGACTTCGAATTCGCGCTCGGAAAGCGCGGCGTGAGAAGGCATTTCCGCGCCGCGTTGGAGCGCGTGCGCGAGGACTTCCGCGAATTTCGCGCTGACATAATGTCCACCGTCGAGGACTTTGGCGACGCCTTTGATCAGTTCCGCGGGGGAATTTGTTTTCGAAAGGTAGCCAGCCGCGCCGGCCCGCAAAACGCGGGCGGCAAACTGCTCTTCATCTTGCGCACTGAGAATCAGGACCGGAGTTTTCGGAGCGCCTTTTCTGAGATCACTCAGAATATCGAGCCCGCTTCGGCCGGGCATGCTGATATCGAGCAGGATCAAATCCCATGGCCCACGATCGCAGGCGGCGGACACGGTTTGGCGCGCATCGCACGCTTCCTCGAAGTCTGCTGCGAAACACTGGGCGAGAATCGCCCGCGTCCCGGCGCGCACGAGCGCATTGTCGTCTGCCAGAAGGATGCGCAGGCGGGGAGTGGCATCTATTCCAAGCTCCGTTGCGGTTGGCGAAAGCAAGCCGGTTAGTCCCGCGCGCGGGGCCAACTTGATATCACTAACGGGAACTTGCTTCTGGTCGCTCATGCGCAAACCACCGAACCTCCGTCGTTTAAGTAAGGCCGAAGCGGCGCTTTGCACATTTAATTACAGAAAATTAATGCCGCTGCTGCACGCTTCGGGCGCACGAGAGCGTAAATGCGTATAAGCCGCAGCCAAGGTCTGCACGATCACTGCTTGGAACACAGGCCATGAACAAGGCCCGCGTTTTAGTTGTCGATGACGACCCCAACCTTTCCCGGCTTACAGCCATGATCCTGGAGAACTCCGGACTTTACGAAGTGATGATCGTGAATCACGCCCTGCGCGCGCTGCCCGCGGCGCGACAGTTTCAGCCGGCCGTGATGTTGTTCGACGTGGACATGCCGGATAAAAGCGGCGGTGATCTTGCACGCGAAGCCGCGAGCGATGTCTCCTTGCGTGCGATCCCGGTTCTCTTCATCACGGGCTTGGTGAGCCAATCCGAAGCCGGCTCGCAACAGCTGCAAAGCGGCGGGATGCGCTTTCTTTCGAAGCCGGTCGAACCCGCTCTCCTCCTTTCCTGCGTCGCGGGGCTGGTGGCAGAAAAACTCGCCGCTTGACGACGGCTCGCACTCCGCGCGGAGGCTCAGCTCATGGATGAAGCCACCCTCAAAGGCGCGAAGATTCTCATGGTGGACGACGAGGTCGTGAACACCTGTTTGATGGAGAATTTTCTGAGCCGAATCGGCTACGCGAACCTGGAGAGCCTGAACGATTCGCGGAAGATCTTTGAGACGATCGAGCGTTTCACACCCGACCTCATTCTTCTCGATTTAATGATGCCGGGCATCAACGGCTTCGATGTTCTGGAGGCATTTCGTCGCGACGGAATGCCCGACGAGCAGGTGCCAGTGCTCGTCATTAGCGGCGACGCCACCGCGGCCAATAAGCGGCGCGCCTTGCGCTCTGGCGCCACCGATCTGCTGGCCAAACCGTTCGACCCTTCCGAGGTCAACATGCGGATTCGCAGTTTGCTGCAGGCACGCTTTCTCCGTCTGGAAATCGAAGAACAAAATCGCGTCCTCGAGACTCGCGTGCAGGAGCGCACCGCTCAGCTCGAAGCCGCGCTGGAGGATTTACGCGCTGCCTCCGCCAAGATGGTCCAGCAGGAACGCTTGAGCGCCTTTGGTGAAATGGCCGGCGGCGTGGTCCATGATTTCAGCAACGCCCTCATGGCGATCATCGGCTACAGCGAAATGCTGCTGACTAATCCCACGGCGCGGACGGACGATGTCGTCGCGCTCGATTATCTGCGCATTATCAACACCGCGGGCCGCGATGGCGCGCACGTCGTCGGGCGATTGCGGGATTTTTATCGGCCACGAGGCAACGCCGATATCTTCGAGCCGCTCGATCTCAACGAGATCGCACGCCAGTCCATCGCATTGGCTCGACCACGCTCTTTGCAACGCGCGGCCGCAGACGCGATCAGCTTCGAATCCGACCTCGCGTTTTCCGTGCGCGCGATCGGCCTTGGCGCCGAATTGCGCGAAGCGCTCACGAACTTGATTTCCAACGCGGTCGACGCCATTTCCGGCCCCGGCACCGTGACAGTACGGACCCGGGAGGACGCCGACATGGCGATCATTGAAGTGCAGGATACCGGCGCGGGCATGAGCGCGGAAGTGCAGGCGCGATGTCTCGAGCCGTTTTTCAGCACGAAAGGCGATCACGGCACCGGTCTCGGTCTTGCCATGGTCTTCGGCATTATCCAGCGCCATCAAGGGCGGATGGAGATCGAGAGCGAACCTGGCGCCGGAGCGATTTTCCGCATCCGTCTCCCGCTGGCGCCAACGAACGAAGCCGCTGAGGGCGAAGAGGACGCTGCCGTTCCAGACTCACAAAGTCTACAGCACGAGCCGCGCATCGCTCCGCCGCTCCACTCGAATGAAGGTTGCACGGCGCCTGCGGGAATGGCTATTTGCCAGCCGCAGTAGACTGTTGCGCGCACGTTTCGTTCTCGTGGCGCCCAGTTCCCCGCGGTTCATGTCCTCGTAGTTCAACGGATAGAACAAGGGTTTCCTAAACCTTAGATCCGAGTTCGATTCTCGGCGGGGACACGCGCCGGTCGGCTATGGTTTCTTCACCAAATCCATCCCGCATTTCGGGCACGTGGTGGGGCCGGGCTGGATGACGTCGGCATGCATCGGACAGGTGTATTCGCCCGGGCCGGTGGAGCCGGGTAGAGCAGGCTCGACCTTGATCCCGAAAGCGGCGAATCGGTTTTGACCGCCGACCTGAACTTGGAGGAACATTTTGTAAAAACCCTCTTTCTCCGGGACAAAGTAGAAACCTAAATCCGGTCCGCCGCGCTCTGCCGCATCCGCCGGCTCCGCTCCCAGCGGGTGGATGTGCGCGATGGAATTGAGCGCGGTCGGGAAAGCGACCATGTGCGCGAAAGCGCCCATGACAGGTTCCAATTGGGTAAACGCCTGGCCGTCTTTCGTCGTTACCTTCGCTTTTAAGAGAGTGGCGCTCTTGGCGTGGAAAGGCTGGTTATTCTCGCGGCTAATCTCAAAACGCAGATCGCCCACTTCGGCCACGGTGTTGAGAGTTTCGGAGCGCGCCGCCGGCGTGCCGGCGATCCGCATGATGGTCTGGGTGTATTGCTGCTTGCCAGTGGAGATGGGGACGACGTCCGCCCACAGGTGATAGGTGCCGCCATACTTGGGTGCGAAGTCGAAGCGATATTCGCCGGGCGTTCCGGTCGGCACCGGATGCTCGTGGTGATAATCGGTCAACGTTTCCTCCACGATGAGGAGGTGAATCTTTTGCGTGTGCGCCATGAGCAAGTCGTCGAGCGTGACCGCTTTTCCATCGGGAGACGTGAGCCGAATGGTAATGGACGCGGTCTTTCCCGCGGCCGGCAGCGCGTTGACCACCTCTAGCGCCAGAGTGTCCGCGCCGGATGATCCGTAGGGTTCGTGGACGGCGAAAGCAGGAAATGCCATCGGCCAAAGGAACGCCAGGCCGACGGCGACCGCGGACATTTTCTGCAGGAGTGTGTGCTTCATCAGGAGTTTCCGGCGGCGGCGTGCATCGTCGGTCTAATTATACATCCGATGCCTGGCCAAGGATGCGCTCAGCCAACAATGTGCGATTATTTTTTCGACCTTTCCTAATCGTGAAACATCCAAAACTTCTTCTCACCGTTCTCGTCCTCGCCTCTGGTGCATTTTTCTCCGCGCGCGCGGCCGTAAATGTCACGCAGCATCACAATAATCTCTCGCGCGACGGGCTCTATCTTGATCCCGCTTTCACTGTCGCCAACGCGACTGGGCTCACGCGCGATACCAATTTTGCCGGCACCATTGTGGGCAATGTTTACGCGCAGCCGCTTTATGTAGAAGGCGGGCCAGGGAACGTGGCCAAGGTCATCGCGGTCACGCAGTCGAATAACGTTTATGCGCTCGATGCGACGACGGGGGCGATCATTTGGCAGCGCAATGTGGGCACGCCGAATGCGAGCCGAGGGAATATCTCGCCCGTCGGCATCACCGGCACCCCGGCCATCGATCTGGCGACGCGTTCTCTGTTTCTCAACGCAGTCACGAGCGCGCCGAATAATCTTATCTTCTCGTTGAATGTCGATACCGGCGACATCAACCCCGGCTGGCCCGTCAGCGTGAACGCCGCGGTCGCGGGTTTTGATTCCTCGATCCAGAGCCAGCGCGGCGCGCTCTGTGTGGTGGGCGGAACGGTTTACGTTCCGTACGGTGGCTACTTTGGCGATGCGGGGAGCTATCGCGGCCGCGTGGTCGGGGTGCAGATTTCCAATCCCGCCAGCGTCAGTTCATGGGCAACGACGGCGGTGAAGGCTGGAAGCTGGGCGCCGGGCGGGATCGCCAGCGATGGGACAAACATTTACCTGACGACCGGGAATGCCTCGAGCGGCACCGCCGTATGGGGCGGGAATGAAGCGGTGGTACGTTTGCAGCCAGGCCCTGTCTTTAGCGGTGCAACGGCGGATTATTGGGCGCCGACGAATTGGATGAGCCTCGATAGCAGCGATGCGGATTTGGGCGGGACCGGGCCAATTTTGGTGGACGTGCCGGGCGCAACGCCGTCGGCGTTAGTGGTCGCGATCGGGAAGGATCGGAACGCGTATGTGCTCAACCGGACCGCCCTTGGCGGCGTGACCTCGGCCGTGGCGCAGTCTGTCGTCTCAGGTGGAACGGTCATCACGGCGGCCGCGACTTATCGGACCAACTCGGGCACCTATGTGGTCTTTCGTCCGACGACGGGAACACTGACGGCCTTTAAGATCACCGCCACCAGTCCGCCTACGATCGCGACCGGTTGGAGTGTCAGTTCGAGCGGGCGCACGTCGCCGTTCGTCACCACCACGGACGGAACGAACAATGTGATTGTGTGGGCGGCTGGTTCCGACAATCGGCTGCGCGGTTACAACGGCGACACCGGCGCGGTCATTTACAACGGTGGCGGCGCAAATGAATTGATGGCCGGCGTTCGGAGTTTCAACACCGGCATCGCTGCCCGTGGCCGCATTTTTTACGCGGCGGACAATAAGGTTTACGCCTTCAAGATGCCGAATGTCGCGCCCACGCCAGCGAGCGCTGCCTCGCGCAAAACGCATGGTGCGGCGGGCGATCTGGATATTCCTTTGCCGCTCACGGGAACGCCGGGCGTCGAATGTCGAACCGGCGGCGCGAGCGGCGATTACACCATGGTGGTCACGTTTAACGCCCCCGTTACGGTCACGGGGGATACCCAGGCGCGGGCGACAGCTGGAGACGTGGGCAGCGGCGGCGCCGGCAATGGTGGCGCGGTCACCGTCAGTGGCAACAGCGTGCTTATTCCCCTAACGAATGTGCCAAATGCGACCACCACGAACATCACGCTTACGGGTGTGACTGATGGTGTCGGCTACGGGAATCTCACCGTTCCCATGAGCGTGGTCGTCGGGGACGTAAGCGGGAACGGTTCGGTCAGCGCGAGCGATATCGGAGCCACGAAGGCGGGTGTCGGGCTGGACGTAAACGCGGCAAATGTCCGCCCGGATGTGAACGCCAGTGGTGGGGTGAATTCGTCCGATGTGGGCACTGTTAAAGCTGCCACCGGCACCGGGCTGCCTTGATCCACGTTCATGCAACTCGTTAGGCGACTCTCGCTGGCCGCCGCATTGCTCTGCGTTTCCCAGAACGCAGCCCTGCGCGCGGCGGAGCCGGCGGGCTTCATGGTCTACGTCACGAACGAGCGTTCGGGTGACGTCTCGGTGATCGATGGCGCGACCAATTCTGTAGTGGAAACGATTCCGGTAGGGAAACGCCCGCGCGGAGTTCAAACCTCGCCGGATGGAAAACTCGTCTATCTGGTCCTGAGTGGTTCGCCTCGCATGGCGCCAGGCGTGGAGACCGAGCGCGCGCCGGCGGATAAAAGTGCGGATGCTTTGGTCAAGATCGACGCTGCCACCCGCAAGGTGATCGAGCGCTGGCATGTCGGCTCCGATCCCGAGCAATTCGTGCTGAGCCGCGACGGTAAATTCGCCTTCATCGCCAACGAAGACGATGCCAGCGCGTCGATCATCGATCTCGACTCCGGCCAAGTCGCGCGGGAAGGTAAAAGTGTCCGAAGAACCGGAGGGCATGGGCCTCAATCCAGCGAACGGCGACGTCTACGTCACTTGTGAGGAAAAAGGCGAAGTCTACGTCATTGCGCCTAACGAGCAGAAGGTGAAAGCCACGATCACGGTGGGCGCGCGGCCGCGCTCCATCGCCTTCACCCCGGATGGCACGCGCGCTTTCGTCGCCTGTGAGAACGCCGGCCAAATCGCCGTCCTCGACACGAGTGTCGCCAAAGTCACGGCGACCATCCAATTACCGGAAGGCTCGCTCCCGATGGGCACGTCACGTCGCCCGATGGGCACGAACTCTATGTCACCACGGGTCGCGGCAACAAGGTCGCGATTATTGATACGGCGAAGAACGAAATCATCGAGATGGTGCCGGTGGGAGCGCGCGCATGGGGCATTGCCCTGAGCCCCGACGGATCGCGCCTCTACACCGCGAACGGCGCCTCGAATGACGTCTCCGTGCATCGACGTGAAAGCGCGGAAAGAAATCACCCGCGTCAAAGTGGGCGACGGCCCTTGGGGTATCGCCGTGCGCTAGGAGCGCGCGGCAAATCTACAAACGCCAGCGCAACTGCAGGGAAACCTGCCGGGGCGCGCCTAACGAGATCAAACCGTCGGCGGATTTCCCGCTTTCGATCTTCTGATTGAACAAGTTCTCCACCCGCAGGGCCGCGGAGACATGATCGGAGAAATCGTAGCCGACCGCCGCATCGACCGTCGCGAAGGGCGCGAGCGTGCGCGAATTTTGATCGTCCTCAAATTGCCGATCGCTGTAGCGAACCTGCCCGCCAATTTGCAGACCCGTGATCGGCGCCCATTCCACACCCGCCGTCGCCACGTGCTGGGGGGTTTGCGCCAGCAGCTTCCCTTCCAGCGTAGCGTCGGACGCGCGTTCGATCGTGGGCTGCGTGAAGAGATACCCCGCACGAACGCGCACGGTGGGGATGACCTGCCATTCCGCCGTGCCTTCAAATCCCGGTGCGATCACGAGATCGACGTTTTGACGCTGCCGCAGGACGCCGCCCGCGGGAATGAATCCTCCCGGATTAAATGTCCCCGGTCCGACGCCAATCGTGATATTGCCAACGGCATCTTCCAGGCGATTGAGGAACCCAGTGCTGGTTACGCGGAAAGTGGATGTCGCCTGCCATTCGAGAGCGACCTCGCCGCCTAACAGGTGCTCCGGCTCGAGGGCGGCGTTCGCCTCCGTGACATCATTCCCGACGCGAAAGGGCCGGTAGAGTTCGTTCAAAGTCGGGACGCGGAAGCCGCTGTAAAACGCGCCCCGCACGGCCAACGCCCGACTCGCCTGAAAGCGCGCGCCCATGCGTCCGTTCAGTTCATCACCGGTGCGGTCGGGATAACGCACGTTCGTTAGAGTGGCTCCGGTTGCACGCACCGTTTCGAGTCGACGCCCGTCGAAGAGTTCCCAGTGATCGTAACGCAACCCGCCGACCAGCGTGATCCGCGGCGTAATTGACCACGTATCCTCGGCAAAGGCGCCGATAAAATTTTGCCCACCGCCCGCCTCTCGCATGCGGGTGAAGGCGGTGCCGTTCCAAAGAAACGCTTCGTTTGTTTCTCCTCTGACCCAGCGGCCGTCGTTCCCGAGGACAAGCCGATGGTCGCCCAGCGCCATGCTCCAGACCGCACTTCCGCCAGCGGCACTGGCCGGGACGCTGAACTGATCGAGCGCGGGCGTTTCTACGGTGCGGGTGGCGTTGATCGAACTGAAGGTGCTGCGGAAGCGCCGCGCCTGTCCATAGCCGCTCACTTGCAGTTCGGCCTGCTGCGCCGGGAATCTTTGGGTGAGAACGGCGCTGACATCCTCGCCGGACGTCGCGTTGCGGGTAAAGCGCGTGCCGTTTCCGCGTTCGTCTTCGAAGTGTTTTCCTTGCAAGCGGAGGGTGGTATCCACGCCGATTTGCCACTCGCCGCGCCCGCTCACGAGATGCGAGGTGGAATCCGCCCGCGTATCGACTGGACCGCGCCGTCCCGCTTCCACTACAGGATAGCCATCTGTCGAAAATCCTTCGGCAAAGACCGAGAGCGCGAACGGCTGGCGCGCGAACGTGGCCTCGATCGATCCTTCGTAGGTTCCCTGGTTGCCGATCGAACCCTGCAGCGCCGCCTCGGTCGCTTGCAGCGGGCGGGACAAGAGGAAGATCGTGCCCGCCAGCGCAGCGTTGCCGAAAAGTCCCGCGCCGCCGCCGGGATTTACCAGCACCGAGTCGAGCGCTGACGGCGGCACCTGACTCCAGAGCACGTAGCCGGCAAAGGGATCGTTGAGCGGAATGCCATCGAGCAGCACCAGGGTGCGCCCCGCGCCGCTCGGTCCGAAGTTGCGCAAGGTGACACCCTGCGTGGTGGGATTGGCGGCGCGGCTGCTGTTGCGCCGAAAGAGACTGAACCCGGGAACCTCCGCGCGCAGGATGTCATCGAGCCGTAGCTGCGGTGCGCGGCGCAGCTCCTCTGCGTCGATCACATGAATGCTAAATGGCGCCGTCGATTCCGCGTCTGGGAAACGGCGGTCCTGGACGACCACACGGTCGACCACTGTCTCCTGCGCCCCAATCGGTGCGCCAGCCGCGCACAGGAAGCAAAGCGCGAGGGCGGTGGCGATTTTTTGGCTGAACTTCTGCATGTGAAAGCACGGAGCATTCACCAATTCGCCCGGGGCGGGTAGCAAACGTTGCGCATGGGAGGTGCAATCTCGCCGGGGTGAACGGGGAATGCGGACTCAGCCGAAAGCGGACGGGGTGTCCGCGCGATTCTCTGGCTTGGAATTAATGGAGCCTAGGCGCAGTTTGAATACGATACCTTACGACCATCTCGCCATGCCCGCTCTTCCTGAACGCTCATTCCTCAGTACGCTCAGTCCGCGGAGTCTGGGCAGTCTTTTTGTGCGCACCTTTAAGGAATGGTTGGCGGATAAAGCGCCGCAGCTCGGGGCCGCGCTCGCTTATTACACAGTCTTTTCGCTCGCGCCCCTCGTGCTGCTTTTGCTCTCGGTCATCGGCGTGATTTTCCGGAAGGATCCCGCCGGCGCCTGGCATCGCATCACCGAGCAGATGAGCGCGTTTCTGGATCCGAGCGGGGTGCAGGTGATGGAGGATATCGCGCAAGCGGCGGCCAAACCGGCGGCCAATATCTGGGCGAGTATCATCGGGGTGGCCCTGGCGCTTTTCGGCGCCAGTTGCGTCTTCGGTCAGCTGCAGGATGCGCTCAATACCATTTGGGGCGTGAAGGCAAAACCGGGAGCAGCGATCTGGGATTATATCCGGGTCCGTTTTTTATCGTTCGCGATGGTGGCGGGAATTTGCTTTTTGCTCCTCGTCACTTTGACGGTCGAGGCGGTTCTAAAAGGACTCAGCGGCTATCTGCAAGGGGCCTTGCCAGGCGGCGCGGCTGTTGCCTTCGGCATCTATCTGGTGGTCGATCTGGGACTGGTCGTGGTGCTCTTCGCGGGGATGTTCAAATATCTGCCGGACGTGGAAGTTCGGTGGCGCGATGTTTGGGTTGGTTCGGTCATGACGGCTCTCCTGTTTCTGGTCGGGAAATGGGCGCTCGGCCTTTATTTGGGGAGTGGGGCGGCGGGGTCTGCCTACGGCGCCGCCAGCTCGCTCGTGACGCTTTTGCTCTGGGTTTATTATTCTTCGCAGATCCTGCTCTTCGGTGCGGAGTTTACGCAGGTTTACGCGAATCGGTTTGGCTCCGGGATCAAGCCGAGCGAACACGCGGTCGCGATCCGAGCCACCGAAGTCGAAACGTCCGCACCGGGCGAGAAACCCGACGGGCGGGAAGTGCCGTCGAGTTAGGAGCAGCTTTACAGCGACGATGCGTCGTTTTCCTGGAAGCGAGGGGCCCAGTCACCTTGAGCCGGCGCGGGGCGGTCGAAGGATCTCTCCGTCGGTGGAGAGGCCGTCTGCGCGGCTCAGGATGACCACCGGGCGCCTCTTGGCGCGAGGCGTTGTCATCTCTCGTTAGGCGGGCTGCCAGGCGCTGCCGGATTCTCCGTCCGCGCGTTTGCGCGCGAGCGCGGGTTCTGCGTATGCGTCAGCCGGTTCGGGTTCGGTCATGGAATCGTCGGCCGCCTCCGGCTCGAGATGATTATCTTCCCGGCCTTCGTGGTGCGTCTTCGCGATCAAGACGTAGAGCGACGGCACAATGAAAAGCGTGAAGAGGGTGCCGACAGTCATGCCGCCGACGAGGACGAGACCGATGGAGTTACGAGCTTTCGCGCCGGCGCCGGTAACGAAAACAAGCGGCATGTGACCGGCGACGGTGGCGATGGTGGTCATCAGCACCGGACGCAAGCGAATGCGCGCTGCCTCGGAGACGGCTTCGATTTTATCGCGGCCTTCCTGTTGCAGATGATTCGCGAACTCAACAATGAGGATGGCGTTCTTCGCGATCAGGCCAACGAGCGTGACCAAGCCGACCTGCGAGTAGATGTTGAACGAGGTCGTAAACGCGTTCGTGAAGAACTTCATGTTTGGATTCGGCAGCTTTAGGAACATGAAGATCATGGCGCCGAAAAGCGCGAGCGGAACCGACCCGAGCAAGATGATGAGTGGATCGCGGAAGCTGTTAAACTGCGCCGCGAGCACGAGAAAAATGAGGATGACAGCAAGGCCGAACGCGGGGAGAAATTTATCGCCTTCCACGCGAAGCTGGCGTGACTCGCCGGTGTAATCGAGCGAGTAGCCGGCCGGGAGAATTTTCGCCGCTTCGCCTTCCAGGAGCTTGAGCGCCTGGTCGAGCGGGAGGCTCGACATGCCGCTAATCGTGACAGCGTTCAATTGCTTGAAGCGATTCAGCGAACGCGGCACCGTTTTTTCTTCAACGGTGGCGAAGGTACTCAAGGGCACAAGCTTGTCGTTAGGCCCGGTGACGTAGATGTCCTTCAGCTGATCGGGATTCAAACGCTCGGCCCGCTCGATTTGCGGGATGACCTTGTAGCTGCGCCCGGCGATGTTGAAGCGGTTGACGTAGTTGCCGCCGAACATGGCGGAAATGTCGGCCCCGATTTGACTCAAGTTTAGTCCCAGCGTGCCCACTTTATCGTGATCAATCACCACCTGCGCCTGCGGCTGGTCGATCTTGGTGTCGATGATGGGCGGGAAGAAAAAGCGGCCGCTTTTCAAGGCCGCGGTCTGCAATTGTTTCGCGAATTCGACCATCCGTTCCGGTTCTTCGGTGGAAAGAAGAACGAGCTCGACCGGAAATTGTCCGCCTCCTGGCAGCGCCGGCGGCATGACCGGAAACATTTCGATCCCGGGAACGGTTCCCAGTTTAGCCTGCACCTGCGGGAGCAGTTCGAAGGCAGTTTCTTCGCGCTCGTCCCATGGTTTCAAGACCATGCCGCCGAAGCCGCCGCTCGGGTTGGTGATCTGGAAAACGAACTCTGTCTGCGGGAAGCCCATGAAGATTTTGCCGGCTGCGTCAGAGAACTTCGAGGTCTGCTCAATCGTGGAATTGGAGGCCGCGTTTACGATGCCGAAGATCACGCCCTGATCCTCGGTCGGCGCGAGTTCCTTGGAACCGAAACTCGGCAAGAGGAAGAACATGATCGCGGCGATAACCGTGAGACCGATCCACGCGGTGTAAACAGCAGGGCGGACGCGCAGGGTGGCGTCCAGTTTGTCGCCATACCAATCGCGGACGCGATCGAAGATGTGATTGACGCGTTTGGCGAAACCGCGTTCCGCGTCGCCGGCGCGCAGGAAGGTAGCGGTCATGACGGGCGAAAGGGTGAGGGCGACGACGCCGGAGATCGCGACCGCGCCAGCGAGTGTGAAAGCGAACTCGCGGAAAAGGGTGCCGGTGAGTCCGCCCTGGATTCCGACCGGAATATAAACAGCGGCGAGCGTGATCGTCATCGCGATGATCGGGCCGACCAATTCGCGCGCGCCGAGGAGGGCGGCGTTCATCGGGCTCAAGCCATCCCGCAGATGACGCTCCACGTTCTCCACCACCACGATGGCGTCATCGACCACCAGACCGACCGAGAGCACGACCGCGAGGAGCGTGAGCAGGTTGATCGAGAATCCGAAAACCTGCATGAGGAAGACCGCGCCGATGAGCGAAATCGGGATCGCGACCACCGGGATAATGGTCGAGCGCCAGGAGCCGAGAAACAGAAAGATAACGAGGCAGACGATGGCGAGCGTTTCCGCGAGCGTTTTGTAAACGTCCTTGATCGCGGTGTTGATGTAAGCCGTCCCGTCGTAAGCGATGCGACCTTCCAGACCGGTCGGTAATTCCTTCTGCACCTGTTCCATCTCGGTGCGCACGCGTCTCACCACGTCGATCGAGTTCGCATTCGGGAGCACGAAGACGCCCATGAAGACGGCGCGTTGACCGGAGAAGCGGACCTCCGAATTGTAATCCTCCGCGCCGAGCACGACATCGGCGATCTCTCCCAGCCTCACGAGCACTCCGTTTTCCTCGCGCACGACGAGTTTTTTGAAATCCTCCACGGTGTGCAGGTCGGTGTTCGCGGTCAGGTCCACCTGGATGAACGCGCCTTTCGTCCGGCCGAGCGCAGCGAGATAATTATTATTTCCGAGCGCGCGCCGGACTTGCGCGGGGCTCACATTCAGCGCCGCCATGCGGTCGGGTTGCAGCCAGATGCGCATGGCAAAAGTGCGGCCGCCGAGAATCTCCGCGCGCTGCACGCCTTCCAGCGCGGTCAGGCGCGGCTGCACGATGCGGGTGAGATAATCCGTGATCTCATTCGCCTGCAGGATGTCCGAGGTGAAGCTGAGATAGCAGGAAGCGAAACGCGAGTCGGCGGACTCGATGTTGATCACCGGAATCTCGGCTTCCGGCGGAAGATCGCCGCGCACTTGATTGACCTTCGAGCTGATCTCCGAGAGCGCTTTGTTCGAGTCGTAATTCAGCCGCAAACGCGCGGTGATCTGCGAGACGCCCTGCGAACTGGACGATTGTAAATAGTCGATCCCGTCCGCCGCGGCGATGGCGCGTTCGAGCGGCGTGGTAATAAATCCGCGCACCAGGTCCGCGCTCGCCCCGATGTACGCGGTGGTGACAGTGACCGAAGCGATATCGCTGCGCGGATATTGCCGCACGTTCAGCGAGGAGATCGCCTGCACGCCGGCGATGATAATGACCAGGCTGACGACCAGCGCGAGAACGGGCCGGCGAATGAAGATATCGGTGAAACTTTTCATCAGTTATTGGACTTGGCGACCTTAGGTGTTCGGCGGCTTTGGGCTCAATTTCGCATCGGGCGCCAACGCGTTGTCCACCGTCACGCTCATGCCGTTGCGCATCTTAAAGACGCCAGTGCTCACGATTTCCTCGTTCTCTTTTAATCCCTCCGTCACCGCCACGAAATCGCCCCGCGCCTCGCCGGTGCGGACGAATTGCTGACGGGAAGCCAATGCTTCTTCTCCGCTCTTCTCGTCCTTCTTTTTCTCGATCACGAAAACCGAGTTTCCAAACGGGGCATACAGGACGGCGGTATTCGGGATGTAGAGCGTCGGATTCTTATCCGGCAAGACGACTTTCACGCGCGCAAACATTCCTGCGCGCAAGGCGTGATCGGCATTATCGATGGCCGCTTGCAGCGAAACGGTGCGCGTTCCGGGATCGATGGCGGAATTTATCGCCGTCAACGTGCCTTCAAATTCGCGGCCGTTGATTGCGTCCGTCGTTACTTTTACCGGCAAACCGACCTGCACATTCGAGAGTTGCTGCTGTGGGAGGGCGAAATCTACGAAGACTTTATCGAGCGCCTGCAAGGTGACGAGCTTTTGGCCCACCGGCACGGTCTGGCCCGGGTTCACTTCGCGAATGCCAGCCACGCCATCAAAGGGCGCGCGGATTTCCTTCTTATCGATGATCGACTGCATGTTATCGACCGCGGCTTTGCGCTGCGTGTACTTGGCCGACGCGGAATCCATCTCTGCCTTCGAGATAACATTGCCTTGAGCGAGACCGCGCGCGCGATCGAAGTCCGCTTTCGCCAGTTCTGCGTCCGCCTGCGCGGAACGGAGCTGCGCCTGCTCGGCCGACGCGTCCAGCTTCACCAGCATGTCGCCTTTTTTCACCGGTTTGCCTGATTCAAAGCCAATTTCGGCGACTGTGCCCGCGAGCTCCGCGCTGATAGTGGCGCCTTGCACGGGCGTGATCGAACCGACCGCGGTGAGCGTGGTCGGCCAATCCGCCTTCTGCACTTTCGCGCTCGTAACCGTGGTTGGCGGAGGCACCATCGATTTGCCGGCCTTGATCATGGAAGTGATCTGCAAGGCTTTGATTCCGGCGATGATCAGGAAGATGACCACCAGGCCGAGGACGACCTTAAAAACCGCGCCGCGGGCACGCGGCTTCGGCTGCCGGCTGGCTGGGGCGTTCAGATCGGATTTACGCGAGAGCAGGTTCGTTTGCATGATCGAAGAGCAGGTTCCAAAGGTGGCGAACGACCGTCAGTTGGCGTTCGCGGCGGTCCTCCGCCGAGATATGTGAATGATCGACGACGTCGCGCATCATCGAGCCGCGCGCGGTGGCGAAAATAAGTTCCGCGATCTCGCGTGGAGCAAACCCGTGGGATGCTTCCCGCATTTCTGGAGAACGCGCGATGACATCGCTCACACCGGCCATGCTGGTCTCGAGGATATCGCGCACCAGATTCGCGATCTCTGGATGGCGACCGGCTTCCGCGAAGAGATCGACGACGAAAGCGGAATGCATCTGCGGCGTCTCCTCGCAGCAATGCGCCGTAAACAAAATCTCAAGCGAATCGAGCAGAGTGGGGGCGGAACGCGCACGGACGAGCAGTTCCTGCAGATTTTTTTTGTGCTCTTCGGCCATGGCGGAGATGACCGCCTCCTTGTTGGCAAAGTAGCGGTAGATGAGGCCTACGCTGATCCCGGCTTCCGCGCTAATGTCATGCATGCTGGCCTGGTGAAAACCGCGCTGGGCGAAGCAAACCATCGCAGCGCGAAGGATTTGCTCGCGGCGATCGATGGCATTGTCTGACGGGGAAGGCATGGAGCGGGGACAATGAATGAACGTTCATTCATTGTCAAATTCCCCGAGGCGAGAGGCTTGACGTAACCCAAACCGAATGGCCTGCTCGCTCAGTGTCTGGTTTGCAGAAATCGTTTCCTCATTGGCCCAGCGCCGTCTTGCGCGACTATCCGCCCACCCGGCGGTATCTCATCGGGGTCTCGGGTGGGCGAGACTCGATGGTGTTGTTGCACTGGCTGCAATCGCTCGGTTACAAAAAGCTGATCGTGTGTCATCTCGACCACGATCTGCGCGGTCGGGTGGGAAGGGCGGATGCGCGTTTTGTGGAGCGAATGGCAGCGGCCGGGAAACTGCTTTTCGAGACGAAGCGCGTGGAGGTAAAAGCACGGGCGGCGAAAGACCAATGCTCGATCGAGACGGCAGCGCGGGCGGCGCGGTTGGAATTTTTCGCGGAGGTCGCGCGGCGGCGACGTTGCCCGAAAATCTTCCTGGGACATCACGCGGACGACCTGGCGGAGACGTTCCTTTTTAATCTCCTGCGCGGAAGCGGGACGACGGGATTGCGAGGCATCCGCGCGGTCTCCGTGCAGCGCGTTGCGTGGTTTCGAACTCACGCTGGTGCGGCCGTTGCTGGCGCGTCTGGCGGGAAGACATCGATCGCTATGTGAAGGAACATCGGCTGCGTTTTCGCGAGGATGCGAGCAACGCTTCGCTCGCGCCGACGCGCAATCGTCTGCGGCACTCGCATCATCCCGCAGCTCGAAAAAAATCTGGGCCGCAACGTCCGCCAGAATCTTTGGCGAGCGGCGGAAATCGCGGGAGAAGAAGACGCCGCGCTGGAAGAAATGACGCCGAATGATCTGCCGTCCGCGCGAAAATTACCCATCGCGCTCCAGCGGCGCGCGGTCCGGCGCTGGCTGCGGGAGAATGCGGTATCGGATATCGGGTTTCGAATTAATCGAAAGCGTCCGCGCCTTGCTCGATCCCGCGAGCGGCTCGCGCGAAAGTGAATCTCCCAGGTGGTCGTCATGCACGTCGGCGCGCTGGCAAATTCTTCATCGAATAGTCCCTCTCGGTGTTTAATCTGTCTCCATCTGCGGCTAACTTCCGCCCTCATGAATCCCGCCATCCGCGTCCGCTTCGCCCCATCGCCCACCGGCTATCTGCATATCGGCGGCGCGCGCACGGCGCTTTTTAATTGGCTCTTCGCGCGGCATCACGGCGGCACTTTCATCCTGCGCGTGGAAGACACGGACAAATCGCGCAATACGGAGGAAGCCGCCGCCGCCATTTACGATGGATTGCGCTGGCTGGGATTAAATTGGGACGAAGGTCCGCAGGCCGGCGGTGAGTGCGGGCCGTATTTTCAAAGTCAGCGCGACGACATTTACGAGCGCCATCTGAAACGGCTGCAAGATGCCGGCCATCTCTTCGAAGACAATGGCGCGATCCGTTTCCGTTCACCGCGCGAGCACGTCATCGTGGACGATGTCGTCTGCGGGCGAATCGATTTTGATCTCACGAATCCGGAGACGCATCCGGACATGACCATCCGCCGTCCCGACGGCTCGTGGATTTTCCATTTCGTCAACGTGGTGGATGACATCGAGATGAAAATCAGTCACGTCATCCGCGGCGAAGATCATCTTTCCAACACGCCAAAGCACATCGAGCTCTATCGTGCGCTCGGGGCTGAGCCGCCGCGCTTCGCGCATATCCCGCTCATCCTGAACAAGGACGGCTCGAAGATGAGCAAGCGCGATCTTGGAGCGAGTTTGAATACTTATATCGAGCAGGGATTTTCTGCCGGAAGCGGTCTGCAATTATCTCTGCCTGCTCGGTTGGTCGCCGAAAGACGATCGTGAGAAAATCGACCTGGAAGAAGTCGTTAGGCTGTTTGAGTTGGAAAACATCAACCGCAAAAACGCGCATTTCGATCTCGATAAATGCACCTGGCTTAATGGCGAATACACGCACGCGCTTCGCGGCGATCGCTACTACGAACTCGGGCGCCAGGCGCTCGAACGCGCCGGTCTCGATCTGACGCCTTTCGACAGCGCCTACCTCCACGCCGCGCTTGATACCTGCGTGGGCAAATTCAAAACCTTCGCGGAATTGCCGCCCTACGCGGGCTTCTATTTCCGCGACGATTTTCCCTTTAACGAAGAAAGCGTCACGAAACATTTCACCGCCGAGAACAAACCGCGTCTGCAAGCCGTGCGCGACGCGTTCTCCAAATGCGAGCCCTTCGAGGCCACGACGCTCGAAACCACCCTAAAAGCCACCGCCGCAGAGTTGGGCGGAAAAGTAGGCGTCCTCGTTCATCCGACCCGCCTTGCCGTCACTGGCAGCAACGCCGGCCCCAGTCTCTACCATCTGCTGGAAATTCTCGGCCGCGAGAAAGTGCTCGCGCGTCTCGATCGGGCTCTCGCAAAGATTACCTGAGGATTGCGGTCGGTACCCGCCATGCGACCGTGGAAATGTGCCGTCTGTGATTAGTATTCAGGATCCCGCGGGCAAGATCGTAGGCCGCCGCGGCCAGCCGAAGGATCCGTTTTCCCTGACCGGGCAAACGAAGGAAGATATGCGTGCGTGGCGCAACGCCTTCCCGACGCCGTTCGTCCCGCGCGGTGTTTTCAGGTTCCAATCTCATGAGGAGGCCGACGCTTGGATGTGGAAGATGATCGCCCGCAAGACGGAAGCAGCGAACTAGTCCCACGCGAGCCGTCGGTCGAGGATTTGCTCGAGCTCTGCCGCGAACTCAATGCCCGTCGGGCGCTCTATGTCGTGGTCGGAGGCTTCGCCATTCGAGCGAGCGGCTATCTTCGCCAGACGATGGATATTGCTTTGGTGGTCGCGACGAATCCCGAAAACGAGGCGCGTGTTTTTAAGGCTCTAGAAATTCTTCCGGACCGCGCGGTCCGCGAGTTGAACGCTGGCGATGTGGCGAAGCACGTCGTCGTTCGTGTAGCCGATGAAGTCGTGGTCGATCTAATGCGTTCCGCCTCAGGAATCGAGTATGCCGAAGCTGCCGAGGATGTCGTCGTTCACGATGTAAGAGGCGTTCCCATCCCTTTTGCTTCACCGCGTCTACTCTGGCGGATGAAGGTGCATACGCATCGCGAGAAAGACGCAGGCGACCTGGTCTTCCTCCGGGAATATTTTGCCGCTCGGGGCGAGCAGCCGCCGGAATAACGTCAGTGTTTTTTTGCTTCCTTCGCCCACGCGTCCTTGAGCGTGATGGTGCGATTGAAGATCGGTGCGCCGGGCTTCGAATCGGGATCGAGCGCGAAGTAGGCGAGGCGTTCGAATTGATAACGCGCCTCCGCGTTGGCGTCGGCTAATGAGGGCTCACATTTTGCGTGTATGACTTCGAGCGACTGCGGATTTAGGTGCGCTTTGAAGTCACCGTCTGCATCTGGCTCTGGGACGGTAAACAGCCGGTCGTAGAGGCGGACCTCGGCGTCCAGCGCGTGCTGCGCGCTGACCCAGTGAATCGTTCCTTTTACCTTGCGGTTCGAGGTGGGCCCGCCTGACTTGCTCTCCAGATCCACGGTGCAACGCAGCTCGACCAAATTCCCCGCATCGTCTTTCACCACTTCCTCGCACTTGATGATGTATGCGTATTTTAAACGAACCTCGCCGCCCGGCTTGAGCCGGAAGTATTTCGGCGCGGGCACTTCCATGAAATCGGCGCTTTCGATGAAAAGTTCGCGGCCGAAAGGCAAAGTGCGCGAACCGTCTTCAGGGTTTTCGGGATTGTTCGCTGCGGTCAATTCTTCCACCTGATCGGCCGGATAATTTGTCAGGACGACTTTGATCGGGTGCAGGACCGCGAAGCGCCGTTGCGCGGTCTTGTTGAATTCCGTCCGCACCGCGTGCTCGAGTAAGCTGAATTCGGTCAGGCTCGGAAACTTTGTCACTCCCACGTCCATGACGAAGCTGCGAATCGCACTCGCGGTCATCCCGCGTCGGCGCATCCCGGATAGAGTCGGCATGCGCGGATCGTCCCAGCCGCTGACCGAGCCGTCGTTCACGAGTTGGAGCAGCTTCCGTTTGCTGATGACGGTGTAATCAATATTGAGCCGCGCGAACTCGATCTGACGCGGCCGCGCACGCGGGAAGTCTAACGACTCCAGAATCCACTCGTAGAGCGGCCGATGCACCTCGAATTCCAGCGTGCAGAGCGAGTGCGTGATCCCTTCGATGTAATCGCTAATGCAGTGCGCGAAGTCGTACATCGGATAGATGCACCATTTCCCGCCGGTGTGATGATGCTCGAGGTGCCGGATGCGATAGAGAATCGGATCGCGCAGCCAAATATTTGGCGCCTGCATGTCGATCCGCGCGCGGAGGGTGCGGGCGCCGTTCGGAAACTCGCCCGCTTTCATGCGCGCAAGCAGGTCGAGATTCTCCTCCACGGAGCGGCCGCGGAACGGGCTATCCTTCCCCACACGGCGATACTCATCCGTCTCTTCGGGCGACATGTCGCAGACGTAAGCCTTGCCTTTGCGCACCAGTTTCAACGCACACGCGTAGAATTGATCGAAGTAATCGGAGGCGTGGAAAGGCTCCGTCCGCATCTCGGCACTTGGGCTACGAATGGCGGCCAGGTGAAAGTCGCCGCCCGCCTCTTCTGGCGTCGCGCCCGCTGCTTTCAATCCGAGATTGCCTTCCGCCCAACCGTCGATCAGCCACTTTATGTCGGCTAAAATCGAAGCCACATATTCTGCCTCTTCTTTCTCCGGATTCGTGTCGTCCATCCGCACGTTGCAGATGCCATCATATTCGTGCGCGATGCCAAAACCGAGGCAGATCGCCTTAGCATGTCCGATGTGGAGGTAACCGTTGGGCTCCGGTGGAAACCGGGTGTGAATCTGCGGATGCTTTCCCGCGCGGATATCGCTGCTCACAATCTCGCGAATGAAATCCCCCGGCGCTGTTTCGGTTGTAGTGGTCATTTTTTAGGAAAGCGTGCGCGACCTTAACACGATTGCGCAGGGCGCGAACGCCCGAACTTGTTGAGTGGCGGGTGAGTTTCTGTGAGCGGCAATCGACGTCACAATACTGCTGCCCAAGAAATGCCGCCGCTGTTTCTGATCTTGTGCGCGCTGGCGAAACCCGATTAAATCCCGCGTCATGAACGGCGGCAGGATTACGAGCGACGAGAAGACAGCGATTAGTACTTACATCGGCCTGTTCGTGGTCACCGTGTTGGCCGCGGGTGCGATCTATTTCTTTTTGCTCGCCCAAAAGACCACGAAAGAAACGGTCGGGTACGATCCGAACCGGCCCGTCCCGGCCGACTCCCTACTGAAACGCCGTTTGCAGCCCGAGGAATTTAATGTGGTGCGTGAAGGCGGCACGCAGATGTCGTTCCAAAACGAATTTTGGGACAACGTTCGCCCCGGTCTCTATGTCGATGTGATCACGGGAGATCCCCTTTTCAGCTCGGTCGACAAATACGATGGCGGTCTCGGCATGCCCACGTTCAGCAAGCCGATTTCGCAAGATGTCGTCTCCGAGGTTCTGGACACGTCGCACGAGATGTCACGGACCGAGGTGCGCGCCCGGCGCAGTAACGCGCACCTCGGCCATGTCTTTCCCGAGCCTCAATCTCCGAGCGGAAAACGCTATACGCTTAATTCCGCCTGCTTCCGCTTCATTCCGGCGGAGCAAATGAAGGAGCGGGGTTACGAAGCGTTCCGGCCGCTCCTGGAGAAAAAGTAGCGTCTCGCAGGACGACGAGCTTTTCGCGGTCGCCTGGCCCTTTCGTCGAAGATCGCGCGGGCGCTCGCGGTGTCCGACCGCACCTGCCATAGTCTGGCGGTGCAGGAAACCTACATGCTGGGGGATTTGGAAAGCTGGGGGGAGGGCGGCAGCTCGGAAATGCTGCCCATTCGCCTCGGCGTCTTCGGAGAGCCAGTGGCGCATTCGCTCTCGCCGCGAATGCAAAACGCCGCGTTGGAAAAATGCGGACTGCCGATGCGCTACGCGGCCTTCCAGATTTCGCCTCACGAACTCGCGGAGGCGCTGGCGCTGCTGGGCGCCCGGGATTTCGTGGGACTCAATCTCACCCTCCCGCACAAGGTGGCCGCGGCAGGATTGGTGGACGAGTTGGATGACTTCGCGCGCCGTGTCGGAGCCATCAATACCGTGCGCTTTCAGGACGGGAAATTGCTGGGGTCGAACACCGATGGCCCCGGTTTTTCGCGCGCAATCCGGAGCGAATTTTCCGTGGATCTGCGCGACCTGCGCGTCCTCTTGTTAGGCGCGGGTGGCGGCGCGGGACGCGCCATCGCCATGCAATGCGCGGTGGAAGGGTGCGAACGGCTCGTCCTGGTAAACCGCGCCCCGGAAAAAGCGCAGGCCCTGGCGGCACAGCTCAAACCGCTCTTCCGCGATACCCGCGTTTCCGCGCCGGTCGCGCGCCTGGAAGTAGTGCCTTGGGAAGAACGCGCCTTGCGGGCGCAGATCGCGAACGTGGATCTGGTGGTGAATGCGACTCCGCTTGGCTCGCAGCGCTCCGATTCTTCGCCCCTCGCGGCCTCCGTGCTGGCTCCGCATCTGATGGTGTATGACACGATTTACCACCATGCGCGCACCCCCTTGCTGACAGCCGCGGCCGAAGCGGGCGCGCGCGGCGCGAATGGCCTTTCCATGCTGCTGCAGCAAGGCGCGCTCTCTTTCGAAAGCTGGTTCGATCGCGACGCGCCTATCGACGCAATGCGGGCGGCCATCGCGAGCGGAGAGATTCGCGCTGGCTAAGCTTTGGCCATCTCTGCCCCGCGCGCGGCGGCGGCTTCGACGGCGGCGATCAGACCTTCGCTCGTGCCATGCTCTTTCATCGCTGCCAGACCGGCAGCCGTCGTACCGCCCGGAGTGATCACCATGAGGCGCAATTCCTCCGGCGAGAGATTGCTTTCCGTGGCGAGTTGCGCAGCGCCGAGGACAGTCTGCGTTGCGAGTGCGAGAGCGATCTCAGCTGGCAGTCCCGTTGCCCTTCCACCGTCGGCCAGAGCTTCGATCACGGAATAGACGAACGCTGGTCCGCTGCCAGCAAGAGCGGTAACAGCGTCGATATTTTCTTCACGAACCTGCAAGGCAACCCCGATCGCGCCGAAGATTTTCTTGATCAAAGCGAGGTCTTCCATGGTGGTGCGGGTGCCGGGAGCAAAGGCGGTTGCGCCGCGCATGATGGCTGACGGCGTGTTCGTCATGACGCGGAGAAAACGGGCCTCGGAGAGTGCTTCCATGCTCTCGATCCGAATACCGGCCGCGAGCGAGGCGACAAGTTTTCCGCCAAGCGCGTCCGCGATTTCTTTGATCGCAGGCAGCACCACCGTCGGCTTCACCCCAAGAAAGATGACGTCCGCCTTCTCCACCACCTCCGCGTTTTTTGCGGTCGTTTGCACGCCGGTTTCTTTTTCCAACACCGCGCGCAGATCGTCGTTTGGCTCGCCTGCGATGATCGCGTCCGGCGTGCAAAATTTCGCCCGGAGCAAGCCACGCAAAACGGAGCCAGCCAGCTTCCCTGCACCGATGAAACCGAGCGTCGTTTGAGTACCCATGAGAATGCGAGAACCTACTTCATGGTCACGAGCGGTGTAAACATGGGTCTCGATCTGGTGGAGGAAATCGCCGAGCTAAAACGCGAGCGGAACGCGGTCATTCTCGCGCATAACTATCAGGTGCCAGAGTTGCAGGACATCGCCGATTATGTTGGCGACTCGTTAGGCCTGAGCTACCAAGCGCGGGAAACGGAAGCGGAAGTAATCCTCTTTTGCGGCGTCCATTTCATGGCCGAGACGGCGAAGATCATCAATCCGACCAAGCGCGTTCTTTTGCCCGATCTCGACGCGGGCTGTTCCCTCTCCGACTCCTGTCCGCCGGACAAACTGGCGGCGTTTTTGCAAGAGCACGCGGAGAAGAATTACTATGTCATCGCTTACATCAATTGCAGCGCCGGCGTGAAAGCGCTGTCGGATGTGATCTGCACCAGTGGCAATGCCGAGAAGATCGTGCAACGCGCACCCGCCGATCGGAACATCCTGTTTGTCCCCGACCAAAATCTGGGCGCATGGGTGATCGAGAAAACTGGGCGTCCGATGGATCTATGGCAGGGGAACTGTTACGTGCACGTGGAATTCACCGCCCGCAGCATCGGGAAAATTCATGAGCAATATCCCGACGCGCCGGTGGTGGCGCATCCCGAATGTCCGTATGCCGTGCGCCTCCTGGCGGATGAAGTTTGCTCGACCGAAAAGATGGTCGATTACGCGCGGCGCTCGCCCGCGCACGACATCATAGTGGTGACTGAAGCAGGCATGCTGCACCGTTTGCAAAAGGAAGTGCCGGGAAAAAACTTCATCCCCGGGCCGACGGAGCGTTGCGCGTGCGCGGAATGTCGTTTCATGAAATTGAACACGCTGGAAAAGGCGCATGCAGCCCTGTTGAGAATGGAGCCGGAGATCATCCTGCCGGAGCCACTGCGCCAGCGGGCGGAAGCGCCGATTTTGCGCATGCTGGAGTGGAGCCGGTAGCTGCGGTTGCTCGGTTTTTCTTTAGCTTGTCGAGCGCTCCCGCGAACCACTAAGCTTCTCTGCGTGAAAAACATGGCTGCGCTTTACAGCGCCGGAATCGTATCGGTTCTACTTCTTACCGCGAACGCGACGCTGGCGGCAGGCGCGGCCACCGTGGTGAGCAAGGACAACCGGGTGGAAGTCAGCGGTGCGGGCGGCGCAGGCTGGGCGGCGGCGAGCGCAGGCCAGGACCTCCAGGTTGGCGACCAACTGAAGACCGGGGAAGACAGTCGCGCCACGGTCCGGATGACGGATGGCAGCATTCTGCAGTTGGATGAGTTGACGACGATTGCGATCAAGGCCCCCAAAACAGCGGGCGCGGGCGTGACGCTGAGCGTCCCTGGCGGCGCGGCTTTTTTTTCCAATCAAGGGCACTCGCGAGAAGTAAGCGTGGAGACGCCCAGCGCCAACGGGGCGATTCGGGGCACGGCCTTCCTTCTGACGGTGAACCCCAACGGCGGGCAGAGCGAAGTATCGATGATCGAAGGCGCGTTCGAGCTTTCAAATAGCGGCGGCAACGTGCTGGCGCGCCAGGGCGAACAAGCTCGAGCCGCGGGCGGCGGACCGGCGAAGGGCTGGTATGGCGATCTCGGCAACACGGCACCTTGGTATCTCGTTCTGGAAGGCCAACTGCCCGCGGTGCAGAGCTTGCGCAAAGTGGGGAAGGAGCAATTCCTTGGCACTTTGCCCAAGGCGATTAAACGTTACCGGCAGATTGCGCCGCAGGTTTCCGGTCGGGCGGCGATGGTGCGAAAAGATTGGGCGCTCGACGTTTTGGAGGAGGCGTTTAAAGCGGCAGGGCCGGACTGCGGGATGCGCGCGCGCATTCTCCGCAGTGTGATCGCGGCCGCGCCGGAGAAGGCACCAGAGTTGACGGAACTAGCGATTTCGCTGGGGCCGGATTGCGCGGGAGCATTCGGTGGCGGAGGGGCGTCTCCATCGTCGGACTCGGACGGATTTGGCAATCCGGCTTCGCTGAACAATTCCCTGCCGCCCTTCCCGAGTATCGGCGGAGGTGGGCAGGGGAATGTGATTGCGATCTGTCACAACGGACAAACCATTTTTGTTTCGCCGCAGGAGGCGGAGGCGCATTTGCGGAACCATGGCGGGGACACGCTCGGGGCGTGCACGGTCACGCCGGTGACCAACCGTTGATCGGCCGCGCCCGGGCAAAATAGGGTTGCGCCCGGCGAAGCTGCCGTGTCTGGAAGAGCCTTGCCGATGCGCAGTCGTGAAACAAAATTCCTCAGTCGCGGCCTAACGACTCTGGCGGGCAGCGTGCTCGCGGCGGGTCTGGGCTTGGCGGCGCTCGGCCAGGGCGGGGCATTGGCCCGGCTGAGCTATGACCTGCCCTTTATCTGGCCCGGTCCAGCCGAGGTCGATACCAGCGGGGTCGTCATTGTTTATCTGGACGACAGTTCCGCGAAACAGCTGCAGCAATCGCCCCGCGCGCCTTGGAACCGTGCTTTTCACGCTCAGTTGCTCGATCGTTTGACCGCGGATGGTGCGCGCCTCGCGTTCTTCGACATTGCCTTCGACGCCCCGGCCGCGGGTGGGGAGGAAGACGCACTCCTCGCGGAAGCGATCCGGCGGAACGGGCACGTGGTGTTGGGCGGCCTGGTGGAAGTAGGCGCGCCGCTGGATGGTGTGGTGCAGGAGAGGATTTTTCCGCCAATTTCACGGCTGCGAAAAGCGGCGGCGGGCTGGGGCCTGCTGACTTTTCGGCCGGTGGATCCGGACGCCGGGATCCGGCAAATGTATTTGGGCACCAGCGATCTGCCGACTGCGACCTGGCGGGCGGCGTCCTTGTTGAGTGCAAAGAGCACGGAGGGCGCGCGGGAAAGTAAAGCTGCGCGCTGGATCCGCTATTACGGACCGCCTGGGCGTTTTTCCGCAGTCAGCCTGGCCCAGGCGATCCTGCCCGAAGGACTGCCAGCAGGTTTTTTCAAAGACAAAATCGTTTTCGTCGGCGGCCGAAATGCGGCGGGGTATGTCGGCGCGAGTAGGGATGAGTTCGCCACCGTTTACACGCGGATGGAAGGGCACCTTGCCACCGGGGTGGAGATTCACGCCACCATTCTCATGAATTTGCTTCGAGGTGACTGGCTCACCTCTTTGCCGCCGCGGCGAGAGACGCTCTTGGTGTTGGCAATCGGTGCACTCCTCGGGTTCCTCGCGCTCTTGCGTCCGCTTTACGCGACTTTAGCAGCGCTGCTCGCTTATTCCGCGTTGCTGGGTCTCGTTTGGTGGCTGTTTCGTTACCAACTGGTCTGGTTCGATTGGGTGGTGCCCGCGGCGATCCAGGTGCCGGTCGGTTTGTTTTGGTCGCTCGGCGCGCAGTATTATTTGGAAGCGAGGCGCCGCAAAGAGCTGCGGCGGGCGTTTGGTTTTTACCTTTCGCCCGAGATGGCGGATAAGATTTCGAACTCGGATTTCGATCTCTCGCCCGGTGGTCGCACGGTGGAGGCGACCATCATGTTTACGGATCTGGAAGGTTTCACCACCATGGCGGAAAACCTCGACCCGGCGGAAGTGTCGCACACCTTGATCGCGTATTTCGAGCGCACCACGGCCTGCATTTTGCAACGGAAAGGAACGATCGTGAAATACGTGGGCGACGCTGTCATGGCAGGGTGGGGTGCGCCGGTCGATCAACCGAACCACGCCTTGCTCGCGGCGGAAGCGGCCTGCGATTTGCGCTGCCTGGCCGATATCGAGATGCGCGGACATCGGCTGCGCACGCGGATTGGCTTGAGCACCGGCAACGTCCTCGCCGGCAATCTCGGATCTTCGTTTCGCTTCGACTACAGCATGATCGGAGACACGACGAACTTCGCCTCGCGGCTCGAATCGTTGAACAAATTTCTCGGCACGCAGGTGCTGATCTCGGAATCAACACGCCTGCAACTGGATAATCGCATTGTCGTTAGACCACTGGGCGAATTTCGCACCGTGGGGAAGGCGAAGAGCGTGGTCATTCACGAGCTGATCTGTCGGTGCGGGGATGATGCGGCGGACCGGGAATGGATCGATTGCTTCGCCGAAGGGCTGCGCGAGTTCCGGGAGGGGAATTTTGCGCGCGCGCGCGAGTTTATGCAGCAGACGAAGAAGATCCGTGAAGATAAAGACGGGCCCTCGGATTTTTACCTCAGGACCATGGCGGAGCTGGGCGGCCAAGGCGCGCCGGAAAGCTGGACGGGCGTGGTGGAGATGAAGGAGAAGTAAGCGCACGTGCTCGGGGGCGCCCTTTTAGTTTGTCTTTACCCCGAGACTTCCTAGTTTCAGCCGCGATGCAGCGACCTTCACCATGGCTCATGCTCGTGGTTTTGCTGGTCGGGATTTTGCTCGTGCGCGAGCCGAAATTTGCCGCAGCGGAGGAGCTTTTTCTCGGCTGGCTGGTGAGATATTCCGAGGCCAGCGGACCGCCGGTGCCGCTCACCGTGGTGGAGATCGGGACAGACTCTTTAACCTCCAGACCCGCGAGCGCGTCGGAGACAAACGCCAACGCGCCCAGTGATCCGATCTCGCCGTTGGAGTTCGCGCTCTATTTGCAATCGCTGCTTGATTTCCAACCCGGCGTGGCCGCGTTCGAGAACGTCTTGAAGTGGCGCGACCGCGATAAGGATCAAGAACAGGTTTTCCTCGATCAAGCGATGCGCGTGCCGAAGCTTTTGCTTGCGGCGGAGCTGGGCAAACCTGTGGATCTGGACGTGCCGTGGGCGGAGATTCGGGGCTTTCCTGATGTCACGGGACAACGGGGAAACCTGGTGGCGTTCTCGGGTGTGGCGCGCCAACCTAACGAGGACTTGCGGCTCATTTCCACGCCGGGATACGTGAACTTGCCGCGTGAGATCAGCTCCGACATTCGGGTGCCATTACTCTTCCTCTATCGCGGCGAGGTCATTCCTTCGTTTGCCCTGCAAGCAGTCTTGCTCTGGGAAAAAGTGACGCCGGAAGAGGTAAAGATCGTGCTCGGCTCGCACATTGCGCTGCCGCGCGGACGCACGATCCCCATTGGCTTGGATGGCACAGTGTTGATCCATCCGAACATCGCGCAACGGACTCGGCATCTCACCTTGAACGAGCTTCTCCTCGCGGCCCAGCAACACGAATCCGACAAAGGCAGCGAGTTCGCGGATCTGAAAGGACAGATCGTGCTCGCGCGCACGCCGAATAATCCGATGTCGCCGCCCAACCTGTTTGCGGCCACGATTGCCACCATCCAGGCGAATCAGTTTCTGCACCGGATCACGCCGTTCTTCGATTACGCAATCTTGTTCGTGATTTCCATCGTGGCCGGTTGGCTGCATAAAATTGAGCGCTTCGATCTCGTGCTCTACGGCATCGCGGTCACAGCTGCCTATTGCCTGATCGCGCTCGGCACGATCTCGCGTTGGAACATTTGGCTTCCGGGGATATTGCCCTTGGGAGCGCTGTGGCTGGCCATTCTGCTCGCGCCTTTCTTTCGCAAAAAGGAGGCCACCATTACGATTCCGCCGCCAATTGTTTAGCCCACTGCGCGCCTGTGAAATTCATTAATCTCACCCGCCGCACCGAGATCGGTGCGAACTGTTATTATCTCGAGAGCGGCGAGCAGAGTTTCATCCTCGATAGCGGCTTGCACCCGAAGGAGCAGGGCGAAGAGGCGCTGCCTAATTTTAAAGCCATGGGCGATCGGGAGGTGGATGCGATAATTGTTTCGCACGCGCACCAGGATCACATCGGCACGCTGCCAGTTCTGATGCGGCGCCAACCGCAGGCGCGCGTTTTCATGACGGAGCCGACGGCGGAAATAGGCAGCACGTTGCTGCATAATTCCGTGAACGTCATGACGCGCCAGCGGGAGGAGCTGGGCACGGCGGCGCTGCCGCTCTTCACCCATCAAGAAGCGAACCGCGCGAGCGAGGCGTGGCGTTCTTGCCGGTTCAAGCAGGCAATCAATCTCAGCGGCGAACGCGCTGGCCACCGCACGGGTGACGGCGTCTCTTTTGAATTTCTCGACGCCGGCCATGTTCTCGGCTCGGCGGGCGTAGTCCTCCGCGCGGAAGGCCGGACTTTTTTCTATAGCGGCGACGTTAATTTCGATGACCAAACGATCGCGCAAGGCGCGATGTTTCCGGAGAGCGGCGTCGACGTCCTGATCATGGAATGCACGCGGGGCGATGCGCCGCAGCCGGAAGGCTTCACGCGCGCGGCGGAGGAAGAACGGCTGGCCGCGGCGATCGATGGCGCCTTCCGCGCCGGCGGCTGCATTTTGATGCCCGTGTTCGCGTTGGGGAAAACGCAGGAAGCGCTGGCCATGATCCACCGCTTCCGGAAGCAGCACTTGTTAGGCGAGTTTCCGCTCTACATCGGCGGCTTGAGCATGAAGATGACGCAGATCTACGATCGCTTCGCCCTCAGCAGCCGGCGGAATTTCCCGCGTCTGCAATTGTTGGAAGCGCTCGAGCCCTTCATCCTCAATGGTCAGACCATCGCCGATGCGCCGGCGAAACCCGGCCGCATTTACGCGCTCTCCAGCGGGATGATGACCCCGAAAACGCTTTCGAATGTTTTCGCCCGTCGCGTCTTGAGCGAGCCAAAGCACTCTATCTTCTTCGTCGGCTACGCGGACCCGATGTCGCCCGCGGGCATTTTGCGCGCCGCGAAACCGGGCGACATGGTGGCGCTCGATCCCGACGAGCCGCCGGTGGAATTGCGCTGTCACGTGGAGACTTTCAGTTTAGCGCGCACGCTTCCCGGGAATCGATCGTCGCCTATGTGAAGAAGCTCGCGCCGAAGAAGATCGTGCTCGTGCATGGCGATCCGCCTGCGGTAGCGTGGATTCAAGCGCAGGTCGCGGCGGCCTTGCCGGAATCGGAAGTGATCGTGCCTGCGCCTGGGGTCGAGATCGAGCTGTAGCAAGGCGCGCGAGATGAAGATAGTCTCGTGGAACATCAATTCGCTGCGTAAACGGCAGGAGCGCCTGCTCACGTGGCTGGCGGAGATGCAGCCCGACATCGTTTGCTTGCAGGAAACGAAATGTACCGATGAGCAGTTCCCCGCGGCTGATTTGCGGATGGCTGGCTATCACGCAGTCTTTCACGGCCAGAAATCGTATAATGGTGTCGCCATTCTCTCGCGAAGCGCAGCGACGGATGTGCAGGCAGGTCTTTGCGACGAGGACGACGATCCACAGGCGCGCGTGATCGCGGCGACCATAGACGGCGTGCGCGTCTATTCCATTTACGCGCCGAACGGCCAGGCCGTGAATTCCCCGGCGTTCGCCTATAAAATGAAGTGGTATGCGCGCCTGGAAAATTGCCTGCGCCAGCAGGAAGTCGACAGCCGGGACCTTGTCGTTTGCGGCGACTTCAACGTTGCGCCGAAAGATGAGGATGTGCACGATCCCGCGCTGTGGCGGGGAGCGATCATGTGCTCAGAGGCGGAACGCGCCGCCTTTACGAGTCTCTGTGCGATTGGCCTGGTCGACACCTTGCGCCTCCACCGACCGGAGCCGGGAATTTTCACTTGGTGGGATTACCGGATGCTGGCGTTTCCGAAGAATCGCGGCTTGCGGATCGATGCGGTGCTGGCTAACGAGTCGTTAGGCGCGCGCTGCACGGATGCTGGCGTGGATCGGGAGATGCGAAAGGGAAAAGAGCCCTCCGATCATGCGCCGATCTGGGCGGCGTTCGCTCTTTGAGAAAGATCCAACGCCTAATGCGTCAGCGTCCAACTTAGGAGCGGCGTGAGCGCGGCGATTCTGCAGTTGGACGTTGAGCGTTGGACGTTGGACGTTGGACGTTAATGAAAAGCGGCCCGAATCTCCGAGTGGCCCACCCGCCGCCGCGGCCGCTGATGCTTTTCGATGGCGACTGCCATTTCTGCACGCGCTGGATCGAGCGCTGGCGGGAGATGACGCGCGGCGAAGTGGATTACATAAGTTCGCAGGAAGCCGGGACGCGGTTTCCCGAAATCCCTGCTTCCGAATTCGAACAAGGCAGTCCAGTTCATCGAGACCGACGGCACGGTGTATCGCGCGGCGGAGGCCGTCTGCCGCTCGCTCTCGTATGCGCGTGGCGGAAAGTGGATGCGCTGGTCTTACGAGCACCTGCCGGGCTTCGCGCTGGTGACGGAGACGGCGTATCACCTTGTGGCGCGCAAGCGCATGCTGGCGTCCGCGGGAACGCGGTTCCTATGGGGAAACGATGTGCGCCGCCCGACTTACTTTGCGGCGCGGCGTGGTTTTTTGAAAACGCTCGGGCTCGCGTATCTCTTCGCCTTCATCTCGCTTTGGCTGCAGGTCGATGGCCTGATGGGCGCGCACGGTTTATTGCCCGCCACGGAGGTGATGTCGGCAATGCGCGACGCGATAGGATTGCAGCCCGCGCGCGCGCCAACGCTCTGCTGGTGGAGCACTTCGGAGACAATGCTGCACGGCCTCTGCCTCACGGGAACAGTGGCAGCTGCGGCGTTGGCATTTGGCATTTTGCCGGTGCCGGCGCTGCTGGCCTGTTTTATCTGCTACCTGTCCCTGGTCACGCCAGGCGGTGTTTTCTTCAATTATCAGTGGGACAGCCTGCTGCTGGAGGCGGGTTTTGTGGCGATCTTCCTGGCGCCGCTGTCCTGGCGGCTCCGGCGAGGAGGCGACCCGCCCGTCTCTGGAACTGGCCTTTTCCTGGCCAAGGCGCTGCTCTTTAAAATCATGTTCATGTCCGGGATGGTGAAGTTGACGAGTGGCGATCCCTCTTGGCTCAATCTGACCGCGCTCGATTATCATTATTGGACGCAGCCGTTGCCGACCGCGTGGGCTTGGTTCTCCGACAAGAACCCCGATTGGGTGAAAAAGGCGTGCGTGTTCGTGGCGCTGTTTGTTGAGGTGGTGGTGCCCTTTTTCATTTGGGCGCCGCGCCGTTTTCGACTGGCGGCGGCCTGGCTGCTGCTTGGGTTGCAAATCGGGATCGCGCTCACGGGGAACTACGGCTTTTTCAATCTGCTCGTGCTCGCGCTTTGCCTGCTGCTTTTTGATGACGCCTCGTGGGCGCCGGGGAGAGAACGCGAGACGCCAGGCTCGCGCGGGCGCTGGCCGGTCTGGGTGCCGGCGGCGGCCCTGGTCCTGACCCTGCCGCTAAATCTTTTCCAAACCTACAGCTCGCTCGCGCCGGAGGCTGCATGGCCGCGCGCGCTCACGGGGCTGAATGCGCGACTGGAGCCGTTCCGGATCGCAAATGGCTACGGTCTCTTTCGCGTCATGACGAAAGAGCGGCCGGAGATCATTTTCGAAGGCAGCAGCGATGCCTTCGATTGGATTCCCTACGAGTTCAAATGGAAGCCGGGTGACGTGCACCGCGCGCCCCGATGGAATGCGCCGCATCAGCCGCGCCTGGACTGGTCGATGTGGTTTGCGGCGCTCGGCGCGCAGCGCGACCGCGCGATCGCTGAGCGGCTGGCGCTTGCCCTTCTCCGCGGTGAGCCCAGCGTGCTCAATTTGTTAGGCGAGAATCCCTTCGCAGGCCGGCCGCCTCGTTATGTTCGGGCTACGGTTTACGATTATCGCTTCAGCGAATGGGCGGAACGAAAAGCCACGGGGACGTGGTGGAAACGGGAACTCCGCCGGCCATATTTGCCGACTGTTTCGCTGGGGGATTTTGAACGTTGAGCGTGGCGAAATCCTGAATATTTTTCGGCGTGCCGAAGGAAGACCAAATCGTGACGGAGGGAACGGTAACGCAGGTGTTGCCCGGGACCATGTTCCGCGTCGAGCTCCCAGGGAATCGCACGGTGCTGGCGCATATTTCGGGGAAAATGCGGAAGCATTTTATCCGCATCGTGCCGGGCGATAAGGTGGAGGTGGAACTCTCGCCTTACGATTTGACCAAGGCGCGAATTATCTTTCGCGAGAAGTAAGCGCAGGGCGCGCCTGACTTACGTTTCCAGTCTGTGGGAGATGGCATTGCTGTTTGCCCAGACCGCGGGGTGGGCGGATACTCACCAGGAACCGAGCAAAGGAAAAATTATCATGGCTGAAGAAAATCCAATCAATTCAGGCGGCGCCGATCCGGCGCCCGCACAAAGCAAAGTCGAGAGCAGTAAGACGCACGCAAAGCGCGCGGCGGAAGATCTAAAATCGGCCGCGACGACATGGCGGACCAGTATCGCGGGAAAGCCGAGCAGGCTTGGGGCGATGCCCGGGGCAAGGCTGAACAAGCATGGGGCGATGCGCAGGATCGCGTCCGGACTTTCCAGGAAGACGGCGAGCAATATGTGCGCGACAACCCGACGAAGGCCGTTTTCACGGCGCTCGGCATCGGGTTTGTGCTCGGAATGATTTTCCGGAAGTAGCGCGCGAATGGCTGGCGACTCGATGCGGTTCCGCAATCCCGCGGGACACGCAGGATTGATCAATAATCTGGTGTCGCTGGCCAATTCGTTGGCCGGATTTTTCGAGACTCGGCTCCACCTTTTCGCCAGAGAGTCGAAAGGTGCGCTGCTGCATCTCGTGCTGCTGGCGGGGGCGCTGATTGCGGCCTTGGTCTTGCTGGTGACCGGTTACGTCTTTCTGATCGTGAGTGCGATCTTCGGATCGGCCGCAGCGGCGGGCGTCTCGTGGATCTGGATCGCATTGGGCGCAGCGGGCGTGCATTTTCTACTCGCGCTCGGCTGTGGCTTGTTGGCGAAGAGCTCAACTGACCAAGCCGATGTTTGCGGTCAGCGTGGAAGAACTTAAGAGGGATCGAGAATGGCTGAAAAGCGTGAATCGGACCGAGAGCTCCACGAACTAAGGCAGGAGATCGCGCACTCGCGGGATCGTCTCGCGCGGGATCTGCATGGGCTCCAGTACCAGCTCGATTTTCCGCTGAAGTTCCGGAAATCGTTTCAACGGAATGCTGGCGTGTGGGTTTCGGCCGCGGTGCTGACCGGTGTGGCCTACGCCGCGCGGGCGCTGCCGAAGAAGAAGATCGTTTACACCACCGAGAGCAAGACTGGGCAGCAAAAGAAGGGCGAGGAACAGAAAAAGGGTTTACTGCAGGCCGGGCCTGGCCATGGGCGGGTTGCGTCTGGTGGCGACTTTATTGCGCCCGATCGTCGTCCGCTTCGTGGCGCAGAAGATTTCCGGCTACGCGAATCGCGCCGGGGCGCGCCGCAACTGGTAGGCGCGTTTTAGGTTTACCCTTGGGCTGCACTCCGCGCATGATCGCGTCGCGAGCATGAGCGCCATTTCCACCAGCACTCCGAGCAAAGCGTTGCCGCATGTGGACGATTATCTCGCGGTGGGACAGGACGCGGGCGCTTCTGACATTCATCTTGGTGTAAACGCTCCGCCGATCTGGCGCTTGCAGGGAACCCTGCAGCCGATCTGGCCCGGGGCGCCGCGGTTGACGGCAGAGGAGACCTCCGCCCTGGCCGAAGGCTTTCTCCCGGAGTTGCAGCGGAAACATTTGCGCGAACAAGGGGACGCCGATTTTGCCTACGCCAATGCACGGGGGCGTTTTCGCACCAGTGTCGTTAGACAGCGGCTCGGGACCGACCTGGTTTTCCGCATCATTAATACGGAAGTGCAGACGATGGATGAACTCGGGTTGCCGGAGCATCTGAAGCTGCTGACGCGTTATCAGAATGGTTTGATTCTGGTCACGGGCTCGGTTGGCAGTGGAAAATCAACCACGCTGGCGGCGCTGGTGGAGCAGGTGAACATCGAGCGGCGTGAGCACATCATCACGCTCGAAGATCCGATCGAGTATATTTTTGAGCCGAAAGGCTGCCACATCACGCAGCGCGAAGTCCACACGCACACGCGCTCCTTCAGCGCCGCGCTTCGCAGTGCGCTGCGCGAAGATCCGGACGTGATCATGATCGGGGAGATGCGCGATCTGGAGACCATCTCGCTCGCCATCACCGCGTCGGAGACGGGACATCTGGTCTTGGGGACGCTCCATACAGGCAATGCCTCGCGCACTCTCGATCGATTGCTGGATGTGTTCCCCGTCGATCAGCAGGAGCAGATTCGAACCATGGTGAGCGAGTCATTGCGCGGGATCGTGAGCCAGCAATTGGTCCCGCGCGCCGATGGGACCGGCCGCGTGCTCGCGCTGGAAACGCTGACCAACACGGCGGCTGTTGCCAACGTTATCCGAGAGTCGAAGACCTACATGTTGCCCGGCATAATCCAGACGGGGAAGAAGCAGGGGATGCAATTAATGGACGACGCGCTGCGTGATCTTTTCGAGCGAGGGCTGATTAGCGGGGAAGAAGCAGTCGCGCGCGCGGAACAGAAGAAGGACATGCGGGATCACGTGGGGGCGGGATGAGAGAGCTTGGAATTTAGAAATGCCCTACATCGATCAATTTTTCGAAGTGCTGGTCGCGGAAGGCGCGTCCGATTTGCACATTGGCGAAGGTCAGCCGCCGAAGATTCGGAAGCACGGGGACATAGCTCCGATTCGTCCGGAAGCAGTCACGCGCGAGGAGGCGGCCTACATGTTGAGCGAAATGGCGGGCCCAGAAAATTGGGCGCTTTTCGAGGAGCGCGGCGATCTCGATTTCGCCTATGAGATGGATCGGCAATCGCGCTTCCGCTGTAATTTTCTCAAGCAGGCAAATGGTTACGGAGCGGTCTTTCGCTTAATCCCGACGAAGATTGCGTCGCTCGAGGAGCTCGGCATTCCGCCGATCGTGAAAGAATTTGGCCAGCTCCGCGGCGGACTTGTGCTGGTGACTGGCCCGACCGGTTCCGGCAAGTCAACCACGCTGGCGGCGCTGGTGGATTACATTAACGAGAATTTCTCGCGCCACATCGTGACGGTGGAAGAGCCGATCGAATTCGTGCACGAAAACAAGCGCAGCATCATCACCCAGCGCGAGGTGCCGACCAACGCGGCGAGCTTTCCCGTCGGTTTGAAGGCGGCCCTGCGCGAAGATGCGGATATCGTGCTCGTGGGCGAAATGCGCGACCTGGAGACGATCTCGCTGGCGCTCACGGCCGCGGAAACAGGGTTGCTCGTTTTTGGAACGCTACATACAAATAACGCTCGAAAGACGGTGGACCGTATGGTGGACGTGTTTCCCGCAAACAAGCAGGAGCAAGCGCGCGCGATGCTGGCTAATTCGCTCCGGGGAATCGTCGCGCAGCTTTTGCTTAAGAAGGCGGACGGGACCGGACGCGTGGCGGTGAACGAAATATTGGTCGCGAACGCGGCCGTCTCGGCCATTATTCGCGAAGGCGCTTCGCAAAAGTTGCAGGATGTGATTGTGGCCGGGAAAGGGCAGGGAATGCAATTCATGGACGACGCCATCTGGAGCCAATTGCAGCAGGGTATCGTCACACCGCATGAGGCTTTCATGAAGGCGATCGACAAAAACTTGTTCAAAAAATTCCTGCCCGCGGAGGAGCAAGCTTTTGCCAATTCCGCCGGAGCTTCGCACGGATGAGAAACGGGCGCCGGGCGATTTTGTGAAGGCAAAGCCCGGGCGGCGTTGAGTGGGCTGGCTCCCAGCGTCATTCGACCTTTTTCCAGAGCGTGACCTCTTTGTCACGTTGACAGCGGAAACGCGGAATGGTATCCGTCGCGCGATTTCTGAACGCACTACTCGATAGTCAGGTTTTGGTTCTGAATCGCTTGTGGCAGGCGGTGAACGTCTGCTCCGCACGGCGCGCCTTTACTTTGCTCTATCAAGGGCACGCTCAGGTCGTCTCCTCTGATCCGCAGAATAATTTTCTCACGCACGACTTCGCGAGCTGGCGCGATTTTTCTACGACCACGCCGGAGCCAGAGATGGTGACGACGATTTCCTGGAAGATCCGGGTGCCGCGCGTGATCGTGCTGCTGCTCTTTGATCGGTTGCCGAAGAAGGAAGTGAAGTTTACCCGGCACAACGTCTTCGAGCGGGATAAGAATACCTGTCAGTACTGCGGAAAGATTTTCGATCGGAGTGAGCTGAATCTTGATCATGTGTTGCCGCGCGACAAAGGCGGGCTGACGACTTGGGAGAATGTGGTGTGTTCGTGCATTCCGTGTAATACGCGGAAGGGAAACCGGCTCGCGCACGAGGTGCACATGGCGTTAATCCAGAAACCGAAACGTCCGAAATGGCGGCCGTTTGTGCAGGTGACATTCTCTGCGCACGCGCACGAGAGTTGGCGGCACTTTGTCGATCTCGCGTACTGGAACGTCGAACTGAGCGATTGAGGGCGGCGGATCCCGCGGTCGTCTAAGCGACTTGGTTGGCGCTATCGCGTAGCTGTAAGCGACGCTGGGTTTTTCGGCTGCAAGCGCATTCAAGATTGGTTGCGGATAAACTCCGAGCACGAAGAATGCCGGCAATTAGCGTCACCATTGTCACCTTGGAAAGGCCACTCAACGGCATGGCCTCCACTGTGGTTGAGCTCTCCCAGTACATCGCGCGCACCACTTTGAAATAGTAATAGAAACCGCAGGCGACAGTGACGACACCGATCACAACCAGCACGGTTTGATGCTGACGCAGCGCGGCGTCGAAGATGAAAAATTTGCCGAGGAAACCGGCAGTGAATGGAATTCCCGCCAGTGACGCCATCGCCACCAGGAGCGCGAAGGCGAGGAAAGGGGAACGTTTGCCGAGGCCATTGAAGTCCGCGATCTGCTCGCCAGTGTGCTGCGCGACGACGATTAAGACGGCGAAGCTGAGCATCGTCATGAGCAGATACGAGACGAGATAGTAACCGACCGCCGGCCCCGCGAGCGAGACGACGCCGATGAGCAAATAGCCAGCATGGGCGATACTGGAATAGGCGAGGAGACGTTTAAGATTGGTCTGCGGCAGCGCGGCGAGATTTCCGTAGAGCATCGTGGCGCCAGCCATGACGACGAGCAGGCGTTGCACTTGTGGCAGAATGAAAAACGGCTCCAGCACGCGGAGCAAAACCACGAAGCCGGCCGCTTTTGATCCGACAGAGAGGAAGGCGGTCACGGGCGTAGGCGCTCCCTGGTAGACATCGGGCACCCAGAGTTGAAAGGGAACGGCGGCGATCTTAAAACCGAGCGCAACCAGCACCAACGCAATGCCAAAAAGCGCCGGCACCTGATCGAAACTACCGCCGCGCAGCACTTCGGTAATCCGGGCGAGATTTGTCTGGCCGGTGACACCGAAGATCCAGGTGATGCCGTAAACCAAAAAACCGGTGGAGAGCGCGCTGAGGATCAGATATTTCACCCCGGCTTCGAGCGTGAGAGGATTGCGGCGGGTGAAGGCGACGAGGACGTAGAACGACATCGTGACCAATTCGAGCGAGACGAAAATCATCACGAAATCGATCGCGGACGCCATCCACATCAGACCCGCGCACGTGAAAAGCGGCAGCGCAAAAAATTCGCCGAGACCGGATTGATGAGTGGCGCCGTGGATCGATTGACGCACGACTGGCGCGTAATCAATCATGAGCAGAAGGACAAGGATGGTGGTGGCGAGAGCGAAGCGCTTGAAGAAAATGGCGAGCGGATCGACGGCGTAGAACGACCAGAAACCCGTTAATTCCGGAGCGGGCGCAGCTTGCAGAAAGAATGTGGCGGCGAGGACGAGACCTAGACCCGCGATCCCCAAGAGGGCGATGCGTGCGTTTATTGATCTTTTCCGCAAAAGCTTCGAGCAAAAGCAGGAACAGGCCGAGCACGACGACGGCAATCTCGAGAGTAGGCGCGCCGATCATGGTTTCACCTTGGGGGCTGGGTTTGCGGGACGGACAGCATTGGCCTTGGCGGAGCCGGGCAGGGTTGACGGTCTGCGCTGTTTGCGCCGGGAAGTAATTCTTAAACGGCGGTCGCAGCAGTCTAACGAGACCTTGCGGGAAGAATCCAAACCAAAGCAGGAAGACGAGCAGGAGGCCGATTGGCACACGGAGATGCGTATGCAGGCCAGGTAATCCACTCCACCTTTCCTTGATCGGGCCGAGGAAGACGCCGCGATAGGCTCGCAGCATGTAGACAGCGGAGATGACCACGCCCCAAAGTGCGAGCGCGGTCGTGACCTGGAAAATGTGGAAGCCGTTCATGTCGACGCCGTTTCGGAACGCGCCGAAGAAGATCATCACTTCCGCCGCGAAGTTGGCGAAGCCAGGCAAGCCGATGGAGGCAAAGGCGCCCAATCCAAAGGCCACACTCGCGAGCGGCATCACCTTTCCCAGTCCGCCTAATTCCGAGATGACCAAAGTGCCAGTTCGCACGCGGACCTCCCCGGCGAGCGCGAAGAGCAAGGCAATCGAAAGCCCGTGTGCAAACATCAAGACGGCAGCGCCCGTTAGGCCGAGAACGTTACCGCAGACGACACCGAGAAAGATGTAACCCATGTGCATTACGCTGGAATAGCCGAGCACCCAATCGAGGCGCTTCTGCGCGATCGTGGCCAGCCCGACGTAAATGATGTTTCCGAGAAGGAGCACGATAAGCAGCCAGGCCCAATGCTTGGCGCCTTCCGGCAGCATCGGAATGGCAACGCGGATCAAGCCGTAAAGGCCAAATTTTTTCAGCACGCCCGCGTGTAACATCGCCGCGGGCGCAGGCGCCGAGGCATAGGCTTCCGGAGCCCAGGTGTGAAAAGGAAAAAGCGAGACGAGAATGCCGAACCCGATCAGGAGCAGGAGATAAATGTGATTCTGCGCCGCGGCCGGAATCTGGCCGGCGGAGGCAGCAGCTTGCAGCACCCGCATGTCGAAACTCCGCGCGGCTTCGGGCACGCTGCGATAGAGCAGGATCAAGCCGAGCAGAAGGATGAAACTCCCGGTGGCGAGATAGATCGTAATCTTCCAGGCGGCTTTCTGGCGATCGCCGCTGCCCCAGATTCCGATGAGCAGGAACGTCGGAATCAGCGCCAGCTCATGGAAAGCGTAGAAGAAGAAAAGGTCGAGCGATGCGAAGGCGCCCATCGCGCCCGCAGCAATCAGGAGGAGGCAGGCGTAGTAGGCGTTTTCGTGGCGTTCCACGCGGCCTGCGAACCAGACAGCCGCCAGGGTCACGATGGCCGTGAGCAGCACCATCATCAGGCTGAGCCCATCCAGGCCGAGGATGAAATTTAGCCGCCATTCCTGGCTGATCGGCAACGTGGTGACATAGCCGAAACCGGTTTGTCCGCGCTGAAAACCGAGAAACGCAGCAATTGCGGCCGCCAGGGTGAGAGCCGAGGCCCACAGGGCGGTAACGCGGGCAGGCGAACCAAAAAGGATGAGCGCGGCGGCAAGAAGCGGCGCGAAGACGATGAAAAGCAGGATCATGAAAACACGGTCAGGTAGATGATCCCGATAATGCCGAGCCCAAAGAGGAAGGCGTAAGCTTGGAGATTGCCGATCTGCAAAAGACGGAGCAATGAGCCGAGACCTCCGGTAGCTTTACTCGCGCCGCCGACCGCACCTGCGTCGATGACATAGCGATCGAAGAACGCTGCCGTTTTCGCGAGCAACTCCTGCGTGGCGCCGATGAGCCAGGCGTAGAGTTCGTCAATATAGAAACGGTGACGGAAGATGGCGACGTTTAGCGGATCGTCTTGTCGATTCCGATAGAGGAAGAATGCGATCGCGACGCCGAGGACCATGGCGGTGAGCGGCATGACCAACATTGCGCTCCCCTCTTCCTCGAGATGAGGAATCTGCAGGAAGCGATTCGCGAAAAATCCGAAGCCTGCCAACGCCGCCGGCAGAGCCAGAAGAAGAAGCGGCCCTGTCATGACGAAGGGGGATTCTTTGCTGTGCTCGGCATGTTCACCCCGCGATTTGCCAAAGAACACGACGACAATCAGTCGCGTCATATAGAACGCCGTCAGGAAGGCGGTGAAAAGTGCGAGATAAAAGATGGCTGTGTTCTTCTCGTGCGCGACCGCCAGGATGGTGTCCTTGCTAAAAAAGCCGCTAAACGGCGGGCAGCCGATGAGTGCGAGCGTGCCGATGAGGAAAGTGCCGAAGGTGACGCGGAGTTTGCCAGCGAGGCCGCCCATTTTCCAAATATTCTGCTCGTGATGGAGCATAATGATGATGGACCCGGCGCCGAGGAAAAGCAGTGCCTTGAAGAAGGCGTGCGTGAAGAGATGGAACATGGCCGCTTCGCCAGAAGCGAGACCGACCGCCATGATCATATACCCCAGCTGCGAGAGCGTGGAGTAGGCGAGGATGCGTTTGATGTCGTTTTGCTGGGTGGCAATGAGGCCGGCCATGAGCGCGGTAATGGTGCCGATCCAAGCGATGACATGGAGCGCTTGCGGAGAAACCTGAATGAGGAAGCTGACGCGTACGAGCATGTAAACGCCGGCCGCGACCATCGTCGCCGCATGGATGAGGGCGGAGATGGGCGTCGGGCCTTCCATCGCGTCGGGAAGCCAGACGTGGAGCGGGAATTGAGCGGACTTGCCGGCGGCACCGCAGAAAACGAGCAGCGCGGCGGCCGTGAGATAGCCGGGATGCGCGGTCAGATTGGCCATTTTCTCCGCGACCTCGCCGAAGACGATCGAGCCCGTGGAGGTCCAGACCATGAGAATGCCGAGCATGAAACCGAAATCGCCGATGCGATTGGTGAGAAAGGCTTTATTCGCGGCGGCGGCAGCGCTGTCGCGCGTAAACCAGTGGCCGATGAGCAACCAGGAACTGACCCCGACCAGTTCCCAGAAGATGAACATCATGATGAAATTGTTCGCGAGGACGATGCCGAGCATCGAGAACATGAAAAGCGAAAGCGCCGCGAAGTAGCGCGCCTTGCCCGCATCATCACGCAAGTAGCCTAACGAGTAGATATGGATGAGCGCCCCCACGCCGGTAACGAGGACGAGCATGGTCTTGCTCAGGGGGTCGAGCGTGAGGCCCAGGGGAATTTCGAGGAGCGGTTTGAGATGGATCCAGGTCAGCTCGACCGCAGTGGTCGCCGGGGAGTTGAAGACGACGCAGCTGAGGACAAAGCCAATGACGGCGGCGCCCACGGAAACTGTCGCGCTGATGCCGGCGTTGCGCCGCGTGAGCAGGAAGATGGTCGCGGCCGAGACCAGTGGCAGGAGCAGGATATACCAGGGGATGGCGCTAGACATTGGCAGTTCCCCCATTTTTTTCGCCCCGGATAAACACGGACGAGACATTGATGAAGAGCCCGGATGAGCGAGCCCAAGCCCGATCATTCCTCAATCCGTGTAAATCCGTCTTCATCCGTGGCTAAAATTTTAAAGCAGTGATGTCTTCGACATGGGTCGTCTGCCGGGCGCGATAAAGGGCGACGATGATGGCCAGGCCGACGGCCACTTCCGCGGCTGCGACGGTGATGATGAAGAAGACAAAAACCTGCGCATTATAGTTCGGCAAGTTATCGACGCCGACTCGGAAACGAGAGAAAGCGACGAGCGAGAGATTCGCCGCGTTCAACATTAACTCGAGCGACATGAAGATGATGATGATGTTGCGGCGCAGCAGGACGCCGGCGAATCCGATCGTGAAAAGCAGCCCGCTCACGACGAGGTAATTTCCGAGCGTGGCCATGCTTAGCGGAGCTCCCGTTTACTCAGCACGATCACACCAATCGTCGCCACCAGGACGAGCACGGCGATGATTTGAAAGGGCAGGTTGTAATTGTCGAAAAGAAGCAGGCCGACTCCGCGAACGTCGTCTCCGGCATTCGCGGGGAGAGCGGGGAAGGTTTGGTCCGCGCCGCGCAGTTTGCCGACGACGAGGCAAATCTGCGCGAAGAGGGCCAGTGCCACCGCCGCGCCGCCTGCCGTGGCGACGATGTTGGTGGTGCGCCGTTCCTCCGCGCGGAGGTCGAGCAGCATGATGATAAAAAGAAACAGCACCATGACCGCGCCCGCATAGACCAGCACCTGAATGATGCCGATAAAGTAGGCGTCGAGCGACATGAAGAGCGCGGCCAAACCGAGAAAGCTAAGGACGAGGCTGAGCGCGCTGGCGACGGGGTTGCGATTAATCACGACGGCCGCGCCGAAGATCAGCATGAGCAAGGCGAAGAGCCAGAAAAGATAAGCAGGCATCGCTATTTCTTCTCGTTCCACTTCAAGACCACGCCTTCCATGACGCCGCCTAATTCCAGAAGCTTCTCTTTATCGTGCACCATCTCTGCGCGAGTGAATCCAGTGATCGCATAATCTTTGCGCAGAAAGATGGCCTGCTCCGGGCAGACTTCCTCACACATGCCGCAGTAGATGCAGCGGATCATATCGATATCGAATTCGTGCGGAAACTTTTCCACTTTGGCGAACTTGTCGTTAGCCGGCAGCTCGGCCGGGACGATGCGGATTGCGCGCGGCGGGCAAATGAATTCGCAAAGCTGACACGCCACACAGCGGATGCGGCCGGCGGTATCGCGCACGAGCGCAGGCGCGCCGCGGTAATGCTCGGGCATCTGGCTGTCCCATTTTTCCTCGGGATATTGCATCGTCACTTTCGTGCGGCCGAGCAGCATGTTCTTGAGATGCCGAAACGTGATCGCCATCCCGCCGAGGATCGCGGGCAGGTAGATGCGCTCTCTCCAGTTCAGCTTTGGGCGTGAGACGGTGATGGCCATATCAGGCGGGAAAGTAGGCGAGGATGAGCGCAGTGATGAAAATGTTCACGAGCGCGATTTCGAAAAAGAATATCCAGCCGAGCCGCATCAGCTGATCGTAACGAAAGCGCGGCAACGTCCACCGGACCCAGATGAAAACGACAAGGAGGACGGCCACTTTGGCGAAGAAAACCGCGATGTTAAGAAGGCCAAAAATCCAGCCATGCGAGCCGTCGGGAATCCATGGAAAATGCCAGCCGCCGAGGAAGAGGGTGACGATGATGGCGGACCCGGTAATCATGGCCGCGTATTCGCCGAGAAAGAACAGCGCGAACTTCATCGAGCCGTATTCGGTGTGATAACCACCGACCAGTTCGGTTTCTGCTTCCGGGAGATCGAAAGGGAGGCGATTCGTCTCCGCGAAAATCGCGACCGTAAAAACGCAGAAGGAAATGAACATCGGAAGGGCAAGGAGCCATTTTTGCAGATTGCCCCAGTCCCCGATAAAAGGCGCAATCATCCAGCCGTGCTCGATTTGAAACTGCACGATGCTGGTCAGGCGCAGCTGACCGACGAGCAGGAAAATCGGGATTACGGCCAGGCCAAGCGAGAGCTCGTAAGAGATCATCTGCGAGGTGGCGCGGACGCCGCCGAGGAAAGGATATTTGGAATTCGACGACCACCCGGCGATGACGATGCCGTAGACGCCTAACGAGGCGATGGCGAAAACGTAGAGGACGCCCACGTTGACATCGGCGATGACCATCGGAACTCCCCAAAGAGTACTGCCGAAGGGGACGACTGCGATCGTGGCAATGGCGGGCACCATGGCGAGGCAGGGCGCGAGCCAGTAGTAGAAGGTGTTCACGTGCGCAGGCGTGAAATCCTCTTTCAGGATGAACTTCAGGGCATCCGCGACCGGTTGGAACAAGCCAGCAGGGCCGACGCGGTTGGGCCCCACGCGATCCTGGATCAACGCGCTGACCCGGCGCTCCGCGTACACGCTGTATGAAACCATCGGGAGGATGATCAAGAAGATCACGCCAATGGTTTTGGCGAGAGAGGTCAGGATGAAGAACCAGTCCATCGCTAGAAAAGATGAATCTCCCGAGTGGAGATTTCGGGGAGGCGCCTCATTGCGCAGCCTTCTCCGACTCCGGTTTGTTGCCTTCGTTACGGGCGGACTCGTCCGGCATTGGGCTTTCAGTGATTTCCATGACCTGCGTCCCGAGATCGCCGATTCTGCTCAGGCTGAGCCCGGAGAGCTCAGGAATCGCATTGCTCATCTGTGCGAAGACTTCTTCAATCGTATAGATCCCATTTTGCCCGGAATGCTCCTGGATGAGATCGCGCAGGATTTCCCAGTCATCGCGCGCCTGCCCGGGAGGGAGGATGGCGCGATTCAAACGCTGCAGACGGCCTTTGCCGTTGATCATGGACCCGCGCTTCTCGGCAAAGCCGGCTGAGGGCAGCAAAGCCGTGGCGCACGCCGTCGCAGTATTTGCCAGCAGATCCATGCAAACAAAAGCGGGGAGGCCGGAGAGTTGTTCAGGCGTCAATCCGGCATCCAGCGGATTCTCCCCCAGAGCAACCAGTGCCTTGATTTGTCCGCTGGCAACGGCCTGGACGATGGATGGCAGCTGCGCGCCAGGTTCATTCGTCACGCGCATCAGGCGTGCGCCATTCGTGTTCGGATTGCGATCGGCGCTCAGCAGAATGTCGTCGCTCGGGCCGTGGCGCGGCACGATGTCCATCAGTTGCACACCCAGCACCTGCGCCAGTCGCGCGGTCAGCCAGAGTTCCTCGTTTGTCATCCGACCGGAGGCGATGAGGGCGATTTCCCAGCCACTGAAATGCTTCAACTGCGCGGCCGCGTGCATGACCGCGGTTTTCCAATCGGTCGCGATAAGTTTTTCGCCCGTGAAAATCTTCGGCTCGAGCAAGCGCTGCTCGGATTGCAGATAATCGAAATTGAGCCGGCCGTAATCGCACATCCAAGTGGAGTTGACGGCGTTATTCTCGCGTGGCGTTTGCCGGTAGATCGTGCCTTCACGCGTGCCGATGATGGTGTTGCAACCGGTCGCGCAACTGGTGCAAAAGCTTTTCGTTTCCTTCAGAAACCAGACTCGCATTTGGAAGCGGAAATCCGACGAGGTGAGCGCGCCGACCGGGCAGATATCGACCGTGTTTAACGAGTAGTTGTTCTCCAGTTTCTTTCCCGGATGGGCGGTGAGAACGCTGTGGCTGCCGCGATCGACGAAGCCGAGCACGTCATCCTTCGCGATCTCCTGGCAGAAGCGGATGCAACGCGAACAAAGAATGCAGCGCTCGTCATCGAGCGTGACGCGCGGCCCGAGTTCCACGTTCTTCGGCTTCTTGACCTTGTTCTCCAGGAAACGTGAGGCGGAGTTCCCGTATTCGACGCTGAATTCCTGAAGTCGGCATTCGCCGGCTTGATCGCAGATCGGGCAATCGAGCGGATGATTGATAAGGAGGAATTCCATCACTCCCCGGCGACATTCGTCCACCAGCGGCGAGGCGGTGCGCACGCCCATGCCTTCCGCCACATCCTGGGCGCAGGAAATCTGCGGCCGCGGCATCCAATTGATCACCGGCATTCCATCTTCGCCGAGTTCCGGTTTCCGATCCGGGCCCATTTTCGGCATACCCATTTCGATCAGGCACATCCGGCAGTTGCCCGGCGAGCTGAGATTCTTGTGATAGCAATATCGCGGGATATAGCTGCCGGCCTGCTCGCAAGCTTCGATCAAGCGCGTGCCTTTCGGAAATTGCTTCCAGACGCCGTCCACCTGGACGTTCACCATTTGCACTGCTGTGGTCTCAGGGCTCATCAAATTGGACTCACGCCGCCAACGAAGCCACTGGCCGCGTCCGGATGCTTTGGGTTGACGACTAATTTGTGCGAGCGCGGTTCGATCAGCACATCCATGTCTTCCATCGGAACGGCGCCAAGAAGGACCTCATCACCCATCACGAGTGCGCCCGCGAAAGCTTGCCGATTTTCGAAGCGCATAAAGAGCGGACCAACGTATGGAACCTGAATGACGCTGCCGTCGGCGCGCTGAGCCGGGCGTGTTCCAGCTTCATCCAATCGCAATTCTGCCTTCAGCGTAGCAGGAATGCAGGTGAGATATGCGGCGGAATCAACGCGCGCCTTCACGCTAATCGCTGCTTGTTCGGGAAAGCGCGGATTGCTCAAAAGAAGTTGTGCGAAGACGTAGCCCATAAACTAGATCGTTCCCTTCGCGCCGGCGCGTTCCCAGCCGGGGTCGTGCGCGAGCGCGACTGTTTCGATGGTGCCGGCCTGGTCGATTAATTCGCCGGGGGTGAGTTCGGGTGGGAGCGGTGGCGGGGTCTGTTTGGTGCCTCTGGCGGCGAATTCTTCCGGGAATTTGCCAACGAAACTTTGCGTCGGCCAGGCGCAGGCTTCACCGAAGGCGCAAATGGTCCGGCCAGCAATATTGTCGGCTACGGTCACGAGCGTTGCCGGGTCTTCGGTCACGCCGCCGCCTAACAACATGCGGTCGGTGATTTTCTTCATCCAGAGCGAACCTTCGCGGCAAGGCGTGCACTGCCCGCAGCTCTCATGCGCGTAGAACTCGTTGATGTTGTTCAACGTCCAGACCATGTCGCGCGAATCATCGAGGACGATGACGCCCCCGGAGCCAGCCATGGAGCCGGCGGCGGCTAACGAGTCAAAATCCATCGGCAGATCGAAGAGCGACATGTCCTCGTCTTTAATTTTGAACCGTTCATCCGCGCGCAAGACCTTGGCGGAGCTGCCGCCGGGGATGACCGCTTTGATGCTCCGGCCGTAGCGCGGACCACCGGCCATTTCGTAAATGAGATGCCCCATGGTGACCGAGCCGACTTCGATTTCAAAGTAGCCAGGACGCTGCACATCGCCGCTGACACAGACGATGCGCGTGCCGGTGTTGTTGGGTTTGCCAAGTTGGGCGTACTTCGCGCCGCCCATCTCGATGATGTGCTTCACATGGCAGAGCGTCTCCACGTTGTTCACAATCGTGGGACACATGTAGAGGCCGAGCACGGCGGGAAAGTAGGGCGGCTTGATGCGCGGATAGGCGCGCTTGCCTTCGAGTGATTCGATCAGGCCGGTCTCTTCGCCGCAGATGTAAGCGCCGGCGCCACGATGGATGTAGATCTCGCAATCGAAACCGGTCCCGAGAACATCTTTCCCGAGGAAATTTTTCGCCCGCGCTTCTTCGATGGCCTGTTCGAGAATCTTCGCGCCTTCGGGGAATTCGCCGCGGATGTAGATGTAGGCGACGTGCGCATTGAGCGCGAAGCACGAGATGAGCATGCCCTCGATGAGCTGATGCGGATCCTCGTGAATGATGTAGCGATCTTTAAACGTGCCGGGCTCGGATTCGTCGGCGTTGCAGATGAGGTAGATCGGCTTCTTTTCGTCCGGCTTAATGAAGCCCCACTTCACGCCGCACGGAAATCCCGCTCCGCCGCGTCCGCGCAGACCGGACGTCTTCACTTCGTTCACAATGTCGGCGCGCGACATTTTTACCGCTTTCTTCAACTGCTCGTAGCCGCCGCGTCGGACGTAGCAATCGAGATCAGGTGTCCAGCCTTCCGTGCCGATGTTTTTGAAAATTAGCCGACGCTCGGAAGGATGAGGGACGGAGGTCGGAGAGGGGACGCCGAAGACCGGAGCGGAGACCAGGTCGGCTGCGGACCATGGCTGGACGTTCTCTTTTAGCTCATCGTCCACCAGGCAGACGGGCGCGGTGCCGCAACTGGCGAGGCATTCCACGAATTCGATGCTGTAATTCCCGTCCGCACTGACCGCGACAGGATTGTGCATTCCAGCATCATGATGATGAAGGTCAATGCCGGCAGCGGCGGCCAGCTTTTCCTTCACCTCATAACTGCCCGCCATCGCGCAACTCAAGGTGCGACAAACCCGGAAATGTTTCTTCCCCGCCGGAGCCTGACGGTACATCGGGTAAAACGTGACCAGCTCGAGAATGTTAATGGGCTGGAGTTCGAGCTTGGCCGCGATCCACTGCACCCCGGCGTCGCTGATGTAGCCGAAGTGTTCCTGCCAGAGATGCAACAGCGGCATGGCGGCGCTGCGTTTCCGGTCGGCCGGATAACGAGTAATCGCCCGCTCCATTTCCCGCTCCAGTTTGGCGGGGACGCCTTTTCTCGCTGCTTTCACGAGATGCGCCGTTACTCGGTCAAAGTGGTTTCTTTCGATTCCACTTTGTCCTCTTTGAAAACAATGGTGACGGTGTCCTGACCCTGCGTGTAGACGTAGGTCGTCTTTTTCATGACGACGAAATCTTTGGTGTCGACGGAACTGGGGACGCCGAGAATGGATTCGACCTGTTTTTTGGCCATGCCATCCTGCACCTGATCCACGTTGGCCTTCGTGATCCGCTTGCCCGGGTTACAGGCAGCGATGACGACGAACGTGAGCGTGACGACTCCAAGCAGGGCGGGTCGCAGGGCGCGGCGCGCCTTCTCTTTGGTGGAACGCGGCGCCTCAGACATCTTACGGATTGCGACCGAGGTTGCCGTCCTTGCTGTCGACTTCGTCGTTCTTAAAAGTGATCATGGCGAACTTCGTCCCGTCCTCGTAGCGGTAGGTCGTTTTCTTGAAGATGACCATATCCTTCGTCTCCGCCGTGGTGGGCGCGCCGAGGATGGTTTCCACCTGGCTCTTCGACATGCCCATGGTGATCTGGTTATAATTCGCTTCGGTCACTTTCGAACCGGTGACGGTAGAGGTGGGCCGATTACAACCGACCGCGAAGAAAAGCGCGGCGAGGAGCACGAGCCAGGAGGTGTGTTTGAGTTGGTTCATAATGGTAGGATTCATCTGTCGCATTCGCCCATGACGAAGTCCAGACTGCCAAGGATGGAGACGACGTCGCTCACGCTGTGGCCCGGCAGGAGTTCGGGCAAAATGCTGAGATTGCAAAATGAAGGCGAGCGAATCTTCAGCCGATGCGGCACGCCGCCGCCTTTGCTGTTGATATAAAAGCCGAGTTCGCCTTTCGGATTTTCCGCCGCGAAATAGACCTCGCCGACCGGAGCATCGATGCCTTCCGTCACGACGATGAAGTGATGGATCAGCTCCTCCATTTTCGTCATCACGTTCGCTTTCGGCGGCGGCATGTTTTTCCAATCGACCACATTGATTGCGCCCGTCGGCATCTTGGCGATCAACTGCCGCAGAATGTGCGCGCTTTGCCGCATCTCTTCGATGCGCACCAGATAGCGATCGTAGCCGTCGCCGGCGGTGCCGATGGCGACTTCGAAATCGTATTGCTCGTACCCGAGATAGGGATGTTTCCGGCGCAGATCGTGTTCGACCCCGCTGCCGCGCAGGTTCGGGCCCGAAAGGCCATAGGCGATGGCGCGGTCTTTCGTAATCACGCCGACGTCGCGTGTGCGATCGACGAAAATGCGGTTGCGCGTCAGCAGCTTATCCACTTCGTCGAGCTGCGGGATGAAGTCGTCGAGGAACTTCGCCAGCTGGGGAAAAAACGAATCCGGGAGATCGCGCGTTTGCCCGCCGATGCGGGTGTAGGAAGTGGTAAAGCGCGCCCCGCAGATGATCTCGCAGAGATTATAAATCTTCTCGCGTTCGGTGAAGGTATACAGAAAGACGGTCATCGCGCCGAGATCGAGCGCCATCGCGCCGACTCCGAGCAGGTGCGCCTGAATGCGTGCGAGCTCGCAGCAAAGCACGCGGATGGCCTGGCCGCGCGGCGGCAATTCCCACCCCATTAATTTTTCCACCGCGCAAGCGTAGGCGACGTTGTTCGCGAGTGGCGCGAGATAATCCAGACGGTCCGTGTAGGGAACGAACTGATTGTACTGCATGTTCTCCGCGATCTTCTCGTCGCCGCGATGAAGATAGCCGACATCGGGCGTGGCCTTGGTGATCGTCTCGCCATCCAACTCGAGCACCAGCCGCAAAACGCCGTGCGTGGCGGGGTGCGACGGTCCCATGTTCAGGACCATGCGCTCACCGATATCGTCTGACGTCGTGGTCAGCGCAGCCTCCGCGGCGCCCACTCGCGTGAGGGTGTCGGGGGATTCAATTTCGCGCGTTGTGAAAGCCATGGCGTAGCGCGTTTATGCTCGCTTCCACGAGGGAGGGCGCAAGCGCATTTTCCCCAAAACTTTGCCGGCTGGCGCGACGACGGCCCCCGCCAAGATTCCCGCGAGGCGCGAGGAGCATAAAAAATGGGAGCCGGCCGCGAAACCCTGCTCCCTTCCACCGCGGCGAAACTCACCGCGGTGCCTCTTTATTCCTACAGGTTAGAGTTCTTTCCAAAAGGCCTTAATCGGCTCTACGCGCCGTGCGACCTGATCGTCCTGGAAGAACTTCATCAAGTGACGACGTCCAGCAGACTGGTCCGAGTAGCTGACCGCTGACGGATCGAGGCGCCAGTTCATGGCACCCTCCACCGCGAGACGATCGAGACCGCTGTTTCCACTGCCCCGGACAATCTGGGCGTCAGTGACGTGACCGTCACGGGCGAACATCAGATTGAGCACCACGGATCCGGACTCCGCCTTATCAAGGACGGAGCGCGGAAGCGCTGGTGCTGGTTTTGCGACCCACTGGGCCTGGACCGAGCTCGCTGCGAAAAGCAGGAGCGCGGCGATCACCGCAGTGTAAGCCGCCTGTTTACTGACATGGCGTTGTTGGCTCATGCGCCGATCTTGAGGATTTTTTCGAAAAATAGCAATGCTCTTCTTTGGATATGGTTCCGACGGTTGGGGACACGGTTTCCGCTCGCGCCTTTGCTGGATTTGCGGCTAGCTATCCGGATGAAGAAAATTGCACTGCTGTTTGCCGGGCAAGGAGCGCAAAGCGTGGGCATGGGCCGCGAACTCGCAGCGGAATTTCCGGTCGCGAACAAACTCTTCCTGGAGGCCGACGAATGCCTGGGCCGTTCGCTCAGTGATATCACCTGGAATGGCCCGGAGGAGGCGCTGACTAATACCGCGAACTGCCAGCCCGCGCTTTATGTGCATGGCCTGGCCTGCCTGGCGGCACTGCGCGAAGCGGCCGGCGATTTCACGATCGAGGCTGCGGCCGGTCTCTCGTTAGGCGAATGGACCGCACACGCCGCGGCGGGGACCTTTGATTTCGCGACCGGGCTGAAGCTGGTGGAAAAACGCGGCGAATATATGGAGGCCGCCTGCGCCGCTACCGCCGGCGCAATGGCAGCGATGATCGGCGCGGACGAATCCGCGGTGCGTGCGCTGGCGGCCGATGCGGACGTGGATGTGGCGAATCTCAACGCGCCCGGCCAGATCGTGATTTCCGGCGAGGCCGCAAAAGTAGAAATGGCCATCTCGCTCGCGAAAGATCACGGCATCCGACGCGCCACTTTGCTAAAAGTAGCCGGCGCTTATCACTCGCGTTTGATGGATAGCGCGTTTCTGCGCATGGGCGAGGCGCTGCTGGAAGCTGAGTTTCGGACGCCGCGATTCCCGGTCGTGAGCAATGTCACGGGCGCCGAGGTCGAGACGCTGCCCGAAATCCGGCGGACGCTGCAGGAGCAGATCACGAGCACGGTGCGGTGGACCGATTGCATGGAATGGCTTTTAGCGCGCGAGTGTGACCTCTTCATTGAACTGGGCCCGGGAGGCGTGCTGGCTGGGTTACTCCGGCGCACTCGGAAAGAAGCCGATGTCGTGAGCGTGAGTGATAGCGCCTCGCTTCGTGCCTGCGCGCTTCGATTACAGGATATTTAAAAATCGGCGGTGAGAAGCAGGTTGCGGAGCCGACTGCCGCCGCCGTAATTTCGGAGCATGACCTCCCAAGAACGCATCGATGCCGATCTGAAAGACGCGATGCGCGCGAAAGATGCGGGGAAGCTGAACGTGCTGCGGATGTTAAAATCGGCGATGAAGAATGTCGCGATCGAAAAAGGCGGCGCCAGCACCGCGCTGGATGAAGCCGAGGCCACGCAAGTGATTCGCAAACAGGTGAAGCAGCGGCAGGATTCGATCGAGCAGTTCGAGAAGGGCGGTCGGCCGGAACTGGCGGCGAAAGAAAAGGAAGAGATGGCTATTTTGCAGAGCTATCTGCCGCAGGCGATGAGCGCGGAGGAATTAGCGACGGCAGTGCGGGAAGCGATCGCGGAAGCGGGCGCCACCTCACGAGCGCAGATGGGCGCGGTCATGAAGATTTTGCAGGAGAAAATCGCCGGGCGGGCGGATGGGAAAACACTGAGCCAGGAAGTGCAGCGGCAGTTGGGATGAGGGGAAAAGGCCGAACGTCGAACGTCGAACTAAGGGAAAACCTCGGCGCGCGTCTCTCCTTCATTCGGCGTTCGACGTTCGACGTTCGACGTTCGACGTTTCCCTTCCTGGCCATGCTAACCGCGATCATCGTCGCGGGCGGAAGCAGCCGTCGCATGGGGCTGGATAAAACTTTCGCCTTGTTAGCCGGCCAGCCGGTCGTTGCCCATACCATCGCGGCCTTCGAGGCGGCGAAGTGCGTGGATGAAATCATCATCGTGGGGCGCGCGGAGCGAGTGGAGGAATTGCGCGCGCTGGCGCCGAGGCATCGTGTCGTAGCCGGCGGCCTGCAGCGGCAGGATTCGGTCGCGGCCGGGCTGGCGGTTCTACCGGCCACTTGTCGTTTTGTGGCCGTCCATGACGCAGCGCGACCGCTCGTGAGGCCGGCGCAGATCGCGGAGGTGTTGGCGGCGGCTCAGGCGCACGGAGGTGCGGCTTTGGCAGCGCCAGTGACGGATACGCTGAAACGGGCCGACTCCAGCCGAGTGGTGTGCGGTTCGGTGGAGCGGGAGAATCTTTTTGCCATGCAAACGCCACAGATTTTTGCGCGCGATTTGTTAGTGGAGGCCTACGCCGCTGTCGCCAAAGGACAACTTTCGATCACAGACGAGGTGTCGGCTTTGGAACATCTGGGTCACACGGTGGTCTTGGTAGCGAACAGCGAACCAAATTTAAAGATCACCTATCCAGCAGACCTCGCGCTGGCGGAGCTGCTTTTGCGCGCGCGTTAGATTTTCGAATTCGTCCCAAGTCGGTCTAATACGCTGCGGCGGGCATTGTTTCTAAAACGAATTTCGCCACCTCCACCGCATCGCTGGTGCGGAAGGAGCGACCGCGCGGTAATTTTTCGCCTGGAACAAAATCGCGCATCTGTCGCAGCTCGCCGTTTCGCCAAATCCAGGCCTGCGCGTTGTAAGGGCCCACGCGGCGCGGGTCGGTCCAGGTGTGAATGGCGATGAGGTTGCCAGTGATGGCGGCGGCGATGTGCATGGGGCCGCTATCCACGCTGACCACGAAACGCGCGGCCCGAATGAGCCAGATCATCTGGAGGAGCGTGGTTTGGTTGCTCAGATCGATGCAATTTTCCGGTGGCTGGAAGCGGATGGCGGATTTGCCGACGACGACGACGCGGGCGGGCGCGCATTTTTGCGCAAACTTTTCCACGGCGCGATCGCTCATGGATTTGCCGCGGCCGCGCGCGAACGGATGGAGAAGGATGAAGGGCGGATAGGGATCGAAGCGGGGCGGGGGATCGCCGCTCGGGAGGGGAAAACGGAGAGGAAGCTGCACGGTGGCGCCGGTGGTTTCGGCGAGCCGGAGGTAGCGCTCGACGGCGTGGCTCTTGCGCTCAACGTGCGCGATTTTTTTGTAGAAAAAACGGGAGCCTTCCCGCGCGTCGCTCAAGCCAAAGAAAGCGCGCGCGCCGCTCACTTTCCCGATGAGGGCGCTGCGAAGAAGGCCTTGGAAATCAACGGCGGCTTCAGGATGCAGGGAGCGCGTTTTTTTTATCCAAGGCCACAGGCTGCGGGGTGCGCCGAGGCCGCGGAAGTCGCCGCGCGGGAAGATGTGGACGTGATTAATGTCGCGATTGCCGCGGAGGAGCGGGGCCCATTCGGGATTGATGACCCACGTGATTTCGGCGGTGGGATTGGCGTCGCGAATGGCGGCGACAGCCGGGAGCGTGTGGACGATATCGCCGAGCGAACTGGGCTTGATGATGAGGATCGATCGGTAACTCATCAATGCTTCCTCACCTTCTCCCGCTGAATCTTCTTCCTCTGAAAGGCTTTTTGAGAACGAAGATTCAGAGGACGAGGAAAATTGCTTAGCGGCCAAGTTCGAGACGCTCGGCGAGAAGCCGGGGCAGCCCAGCTGCGATAATCTTTTTTTGCGCAGTCGCGAGGTCGTATTTTAGCCGGCGCTGTTCCACGATGTTCCGCTCCGCGTCGTAAATGCAGTAAGCAGCGCGGGGGTCGCCATCGCGGGGCTGGCCAACGCTGCCGGTATTAATGAAATATTTTTTCCCGGGATCGATCGAGAGCTGCTCGGTTCTCATTCGTGTCACGCCGCCATCTTTGACGAAAGCGCTCGCGACGTGGGTGTGGCCGAAGAAGCAGAGCGTGGTGTGCTGGTAGGTGAAGCTAGCCGCAGCGTCGAGATTATTGAAGATGTAACCCCATTCCCCCGGCGTATCGAGGGTGGCGTGGACGATGGTGAAGTCGCGCACCTGGCGGGTAAGCCGGAGATCGGCCAGCCATTGTTTATCGTCTTCGGTGAGGTGAGAGCGGGTCCAGTGGATGGCCTGCTCGGCGAGTTCGTTGAAGTCGCGATTCGATGTCGTGAGCGAAGCCTGTTCGTCGTGGTTGCCTTTTACGACCGGACAATCCAGCCGGCGGATGAGATCCACGCATTCGTGCGGATTGGCGTTGTAGCCGACCAGATCGCCGAGACAGACGAACTGCGTGCAATTTTGCGTCCGGGCATCCTCGAGCACGGCCTCGGTCGCCTCGAGGTTGGCGTGGAGATCACTAAAGATGGCGAAGCGCATGTCGGTTAAAAGGCGGGCGGCCAATCAGCGCGCCGTTTCCGGAATGCGTTGATCGACCGGAATGTTGAGCCTTTCCTCGAGAAATTTCAATCGGCTGATCAAAGTGGGGAGCCGCTCGTGTTCGCCTTCGTGATAGAGCGCGCGCAACAATTGGTAGGCTTCTTCCTCGTGTCCATCACTGTAGGAGAGCTCGTAGGCAGCGAAACGCCGCTCATAGGTGGGTGCGCCGGGCTTCGTCGCGGCGAGGGTAAAATACTCGGACGCGCGGGCGTGGTCCTTATATTTGTCCCGGTAGAGGCGAGCCATGGCCTCGTAGAGCTGCGGGCGCTCCGGATTATTCCGGATGCCGTCTTCGAGGAAGTCGCGCGCGAGATCAAAATATTCGCGCTGGGCCTTGAGGCGGAGGGCTTGCCGCGGCTGCGCGGGATCGTGGAGCGCAGCGGTGCCGGCGTTCCAGGCCATATGCCAGGCAGCCATGTCCCAAAAGAGCAGGCTGCGCGGCTGGAGCGTGGTCACCTGGCGAAACAAGCGGAAGACTCGATTCCATTCCGTGCGTTCCCAAGCGGCATAAGCCTGAATGAAAAGAAAGTCGGCTACGACCGCACGAAAACCGCTCAGCGCCGCAACGAATCCGAGTTGCCCGAGCTGTTCGCGCAGGCTGAGATTGAGCGGGACGGAAGCCAGGTGCTGGCGCGCACGAGAAGCGGAAAGCGCCTGCTCGGCGGGCAATTTTACTGCACCCCAGAGCACGACGGCGGCGAGCAAAGTGGTCAGGCGTTTCACAATTCCTTCCCGTTAAATACCGCGATCGCGAGCAGCAGATAGATGACCACGTAGAAAATGCCGAGCGCGATCGTTTGCGTGACCAGCGCGAGCGGAATGGCGCCGCCGGCGATGATTTGATCCGAAAAATCGAAGAGCTGCAGGTCGGGAAAAAACAGCGCCACGCAGGCGAGAAACATCCGCGCGATCCAGCTGGCGCCGTGTTCCTGCAACCAGAACTCGCGCGCCGTCGCCTGAAGATGACCAATGAAATATACAAACACGCTCACGACCACGGTGTAGATGCTCGAGGTGGCGAAGGTGGAAATGAAAAGGGTGAGCGCTGCGAGCAGGCACCCTTTTACGTAGATTACGACGATCGCTGGGATCAGTTCCGCGCTGAAAGTGCTGGCTCGCAATTCCGCCAGCGCGGCGTGCATATTTTCCGGTGTGCCTCCGGCCAGCTGGCGCGCGGTCAGAGCCGCTGCTGTTTGTTCCCGGAAAAAAAGGAGCGCCAGAAAAAGTGCGCTCATGGCGAGCATGCTGAGGCCCAGCAGGAGAAGCACGCCGGCTAGTTTCCCGGCGATGTATTCGAAGCGGGGGACAGGTCGAGCCAGGATTGTGTAAACGGTCCGATCGTCGCGATCCTGCGGGAGCAGGCGCGCGGTGGCGAGGATCGCGAGCAGGGCCGTGAAGATGCTCATGGCGCCGAGGCCGATGTCTTTCAGCACCTGGAATTCCTGCTGGAAACTCAGCCGCGCCAGAAACATAGAGCTGCCGATGAGGACGAGCGCGAAGAGGAGAAGAACGTGGAAAACTTTCAGCCGCGTGAGCTCAGTCAGCGTGTTCGTCGCGAGAGCGGCGAAGCGGTGCGGAGAGAAGGCGCGGTGCATTGGGGGAGAGGGAAACGTTCAACGCCCAATGTGCAACGTTCAACGCTTCAATAGAGAGACGCGCGCCAAACGCGAGAACGCGCGCTCTCTCATGTCTCTGATTCGGACGTTGAAGGTTGGACGTTGGACATTGGACGTTCCTCCGTCGCCTCGAGGAACAGCCGTTCCAGCGTGGTGCGCGATTTGCGCTGGTCCACCACTTCCGCGCCCGCAGTTTTTGCCAGCGTGGCGATTTTTTGCATCAGCGCGGGCGTGGCATTTCGCAGCACGACCTCCGTGCGATCTTCGACTTCCAGCAATTGCTCCATCGCTCCTTCACGCACGAGCCTCCCGTCTGCGAGGATGCCAACGCGATCGCAAATTTCCTGGACTGGGCCTAACAAGTGCGACGAGAGCAGCACGGTGAGGCCGCGATTTTTCAAGTCGAGGAGAATGCGGTGAATGTCCCGTGAGCCAGCGGGGTCCACGCCGGCCGTGGGTTCGTCGAGCACGAGCAAGCGCGGATCGTGGATCAAAGCCTGCGCCAGTCCGATGCGCTGCAGCATCCCTTTCGAATAGCCGCTCAGGCGACGATCGCGCGCGTCCGTAAGCCCGACCAGCGCGAGCGCTTCCTCGATTTTTTTCCGCAGCGTCGCGCCGCCGAGGCCGGAAAGTTTTCCGAAGAAACCAAGCGTCTCCGCGCCGGTCAGATATTTGTGAAAGTAGGGACTTTCCGGCAGGAAACCGACCGCTTCCCGGCTCGCCACTTCGCGCGCGCTCCGACCAAAGATTTTGGCTTCGCCGCTGGTGGGTTCGACGAGGCCGAGAATGATTTTCAGCGTCGTGCTTTTGCCGGAACCGTTCGGGCCTAACAAGCCGTAGATCTGGCCGGCGTCCACCTGCAAGGTCAGCTGGCGCACAGCCGTGACGACCCGGCGTTGCAACGGGATCGGATATGTTTTCGTCACCGCGGTGACGGCGACCGCGGGTTCAATCATGCCGAATTTCGAAGCCACGAAACTCCGGCGCGGGCATGAGCGTCGTCTCGGACGTTTCGCGAATGTGTCCGCGCAATTCGCTTTCGTTTATCGCCTTTAAGAATTCTGTGATTTCCTCGGCGTCACCCGCGATCTGCAATTCCACGCGCCCATCGGCGAGATTGCGGATCCAGCCGGTCACGGAGAAACCTTTGGCAATCTGCTTCACCGAATAGCGGAAGCCGACGCCCTGCACGTGGCCGCTATAAAAGACCCGCTTCGCATGTTCATGGCGAATTCCTGCCCCAGGGGCCGGAACCTACAGGCGCGCGGCGTCGGGCGAGGGTGGTGGCTCTACGCTCGGGAGCGGTTCGCTGCTCGTCGGCGGCAAGATCGGGATCCGGCAGCGATTCGGGCGGCGGGGGTTCGCTCGATTGCATGTCGAAATTTTCCGCTTCGCTCGACGGACTCAATTCCGGCGCGGGCGGATTGAGGGCGGCCAGCAGAGTGGGCGGCGCGGGTTTGATGTCTTCGCTCGCGACGTAGCCTTCGCCGCCCCCATTGGCGAGCTGCACTTTGCTGTAACCGAAGGAAGGCCGGATCAAGGTCATCAGCGTATCCTTCGGCAGCGATTGATCTGGGCCGTTGCCCTGCTGTGGACCGTAGCGGTAGAACGAGGTCGAATTCGAAATCACCGCAAACATCTTGGAGTTATCCGTATGCGCGCCGCGCGTTCCGACCCTTCGAAGCGCAGGACGCCAGCACCAAGGTTCCAAGCAGGGCCACGACCCGACCGCAGATGAATAATCGCACCGAGGATCCGCATTACTTATAAGAGTAGACGAGGCAGAACGACTTCGCGGCGCTTTCAGCGGGACTGATCCCGACGAAATACTGACCGCTCACCGTGGGCGTAAATCCAGCAGCCGCCTGATCTTCCACATCGTAATCATCCGTGGCCACCGGTTTGCCATTTTCGTCGTAGATTTGAACGGCGACATTCTTCGCGCCGTCGCTCGCGCCCACCGAAAACCAATATTGATTTCCCGCGTAAAGATTCACGGCCACCATGGCGCTCTCGCCCTGCTTGATCGCGCCCGACCAATGGCCATCGCGGAGCTTGAAACCATCGTTCGCGAACGCGCCGGCCAGATCGAGCGCAGTCTTGCGCGCTTCGACTTCGCTGTCGCTATCCTCCGCGCGCGGCGGTGCCAGAGCTCAGGGGGATCAGGACGGAAATTAGGAGGGTGCGCCAGGATTTCATTGCGTGTCGTTCTTTTTCTGAATTTCGTCCATCAACTTGCCCACCGCTGCATTGAGCTTTCTCACTTCTTCCAAGGTCGGCACGCCGCCATTTGCGAAGGTCACCAGTTTTTGAATCTCGGAGAGTTGCGTGCTGACCGCCTGGACGAGAGCTTCCTTGCGCAACTCTGGTGCCATGGCGTCAACTTTCTTCTGCATGAACGTCACCAAGGCCGGCTGTCGCAGTGTTTTCGCACTGGCTTCGTTATAATCCGCCAAGACCGAACCGCTCACGACCTGCGTGCCGCGAATCCAGCCGCCGAGGCTGACAAGGATGACGAAATCCTGGTCGCTGTTTGATTGCATGGAAGTTTTCACTTCGTTCTGCGTGGCTTCCAATTCCTCTTGCAGGGCATCCCATTGTCCGTTCTCGGCAAACTCATTGATGCTCTTGCCGCGGCTGAGAACGTGTTCGCTCACGCCTAACGACTTTGCGAGTTTGATAATGTCGGTGCCGGTGTTCTTGACCTGCTGGCTGTCTTGCGCCTCCACGGCGATAAAGCCATCCGCGATCAGGCCGCCGAGATTGAGCGCGATCTGCGCACGATTGCTGAAGGTGGTTGGAATCGGCGGGCGATATTGCTCCGCCCAATTCGGTTTGCCCGGTTTACTGAGAGCAGCAAACAGTTCGCCCGGTGTGGGAATCGTGACGGTGTCACTCTTGATCGCCCCCGCCATTTGTTCAGGCGTGAGCGGCGCCGGCTCCGCGGCCAAGGCCAAGCCCACACTCGCAAGGAAAGTAGCCGAAAATAGGCCGACCCGGAAAAGCATGAGCCAGATTATGCGACCCGCTCCAGAATGCCAGCGCGAATCTTTGGCCGCGACTGCGCCCGATAGGGCAGCTGGGAGAGATGAAACGAATCGCGCGGTCGGACGGAGCGGGCGAGAGCGAACTTTACCCGGCACGCGTCCATGTTAAAATGCCCGCATGATATTTCGAGTTCTTGCGGTCGCGCTTCTCCTTGCTTTCACCACCGTGAGCCGCGGAGCCGAGAAAGAGTCGGATTTTGCGGCGATCCTGGCCGGCGTGGACGGTAGTGGACTGATCAAACAATTGCAGGAGCGGCAACAAAAAATCGAGCAGCTATCGGCGGAGGAACGAACCGCATTGGACGCTGCGCGGAAAGAAGCCATGGAAGATCCCGCGGTGAAGGCTGCGCTGGCGGCTCGTAACGATGCCACGCGCGAATTTGTCGAGACCGTGAACGCACACATGGTGAAGAATGATCCCACTTTGGCTGTGATCTTGTCGAAGTCGTCGCCAGGCGCGTCGGGCCAGCGTTAGCCATATTCATCGAGGGTCCAACGTTGAAGAAATTGTACTTTTCTCTTGTCTGGCCCCCGAGATGCTAATAATTCTAGCGCCAATGAAACAGCTCACCCGCCGTCGCACCCGTCCCGTTTCTTTAACCAAAACCCGTTGGACAGCGTATGCGACTGCCGGCGCCGCGACTGCGATGGTTGGAATCGGAACGGCGGACGCCGACGTCCATTATTCTGGCGTCTTGAACTTCACCGTCCCTCCTGGTCAGAGCGTGTCGAATCTGTTCGCTCTCGATAATGGAGCGCAGCTCAATTTCGCGAATGTGTTCACTGCCTCTTCCTCTGGAGGCGGGATTGCACTCTTTCAGGTGCAGGGTGCCGCCGTCTCGGCGATGTTCCGGGGGTTGGCAGCCGGTGGCTTCCTGTATCCCTCAAATTTGGCGGCCGGTGCCAATATTTCAGGGGGAGCTTTCGTCGCCTTCGCGGGAAATTTCGCCACCCTTGCTTACGGCGGTGGCTACGCCAATAGCCAGTTCACTGCGCCTGGAATCGGGTATCTCGGATTCAGTTTTAATGGTGGCTCCGGAACGGAGTATGGCTGGGCTCGGGTGAACATGCAGGGTGGGCCGGAAAATGGTTTTACTCTGATTGATTATGCCTGGGGCGACGTCGGCACCATGATTAGTGCCGGACAGACGGCAGCCATCCCAGAGCCGGGTTCGCTGGGGTTGCTCGCGATCGGTGCGGTCGGTCTTCTCGCCTGGCGCAAGCGCCGGACGAAGGCCTCCGCTTAGACGTGGCCTTTCTCAGAGCCTATTTGTTTTAGGAACGAGCGCGGTTTCACGACCGCGCTCGTTGTTTTTCCACCCGCTCGCCGTTAAGAATTTCGCCCTGTGGAAAAACCAGGATCGAAGCGCAAAGTTCTTTTGATTGGCTGGGACGCGGCTGATTGGGAACACATCACTCCATTGCTGGAGGAAGGGCTTATGCCGACTCTGGACGGCTTAATCAACCGCGGGGTGATGGGGAATCTTGCGACCTTGCATCCGATTCTTTCGCCGATGTTATGGAACTCGATTGCGACTGGAAAACTTCCGGACAAGCACGGCATTCACGGATTCATCGAGCCAGACCCGGTGAACGGCGGCGCGCGGCCCTACACGAGCACCTCCCGGAAGTGTAAGGCGCTCTGGAATATTCTCACGCAATCAGGCCTGCGCAGTAACGTGGTCGGCTGGTGGGCCAGCCATCCGGCGGAGCCGATTAGATGGTCACGTGGTCACCAATGGGTTCAGCGGCGTGAAATTCGATCCGGAGCACGGGTGGGTGGTGCCGCCGGGAACGGTCCATCCGGCGGGAAAAGGGAAAGCGCTGGCCCGTTTCCGCGTGTTTCCCAGCGAGATCACTGAGGCGCATATCCTGCCCTTTATTCCGGAGGCCGCCAGAATCGATCAACAAAGCGATCTCCGGCTGAGCAGTTTCGCGAAAGTCTTAAGCGATGCGGCCACCATTCACGCGGTGACAACGGCGCTGATGGAGACGGAGTCGTGGGATTTCACCGCTGTCTACTACGATGCGGTCGATCATTTTTCCCACGCGTTCATGCCCTATCATCCGCCGAAGCTGGATTGGGTGCCGGAGGAAGATTTCGAGATGTATAAAGGTGTCGTGCGGGGCGCTTACCGGTTCCACGATATGATGCTGGAGCGTTTGCTGCAGTTGGCGGGACCGGAGACGACGGTCATTCTTTGCTCTGATCACGGATTCGAGTCCGGGGCACGGCGTCCGCGGGGAACTCCGCGCGAGCCCGCAGGACCGGCAATCTGGCATCGGCAATATGGCATTTTTGTTATGGCCGGTCCCGGCATAAAGCGGGATGAGCGTATTTACGGCGCCAGCTTGATCGATATCACGCCAACTGTGTTGCAATTATTCGACCTGCCGATCGGTGAGGATATGGATGGGCGGCCTCTGCTGGAAGCCTTCGAGAAGCCGCCTGCGGTGGAGAAGATCTCGAGTTGGGAAAAACGCGCGGGAGAGGCTGGCATGCACCCGGCCGGGCAAGCGATGGACGCGAATCAGGCCCAGGAACTCATGCAGCAGTTCGCCGCTCTTGGTTACATCGAAAACCCTGGGGCGAGTAAGATTGAGCAAGAGGAATCGGCCGATATCGAGGGGAAGTATAATCTCGCCCGAACGTTCCTGTGGAAGAACGAACCGGAACGCGCCCGTCCGCTGCTGGAGGGAATCGTGCGCCGCCGGCCGTGGGAAGATCGGTTTCTGATGCTGCTGGCCACCTGCTATTTTCGCGCTGATTATCTGGCGCAAGCCGAACGTTTGCTCGCGCTCATCGCCGACGCCGCCGGGTCGCGCGATGTGTCGACGGAACTCTTGCGCGCCAAGCTCAAGTTCGCCCGAGCGGACTGGAGCGGCGGCCTCGAGGCGCTGCTCGAGGTAGAGGCGTTCAATCCCTCGGTGCCCGAAATATACATCCAGATCGGCGCGGCCTACTCGCATCTCTTTCAGCTCGATCGTGCGGAGCAAGCGTATCGGAAAGCGGTTACTTTGGATGAAAACAGCGTGCTCGGATGGCAGGGGCTCTCGACCGTCTATCGCAAGAAGGGGATGAATCAGGAGACGGCGGATGCCGCGTTGCGCGGAGTCGGTTTGCTCCATCGTTTGCCGATCGCGCATTTCAATCTGGGCGTGGCCCTGGCGCGCTCTGGCGATGCAGAACGCGCCATCGTCGCCTTCGAGACGGCCTTGCGCTTCCAACCGGAGATGGTGAATGCGCACCGTTATCTCGCGACGCTCTATCGCGAGAAAAATGCCGAGAAGGCTGCTTTGGCACCGACAGGAGGCAAATCAAATCATTCGCGAGCGTCCGCGACGCGAGCAAGCGGCCGATCATCGGCGCGAGCAGTTCTTCGATCTGCCGGAAATCGCGCCTCGAGCGGAGCGATTTCAAACGCTGTTAAAAAACCGTCCCGACCCGACCCCGCCGCCAAAACGCTCGGGGAAAACCTTTGTTCTGGTCTCCGGTCTGCCGCGTTCGGGCACCTCTCTGATGATGCAGATGCTCGAAGCCGGCGGACTGCCGCCCCAGACGGATCGGGAACGCGATGCCGATGTCGATAATCCCAAAGGCTACTACGAATGGGAGCCGATCAAGCAGATTGAGAAGAAGCCGGAGTTACTCGAGGCCGAAGGGCTGGATGGACGAGCCATCAAGTGCATTTCCATGCTCCTGCAGCGACTGCCCATTCACCATAATTACAAAGTCATTTTCATGACGCGGCCGATTGCAGAAGTGGTGGCCTCGCAGGGAGCGATGCTGGATCGTCTCGCCACCAAAGGCGCGGAGCTGGATGTGGAACAATTGCAACGAGGTCTGACCGCGCATCGCAATGAAATTCAAGCTTGGATGAAGCGAGCCCCCCACATAAAATTCATTGAAATCGAATTTCCAAGTTTGATTAACGACCCGTCGACCGCCCTGCCCCGAATCGCGAAGTTCCTCGGTGCGGACCGTCTGCCCACGCCGGAAAAAATGACCAAGGTGGTCGATTCCTCGCTCTATCGGCGGAAGTTGAGCTAGTCCCTTTTTCCGAGAGGGGACTGAATAATTCCGAGAGAAAGTTTAAAATTTCCTTGACGATAATTCCCGCACTGCGCAATCTCGCCCCGTTCGCGCATAAACAGCCAAAAACCCAATCTTAAATATGAAACCGATCACACTTGATTCTTCCACAATCCAGTCTCGTCTCGCGCTTTGCGCAGCGGCGTTAGCTGGCACGGCCGCAGCGGTCCCGACTGCTGAGGCGACCGTCGTCACGAATAATACGCCGTTCGTCGTCCCTGCAACATTATCGGGTATATACCTCAATTTCTTGACAGGGGTGGCTGGCGCTTCGGCTGCCGGGACACCGGGTTGGGATTTCAACCCCTACCTTCAATCCGCGAGTTCTAATTTAGGATTCTACTGGTCTCAGACGCCGGCAGCCAGCAGTGGAGGCGTCGCGACCAGTGCAGCGAACGGCTCTTATCTCAATCTGGCCCCTGGCACCACGGTCTCAGGCGCTTCGGTGTTTAGCCAGGCTATCACCTTGACCGCTGGAAACCCATTTCTGTCGGCCGGCACGCACATCTTGGGCTTTCGATTCTTCAACGAGGCGACGAGTGCAATCAATTATGGTTATCTGACCATGACCAACGGTGGCGCCAATGGATTCCCTGCGACGATCACAAGCTACAGCTACGAGAACAACGGGGGAGCGATCACCGTGGTTCCTGAGCCTTCTACGACCGCGCTTCTCGCCCTGACCGCGCTGGTCCTCGGCGCAGTTGGCGTGCGGCAATGGCGCCGGCAGCAGGCGGCTTAAGCGAAAAGACCGCAAAATCGCGATCTAGATTCTTACATACCCGCGCTCATGCCAACGTGTTTGGTGCGAGCGCGGGTTTTTTTGTCGCCGGATGTCGCGGGCGACTGGTTTTTCCAATCGCCTAACCGACCGTTCTCGCAATGACTGCACCGACCGCACATAAGCTGCTCCTCTTAGGCTGGGATGCCGCCGATTGGGAGATCATCCATCCACTGCTGGATGCAGGCCGCATGCCGCATCTAAAGCGTCTCGTAGATGGAGGCGTGATGGGAAATCTCCTGACGCTGCAACCGATTCTGTCGCCGATTCTTTGGACGTCGATCGCCACCGGCAAGCGCGCCTACCTCCACGGCGTGCATGGCTTCGTCGAACCGACACCGGACGGAATGTCGCTGCGTGCGACAGCCAGCACGACCCGAAAGTGCAAGGCGCTTTGGAATATCCTGGCTCAGGCAGGAAAGCGGTGCCAGGCAATCGGCTGGTATGCCAGTCACCCCGCTGAAGTCATCAACGGTGTCTGCGTTTCTCACCAATTTCCCGTCGCACCCGCCTCGGCCTCTCCGGCCCAATGGAGGCCGCAACCCAACAGCGTCGAACCGATCGAGCTGGCAGAAATTCTGTCCGAATTGCGCATTCATCCAGGCGAAGTCACGGGCGCGATGCTCTCACAGTTTCTTCCCCTTGCGCACGAGTTCGATCAAAATGACCCAGAGATTCGCCGGCTGCTGAGTTCGTTCGCCAAGCGCCTGGCCGAGTGCGCTTCCCTGCACGCGGTTACCACCGCGTTGATGGAAGAGGAGCCTTGGGATTTTTGCACTGCCTACTACGAAGCGATCGACCATTTCGGGCACGATTTTATGCCGTTTCATCCGCCACAGATGGCGCAGGTGCGGCCGGATCTTTATCAGGCTTTTAGCGGCGTCATGAACGCCGTTTATGAATTTCACGATCAGATGCTGGGTCGGCTCGTGGAATTAGCCGGACCCGAGGCTCACATCATGATCGTCTCCGACCATGGTTTCTTGAATAATGAGCGTCGGCCGACGAAGGAGGTGGACCCTGCCCAGTGGCATCGGAACTTTGGCATCTTCGTGCTGGCCGGCCCTGGAGTGAAAAAGGATGAGATTATCCATGGCGCCACGCTGCTCGACATAGCTCCGACTATTCTGACTCTGTTCGGACTGCCTGTCGGGCAGGACATGGAAGGCAAGGTGCTGGTGAACGCGTTCGAGAAGATGCCGGCGGTGGAGCGGATTCCTTCTTGGGAAGAAGTGCCGGATCCCAGCGCAGCTGCCTCCCCGAGAGAGCGCGTCGAGGACGACCCGGAGGCTACTGCCGCAGCTTTGCAGCAATTGGTCGAGCTCGGATATCTGCAAGCTCCTGATGAAGACGTGCAGCGCGACATTGCGCGAGCTCGCGGCGAACAAAAATTCAATCTCGCCTGCACTTATATAGATGGGAAACGGCCGGCAGAAGCGCTCGCCCTTGCGGAGGAGCTGGCGACCCAGTTTCCCGATCAGGTCCGCTACGCCGTCTTGAAAGGCCAGGCGGCGGTATCTGCCGGCAACGCCGACGCCTTGGGGCGCGCTATTGTGGCGTTGGAAGGTTTCACCCAGGAGATCCGCCAGATGTCGCTATTCCGTGGTTTTCATTGCCTGCTGCGAGAAGATATGAAAGGAGCGCTGCAGCATTTTGAAGAAGCGTCGAAACTCGGGCCGCGCGATCCGTGGTTACACTGCCGCATCGGGCGGGTGTATTTGCGTTTGCGGCGTTGGCCAGAAGCGGAGGAGGCCTTCCGAACGTCGCTCGAACTAGATGAGGACAGCGCGGAGTCCTACTACGGCTTGAGCGTTGCCCTGCCGCGTCAGGGCCGACTCGAGGAAGGGATCCAATGCGGATTGCAAGCGGTCTCGCTCTTTCACGATTTTCCGCTCGCCCATTTCCAACTCGGAGCGGTTCTCTCGCGCCTCGGTTGGTTCGAGCGTGCGCTGCAGGCGTTTGAAATCTGCCTCGCGATGCGTCCGGATTTCGCGCTCGCGCACCGCTACGTTTCGCAGATTTCCAATCGCCTCGGCCAGATGGAAACGGCGACCAAGCATCGTGAGATCGCGAAACGCATTCTGGCCGAAGGTGTGCCGCAGCCCACTGTCGACTAATTTCGGATTCGTCACGTGAACCGCGATTTTATCACCATCGTCAGCGGGCTGCCCCGTTCGGGCACGTCGCTCATGATGCAGATGCTGGCCGCTGGCGGCATCCCGCCGCTCACCGACAATTTGCGCACACCGGACGAAAGCAATCCGCGGGGTTATCTGGAGTTTGATCCTGTCAAGCGGCTGCGGTCTGATCAATCGTGGTTGGAAGCCGCGCGTGGGCGCGCGGTCAAGATCATCCACTTGCTCTTGCGCGAATTGCCAGTTGATCGCGGACTACAGTATCGCGTCGTTTTCATGCGCCGGCCGCTCGGGGAGGTTTTGGCCAGTCAGCGCGTGATGCTGGAGCGCGCCGGCAAAAAACCGGCGGACAACGCCGTCCTCGCAAAGATTTTCCAGACGCAACTGGAGCAAGTCGAGCAATGGCTCGCGGCTCAGCCTTCCTTCTCCGTGCTCTATATCGATTACGGCGTGCTCGTGCAGGACGCGCGGCCAAGCGTCGCGCGGGTCAACGAATTCCTCGGTGATCAACTGGACGTGCGCGCGATGTTAGCGGTCGTCGATCCGTCTCTTCATCGCCAGCGTTCTTAAGCCGCGGCGAAACATCGCGGCGCCACGGCCTTTCGCGGTGGCATCGACGTTCTCTGGCCCGCGACACTGGCGGTTTGCTGATGGTTTACGACCGCGAACAAAACTGCTCTAATCCCACCCATGGCCAGAACCAGCATCAGCAAGATTACCGCGCGGGAGATTTTGGATTCTCGTGGGAACCCGACCGTGGAAGTGGACGTGCATCTGGAAGGCGGTGCTTTTGGCCGGGCCGCGGTGCCTAGCGGCGCTAGTACCGGCGAGCATGAAGCGTGGGAATTGCGCGATGGAGATAAGAAGCGCTACGGCGGCAAGGGGGTGCTGAAGGCTGTCGAAGCGGCCAATACCGTTATCGCCCCGGGTCTCGCTGGAGCGGATGCGCTGGATCAGGAAGCGATTGACCGCAAGTTGATTGAACTCGACGGCAGCGAGAACAAGAAAAATCTCGGCGCCAACGCGCTCCTTGGCGTTTCGTTAGCCAACGCTCACGCTGCGGCCGCGTTCTCCGAGCAGTCGCTCTTCCGTTACCTCGGCGGTGATCGTGCCGTCACGCTGCCGGTGCCAATGATGAATATCCTCAACGGCGGCGCGCACTCGGATGCGCCGATTGATTTTCAGGAGTTCATGATCATGCCGAAAGGCGCGCCCACATTTGGCGAAGCGCTCCGTTATGGGACGGAGGTTTTTCACGCTCTCAAAGCGGTGCTGAAAGATCGCGGGCTGTCCACGGCGATTGGCGATGAGGGTGGTTTCGCGCCGAAGCTCAAGTCCGCCGAGGACGCGCTTGAGTCGATTGCGCAAGCGGTCGAGAAAGCGGGCTACAAATTAGGCGAACAAATTTTCATCGCGCTCGATACCGCGTCTTCGGAGTTCTATGACAAAGAAAGCGACACTTACGTTTTCAAGAAATCCGATGGCTCCAAACGCACAGCTGAGGAGCTGATCGATCTTTATGAATCGCTCGCGAACAAGTTCCCTATCATCTCGATCGAAGACGGTTGTGCGGAAAATGATTGGACGGGTTGGAAGAAATTGACCGACCGGTTAGGCAGCAAGATTCAGCTCGTGGGCGACGATCTCTTCGTCACCAATGTCGACTTTCTCCGCAAAGGAATCGAGCAAGGCGTCGCCAATTCCATTCTCGTGAAGGTGAATCAAATCGGCACGCTGACGGAAACGTTCGACGCCATCCGTCTCGCCACGGAAAATAAGTACACCGCCGTCATCAGTCATCGCTCCGGCGAGACAGAAGACACCACCATTGCCGACATCGCGGTCGCAACAAACGCCGGGCAAATCAAGACCGGATCGCTCTGTCGGACGGATCGGGTGGCGAAGTATAACCAACTCCTGCGCATTGCGGAGGAACTAGGTGACAAGGCCGTCTTCGGCGGTAAGATGCGCTAGTGGATCCCTCTGGCTACGGCGATTTCCGCGCGCGTCGCGAAGCCTCGATCTGGCACAAGCTAAATCGTGTTCTGCGCGCGCTCCTTGGACTCGCGATCATCCTCGTGATCGTGAGTTTGTTCCTGCCGCAACACAAAAAAATCGCGCAAAGTCGGAGCGAAATGGAGAGCCTGGAAGCGCAGGTCGGCGAGCAGCGCGCGCTTCTTGCGCGCCGGACGCGTGAAGTCACTCTGCTCAAAACCGATCCCGGCTATTTGGAAACGATCGCGCGTGATCGGCTGGATTTGATGAAGGAAGGCGAGACTATTTTCCGCGCGGACGTCGCGCAAGCGGGCGAGCCGAAGTAACGGAGGCGGCAAGGCCGCGCTGGCATCTCGAAGATCGATCGTTATCTTCGGCCCATGGCGAGTGAAGCAGCGGAAATTAACGCAGAAGAACTGAGAGCCCGCGTCGGCGAACTGCGGAGGTTCCTTTGACGTCGCCAAACTGCAAAATCAGCTAGCGGAACTGGAAGCGCGCATGGCCGCGCCGGATTTCTGGTCGAATCGCGAGCGCGCGCAGGGCGATGTGGAGGAGGTTTCGCGTTTGCGTTCTCTCATCACACCCTTGGGGGAACTCGAACGCGCGCTGGAAGATCTGGAAGCGCTCCAGCAGCTCGCCGCCGAAGAGGAAGATCCGGCGCAGCGGCAAAGCGCTGAAAGCGACATCGTGGCTGAGCACGCGCGCGTCGTGCGAAAACTGGAGGAATTCGAGCTGCGGCAATTTCTTTCTGGCCCTAACGACCGGTCGAATGCTTTCGTCACGGTCCACTCGGGCGCGGGCGGGACGGAGTCGTGCGATTGGGCGGATATGCTGCTGCGCATGTATGGCCGCTGGGTCGAGCGCGGCGGCTTCACCTCGCAGACGATCGACATCCAGACGGGCGACGAAGTGGGAATCAAATCGGCCACGTTTCTCGTCAGCGGCGAGAACGCCTACGGTTATCTCAGCACTGAGCGCGGGGTGCATCGGCTCGTGCGCATCTCGCCGTTCGATTCGAACAAGCGGCGTCACACTTCCTTTGCCAGCGTGGATGTGGTTCCGGAAATGGCGGACTCGGTCCCGATCGAAGTGAATCCGGCTGACCTCGATATCGACACTTTCCGCGCCGGCGGCAAAGGCGGCCAAAACGTGAACAAAGTGGAAACCGCCGTTCGCATCGTGCATCGACCGAGCGGCATCGTGGTCGCGTGTCAGGCCGAGCGCAGCCAGGGTCGCAACCGCGAGCTGGCGATGAAAATGTTGAAAGCGAAGCTTTACGAGATCGAGCAGGACAAAAAGCGCGCGGAGATCGATCGCCAGTATGGCGAGAAAGGCGATGTGGCGTGGGGCAGCCAGATTCGCTCCTACGTTTTCCAGCCCTATCAAATGGTGAAAGACCACCGCACCGGCGCCGAGACGAGCAACGTGCAGGACGTGATGGATGGCGACATCGACCTTTTCATCCAGGCGAAACTCCGCGGCCTGAAAGCGAAGAAGGGCGAGAGCAGCGAGATCGATTAATCGCGTCGCACCAGCGTGAGCTGGAATTGCCGCGCGAAGCGTCCGCGATTGTGCGCACGGCAACAGGCCAGGCACGCCACGGCGCGACGAATGCGACGCACGCGCGGAAAATCCTGCGCGCATTTCGGGCAGCGGTAGAGGAATCGGCGCCGCCGTTGCTGCGTAGGAAAAGGGAGCGTGTGACAGCGCGCTTCGCCCGCGATGCCGAGGTCGCAGCAAGCCTGCCGCCATTCCGCGCCGTGCGCGTTGATCCGCCGCCGGCCGGCGCGCGCGTGCGCGAGCAAGTGCGCCAGTTCGTGGCGCAGGGTGCGATCGATCTCCGCGTCGCCGTGTTCGCGCAGACGGGGATTGAGCGAGATGAGATTGCGTTGGAAATCGGCGCGGCCGGCGGCGGTGCGCATGCGCGAATTCCATTCCACCCGGACCGCGGATCGCAGGGGAGGCGCGCCGGCTGCGTGCAGGAGTTCGCGGCAGCGCGCTTCGAGGTCGGCGTCCGTTCCGAGCGGACGCGTCGGAGGTGTTTTTCGCTCCGTGCGTCCCAACTGGGAGACGCGGTCGAAAAGAAAATCGAGCTGCTTAAACAGCAGCATAGGCGCTCGTCCGGTTGGCGTTTGGCGTCGAGCCGTTGCAGCACGCGGCCCACGATTTCGCCCGCGCTCTCGATCTCAGCGGCGGTGGTTTGTTTGCCTAACGAGAAGCGAATGGCGGAGCCGGCGCGTTCTTCGCCCGCGCCCATCGCGAGCAGGACGTGCGACGCGGTGACGGAGCCGACCATGCAGGCAGAGCCGCTCGACACTCCTACGCCTTCAAGATCGAGCGCCATTAACATCGTCTCCGAGCTGATGCCGGGGAAGCTGACGTTTAGCGTATTGCGCGAGCCGCGGGGCGGCGCCGCCGTTCAGCTGTTGTCTCCGGGAAGTCGCGCGCGATTTTTTGCCACAACTGATCGCGCAGCGCGGCCTGGCGTGCTTGCTCTTCGTCGCACCCGCTCAGCGCCCAGGTCTGCGGCGGCAGCCATGCCGGCGATGGCGGGCGACGTTTTCCGTTCCGGGGCGGCGCTGGTTTTCGTGGGAGCCGCCGAATTGGATGGACTCGATCGCCAGGCCGGCGCGGAGGAAAAGCAGGCCCGCGCCTTTCGGTCCGTAGAATTTGTGGGCGGCGAAACTGGCGGCGTCGACCAGCTCGAGATTTGTCGGTTGTTTGCCGAAGGATTGCACCATGTCGCTGTGGAAGAGAACGCCGCGCTCGCGGCAGACGTTCGAGATTTCGCGCAAGGGTTGGACGACGCCGGTTTCGTTATTAGCCGACATGATCGAGACCAGGGTCGTTTCCGGCCGCAGCGCGCTCACGAGTTGTGCGACGTCCACCAGTCCCTCGCGATCCACCGGTAAAAATGTGACCTCGAATCCCTCGCGCTTCTGCAGATGCTCGCACGCGTGCAGGACGGCGTGATGCTCCGCCGCGCTGCAAATAAGATGGCGACCGCGTTCGGTCTGGCTGCGCGCGAGGCCGAGCACCGCGAGATTGTTCGATTCCGTTCCGCTGCCGGTAAAAACCAATTCGCCCGGCTTCGCGTGGAGCAATCTGGCCATCCGATCGCGCGCGTCATCGATCGCGGCCCGAGCTTCGCGACCGGCGGCGTGAATGCTCGACGGATTTCCGAAATGCTGGTCCAGGTAGGGCCGCATCGCCTCGCGCGCCGGAGCGCAGAGCGGAGTGGTGGCATTGTAATCGAGATAGATCACGCTGACTCAGCTTCCGTCCGCTGATCCCTCTCGCGCAAGTAAGAAGCTCGGATTGCGATCCGAGCTGGAGGCGTCAATGCCCCGGCACGGCCACGCCTAAAACTTCCCGTGATCGACGAGGTGGCGTTCCTTTTTAGGCAGCACCTTCATCTGCTTCGCCTCGTAGTAGACGAGGGAGTCGGGTGGAACGCTTTTCGTGAGGAAGACGTTGCCGCCGATGGTGCTGCGGGCGCCGATGACGGTCTCGCCGCCGAGCACGGTGGAATTCGGGTAAATGGTGACATGGTCTTCCACGTTCGGGTGGCGTTTGCCGCCCTTGCGGATTTGGCCGGCATCGTCTTTTTGGAAGCTGCGCGCGCCGAGCGTGACGCCGTGATAAAGCTTCACGTGACTGCCGATAATGCAGGTTTCGCCAATGACGACAGCGGTGCCGTGATCGATGAAGAAATGGGAGCCGATCTGCGCGCCGGGATGGATGTCAATGCCCGTGCGGCCATGAGCCCATTCTGTCATCATGCGCGGAATGAGCGGGAGCTGTTTTTCGTAAAGGAGATGCGCCATGCGCTGGATGGCGATGGCTTCGATGGTGGGGTAGGCGAGGATGATTTCTTCGTAGCTGATGGCGGCGGGATCGCCTTCGTAGGCAGCATCAATGTCGGCCCAAAGCATGACGCGGATCTGCGCGAGCTTGGAGAGGAAGAAGCCGAGAATCGCTTCCGCGTCGTCCGCGGCGTTTTGGTTGCTGGGATGGACGGCCTGGAGACTTTTCACCAGCTCGGGTTTGAGGCGGGTGTGCAAGCTCTTGATGCGCTCGGTCGTGGCGGCGGGAAGATCGGCAGCGTGGGCCAGCGCCGGGCCGTGAAAACCGGGGAAGAGAATGCTGAGTAATTCGACGCAGGCGGCGTCGATCGCGGGCCGTGAAGGCAGGGTGGCGGCGGCTTCGATGTAATTAATCCCGCCGTTTTCGCGGTAGGTGCGCAGCAGTTCTTCGACGGCGCCGGTGAAGTCGGGTTCCATGCAGCCGCCACTATCCGTCGAGGCTGGCGCGAAGGAAACGACAAAAGGTGGTTTCCAATTGACGCGGAATTCGTCATCCCGAGCCGCGAAGATGGTCGAGGGATCCCGCCAGCGTGCTGAGGGGTCATCCTCCTGGAGGGCGGGCCACGCACGCCGGCGCGGTTTCTTCTTCCCGGCTCGGGAATGACGCGTTAACGCGATGTTGCGCACGAGTTCGACGCGGCGGCTTTGTCTGCGGTTTCGATGTATGGAAGGGGTCGCGGTGGGTTTCAGAATCGCGCATCCCGGGGTAGGGTGGGCCTGTTATCATGAGCAATTTTGAAATTCTTGGAGTGCCGGTGGACGAGATGCATGCATTTCTGGCTGGCGCGCATCCAGACCCTTTCCGCATTCTTGGCCCGCATCGCGTCGGGGAGAATCTGGTCGTGCGCGTCTTTCGGCCGGAGGCTCAGGAGGTCAGAATCCTGACCAGTGGCGGCGCAGAAGTAGCGGCGAATCAATTGCACGCGAATGGATTTTTCCAGGCGGTGTTGCCGGGCGAAACGCGCGAGCTCGATTACCGCATCCGGGTGGTGGGTTGGGATGGTTCCGAGAGCACCTTCCACGATCCGTATTGTCATGGGCCGATCATGGGCGAGGTGGACCTGCATCTTTTCGCGGAGGGAAATCATCTGCAGCTCTGGCAAAAATTCGGTGCGCAGATGCGTGAGATCGACGGTCGCGCGGGAGTTTACTTTGCGGTCTGGGCGCCAAATGCGCACCGCGTGAGCGTGGTGGGTGATTTCAACGGTTGGGACGGTCGCGTGCACGCCATGCGGCGGCTCCTGGGCAGTGGGGTGTGGGAAATCTTCGTCCCCGAGGCCGCGGAAGGTGCGCACTACAAATTCGAGATCCGCACGCCCGGCGGTGCGCTGCTTTTGAAAAGTGATCCGTTCGCGTTTTTCAATCAATGGGGGAAGGAGACGTCGTCGCTGGTTTACAATCTCGGCCGTTATCAGTGGTCGGATAACGAGTGGATGCACTCGCGTCGGAGCAAAGATTGGAACAAGAACCCGGTCAGCATTTACGAGGTGCATCTGGGTTCGTGGAAGCGGCACGCGGATGGAAGTAATCGATCGTTTAGTTATCTCGAACAGACGGAGGCGCTGCTGCCCTATGTGGTGGAGATGGGCTACACGCACATTGAACTCATGCCGGTGGCGGAGCATCCGTTTGAGGGCTCGTGGGGTTATCAGGTCACGAATTATTACGCGCCGACGAGTCGCTTCGGTTCGCCGGATGAGTTCCGGCATTTTGTCGATAAATGCCACCAGGCGGGCATCGGCGTGATCATGGATTGGGTGCCGGCGCATTTCCCGAAAGACGTGCACGGGCTGGCTGAGTTCGATGGCACCGATCTCTACGAGCACGCCGATCCGAGGCAGGGCGAGCATCAGGATTGGGGCACGCTGATCTTTAATTTCGGCCGCAACGAGGTGCGCAATTTCCTGATCGCGAACGCGCTCTTCTGGCTGGAGGAATACCACATCGACGGCCTGCGCGTGGATGCGGTGGCGTCGATGCTCTATCTCGATTACTCCCGCAAGGCCGGCGAATGGATCCCGAATGCCTTCGGCGGACGCGAGAATCTGGAGGCGGTGCATTTTCTCAAACGCATGAACGAGGTTTGCTACGAGCGGCATCCCGGCATCATGACGATCGCGGAGGAATCGACCTCGTGGCCGGGCGTGACCCGCCCGACGTATCTCGGCGGTCTCGGTTTTGGGATGAAGTGGAATATGGGCTGGATGCACGATTTCCTGCATTACATGGCGCTCGATCCGATCTTCCGTCGCTACCATCACAACAGCATCACGTTCTCGATCATGTATGCCTTCAGTGAGCATTTCGTGCTCGTCTTGAGCCACGATGAAGTGGTGCACGGCAAGGGTTCGATGATCGGGAAAATGCCGGGCGATGAATGGCAGAAGTTTGCCAATCTGCGGATGTTCTACGCCTGGATGTATGGGCATCCGGGGAAGAAGCTGGCCTTCATGGGCTGCGAAATCGGCCAGGTGCGCGAGTGGAATCACGACCGCGCACTGGATTGGGAATTACTCGAGCAACCGAAGCACGACGGCCTGCGCCGCTTGGTGCAGCATTTAAATTACACTTACAAAAACGAGCCGGCGCTCTGGGATCAGGACGATTCGCATGAGGGCTACGAGTGGATCGATTTCCATGATGCGGATAACAGCGTGGTCTCGTTCATGCGGCGTTCGCAGCAGGGCGAGGTGGTCGTGTTCGTGGTAAATGCGACGCCGCAGGTGTTGCATGGCTATCGTCTTGGCGTGCCGGGGGCGGGGTTTTACCGCGAGATCATCAACACCGACGCGGAGACCTACGGCGGCAGCAACGTGGGCAACATGGGTGGCCTCGAGGCGAGCAGCGAGGAATGGCAAGGCCGCACGCATTCCCTCATGATTGAGGTGCCGCCGCTGGCGACGCTGGCGTTTAAGTTGGAAGCGCCGACTTTACCGCCAGCCAGCGCGAGTGAGAGCGAGACGACGGACGTCTAGACGCTCTCGGCGCGCGGCCGCATTGCTCTTGACCACGGCGAGCGCGGCCCTCAGCTTTTCCGCGGACCCACTTGAGAAAATGAAAAGATCTGCCGCCGCTTTTACCCTCATCGAACTGCTCGTCGTGATCTCCATTATCGCGGTGCTGGCCGGGATTGCGCTTCCGGTTTACACCCAGGTACAGGAGCGCGGCGCGCAGACCAAGGACCTCTCAAATGCGAAACAGATCGCGCTCGGATTGAAACTCTACGCCGGTGATAATGACGGCCTGTATCCCGTAGTGGAAGGCGCAGGAACTTCGAACGACGCCTTCGCCAAACTCGTGCCGCAATACATCCCGACAGAGAAAATCTTCTACCTCGCGAAGTCCAAATGGACGCCTAATCAGCCGGATGAAGTTTTCGGCACGGGCGCCGACGGCACTCCGGCTTCGACGAATCTCGACACGGGAGAAAATCATTTCGCCTACGTTAATAATCTCACGGATACCTCGAATCCGAATTTTCCGCTGCTTGCGGATGGTTTCGCTGCTGGCTCACCCGGGACTTATACGAACGACGAAACGGCGAAAGGCGGGGTCTGGAAGGGAAAAAAAGCGATCGTTGTGCGGGCCGATCTCAGCGCCGCGATCGAGAAGTGTAACAACAGTTTTAAGGTGTTCGGAAAGACAGGCACGGCCACCGATCAAGATATTTTCGCGTCGCGGGATGGCTGGCTGAGCGCCACGCAATTGCCCGTAAATCCGAAGTAACGCTACCGCTTCTCAGCGTCGATTGTGGACGCAAACGTCCCGTCGCTGACGCGCGTCTGAATGCGCTGGCGCGATCTCGCCTGCGCGATTTCGCGGATCAGCTTTCCGTTTTCGTCGGTGGTGATGCTATAGCCGCGCCGCAGCGTTGCTTCTGGGCCAAGGACGCGGAGAAGGCCTTCCGTGCGCTGAAAACGTTGACGCGCAGTGTGCACGACTGCGCCCGGCAGGGCCGTGAGGCGGCGCTGTAATTCCTTCACCCGCTCGGTCCGCGCGGCGAGTTCCCGCGCAGGCGAATGCGCCTGCAAAGTTTGGGCGCGAGCGCTCATGGTCGCTCTCGCTTGCAGGAGCACGCGATTGATGGTGCGCGCGAATGATTCGCGCGCCAGATCGATGGTTTGCTGCGCGTCGCGCAGGCGTTGCTGAAGCTCCCGCGCGAGAGTTTTCTCGGAGAGGAAGCGGAGCCGCGTCTGGCTCTGCTCCAGAAAATTGCGGAGATTTCGCTTCAGCCGTGCGGAGCGTTCGTCCACGCGTCGCAAGAGATCGAGCATGTCGGGGACGATCAATTCAGCGGCTGCGCTGGGCGTGGGGGCGCGCAAATCGGCCACGAAATCGGAGATCGTGAAATCCACTTCGTGGCCGACTGCGCTCACCACGGGTATGGGCGAGTCGACGATCGCACGAGCAACGATCTCCTCGTTAAACTCCCATAAGTCTTCGATGCTCCCGCCGCCGCGCGTGAGGACGATGAGGTCGAGCGGTTCCCAGTTTTTGTTGGGCGTGGCGAGTTCGCGAATGGCGACGGCTATTTCCGTGGCCGCGCCCACGCCTTGCACGCGCACGGGATTGATCAGGATTTGCAGCGCCGGTGCGCGACGTTGCAGGACGTTAAGGACATCGCGGATGGCGGCGCCGCTGGCGGAAGTGACGATGCCGATGCGACGCGGAAAACGGGGCAGCGTCCGCTTGCGCGCCGGGTCGAAGAGACCTTCCGCTTCCAGTTTGCGTTTAAGCGCCTCAAACTTTGCCTGGAGCAAACCGGCTCCGCGACTCTGCACGATCTGGACGCTGAGCTGATATTGCCCGCGGGCTTCAAAGACGGTGATGTTCCCGTAGATCTGCACCTGCGCGCCGTCGTGAAGACGCGGTCCTTCCGGGGGCAGGGTATGGCGAAAGATGACGCAGGCGATGGCGGCGCGTTGATCCTTGAGCGTGAAATATTGGTGGCCGGACGGATGGAGTTTGTAGTTCGAAATTTCTCCCTGCACCCAGACAGCGCCAAACTTTGTCTCCAGGGTCCCGCGGATGGCGCGAGTGAGTTCCGCGACCGTGAGGACTTTGGAGGTTTGCTGGAAGAAATCGCTCTGCACGGGGAGGGAATATTAACCGCGGAGGACGTCGAGAGCGCAGAGTTTTACGCGAAAATGTTTTCTCTGTACGCTCCGCGATCTCCGCGGTTGATTAATTTCCGAAGAGCTCGCTTTGCGCGCCCGCGGGCGGTTTGAGGCCGAGCTTATGATACGCATGCGGAAGAGCGACACGGCCTTGCGGCGTGCGCTTGATGTAGCCTTCCATAATGAGATAGGGCTCGTTCACTTCTTCGAGTGTGCCGGCCTCTTCGCCGATGGCGACGGCTAACGAGTTCAAACCGACCGGGCCGCCATTAAATTTATGAATCAGCGCCTCGATGATGCGTTTATCCCATTGGTCGAAGCCATCGCGGTCGATCTCAAGCATGGTGAGCGCGCGGTCCGCCACGTCGGCGGTGATTTTTCCGTCAGCCTTCACTTGGGCAAAATCGCGGACCCAGCGTAAAAGATTGTTCGCTGTCCGCGGCGTGCCTCTGGTGCGCGCGGCAATCTCGCTCGCGCCGGCATCGTCCATCTCCACCCCCAGGAGTCCGGCGCTGCGGGTGATGATTTTGTGCATCTCCTCTGCGTTGTAGTAATCGAGCCGCGCCGTCATGCCGAAACGCGAACGCAAGGGTGCGCTCACCATGCCGGCTCGCGTAGTCGCGCCGATGAGCGTGAATTTTGGCAATTGCAGGCGCAGGCTGCGCGCTTGCGGGCCTTGATCAATGATGATGTCGAGTCGGTAATCCTCCATCGCTGGATAGAGATACTCTTCGATCGTCGGCTGGAGCCGATGAATCTCATCAATAAAAAGGACGTCGCCTTTTTCCAAACTGGTGAGCAAACCAGCGAGCTCCCCCGCTTTTTCGATGACCGGCCCGCTGGTGTTCTTCACATTCACGCCCATGGCGTTCGCGATGATGTGAGCCAGGGTGGTTTTGCCGAGACCCGGCGGGCCGCTTAGGAGGATGTGCTCGAGGACGTCACCTCGCATGCGTGCTGCCTCCACCAGGACCGCGAGGCGTTCGCACACTTTCACCTGGCCAGTGAACTCGCTGAACATTGGCGGCCGGAGCGAGATCTCGAGCGCCGGATCGATCGCAAGAGGGGAAAGGGTCATAAATTTTGGGAAAGAAGATCAATCACACTGCGGAGAACTCGGCCAATGGCCGCAGCATTGAGCAGTCCCGCTTCACTTTGCATGAGCTGTTCATTTCCGGTAAACATTTTGCCAGGGCGCGCGTAGCTGCGCAGAGGGAGCGAGCCGCGAACGAAATCCGTGGAGTCGAGCGGTATCGCGTGAGGGTCTGCGTATGGATTGCTCGTGATCTGACACAGAATCCAATCCCCCCGACCCGCATCCGCAAGAACGAGTGCCGGACATACTTTTGACTGTGACAAGTCGGAGAAAGGGAAGCGCACCAACGCTACTGTGCCGGCTGTAGATCTGCCCACGCTTCGTCCTCCTCTGGCCGGTTCCAGTCTTCCGCTAAAGCAGGTTCGCTAAGCAGCGCAGATTCCGGGACTGATTCCTGATCGTCAAAGATGGTAACCAGCGCCCGGCACTTGGAAGAGACGGAAATCTTCCTGAGCAGAGTGACTTTACCGTCAGCGTCAATTTCGGCGGGAACGGTGTGCATCGCTCGAGACTAAACGACAACCGAATGCAGACAAGACTGCTGACGACTCATCCCAGATTCTTCGTCAGCACCAGCTCGGTGCCGCGACTTTTCAGAATGTAATCGACCTGATCGAAGGCGGTGCGGATGAGATGCAAGCCGAGGCCGCCCGGCTTGATTAAATCATGCGCCCGGCCCTGCATTTTCTCGGGCGGGCTTTGCCGGCCGTAATCGCGCAGGCGCAGGCACACGCAATTCCGCTTCGCCTCCAGGGAGAGCGCGATGGGTTGGTCGTCCTGCAAATGATAAGCGTGTCGAATGATATTCGTGCAGGCCTCGTCCACTCCCAGGACCATGAGAGTGCGCTCTTTTTCCGAGAGCGGGACGGAATTCAGAAACAGGCGCACGAATTTCCGCATCCGGGACAGATTGGCGGTGTCGCTGGAGAATTCGACTTTCTTCTTCATCGCCGGCACTGCAGGGAACATACATACCAGTGTGCGCCTGTTGGCAATCGAAAACGGTTGGACAGTGCGAGGGGGCGCACTTTGATTCGGAGCATGTGGAGATTCGCATTCGTCTTTTTGCTCGCGGCCTCCGTCGCACAAGCGCAGCAGCAGATCACGGCCTACGACGCGCTGAAGGTGGTCGAGCGGCAGTTTCATCGCGCGGCGATGAAGCGCATCATCTCGGTGACTGGGGTGAACGGCGATCCGCAGCCAACGGAGTGGACGGTCCTCATTGCCGATCGCAATGCGCCAGGCGGCGTGCGGGAGTTGCAAGTGAGCGATACCGGGATTGTGGGAAATCGTGCCGGGAGCGGCATGACTGGTTCGACCGACAACGCGACGATCAACACCGCGCAGCTCAACCTCGATTCCGACGGCGCCTTTGAGGTGGCCAATTATACCGCCGATAAATCGCACACGAACTTCGATTCGGTCAGTTACACCCTGCGGGCAAACGATCGCGGAACGCCGGTCTGGATCGTGACGGTAAATGATCAATCCCGCGCGCCGCTGGGCACCATTCATATCTCCGCAAATCGCGGCAACGTCACGCGCGTGGAGGGGATGTATAAAGGCGCGAACATGGCAAACGTCGAGCAGGACCCGGTGGCGCCCGCGGGGACGAACGATGAATACGCCGAACCGGAGATCAACGATGAGGGCGCGGTCGTAGAGGCGGACGACGATGGCGATGAGAATGTCATCAAGGCGCGAATCAAGGGCATGTTCCGCCGGACGAAACGCGACGCGAAACGTCTCTTTCAGCGGGTGCGGCGGCCGTTTGATGAATTTGTAGAGCGGCGGTCGCGGTAATCTGGCGCAACGTCTTCCTCTGCGATCTCCGCGGTGAAATTCCGCACCGCCCACGTCGGGAATGCAGCCTTGCAATTCCTGACGCTTGCTTCGTAATTGGCCGGTCATGAGTTCCGCGCCCGCTCCCGCCCACGCCGGCCACGCCTGGCGCGATCTTCGGAATGGCTGGCGCCAGCTTTACGGCGATTTTGATCGGCTCGGCCTGAGCGTGGAATGGCACGATTTTAAGACAAGCGAGCCGCGCGATTGGGGAATGAGTTTTCGTCCGCGGAGCCTCGAGTTTTGCCTCAATCTGGAAGGCCGCGGCGCGATCGGTGCCCGCGCGCAGAGCGACTACATTGCCGGCAGCGCTGGCTATTATTCCGTTGCCAACGATCCGCTGCCAGCGACTCGCCTGGGTGGCGAGCGGCATCAATTCGTGACCGTTGAATTCTCGCGCGATCATTTGCAGAAGCAGTTGGCCGGTTCCGAGGCCGATCTCGAACCGCAAGTGCGTCGGGCGATTTTCCCGGTGAAAGAAACGAGCGTCGTTTCCACGCCGCGTCCGATGGGAAGCGATCAACGCAGCGTCGTGGCCAGCCTCCTCCAGCCGCCAGTGCCGCGGGCGGCGCAGAGCCTGTGGTATCAGAGCAAAGCGCTGGAACTGATGGCGCATTTTCTTTTCACGCCCAAGAATCCCGAGCTGTTTTGCATGCGCCAGAAACAGGTCGCGCGGGATCGCGTCGCAGCGGACAAAGGAACTCCTGGCGCGAGATGTGGCGAGCCCTCCTACTTTGGAAACGCTGGGCCAGGAAGTCGGCTGCAGTCCATTTTATTTGAGCCGGATTTTTTCGCGCGAAGTGGGTCTAACGATTCCACAATTCCTGCGCAATCTCCGAATGGAACGCGCGGCCGAACTCCTTCGTAGCGGCCGCCACAACGTCACTGAAGCCGCGACTGAAGTCGGCTACTCCAGCCTCAGCCATTTCAGCAAAGCCTTCTGCGAAACCATCGGTTGTTGCCCGGCGCTCTACCCGATGGCGAAGCACGTGGTGCTGGATCGCTGAGGAACTTTCTTACCGCAGATTACGCAGATGTATCGCTGCGAGCTGGGATAGAATTCTAATCCCCGGTTCCTATCTTCTTCACCTTATGAAAATCGCTCGCGCCCTGATCTCCGTTTCCGACAAAACTGGCGTGGCTGACTTTGCCCGCGCGCTGGAGAAGCAGGGCGTGGACATCATCTCGACTGGTGGCACCTCCGATCTTTTGCGCAAGGCCGGCGTGCCCGTGCGCGACATCTCGAATTTCACCGATTACCCCGAAGTGCTGGAAGGTCGGGTCAAGACGCTGCATCCGCGCGTGCACGGCGGGTTGCTCTACAAACGCGGCAACGAGTTGCACGAAGAGCAGGCGCGCGAGCAAGGCTTCCAACCGATTGATCTCGTGGTGGTGAATCTGTATCCGTTCGAGGCCACGATCGCGAAGCCCGATGTGACGCTGGCGCAGGCGATCGAGCAGATCGATATCGGCGGGCCTTCGATGATCCGGAGCGCGGCGAAAAATTATGAATCGGTGACCGTCGTGACCGATCCGAGCGACTACGCTTTGGTCTTGGAGGCGATGGCGGATAACGAGGGCGCGACCACATTGCGACTGCGCGAGCGGCTTGCGATTAAAGCCTTCATGAAAACAGCGGCGTACGACCGCACGATTGGGAATTTCCTCAATCGCGAGCAGACGACTGACGCCTCTTTCTCCTTGTCGCTCCCGCTCGTAACGCGTCTGCGTTACGGCGAAAATCCGCATCAGACCGCGGCCCTGTACGGCGACTTCGACGAGTGCTTCGAAAAGCTGCACGGCAAAGAGCTGTCGTTTAACAACATTCTCGATATCAGCGCGGCGACGAATCTGATGGGTGAATTTCAGGAACCGACGGTCGCCATTCTCAAGCACACCAATCCATGCGGAGTCGGCACCGACCCGGATTTGCGCGAGGCGTGGGAGAAAGCTTTCGCGACGGACAAGCAGGCGCCATTTGGGGGCATCATCGTTTGCAACCGATCGATCGACGAAGCGCTCGCGAAGGCGATTAGCGAAATCTTCAGCGAAGTCATTATCGCGCCAGAGTTCACCGCGGAAGCGCGCGCTATTTTCCAGAAGAAGAAAAATTTGCGACTCATCCGTCAGCTTCCGGCGAAAGAACAATCCGCGACGGCGATGGATGTTCGCTCGGTTTGCGGCGGCCTGCTGGTCCAGGACAAAGACGGCGGACAGCTCGTCGATCTCTCCACCAAGGTGGTGACCAAACGCAAGCCGACCGAGGAAGAATTGGCGGCGATGACCTTCGGCTGGCGCGTGGTCAAGAATGTGAAATCGAACGCCATCGTTTACGCGGCAGCTGACCGCACGCTGGGGATTGGCGCGGGCCAGATGTCGCGCGTGGATGCGTCGCGCATTGCGGTCTGGAAAGCGAACGAAGCCGGATTGTCGTTAAGCGGCAGCGCGGTGGCGAGCGACGCTTTTTTCCCGTTTCCTGATGGCTTGATCGCGGCCGCTGAGGCGGGTGCGACGGCGGCCATCCAACCCGGCGGCTCGGTGCGTGACCAGGAAGTGATCGCGGCCGCGGATGAACGCAATATGGCGATGATCTTCACCGGCGTCCGCCATTTCCGGCATTAGCCGGCCAGTCCTTGCGCCGGCGGCTTAGCGCGCCTGGATATTGGCCGGGATGTGGAACTCCTCATAGTCCTCGGGCGCGAAAGCGGTGCCGAGGAGGACGCCTTTCCAGGAGCCGTTCTTCTTCACAAGGAAAAGCGTGGCAGGATCGGTTTCCCCCTTCTTCGGAATGACTGCGACGCGGGCAAAATTTCCCTGCACGGCTTCGATTTTGATTTCGGGCCCGGCGACGGCGCTGTTCGCTGCCATGTAGCTGAGCGCCGCCTCCGTGATGGCTTTTGCTTCGACGGGCTCGGCCGCGCGCACGGAGCCGATGCAGAGGACGCTGGCGAGCAAGGCAGCCAGCATTAGTCGGGGTCGGAAGGTCTGTTTCATTTTGGTTCCGGCAGTGAAAATGAAGTCGGTTCTTTATGCGAGAACTTCGTTTCGCCCATCGAGCGTGTGCTGCAGGTGGCGGCGCTTTTCCGTGAGCAGGCCTTCCGTGGCGGCGCGGACGGCTTCCAGGAGATCATCGGCCTCGCGCAAGCGCGCGACGGAAACGTAATCGGCGCCTGCTTCCAAGAGTTGCTGCGCCTGGGAAAGGACATCCGCGGTTGCGATGATTTTGGCTTTTGGATTCAAGCCGCGCAGCAGCCTAACGAGCCGTTCGTTGGTGATGCCTTTCAAAACGTAATCGGGCACCGTGCAGATGAGCACTTCGGCGTGCTCCACTCCCGCATGAAGGAGGGTGTCGCGCTGGCTAATGTCTCCATAGATGACGCGAACGCGCCGCTCAATCAGGCCCTCACGCGCCACGGGACTGAAGTCGACCACGGCGGTGTCGTCGATCAAATCGGGCGCGTGGCGTTGCAACTCCTCCAGGAGCGAGCTGGCGGTGCGGAAGAAGCCGAGAAAGAGAATGCGCGCTTTGCCGTGTCCGTGGCCACCTTCCGCATGCGCGTCGTCTGCGATGTGATCGAGATCATGCAGGCCACGGCGTTTCAGCCACGGGATCGTGCGGCGCGCGAAGGTATCCGATTTTGCCATGCCGAAGGAAGAGATCGCGGCGAGCAAGGTAAACGCGAGTGCGACCATGCCGGTGGTGGAGGGATTTCCGAGATGGCGGGCGCTGGCGCCGAGCGCGAGGATGACGAGGGAAAACTCGCTCACCTGGCTGAGGTTTAACGCCGGGATGAGGCTGGTGCGCAAACCTTGCCGCATCAGGTAAAGCGGCGTGAAGGTGGTGGCGAAACGCGTGACGAAAACGAAGGCGGCGAAGACGAGCGCCCAGCCGACGAGGATGGGGGTAGGCATGGGAATCTGCATGCCGAGGCCGACGAAGAAAAGCGTGATGAAGAAGTCGCGCAGGCTGGTGACCTTGGCGGTGACATCGAGCGCGTAGGGGAAAGTGGAAAGCGCGACGCCAGCGATGAGCGCGCCCATTTCGCGAGAGAGGTGCAGGCGTTCGCCGAGTTCGCCGATCAGAAAACACCAGGCGAGCGCGCCGACCTGTACCAGCTCGGGCGAGCGGGCCACGCGGCGAAAGATGATGGGCAGGACGTAACGGCTAACGACCAGTGTAACCGTGACGAGCAAGACCACCCGCACGAGAGACATGAGGAGAATACCGACGCCGAGGTTTTCGAGATTTGGCTGGACCGCGAGGAAGAGAATCGCAGCGAGATCCTGGAGGACGAGGACGCCGAGCGTGATCCGGCCGGTGAGGGTGTCGAGTTCCTGTTTTTCGTAGAGGACCTTGACGATGATGACGGTGCTGCTGAGTGCGCCGGCGACGCCGAGGTAAAGCGCGTCCCATTTGCCGCCGCCAAGACCGAAACCGCAGAGGCGAAAGAAGAGGACACCGAGGACGGCGCCCACGGAGATTTGGACAAGGGCAGTGAGCGTGATGGAGCGGCCGGCGCTGATGATTTTTTTCAGATCGATCTCAAGACCGATCATGAAGAGCAGGAAGATGAGGCCGAGCTCGGCGATCGCGGAGATGCTCTCCGCGGACTCGATCAAACCGGACCACGCGGGACCAAGGACAAAACCGCCGATGAGGTAGGCGAGGAGAACGGGCTGACGAAAAAACTGGGCGACGAGGCCTAGCAGCCAGGCCGCGGCGATGGCGAAGGTGATGTCGCGGATGAGGTCGTGCATAGGCCGGGCGCGCGCACGTTATACAATCCGGGATTGATCCGGCAAGCGCGAGGGCGACCGGACCTGATTTATGCTGAAAGGCGTGGATTTCCCCCGGCTACTTCTTGCCGAGCATCTCTTCGCGCTTGGCTTTAAATTCCGTGCCGGAATTCCAGACCGGGAATTTGTCGCCGTTCGCAACCTGGAAGCCGACAGTGAAAAGGAGCTGCGCGTCTTCCACTGTACCTTCGAGATTCCAAGCCGGATTCACTTCATCGGACGGCTGGTGGTAATGCTTGGCCACATATTCGTCTCGCTTCTCTTGACCGAAACCGGGCTTGCCGATGATGTCCATGCCGCGCCCGGGGTAAAGTGCGGGCACGCCAAGTTTCGAGAACTCAAAATGATCCGCCCGGTAGAAGCTTCCTTTCTGGGGCTGGCTGTCTGGTTTGACGACTCGATTTTGGGTTTTGGCGGCGGCCATTAACATGTCGTCGAGCGTGGAGCGGCCGTCGCTGATGTCCTCGATGTCGGTCGATTTTCCCCAGAGGTTTGCGCCGTCGACGTTGATGTCTGCGAGCGTTTTCTCAAGCGGGTAAAGAGGATTTTCGGCATAGTATTTCGCGCCGAGAAGACCGGATTCCTCCGCGGTCGTGGCCATGAACAAGCACGGAGCGCTTTGTCGGCTCGGGCAGGGCGAGATGGGCGCGGGCGATTTCGAGAATGGTGGCAACGCCGGACGCGTTGTCGGAAGCGCCGTTGTAGATGTTGTCCCCTGCGACCTCGGGATGTTTGCCGAGGTGATCCCAATGGGCGGTGTAGAGAATCCACTCATCCTTCAGCTTCGGCGTCGCTGCCTTCGATTTTGCCGACGACGTTGTGCGACTTGAAAGCGCGGACGCTCTGCTTGAGCGCGAAGTTGGCGCTGGCTTTGAGCGGCACGGGACGGAATTCTTTCCTGAGCGCCGTCTTCTTTCAGCTCCTCGAGGTTCGAACCCCGAGGCAGTGAAGCAGCTTTTGCGCCGTCTCCAGGGTGATCCAAGAGCGAACCTGCACGTGATCCATGTTTTTGTTCGCGGCATCGATCTCGAAATTTTCGCCAGACCAACTGCTCTTCACCACAGAGTAGGGATACGCGGCCGGCTCCGTTTCGTGAATGATCACCGCCGCGGCGGCGCCTTTCTCGGCTGCGATTTCGTATTTGTAACTCCAGCGGCCGTAGTAGGTCATGGCGCGCCCTTTGAACATCTTCGGGTCGAGCTTCGACGCATCTGCCGGATCAGGGATCGCGGGATCGTTAATTAACATCACGATCGTTTTGCCTTTTACATCGACGTCCTTGTAATCATCCCAGCCAAATTCCGGCGCGACGACGCCGTAGCCGACGAAGATCATCTCGGAATCGGCGACCTTGATTTCTTCCTGCAACCGCGCGGAGGAGGCGACGTATTCGTCCGGAAATTTCAGGTCCATCGTCTTCTCGCCGAGAGCGAAGGATGCAGTCGGCTGAGTGGTGATGCCGGCCAGCGGAACTTCCTGGGTGTAGCTGCCGTTCGGATTGCCGGGTTTGAGGCCGAGCGCTTTGAATTGCTCCGTCAAATATTTAACGGTCAGCTCTTCGCCTTTGGAGCCCGGCGCGCGGCCCTCGTATTCATCGGAGGCGAGGACTTTGATGTGTTGGAGTAAATCGTCCGCCTTGATGGCAGAAAGAGCGGACTTTCGGCGGCAAGGTCGAGTCGTCGTCCGCGGCATGAGACTGATGGGAAAAAGGAAAGCGGCGAGCGCGAGGCAGCGAAGCAGTTTCATAGAATTCGGAAGGTGTACCGAAATGGAGGGACGCGACCGCGCTCGTTACGGGGCGAGGCGGACGTGCTTGTAGGGATGGTGATCGAGCAGCGTGGGAAACCAACCTTGCACGCTCGGATGAATCAGAAATGCGTGGGTGTAGTGGAAGAGCGGGAATGATGGGAGCCTCGCGCAGCAGGATGGATTCGGCCTGCTGGAAAGCGGCGTAGCGCGCGGCTTGGTCGGTGGATTGCGAAGCTTCGGCGATGTGGCGGTCGTATTCCGCATTGCCCCAGCCGGTGTAATTATTCCCGCCACCGCTGAGCCACAGATCGAGGAAGGAGGTGGGATCGAGATAATCGCCGATCCAGGTGGAGCGATAGACCTGGTAGTCCATCCGGCGGCGAGTATCGAAATAGACCTTCTCCTCCTGGTTGGTGAGGGTCACTTTCACGCCGAGATTGGCGCTCCACATTTGCTGCACCGCTTCGCAGGTCAGGCGGTGATTTTGCGAGGTGTTGAACAGGATATCGATCGGCGGAAGTCCTCGGCCATCGGGATAGCCGGCGTCGGCCAGGAGTTGGCGCGCCTGGGCGGGATCGAAGGGAAGCGCAGCTTCCGGGGTGTAGCCGGCGGTATTGGGTGGGGTGAAACTGCCGGCGGGAAGCATGGCGTTGCGCCAGACGGCTTCGGCCAGAGTTTGGCGATCGAGCGAGAGGGCGAGCGCGCGCCTAACGAGTGGATTATCCAGCGGAGGCCGGGTGACGTTGAGGCGGAAAAAATAGCTGCCGAGATAGGGATCGAGGCGGAGAAACTGGGGTTTTTCGCGACGATACTTCTCGATCCGATTGACCGGGATCGATTCCGTGACGTGGACCTGGCCGGAGCGGAAAGCGCGTTCCTCGACGTCGTTGCTGTCGATGGTGTGAAAGACGATGCCGTTGAGCGCGACCGTTTTCGCGTCCCAGTAGGTGGCGCTTTTTTTGACGCGGACGTGATAGTTCAAACGCCACTCTTCGAGGGTGAAAGGACCGTTGCCGACGAAGCGGCCGGGCCGGGTCCAGCGAGAACCGCGGGCGTAACCCGGGCCGAATTTTTCGATCGTGCGCACGGGAACGGGGAACCACGACCAGTGGGTGAGGAGCGAAAGGAAATAAGGTGTTGGATTCGTTAGGGTGATTTCGAGGGTGGCTTCGTCGCGGACGCGGAAGCCGACCTGAGCGAAATCGGTGAGCTGCGATTTGTTAAAGGCCTCGGCGTTCGCCACCGGGTAAAGCATGTAGGCGTAATCGGAAGCCATCCCGGGCGAGAGGATGCGGCGGTAGGAGTCGGCAAAATCCTGCGCGGTGACGCGTTCGCCGTTCGACCATTTTGCCTCGGGGCGAAGGTGGAAAGTATAGATGCGACCGTCGGCGGAAACATCCCAACGTTCGGCGACGCCGGGGACAGGATGGAGATCGCGTGGATCTTCCGCGACCAGGCCTTCGAAGAGCGCGGCGAGAATGTTGCCTCCGCTCACGCCGCGGACGATGTGCGGATCGAGGTCTTCGATTTCCTGGCCGTTGCCTTTGTGGAGGATTTGTTGGCGGTTGCCTTTCTCGACGTTGCATCTCCGGCCGCTGGCAGGATCCGAACGCGAGGATGCTGAGGAAGAAAAGCAGCCTTGGCGCGCGCGCGAGCGTTCCGGTCACGGCGGAAGATTGTCTAGAAGCGACGGCGGATAAAGGCAATCATTGCCGTGGAGCGTGCCGGCTCCGATCTTATGCGCGAGTTTTTCGAGAAGTTCATGTTGGCGTTCATCCCGATTTTCGTCGCGGTGGATCCGATCGGGTTGGTGGCGATTTTCATGGGGTTCGCACCGGGGGCGTCCCGCGAACATCGGCAACGGCAAGGCTTGCTTGCCGTGATCACCGGGATGGCGGTGGCAGTGGGTTTTATTTTTCTGGGGAAGGCGATTTTCGCTGCGCTCGGAATTTCGGTGGCGGATTTTCAAGTGGCGGGAGGTTTGATCCTCCTCGGTCTGGCGGTGCGTGAACTTCTCGGATTCGATGAAAATCCACGGAGCGGCAGCGCGGATTTCGGAGTGGTGCCGCTCGGGATGCCGCTGATCGCAGGCCCGGCGCTGCTGACGGCGCTGCTGCTGCTGTTGGATACAGTCGGGCTTCTCTACACGCTCCTCTCGCTTATTGGTGAATCTGCTTTTGGTGAAGGTGAGCTTTCACTACGCGCGCCGAATTGAGTCGGTGCTCGGGAAGCAAGGGTTGAAGGGCATTTCGAAATTGATCGCGCTCCTGCTGGCGGCCATCGCGGTCAGTTTGATCCGGCGCGGTTGGCAGGCGGCGTAAAACACGCGACCCTCTGCCATCGACCGTGGAAGCAGCGAGGTAGATCCCGCCCGGAAGAGGGGACTATGGACACGTTTCGTCGCCTGGCTGGTGGCGCATCGCAGCACCCTGTTGGCGATCGACGATACGCCGCACTCGATCGCGCTTGGGTTGGCCATCGGGATTTTCTTTGGGTTCGTGCCGCTCTTTCGGGATTGAAGACGCTGCTCTCGATCGGCGTGGCCTGGCTTTTTGCAAGAGCAACAAGATCGCGGCCGTGATCAGCGTGACGCTGCACGATCTCCTGCTGCCTTTCATGCCGGCGATCTACTTTTGGGAATATCGCGCGGGAATGTGGGCGCTTGACCGGCCGCGGCATTCGGCGATGAGTTTCCACCACCTGCCGCTGCGCGAATTGATGAATTGGACGACGTTTTTTACGGTCGGAGCAGCCCCTGCTGGTCGGCTCCGTGCTGCTCGCTTTGCCGACGGCGTTGGTGAGCTATTTCATCGCGAAGGGATTGATCAAGCGAACGCGGGCGGCCAGGGCAAAGACGTCCGCTTTTTAAAACTGGCCCGCTCTGCAGCATGACCAGGGTGCAGGCGTAATCGACTTCGATCCCGGCCGCGCGCGCTTTGTCGGCGAAATCGTCGTTCTCGGCGCCTGGGTTCATGATGATGCGGCGAGGTTTGGCGGCGACGATCTGCGGGATGAGCGGGTCGGAACGCTGTTTGCCGAGATACATGGTGACGGTGTCGATCGGCTCGGCGACGTTGGCGATGCTGCTGTAGCAGGTCTCGCCCATGATCTCCGGGAAGGCGGGATTGATCGGGATGGCGCGGTGCCCGTATTCGCGCAGCATCTGCATGGCGCGGTAGGCGTAGCGGTCGGGTTTCGGGGAGGCGCCGAGGACGGCAACCGTTTCACCATTGTTTCGGGACATGTCAACCTCTTCGTTTTAGGCAGCCGGCGCGGTTGTAGACGGGGGTGGTCGTATTGACAGCGACCCTCCCCTTGTTACCATGTCGCCCTTATGAGATTCCCTCTTGCGCTGACGACGAAAATCGCCGCGTACATCATCGGCCACAAGCTGCGCCGGACCGAGAAGTTTGCCACCGTCCTGCAGCTGGAGCCGCTGCATACCTGCAACCTCACCTGCACCGGCTGCGGCCGCATTCGCGAATACTCGACCTCGCTCAAGGACATGATGAGCCTGGAGGACTGCCTGGGCGCGGCGGACGAGTGCAAAGCACCGATGATTTCCATCTGCGGCGGCGAGCCGTTGATTTACCCGCACATTGAGTCGCTCATTGGCGGGCTGCTGGAGCGGAAGCGGATCGTTTACATCTGCACGAACGCGATGTTCATGCGCAAGAAGATGCGCGAATGGATGACGAGCGCGTATCCGCAGGCGCAGAAGACGATCGAGGCGAAGATCGGCGGCCTGCTGGCGGCCGGACTCATCGCGGAGAAAGACGCGGCGGAGATTCGGAAAGGCCCGAAAGACGCGAGCAAGCCCGTGATCGCGCCGAGCGATTGGATGTATTGGAATGTGCACCTCGATGGCCTCGAACGGACGCACGATCTGATCGTCGAGCGCGAGGGCGTTTTCAAGGAATGCATCCTCGCGATCAAGATGGCGAAGCTGCTTGATTATCAGGTGGCGACGAACACCACCATCTACAAGGAGACCGACATGCAGGAAGTGGAGCAGATGCTCGATTTCCTTTCCGATCTCGGAGTCGACGGGCACACCATCACGCCCGGATACGAGTATGATGCCGCGAAGAAGGACATGATCACGCGGCTTAATTTGAAGCCGGAAAATTTCTTCCTCACGCGGGATCTGACGGTGCAGAAATTCGCGAAAATGGAGGAGTGGATGGAGCGGTACACCTTCTTCGGCACGCCGGTGTATTTTGAGTTTCTAGCCGGGAAACGCGACCTGACTTGCTCCGCCTGGGCCATCCCGACGCGGAACATGGCGGGCTGGAAGGCGCCTTGTTATTTCATGACCGACAAGGTGGGCACGAAGGGCCACTACGAGAGCTACGCGGAATTGCTGGAGAGCGTGGACTGGGAAAAGTATGGCGTCGTCGACGGCGTGGCGCGGGATCCGCGCTGCGAAAATTGCATGACGCATTGCGGCTATGAACCTACGGCCAGCCTCGGTCTAAACGCGCAGACGGGCGACACCTGGAAGACGATCAAGTTTAACTTTGGCGCCCGTCCGATGCCGACTGGCAAGGGCAGCGAAGTGCTGGCGTATAATGGCATGACTTCCGGCAACGGACATCTGACCGGCAAGAAAGCGGAACTGGAAGCAGTCGCCTCCTAGTCGTGCCTCCCACGTCTTCGAACGTCATTTCTCTGTCGAGCGCGTCGCCTGAGACTGGTGCGCACGCATTCGCCCGCGCAGCCGGATCTGAGCGATGCGATTGCGCGGGCGCAGCAGAATCTTTTGCGGCAGCAACACCCGGATGGGCACTGGTGTGGGGAGCTTCTGGTCGATAGCACGCTCTGCTCGGACTACGTGCTCTTCATGCACTGGCAGGGCGAGGTGGATGAGACGCTGCAGCAGCGTTGCGTGCGTCACATTCTGAAACGGCAACTGCCGGATGGCGGCTGGAATATTTACTACGGCGGCCCCAGTGAAGTGAACGCATCGGTGAAGGCGTATTTCGCGCTGAAACTGGCGGGGCATTCGGCTGATCTACCGTTCATGCAGGAGGCGCGGGCCAACATTCTGCGCCTTGGCGGCATCCCGCGGATGAACACTTTCAGCAAGCTCTACCTCGCTTTGCTGGGGCAATTTCCCTGGCAGTATCTACCGTCCATTCCGGTGGAGATGATTCTGTTTCCGAAGTGGGCGCCGTTTAATCTCTACCGGATGTCGTCGTGGAGCCGCGCCATGCTGGTGCCGCTGGCGATCATCAATCACTTCAAACCGACGCGCGAGTTGCCCGGCTTGAAGCAACTGCACGAGCTCTATCCGCTCGGCACTGAGCACAAGGATTTCACGCTCCCGCGTGATTCGCGTTTTTTCGCCTGGCGGAATTTTTTCCTGCGGGCAGATCACGCGTTAAAAATTATCTCCAAGCTGGGCTGGCGGCCGATGCGGAAAAGCGCGCTGGAAGAAGCGGAGCGCTGGATGCTGGAACGGATCGGTGAGGGCAGTGATGGACTGGCCACCGTGTTCCCCGCCATGCTGAACGCGCTCATCGCCCTGCGGGCGCTGGGTTACCCGGCCACGCACCCAGTTTACGTGAAGGCGCTGAAAGATTTTCGCGGTTTGTTTGTGGATGACCCGGAAGATTTCCGCATTCAGCCCTGCCTCTCGCCGGTGTGGGATACGTCGATCAACATGATCGCGCTGGCTGAGTCGGGATTGCCGGCAGAACATCCGGCGCTGCAAAAGGCGGCGGCGTGGCTGGTGGATAAAGAAGTGCGCGTCCGGGGCGATTGGGCGGTGAATAATCCGCATCCGGAGGCGAGCGGCTGGGCTTTCGAATACAACAACGTTTTCTATCCGGACACGGATGACACGGCGATGGTGCTGATGGGATTGCGCCTGGCAAAACCGAAACAGCAGGACGAGTTCGACGCACTTTTTCGACGCGCGCTGGGCTGGCAATTAAGCTTCCAATGCAAAGACGGCGGCTGGGCTGCGTTTGATAAGGAAGTGACCCAACGTTGGCTGGAAGACATGCCGTTCGCGGATCACAACGCGATTCTGGATCCGACGTGCAGCGATCTCACCGCGCGGACGCTGGAACTGTTCGGCTACCTGGGAGTGGATGGAAAGCCGCCGTGGGTGCGGCGCGCGGTGCAGTATTTGATCGATACGCAGGATGACGATGGTTCCTGGTATGGCCGCTGGGGCGTGAATTATATTTACGGTACCTGGCAGGTGCTGCGCGGGTTGCGCGCGATCAAGGCAGACATGACGCAGGATTGGATTCTGCGCGGACGCGATTGGCTGGAGAGCTGCCAAAATGACGACGGCGGTTGGGGCGAGAGCTGCGCTTCGTACGACGCGCCGGTCCTTAAGGGGAAAGGCGCGAGCACGGCCTCACAAACGGCGTGGGCGTTGATGGGCATTTGCGCCTGTGGCGATCTCGAGCGGCCGAGTGTGCAGCGCGGGCTGCGTTATTTATTGAATACGCAGCGCAGCGACGGGGCGTGGGATGAGCCCGAGATTACGGGGACTGGATTCCCGGGCGTGTTCTACCTGAAATACGATATGTATCGGCAGAACTTTCCGCTTATGGCGCTGGCGACTTATGTGAATTATCGCAGCGGGCTCGGGCATTACCCGAGCTTTTATCGCTGCGAGTAGAGTGGCGGGCGGGTGTCCGCCAGCCGCGCCGACGGGACGTGAGCGCTCCGTCGGAATTGACGCGCAGCGCTGTGCGTCGGACGTTGGCTCACTATGGCTTACGAACTACCGCAACTTCCCTACGCTTACGATGCGCTGGAGCCGCATATCGATGCCCGCACGATGGAGATCCATCACACCAAGCATCATCAGGCCTACATTACCAACTTGAATAAAGCGCTCGAAAGCAAGCCCGAGTTGGCTGCGAAATCGATTGAAGATTTAATCAGCAACATGGACGCGATCCCGGAAGATATTCGCACTGCGGTGCGCAATAACGGCGGCGGACATGCGAACCATTCGTTCTTCTGGCAGATCATGGGGCCGAATGGTGGTGGCGAACCGACGGGCAAGCTGGCTGACGACATCAAAGCGACCTTTGGCAGCTTCGATGATTTCAAAGAAAAATTAGCCGACGCAGGCGTGAAACGTTTCGGCAGCGGCTGGGCCTGGCTGATTAAAAAAGGCGGCAAGTTGGAGATCGTGTCCACGCCTAATCAGGACAGCCCGCTCATGGACGGCAACACGCCGATCCTCGGCGTGGATGTGTGGGAACATGCCTACTATCTCAATTACCAAAATCGCCGGCCGGATTACCTGAAAGCCTGGTGGAACACGGTGAACTGGGCAGAAGTCGGCCAGCGTTACGAGAAGTAGACGCGTTCGAGGTCTCGGGAATTCCTTTTCGGGCGGATCTTTTCCAACAGTAGTACCGCTATGGCTTACCTGAACGAAAATTATCTGAAGCTGCAGGCGGGCTATCTCTTCCCGGAGATTGCCCGCCGGGTTGCGGAATTTTGCGAGGCTCATGCTGAGATCGCTCCGCAAATCATCCGCTGCGGCATCGGGGACGTGACGGAGCCACTGCCAGCCGCGGCGATCGCGGCGATGCATGCCGCCATCGAGGAGCTCGCCCAGCGCGAAACGTTTCGCGGCTATGGTCACGAGCAGGGTTACGATTTCATCCGGTCGAAGATTGCGCAGCACGACTACCGCGCGCGCGGAATCGAGATCGCGGACGACGAGATTTTTCTCTCGGACGGCTCGAAATCGGATTGCGGGTTCATTCTCGATATCCTCGGCCACAGGAACAAGATCGCGATCACGGATCCGGTTTATCCGGTTTACGTCGATACAAATGTCATGGCCGGCCACACCGGCGATGCTGCTGCCGGCGGACGCTACGACGGGATCGTCTATCTGGAGTGCACGGAGAAGAATCATTTTGTGCCGGAGCCGCCTAACGAGCATGCGGATTTGGTTTACCTCTGTTTTCCAAATAACCCCACCGGGGCGGTCGCGACGCGTGAGCAGTTGCAGCGCTGGGTGGAGTATGCGCGGAAGCACAAGGCTCTCCTCCTCTACGATGCTGCTTACGAGGGTTACATCAGCGATCCGGAAATCCCGCATTCGATCTACGAAATTCCAGGCGCGCTGGAGTGTGCAGTCGAGTTTCGCAGCTTTTCCAAAACCGGTGGTTTCACGGGGGTGCGCTGCGGCTTTACGGTGATGCCGAAATCAGTGATGGCGCAGACGGAAGACGAGCGCGTGCTGCCTTTGCACCCGCTCTGGCACCGCCGCTGGAGCACGAAGGCGAACGGCGTGAGCTATCCTGTGCAACGCGGAGCTGAGGCGCTTTACAGCGATGAAGGCAAAGCGCAGGTCCGCGCCTTGATCGACCACTACATGGGGAATGCTCGCATCCTGCGCGACGCGGCCGAGGGCGCTGGGCTGCATGTTTTTGGCGGCACGAATGCACCCTACATTTGGGTCAAAACTCCGTCCGGTCTAACGAGCTGGGAAATGTTTGACCGGATGTTGCACGAGCTAAATGTCGTCATCACCCCTGGGAGTGGCTTTGGTTCCTGCGGAGAGGGCTATTTCCGCATCTCGGCTTTCAATAGCCGTGCGAACGCGGAAGAAGTGGCTCGCCGCCTGGCCTCGTTGCGCGCGGCGAAATGAGCCAGCCAAGGCTTGCGGTCGGTTCCGTTTTTTCTGGCCTCGGCCACAACGCAGCAATGGCTGGAGATGCAGCTCGCCGCCCTCGATCGGACGACGGCGGGCTATGATCATTTCGTTTATCTGAACCAAGCTGACGCGAAATTATTCACCCGCTCAACCATCGTGGGGCGTTCCGCGGTGAAGCAGGACGCAACGCCGAGTCATCTCGAAGGGCTCCATGCCTTGCGCGATGAATTTCGCCGGCGCGGGTATGAGCGTTATCTCATTGTCGATAGCGATTGTTTTCCGGTGCGGGAAAACTGGATGGAAATTCTGGATGCAGCGATGGTGCTCGCGCAGAAGCGGTTCGCCTCTCCTGCACGGGTGGAAAACCTGCACCTTTTTCCTCATCCTTGTGTCCTTTATACCGCGGATGCCGACTGCCTGGACTTTGCGGTGGAGGAGGGGATTAATTTTCTGGGAGAGAAATTTAGCGATATTGCCTGCGCTGGCCCACGGGCGGATTGGTTTCCGTTGCTCAAGACGAACCGCGTTTCGCCGCACCAATTTCTGGCCGCGATCTACTTCGATCTTTTCTACCACCACGGCTGTGGCACGCGGCCTTTCGGAATGCGACCGGCGACCATTCATTACTACGATCATTTTTGGTCGCGGTGCGACGATGCCGCCGAGCTCTTTGATCGACTAATGGCGGAACGAGAGAAATTCGTACAGTCGCTACGTTAAGCTTTCGGAACGGGACCCGCGGTGACACGCACCCTGGCTTCTCGCAAAATTTCGGGATTGGCTGATTCAAACCAGCGGATGTTCTCTTGCACGAGCGAGACTTGCAGAAGGTAGTCGCCTGGCGCGGAGGGCGCGGAGACGAAAAGAGGATACTCCACCGTTGCACCGGGCGCCAAAGACGGAAGGAGGGGCGTGCGCTGGCCGTTGGCGAGTATGACCTGGCCCGAGCTTGCTTCCGCCCAGTGGTAAGAAAGATAGACCGGGAAAGGTGGCACCGAGCAAAGCGCGCGCCGGGTTCCATTTGTTAGGCGCACACGCGGCCAAAAAAACGCGCTGGTTGCCACGGCTTCGGGAACAGTCAGGATCTCCAGCGACAACTCGCTTGCTTCCCGGGCGAAAAGAATGCCCAGATGCAGGATCTCGGAGTCGAGGTCGAGCGCACCGGGCGCGGGGAGCGCGGCCTCGGGCGGCTCATGTTCCTCATACAAGTAAAAATATCCGAGGTCGGGCGCGTCTTTTGTTTGGTAAAAGCGGACCTTGGCTTCGCGCGCGGTGCGCGAGCTGAGACGCAAATCGTGGTGATGCAGAGCCAGGCTTTGGAGGTATCCACGCCGCCCTTCCATTTCCATAACGCTATGGGGATGGGGAAAGAATCGGATCTTCTCTGGGAGGTTTCGGAAGAGGCGGATCTGGTAGTCGGGCCACCATGGGGCTGATCTGAGATAACCGCCGGACGGAGTCAGCCAACGCCGCGGGAGCGCGAAACTGGATGGGCCGAGACCGAGTAGATCGCGCCACCTCCCATCATCCCACGCCGGGCTGAGTTCCTCGTCACTGTCGATGCGGAAAACCCAGTCCGTCCGACAGCTGCGAACTCCTTCATGCAAGAACGGCTCGGTCAGGCCGCGCGAGGCGAAATGTTCAATCCGGGTCGCGAACTGTCGGACTCGCTCTTCCGTGTCCGCGTTCGCTTTCGGCGAATCTACCCAGACCACGAACTCATCCACCTGTTCGCGCAGACGGAGAAACCATGGCAGCGCGGTCGCAGAGATTCCGTCGGTGAAGAGCAATGCGCTCACAGACGGTGCCGTGCGGGCTCCGCCGGCCGGAAGATAAGGCGACGCAACTGTGGTGGGAACGCTCCTAACTTCGTAGCCAAATTCTTGAAGGAGTGGCCCGGCGACCTCCTCGAAAAGGCTGGTTTCTTCCGATGCCATTTCCCGTTGCCAACGGGCCACGCGATCGATCTGCGGAGGCTTCGTCGTAGTGCGCAGGACGGATTGCAGTTGTTCGCCACTGAGCTGTAGTTGCGGCCATCCCTGCAGGGCCGTCAGGCGCGCGCCCGAGGTCTCGTGGTAGGAGAGCATGGCTTCGGAAAACGGGAGCTGGATAAAATCACAGACCTCACGGAGCACTTCCGCTGGCGACGCCACGAGATCTTCGTAACGAATCTCCATATAATGCGGGCAGCTGGGACCTTCTGCGCGGGCGCGCACGATCCAGCTCGCCCAGTCTTCCGCCTGCGCGCGCATATCTTGGCCCGGGCCAAACCAGAGGTGCCGACGGGAGAGAGCGACGTCCCGTCCGTCGCGAATGATGTGAACGAAGTGCGCCTCCGGAAGAAGCGCAGCAATCTGGGGCATAATGGTGCCGTAATCCGGCGTCTTCTCGCCCCAGCGACTTTTGCCGAAACGGCCAGCGTACAACTCGTAAAAGGTGCGCAGTCCCTTGGTGAGCGTGAACGGCTCAAGTGCCGCCAGGGCCATTCCTAAATTTTCTCTGCTGATCCCGAAGTCCTCCCAAGAGAAAAACGTTATGAGGAAACTGTAAAACTCTTCTCGGGTCGGGGACTCTGGCCCCACGAGCTTTAGCATCTCGAAGAAGAAATGGCTCTCCGGCGGAACCGCCATCTCTGGATGACTATCGAGCATCATTCGCAAGAGCGTGGTCCCGCTGCGTGGCACCCCCACGATGAAAGCCGCGGGCGCGAGATCGGTGGTGCTCTGCTCCATGCACATGCTTACGGAGAGTCGGGAAATGGGCAAGGCGAACGCAGATCAGCGCTACAATACGAAAAGCCCGCTACGCTTTCGTAGCGGGCCTTCGAGAATCGGATCAGTAGCTGCGAACGCGCAGCCCCTGCCGATGGGGCGGACTGATCAGATCAGCGCGCGTTTAGACTGCCTCCAGCGAAGACGGCCGCTCCACCCGCGAAGGTCGGGGCGGAAGGATCAGACTCGCGAGCCAGGGCGCGTTGTTCGTCGGCTTTATCCCAGTTCTTATCCCAGCCGTAACGCTGCGCGGTGGCGATGTTCGGAGTTCCGTCCGCGTGATAAATTCCCAAGGCGATCACCTTCTGCTTTTGCAGATCGGACCAGGCGGTCGGCATCTTCTCGTTTGGCGAGCGGGGCGTGAATTCGCCTTCAGAATTAGCGACGACTTGGAAATCTTTAAAACCTTTCCGCTCGCCGTTGACGGTGTAGAAGAACTCGACGTCCTCTGAGGACTTAACGAGGATTTTGTTCAACCCAATTTTCACCACTGCCACTTGAGCCATCTTCCCGATAGGGGTCACCTGCACACTCAAGTTCTCTTCTTCCGTCACCATGCGGAAGGTCTCTGGCACTTCGATGATCGCCTGCTTTCCTTTGAACTTGCCGCGTCCGCGGAAGTAGGTGCCCGCCTCTGGGCCTTCCAAGGAAACATAGCGAATCACTTTATTGGGATCTGTCGGGTGTGGTTCGACGAACGATTTCGTCCCCGATAAGCTGGAGTTTCCGGAACCGAAAATAGCGGTGGTATCGGTCCAGCCCAAGGCTCCGAACGACGCCACCGTGTTGGTAGCACCGCTCGTGTTGATGCCTCGGACGCCCTCAAAATCGCCGATGCCAACCGTTCCAACGCCGCTCGAGCCTGCGTTCCCCAAGACTCCCGCGCTTACCGGAGGATTGCCGGTGCAGCAAACGGGAGCAAGACCCCTGACACCCGCCGACGCGGTCAAGGCACTGCTACTGGCCTGGCCTTGCACGCCGAAAACAACCCCGGCCCCGCTTGCGAAGCCGCCCACTGCGTGGCTGCCTGCGGCGGTATTGCCGTTGAAGCCGACAATGGTCGCTCCATTCGCCACACTTCCCGTGAGAGAAAGTTGGTCTCCGGTTTCAAATTGATTAAAGAAGTAACCCACTAAATCGACGATGAAGTGGGTGCCCATAACAGCATAAACATCGACGCTGCCGGCGCCGTTCAGAGGAACGATAATCATGTTTCCGATGACCTCGTTCGGACCACGAGCGTTAATTGACGAGGCGAGGGGCCGCGTGGTTCCTGCTGGAAAGACGGTGACGAATCCCTGACTGTCGGTGTTGACCAGAGTCACGTTAATCGCGACCGCGGTTATGCCTGCCGGAGCAGTATTGGGGCACAGACCCGTCCCGGAGATGTTGAACGTTCTGGTGGCACCTGCGACGAGCTTGGGCCCGCCAGATGCCCCGTTAGCCGTGCGAGTATCGATAACGCGGCATGGTTCAAATCCTTGATACACCACGGGATTACCAACTCGAGTGTGGGTATCCGGAGCCTTCGGGTTGGCGACCGCGCCATCCGGCGCCGGTGCAACCGCTCCTAGCGGAATGCCTGCTGGCGTCGCCGCGGCTTCCGGTGCCGCATACATTGAGGCCGCTTTGTCCGCAGCGAGAGGTGGATAATTTTGTGCAAGAACGGTGATGCCGATGAGCGCGCCGGAAAGCGCGATCAGGGTCACTGCCGCTAGTTTGCGTAGGCGCGAGATTCTGCGCGGTGTCGAGGGTGTGGAACAAGTTTGCATATGCTTTCTCCGTTCTTTCTGGGTTTGTTTTTTGTCGGCACACTTCGCTGCGGAGCAGGAATGCGTCGGCAAGATGCCAGCGATGGTAGGGAGTATCGGGCAACCGCGTCCAGCAAAACTTTCGGTTTTTCCATCAGTCCAAGCCTTAGAGCTTCCCAATCAGGGGCGCTGGCACGTAGCACGCCCTCCTAACCTAGTGTTCGAAAGGGTCGACCGTCACACCCTTCCACGAGCACTACGGGAATCACCGTGCGCGGCGCGGCCGCGTCGGCTGCGCTTAGACCGGGGGCCAAATGCCCTTCCGCGCGCATGCTTGAATGGCGCCCATATTGCCCGTATCTGCCAGGGTGCATCCCAGCTCTCTCCAGCGCATGAGGGAATTCCGCGACCGCTATTTTCGCGCGGAGACTCTGGAGAAACCTTTGGCCATCCTGGATGTGGGCAGTAGCGATGTGAATGGATGCTATCGAGAGCTTTTTGCCACTCCATCCTGGCGCTACACCGGTCTGGATATGGCCGTGGGAAAGAACGTCGATCTTGTCCCGCGGGATCCCTATTATTGGACGGAGATCGCAAGTGGGAGTTTTGACGTCGTCATCTCCGGGCAGGCCTTTGAGCACGCGGAATTCGTCTGGGAGACCATGCGCGAAATTGCGCGCGCCCTAAAGCCAGGGGGGCTCTGTTGCATTCTGGCGCCTTCCGCCGCACCGGAGCATCGGCATCCGGTGGATTGCTGGCGTTTTTATCCGGACGGTTTCATGGCGCTGGCGCACTATGCCGGCCTGGAAGTTGTGGAGGTGAGGACGGATTGGGAAGCGGAGGATCGCTGGTTCGCTGATACGCTCTTGATCGCGCGCAAACCCGAGGAAGAAAAGATGAGGAGGTGGCGCCGCGCCCTCTGGCGCTGGCTGGACCATCATACGCGGCCGGCGATGCGACGTGCGATCGCGCCAAATGCATCCCTGGCCGAGCCCCGGCCAATTGCCAATCCCGAACGCTGGTTTGTTAACGCGAAAAATCCCCGGTAAGTCCGGCGGAAAGCAAGGACGGCTCTTACGTTTGCTGACGGGCAAGTGTTAACTGCGCCTCGCAGGTGAAGCGGCTGCCGAGAAGCCGGAAAAATTCGCGAATCGTTTCCGCCTCGTCGTCCGAGCTGGCGAAAAACGCTTGCAGCTCGGGGTGACGTGGCGGGCTGAGTGCCAGCACGCCCAAGCCGTGGCCGTGGCAAAACTCAAAGTGGGTCGTATAACGCCCTTTTAGTTCATCCCAAAAACGATGGACGCCGAATCCTTCTTGCAGCTCGTGCGTGTCGTGAAAAAGGATGACGCCGTTCGGACTCACCTTTCCGATCCAGGAATCGAAATTCGATTTTACGGACTCGTAACTGTGATGTCCGTCGATATGGAGCAGATCGATACTGGCATCGTCAAAGAGGCTGACCGCGCTCTCGAAATCGCTTTTGATTAGCCTGGAGAACGAGCCGTAGCGGGGATCGTGATAGCTCTGTAACTCTGCCAGCACTTCCGGCCCGTAGAACCCGGCCTGTTCATCGCCGGTCCAATTATCGACCGCATGACAACGCGTCTCCGCGCCCAGCGTCTGGACCGCCTGGCAAAACGCGCAATAGGAGTTCCCCAGGAAGGTCCCCAGTTCCACGAAGATGCGCGGTCGCAGGAGGTCGATCAGAAGCATGCCGAACGGAATATGTTCACGCCATGCGGCATGGAGGGAAACGCGATCTGGTTGCGCCAGGCAAATCGGATGAGCCAAAGGATTAAACATTAGAGATCTGAAAACTTCGATTCGTTGACCCGATCGAGGTAGGGCGCGGGTTTGGTTCGTTTCAAAAACCCATCCGGCGCATAAGTGAGGAGGAATTTCTCCCGGCTGCGATCGATTGAAAATTCGTCCGTCTCTGCCAGAAATCGATGCACTGCCACGAGCGGTCCGGGAGTGGCGTGAGTCCACTCCATGACGTCCACGATCCCATCCTCCGCAATGAAGTAGCAGCCTTCCGAAACGAGCGGTCCATAGCGACGCAGTTCCTCTAGAACATGAGCCGCTGCATGGTTTCCATCCGCCATCACCATCGTCCGCCGACCGCGACAGTGTTCCGCTACAGTCGCCACTGTCGTAGGGGCAATGCTGTCGCCGCCGACAAAGATGACGTTTCCTGGAAGCGCGACTTCCGGTGACTCCAGATCCACTGCCACCACCAATGCATCCGGACCACGCAGAGTCCGCAACGTATCCGCAAGCCAAAGCGTGGTGCCGCCAAAGCGGACCCCGATTTCCACCACCACATCGACCTTCGTTTCCCAGATGATCTCCTGGAGAACCCAGAGATCGAGCACGTTTTTGAGCGCGTTCACGCCGCGATAGCGCACCTGCTCGAAGACGATTTCTCGCTGATACCGCTGCACCCATTCGCGCAGGGTGAGGTCGAGATTTTGAGATAAACTCGGCCCGTCCGGAGAAGGCTGCGGGAACGAGGGGGTCTCCATGGCGGGAGACGTTACCGAAGCCGGCGCCCGCGGCTACCGATAATAGCCGACCGGGTTGCTCGCTGAGCGGAACGGGAAGCTTGTGAGGCGCGGCCTCTTGCGTAACATGCGGGCGGAAAAATCCTGTGCTCGAGACTAACGAAAATCTTCCGCAGCTCTATCGCTTTTGCTACCTCATGACCGGCGAGCCGGCGAAAGCGAAGCAAGCTTTCCAGAGCACGCTCCATGCGGCGGCGGCGCTCTCCGCGCAGGGCGAACCGGTGCAGGATCGGCTCTGGTTTTTTCGCGACGCGCGCTGGCAATCGCTGATCGCGAGCGAGAGCGGCTTGCAGCCGGAGCCCGGGTTTATCGAAGATGCGGATCTGACCGCGGATTCTCCAGCGCAGGTCGGGCAGCTTCTTCCCGAGCAACTCGCGGTCTGGATTTCCGCGGCGCCCGAGCCGCAACGCAGTGCGCTGGCTATTTATTATCTCGATGAATTTAGCCTGAGCGAAATGCTTGGCCTCCTGGAACTGAAAACGAACGAGCTTTCCGAGATGCTTGAAAGCGGGCGCCGTCAGTTTCAGGCGTGGCTCGACGCGACCACGCCGCCGCCTAACGAATCATGAGCCTGTTTGGCATTATCTCGTCGGACGAGAAGCTTTTGCGCGTCGCTCCCATCACGGAGAAGCGAGAGACGGAGCGCAACATGCGGATGGCGATCCAGCGCGTGAAGCGGAAAGGGCCCAGCGCGGCCGCGTTCGCTCAGCAACAGGCCTTCGATCGCGCGGTGGCGAAACTGGTGCACGACATTCCGGTCTCGGCGGAAATCTCGGAATGGTTTCGGAACGAGAAACTCATCCCGCAAAGAAAACGCGGCTGGCGCAAAACGTGGCGCAATCCCGTCGTGCTTTCCATCGTCCTGGCTCTGCTCGTCATTGCCGGAGTGGCCATCTTCGTCGTGGTCGAAAGGATGAGTGATTTTCCGGGGTCGAAGAGCGCGCGCAAGTTGCTCACCGTCGCCAGCTCGATGCGCGGCGTGCAACTCGATCCGGTGGAAGCGGAAGCCGGGTCACTGAGCGATTTCTTTTTTATGAAATACCGGCTGGAACATTTCGATGTGCCGCCAGAATTCGCGGAAATGCGCACGTCCGCTGTGCGAGTTTTCGATGATGATGCGGGTGCACGCGTGGCCCAGATCACGGTCGCGAATAAGCGTCTGCAATTCTTCCTGTTTCCCGCGGAACGCAGCCCGAAAACGGCGCAGCCCGTCGAATTTTCCGGTTGGCGGTTTGTGGAGCAGGATGGCTGGGCGGGGGCGGTGCGGGTGAGCGAAGGCGTGTGTTTTATGGCCACTCTACGTGGGACGAAAAACGACCTGACGCCTTACCTCGTGAAGTCGCCTGCGAGTGCGGCGCCCACCGCTTCGCCGCGTTGACACGACGGCGCGGGGCGTCCACTTTTGTGACCCTTCGCCAGGGTAGCTCAGTGGTAGAGCAGGGGACTCATAAGCCCTTGGTCGGGAGTTCAACTCTCCCCTCTGGCAGACCTGCCCGGGGCAGGCATCTTCCCAGCCCAATGCAGTTTTATCTCGAAGACCTCGCCGTCGGGCAGCGCTACGAATCGGCGAAATACGCGGTGTCCGAGGCCGCGATGGTTGAGTTTGCCCGGCAATACGATCCGCAGCCTTTCCATCTCGATCCAGCGGCGGCGCAGGCGAGCGTATTTCAGGGCTTGTCGGCCAGTGGATGGCACACGGCGGCGATCGCGATGCGTTTGTTCATGACCGGTCCGCTGCAATTTGTCGGCGGCGCAGTCGGTTTGGGCGTCGATGAATTGCGCTGGCCGACGGCGGTGCGCCCTAACGACACGATCCAGCTGGAGACCGAGATTCTCGAGACCAGGCTGTCGCGTTCCAAGGCCGGCTACGGAATTGTCCGGGTGCGAAATATTGCGCGGAATCAGAACGGTGCGGTCGTGCTCAGTTACACTGCGAACGCCTTGGTCCAGAGCAGACGACCGCGCGACTAAACGCCCGCGGCCAATTCCTTGCAGCGCCCGAGATCGAGCTTGCCGGAGGCGAGGATGGGAATCGCCTCCACCTGGCGGACGATGCGCGGCACCCAAAGGTTTGGCACTTCCGCGTCGCGCAGCGCGGCCCGGAGTTGCGGCAGATCGATCGGGACGCTGCTCAGCAGCACAATCGCTTCTCCTTTCGCTTCGTCGGGCACTCCCATGATGGCGATAACGCGCTCGGCGTGCGCGTCCATTTTCAGCGCGGCCAATATCTTCTGCTCGATCAATTCATGCGGCACCATTTCGCCGGCGATCTTCGAGAAGCGCGAGAGCCGTCCCTCAATGAAGAGGAATCCGTCTTCATCGAAGCGGCCGAGATCGCCGGTCTTGAACCAACCGTCGCGCAGTACTTCGGTGGAGCGCACAGGATCGTTCAGGTAGCCGGCGAAAATATTCGGTCCGCGCAGCCAGAGCATGCCGGTCTCGTGCAGCGACAATTTTTTATCCGTTTCCGGATCGCGAATCTCCGCCGCAATCCCCGGCGCCATTTTTCCGGTGGAGCCGAGACATTGCGAAGGTTGCACGGAGTCGCCGGGCGCACGCGGCTGCGGATTCGGGAGATTGACGCTGACGACCGGTGAGGTTTCGGTCAGCCCGTAGCCTTCATAAACCGGCAGACCAAAGCGCGCCTCGAACGCGAGCGCGAGTTCGGTCGGCAATTTCTCCGCGCCGGTGATGAGCAAACGCAGACTGCGCAACTGCTCGGGTTCCGCTTTCCGCATGTAAGCGCGGAGAAAAGTAGGGGTGGCGAACATGACTGTGGCCAAATAGCGCTGCACCAGGGCCGCGATTTTTCCGGCTTCGAGCGGGCTCGGATAGGTCAGGATCCGCACGCCTTCGATCATGGGATACCAGAGCGTGACGGTGCTCCCGAAGCTGTGGAAAAACGGCAGCGAGGCCTGGATGATCGTGTCGTTAGGCGAATCGAGCATGACCGCGAATTGGGAAACGTTGCCGAGAATATTGCGGTGGCTGAGGGAGACACCCTTGGGCGCGCCCGAACTTCCGCTGGTGAAAAGGAGGACGGCTTCCGCGTCGCCGCCGAGTTTCGGCACATGGAGCAAACGTGCGAGCAGGGCCGAGGGCAGCAGGAGGCTGATCAGCCACCAGCATAGGATGGAGGGCTTCATCGTGGGCAGGAGTTGATCGAGATGCAGGACGCTTTCTGTCCACGGAAACGCGTCCAGTTTCTGCGCCATGGCGCGCGCGCTGATGATGGTTTGCAGATTGGCCTGCTGTTTCGCGGACTCGATCGCATCGCGCGCGCTGGTGAAGTTCAAGTTCACAGGAATCTTTCCGGCGAGGGTGACGGCGAGATTGGCGACCACTCCGCCTTTTCCTGGAGGCAGGACAATGCCGATCCGCTGTTCCGGACAGCGCGCCCGAATCTGGCGCGCCAACGCGATGGCGACGCCAAGGAGTTTTCCGCGTGCCAACATGCTGTGGTCCAACCCGTCGATAATGGCGGTGCGAAAAGGCGAGCGCTTCAACCCGCGCAAGCACGCATAGGCAAGATGTCCACGCAGCACGGGCCGTCGGCTGTAGCAGGCTTCGCCGAGCTTGAGTAATTCTTCGCGGACGGTCGCGATATCGGCTGCCTCCGACGGGATCGGGCGTCCGAAAGCCACGGAAACGGGAAACGGAATGCTCCGTGGCCATTTCGTGAAAAAGCGGCCGCCTTGGAAGGAGAAAATGGAACCCCAAAGCTGATCCAGCCACACCGGGACGACCGGCGCCTCGGCCTCGCGCGCGATGATTTCGTAGCCGCGTCGCAAACGGAGCAGACTCCCGGAGCGCGAGAGCTGGCCTTCGGGAAACAGGCAAACGATTTCGCCTGAGCGCAATCTCTCCGCCGCGGCTCGCATCGCATCTTTGGCGCGTCGGGCGGTAATGGGAATGCACCCAGCGAGCTGAAGAAAGGGATGAAGAAACTTATGCCGGTAATAGGCTTCATCGACGATGAAACGGATGGGTCGCGGACATGCGAGTTGGAGCACGATCGCATCCACCCAGGTGATATGATTGGGCAGAAGAAGGAAGCCTTCGGCTGGCAACTGCTGTTTCCCCGTCGCCGTGACCCGATAGATCAGTCGCGCGGAGCCCAAGCCGACGAGGTAGAGCAATTTTTCCGCGACGGAGGCGTGCTTCATCATTTGTGATTTACAATCTGCGCGGCGCCCACTGCAATCCGCAATCAATGACAGTCGCACATCCAGAACGGAAGCCGGGTGCACGGTTTGCCTTGGGATTATTGCTCGCAATCAATCTCTTTAATTACATCGATCGCCAGATTCTCTCGGCGCTCGAGCCGCAGATTCGCGCGACCTTCTTCGACGCCAGTGACGTCAACGCGATGACGAAAACCGGCGCGCTCGGCATGGTGTTTTTGGTCACGTATATGCTCGCGGCGCCGTTGCTCGGCTGGCTCTCCGATCGCTTTTCGCGCTGGTTGATTGTCGGCACGTGCGTGATTCTCTGGAGCCTGGCCAGCGGCGCCTCGGGACTGGCGGCCACGTTTGGTATTTTGGTTTTCACGCGCGTCCTGGTTGGAATCGGCGAAGGCGGTTATGGACCCGCCGCTCCGACCATTCTTTCGGATTTATTTCCGATCGAAAATCGCGGACGCATCCTGGCGATTTTCTGCGCGGCCATTCCGGTGGGGAGCGCGTTGGGTTATGTGCTGGGCGGTTTTTTTCACGAGCACTGGCGGTGGGCTTTTTATCTTCTCACGCCACCCGGCATCATCCTTGGGCTGGTCTGCTTTTTTCAAAAGGACCCGCGCGGCTTGGGGTTTTCGCAGCCAACCAGGCGGGATCGCCCGCGTTGGGACGATTATCGAGCCGTGCTCCGGACCCGCTCATACGCCTTTAACTGCGCAGCGCAGACGGCGATGACATTTGCGCTGGGCGGTCTGGCTTTTTGGACGCCGGCCTATTTGCAATACCGCCAGCAACCGCCCAAGGCGATCGTCATTTTTGGCGGCATCACGGTCGTGGCGGGTTTGATCTCGACGCTGCTTGGCGGCGTGGTGGCTGATCGATTGCGGAAACGCATTCCAGGCTCGTACTTCCTTGTCTCCGGACTGGGGATGATCCTGGCCTTCCCGCTTTTTCTCGGCGTGCTCTTTACGCCGTTTCCGCTGGCCTGGGTCTTTATGTTTTGCGCGATCTTCTTTGTTTTCTTGAACACCGGCCCGTCGAATACCGCGCTGGCCAACGTCTCGATGCCGGGCGTGCGCGCTACGGCCTTCGCGCTGAATATTTTCGTCATTCATCTCCTCGGCGACGCGGCCGCGTTCCCCATCATCGGCTACATCGGCGGGCACACGAACATGCACATCGCATTTTTGGTGGTGTGCGGGATGATGGCGATCTCGGGTTTGATCTGGCTGCTTGGGATGCGTTATCTCGCGGAAGATACGGCGCGCGTGGCAGCCGCGAGCGACGCTTAAAAACGAAAACAGCAGGAGCAACCGAAGTCACTCCTGCTGTTTAAAATGAACGGGAAAACCCGTGTTTTACTCGTTAGGGCTGCGGAGCCTTTTCGTCGGCCTCGCTCTTTTTCGAGTCGGACTCTTTATCAGACGCGGACTCGGAGTCGTCGCTCTTGGAGGACTTACTGGACTTCGCCTTCGTCTTGGAAGTGTCGCTGTCTTCGCTGGCGTCTTTATCTTTGGTGCGGGAGCTGGAAGCGCCTTTTTCCTTCTTCGAGGCGCTGGCATCCTTCTCGTCTTCAGCGCTACCACTGCTGCTGGATTTTTTCGAGGCCGAGGTGGTTTCTTCTTTGGAAGACTTACGGCTGTCCGGGGTGCTGCTGGCTTTTGGCGTGGCTGTGGCTGACCCACTGCCCGAACTCGCCGCTGTGCTCGATGACGGGGAGGCAGTTGCTGCCGAACTCGGTGTCGCGGTGCCCATCGGAGTAGGAGCGACGGTCGCGGCTACCGTCGCGGTCGGAACTGGCGTCGCATTAGTGGATGCGCCGCTGCCGGCCTGGACGTTTGTGCCACGAGAAGTGCTGACTCCGATGTTGATTCCAACCGAGGGCTGGACGCCGTAGTAGCTGTAAACGCCGCTGATATATTCGGGGCGGCTGTATTGCTCGATATGCGCGTAATCGTACGCCGGCGCGCTGTAGATGCGCTCGCGCTGGATTTGCGTGGTGTAGATGGTGGGGTCATTGGTCGACCGGACGGCGGTCCAAGGCATGGCAACTGTCTTGCGTGAAGTCGTGGTGGTAGTCGTCTTCGAACCGGAAGAGGCAGCGACGTTGGCCGCGCCTGAGGTCTCCAGAACGGTGTAGGCCATGCAACCAGTGTCGCGATCGAGGACGACGTCCTTAATCACGCCAATCTCGGAGCCGTCCGCGCTGCGGATGGTGGACCCGATGATCTTGCTGCTCTGGACGTATCCGGAGGTGGTCGTGGTGGAGGTAGCGGTGGTTTGGGTCTGCGCTTGGGACGGAGCAATGGCCAGACCCGCAAAGGCCAGAGTTGCTCCCATGAGGATTAATTTTTTCATAGATGTGGTTCAACTGACGCGGCCTTCGCTGTGGTTATTCAGCAAAGTTCCGCTGCTTGCACATCGGAATTCGGAGCCTGCGCGCGCGTGCTTCCCGAAGATGGAAGTGCGCGCGTCCGTGAAGCCGCTGGCGCCAAGCGAGTTACAAGGTGGGCGTCTCGTCGCCCAGATGCACGTCGAGCTCCTGCGCGCGTTTCAGGGCTTTCGCGGCCTCGCTCGGCTGGCCGCGTTCTGTCTCCAACGCCGCGAGCAACAGCCAGGAATCCGCGCGATACCATTGACTCGTTAGGCAATGCCGTAACTCGGCCACGGCGGCGTCAAGCGACGCCGTTTCCGCCAGCACTTTGATGTAGCGTTTCTCGATCGCCCAATTGGGAATGCCGGTGCGAGCGGCAAGGTGAAAGCGGGTCGGATTTACCTTGCCGGTTTCTTTGCTCTCGAGGATCGCGGTCATTTCGTGCGCCTGCGCTTCCACCAGCGGCACCTCTTTCGCACGCTGGAGGAGCCGGCGGGTGGCGGCGAAGTCGTTTTCCTTCATGGCCAGCGCCGCCAGGTTGAGAAGCGCGAGCGGTTGGTCGGGCTCACGCTCGAGCGCGGCAGTCAGGTGTTTCTTCGCCAGATCAAAATGCCCCTCGCTCAATTCCAAGCCGCCCAGATTGATCAGCATCCGCACCGAATCGCTACCGCTGGCAATGGTCCGTTCCAAAAAGGTGCGCTGATCTTTCCAATCGAACGTGCGCACGAATGTGCGACCAGCGAAAAACAGAATAAACAGCGTGGCTGCGGAGAAAACGAGACGCCGCCGCCAGCGTGAGGCCGACTCGGCAAATCGCGCCGCCACCAGCCCAACCGCGAGAAAAAGAAACGCGCTGGGTAGATACAGCCAGTGTTCTGCGACGGTCGCGTTGAGCGGGATGATCCCGCTCACCGGCAAATAGCAAATGAGCGCGGCCGTGAGACAGGCGAAGACAGCCGGGTCGCGTTTTCGTTCTCGATAAAACCAGAAGGAAACGCCGGCCAGAAGAGCGAGGCCGGCGAGGGTCTGGAGTTCTTTGCGCGCGGCGATCGTCATTCCGTTATTCCCGAACCCGCGCGTTTGCGTTTCGACATCGCGATCCATTCGCAAGTGAATGGGAAAGACTAAAACTTCACTGTATTCGGCCAGCGCGCGTGCCATGAGAATCGGGCGCGCCAGAAGCGGCGCTGGCTGTTTGAGCCTCGGGGCCGGGAAGTGTTCGGCGGATAATCGCAGAGAGAAATACGAGACGAGGACGAACAGCGCGGTCACGCTGAACCGCAGGGTGGCCCGCCAATTTTTAAGAAGCGCGAGCAGAACAAGACCGACCGCGAGAAAGATGAGGCCCGCCTCCTTGCTCAGTCCGCTGAGAAACAGAGCCGCGCCTGCGGCCAGTTGGAAAGTCCAGCTCGCGAATCCCATTGTCCGCAAACTCCGCCACACAAGAAACAGACCGAAAAAACCAAACGCGGCCGCCAGCGGGTCGGCCCGACCGGAGATGTAAACGACGGCGCTGGTCTGCAGCGGGTGAAGCGCCCAAGCCAGCGCAGCCACATAAGGAACCCAGGCGCGAAAACGCCCAGTGCCTTTAAAGGACAAAAGTAATTCGAGCGCGAAAAAGTAGAGCGCCATCGCGGCTGCGACATGGCACGCGATGCTGGTGAAGTGATACCCCGTCGGCCGAAAATGGAAGGCCGCGTAATCGAGGGTATAACTGAGACGTTGCAGCGGCCGGTAAAAATCCGAGGCGGTCGCGTCGGTGAAGAGAAAATGTTGGAAGCCCTCCGGAATTAATCGCCAGCTTCGAATCAAGGGATCGCGCGAAACCAGCGCGGTGTCATCCCAGACGAAGCCATTTTGCAGGGCGGGCGCGTAGGCGAGGAAGATCGCGGCCGCGAGCAGGAACAAGAGCAGGATTTTTTTCACGGCGGGAAATGCAGTGGACAGAATGATTAAGATGCGCGTCTAGGTTTGGGAATGTTTATCGCCTCTTCCCGCTGGTCCGCGCTTCTTCTCATGCTCCTGCTGGCCAGCAGTGTACGTGCCGCCGGAGTGCCCGAGGATTGTACGCAATTACTCGTCGCTATCGCACCGGATTGGAATTCCACCCAGGCGAAGATGCAGATGTATGAACGCAGCCGCGGCGGCCCGTGGCAGGCGCGCGGCGAGGCGATTCCCGTTTTGCTGGGGAAAGCCGGCCTCGCCTGGGGCACGGGATTGGCCGGTCAAAACGAGCCAGGGCTGCGCAAAAAGGAACGCGACAAACGCGCGCCGGCGGGCGTTTTCCGGCTCGGAAAAGTTTACACCTACGATGCGGCTTTGCCCGCGGGCGCGGATTATCCTTTCCGTCAGGTGACGAAAGCGGATGCCTGGATCGATGATCCCACGCTGCCGAATTACAATCGCTTCGTCACTATTCCGGATCCGGAAAATCCGCCGGCTTGGTTCGATAAGCAGGAAATGCGACACAACGATTTCGCGTATCGCTGGCTGATCGATATCCGCCACAACTCCGATCCGCCCGTGCCCGGCGCGGGGAGCGCGATCTTTTTTCACATTCGTCGCGGCGTGACGCGGCCTACCGCCGGTTGCACTTCCATGGCCGAAGAAGATCTCGTGCGGGTGATCAAATGGTTGCGCGCGGAGCGGCACCCGTGCTACACACTTTTGCCGGCCGCGGAATACGCGACGAAGTGGGAAGCCTGGAATTTACCGGCGCCCGCATCTCGTTAAACCCGCCGGTTGCACCACATCATTTTCGCTCTACTTTCCCCTCGTTAGGCAAAAAGCTCATGAGAAAACGCGCCAATCCCGATTCCGAACCGAACATCCGCCGCATTGATTCCAAACCGCGGGCGGAAAAACAAACGCACGGTTTCCAAGTGCACTTCCTGCGCGGCCGCGAAGTCGTGACGAAGATGTTTAGCGATACCATTTACGGCGGCAAGGAAAGCGCCCGCCGCGCCGCGCGGAAGTTTAAGAAGTCCACCACGCTCGCATTGCCGGAGAGGATTTTTCGCGGCCCGGGCATGAAGAAAACGAAGCCGGCGGCAAAATCGAAAGCGAAATCTGCGACCAAGAGCAAGCCCCCGGTGAAGTCGAAAGCCAAAGCGAAAGCGTCGGCTTCGGCCAAGAGCAAGAAGACGACCGGCAAGCGCCGGTAAACTCGGGCTTTTGATGTAGCGACGGCGCTCCGTCGCCGTGAATCTGCGTAGGGACTGCGGACGATCTACGAACTCACCCGAAACGCTTCCCAACATTCCACGAAGCCCGGCGCAAAATCGTGCGGCCGAGATGTGAGCCAGGCCTCCACCAATGCGGGAGGAAAGAAGGCGCCATGATCGATCTCGCTTTGGGAAAGTTTAAACGGCCCGTTGTGCTGTCCCCGGTAGAGCCAGATGAATTCCTGACCCGTTCGCTCGGATGCCGGAAGCTTCAGGATCCGCTCCAGGTGACATTCAACCCCGAGTTCCTCGGCTAACTCCCGGTCCGCGGCAGCGTCATATTCCTCGCCCGCGTCCACGTGGCCGGCCGCGCTGGAATCCCACACTCCGGGATGGCGATCTTTTAAAAGCGAACGCTTTTGCAGAAAAACTTCGCCGGCCTCGTTAAAAAGGAGGATGTGCACCGCCCGGTGGAGCAAGTTATCCCCATGCACAACGGCGCGCGGCGCGGCCCCGACAACTCGATCCTCCGAATCCACCACCGCAAACGGCTCGCCCGCCGGTGCGGCATCCGTCATTTCGTCTGCGGGCCGGGCTCGATTCGATAGTTCGACCCACTGCAAAAGCGATAATTCCTCGGCCCGCGCGCGCACCTCAAAGCCCCCAGCTTCGGCTGCCGTTTCCCAATCCGGCACTTCGGTGCGGAGAAGTTTCTGAAGTTGCTTTCGCCTTTGCGAAAAACCCAGGCGCACCAGCCGACCGAACAACTGCGGATCATGATGAGGCAGCTCCGTCGCCGGTCTCGGCGTGAGCTTCACAAAGGCGGAATCGACATCCGGCCGCGGGAGAAAAACACTCGCTGGCACTGTCCGTAGATATTCCACGCGGTGGTGCAGCTGGACGAGAAGCGTAAGCGCGCCGTAGTCACTCGACCGAGGTTCGGCGGAGAGGCGGCGCGCCATTTCTTTTTGTAACATACACAGCCACAGCGATATGGGACTAGGCCATTCCGTGAAACGCAGCAGCAGTTGACTCGAGACATTGTAGGGAAGATTGCCGATGAACTTGACGCGTGGCTGCGCGAAGAGCTGCCTTACATCGTAATCCAATGCGTCCGCGTGCAGCACTTCCAAGCGGTCGCTTGGAAATCGTTGGCGCACAAATTCCGCGAGGCGCGCATCCTTCTCGATCGCCAAAACACGCGCCCCGGACGCGAGCGCGAACTCAGTCAGCGCGCCCAATCCGGGCCCCACTTCCACCACATAATCGTCCGGCGACAGTTCGGCGCGGGCCACGATCCATTGCGCGAGATTTCGGTCGTGCAGGAAATTCTGCCCAAGAGTCTTTACGGGCGAAACGCGGATTTCGCGCAAGGTCGCGGAGATCTCGGAAAGCTTCATCGCCTTATCCCAAAAAGGGCCGTCCTCTCCCTCGAAACGCAGAGGCTATTCACAAAATCGTGTGAACAAAAAGCGGCGAAAGCGGGTTCTTATTCACAAGTTATTCAACAGGCGCGTCGGCTGGCGGGGCAAAAGGACGATTAACGTTCAAGCGGGGTCGTCTGCGCCGTCGGCGATGGCAGTTCCGGGTGCGCCCGCTTCTTCTTTCGGCTCCGCAAATAAGTGCGGCGCGCATCTTTCAGGGTCACGCCTTCGAGGAAATAAACGATCGCCGCTCGTCCCAGCGCGTAAGTCCCGGCGCCGGCCACCATCCCGCAGACGACGTTGCCCCAACCGGGGAAGAATTTCAGCACGGCGCGCGCGCCTTCGCGCAAGACCATCCCGGCGCCCACGTTCACTCCGAGAGCCGCGACGAATTCCGTAGCTGCGCGCAGGCTCCGCTCGCGGCCGGCAATGTACATTATACCCGAAACCATCACGAGCTGGAGCGTGGTCAGAACCGGCAGGTCGGCCAGTGGGATCGGCTGCGCGCCAATCGCGGTGCAAATGGCGGTGGTGGATTTTACCAGCACCTGCGCGATTTCCTCCTGCGCCCGGCGGTCACGCGAGATGCGGATCATCTCTACGCGCGCTTCATTCGGTAATTCCTTCGTCAGGATCGCCATCAAGCGGGTGGCGCCCAGGTTCGCCGCCGGGGCCCCACCGCTCAGTTGGATTTCCAGAACTTGGAGCAGGCGCTCGCGCACATTCGGCATGTCTTCGAGCGCGGCTTGCAGTTTCGTTTGGCCAACTCCGCGCTCGGTCACCGCATGGCCGTTTTTTTCCGCTTGGTCGCGGGCCGGTGCGAGCAGGGATATGCCGATGACTTTCGCCGGAGCCGTCGCCTCTATTCGAGGAATTTCCATCAGTGCCGTCAACGTCTCCAGATCGCGAGAGAGAACTGGGCGCCCGCTGTTCCCATCGATCACGTGCAGGAAGATGTCCGCCGGCTGGCGTTGCAATTCTTCCTCGATCTTGCGCCGCGTTGCAGCATCCGCGCCGCGCGCATCGAGCAAAGCGATGTTGCCGTGGCCACCCACATCTATGTCCTGCCAGCGATAAACTTCCATCAGCACGTCGTTCAGATTGCCAGGCTGCGCCGCAGCGAAAAGCGCGGAAACGATTTCCTGCACCGGCAGTTTCTGCGCGCCGGTGAGAACAAGGCGCGGTGGGCGTTGTTTAAGAAACAGCTCCTTCAGCGGGGTCAGTTCTTGCAAGACCGGTTTCTGGATCGAGGTCGGCAATTTGCCCAAAAAGCTCTCGAGCCGCTCAACGATATGGAGGAAAAGTGACTGGTTCATAAACGCGGACCACTTCACCACTGCGATTTTTTGTGGCGATTGCAAGGTGGGGGCGCGAAGCGGTCCCGGAAAACGTTTCCAAAGCCCGTGGCAGACCTTATAAACAACGCATGAAATTGAACGTGGAAGCTCTTTCCCGCGCCGCCAATGAAGCACGAGGTCTGGCGATGGACGCCGTCCAGGCCTCGAAATCCGGCCACCTCGGTCTCCCGCTCGGCTGCGCCGAAATGGCCGCCGTGCTTTACGGAAATGTCTTGCAACACAATCCCGAGGAGCCGCGCTGGATCGGTCGTGATTACTTCATTCTTTCCGCCGGTCACGGGAGCATGCTGCTTTATGCGTGGCTGCATTTGAGCGGCTACGACCTCCCGATGGAGGAGATCAAGCGCTTCCGGCAGTTGCACAGTAAAACGCCGGGCCATCCGGAATTCTTCGAAACGCCAGGGGTGGAATGCACCACCGGGCCGCTCGGCCAAGGCGTGGGGAATGCCGTCGGAGTGGCGATGGCGGCGAAGATGGCGGCCGCTAAATTCAACACTGCGGAGCACCAGATTTTCGATCAGCACGTGGTCTGCCTCGCAGGTGATGGCTGTCTGCAAGAAGGCGTCTCCGCGGAGGCGAGCGCCTTCGCCGGACATTTCGGGTTGGATAATCTCATCCTGATTTACGATTCCAACGCGGTCACGCTCGACGCCATGGCCGCGGCGACGCAAAGCGAGGACACCGGCAAGCGCTACCAGGCTTACGGGTTCGATGTGCAAAAGATCGACGGCCAGGATATGACGGCGTTCCTGCGCGCATATAACAAGGCGAAGAAGCGGGACAACGGGAAGCCGCAGATGATTATCGCGCACACCTTGATCGGGAAGGGGATTCCGGAGGTCGCAGGAACGTCCAAGGCGCACGGCGAAGCGGGCGTGAAATTCATTGATGAAGCGCGCAAGAATCTCGGTCTTCCGATGGAGCACTACTACGTCTCACAAGAGACGCGCGAATATTTCGCGCAGCACAAGAAGAGCCTGGTGCGCCAGTATAAGCGCTGGGAAAAATCCTATAAAGAATGGCGCACGCAGCATCCCGAGCAGGCGCAATTACTCGACGACGCGATCGCCAAGAAAGTGCCGGACGACTTGTTAGCCAGCATGCCCCTTTTCGCTGCCGACACCAAGGTCGCCACGCGCAAAGCCGGCAGCGAAGTTTTGCAGCCGCTCGCCAAAGCGATGCCCTTTCTCGTGAGCGGCAGCGCGGACCTGCATGGATCGACGCTGAATTACATCGAAGGCGGCGAGGATTATACCCGCGAGAATCATCTCGGCCGGAACATTCATTTCGGCATTCGCGAACACGGCATGTGCGCGATCATGAACGGCATTGCTTATCACGGATTGTATCGCGCATCGGGCGCGACGTTCCTGGTTTTTGCCGATTATTGCCGGGCTTCCATTCGGCTCGCCGCGCTGGCCGGTTTGCCAAATCTTTACATCTTCACGCACGACTCCGTGGGGGTGGGCGAAGACGGACCCACGCATGAACCGGTCGAGACGGTGAGCGGGTTGCGCGTCATTCCGAATCTCGATGTGCTCCGTCCCGCCGATCCCGAAGAAACAGCCGGCGCGTTTGCGGCGGCGGCGCAGCGAATCGATGGACCTTCGCTTTTAGCGCTGACGCGCCAGGCGGTTCCTATGTTAAACGAAATCGACGCGCAAACGCGTCGCGCGGGCGTGGCCCAAGGCGGCTACGTTGCGAAACGCGAGACCGCCGAGCTCGATCTCATTCTTCTTTCGTGTGGCAGCGAACTGCAGCACGCGCTTGCGGCCGCGAAGGAGCTCGGCGAGGGCACGCGCGTGGTCTCGATGCCATGCTTTGAGCGCTTCGAACGGCAATCGGAAGAGTATCGCGAAGAAGTCATCCCGAGCGCTTGTCGGCGACGCGTCGCGATCGAAGCGGGCGTAACCGGGCTCTGGTATCAATACGTTGGGCTCGATGGCAAAGTCGTCGGCATTGAACGCTTCGGCCTTAGCGCACCGGGGGACCAAGCGATGAAGGAACTAGGCATCGATGCGCAACATGTGATCGACGCCGCGCGTTCCCTGTAAGCGCGCGCAGTGATCGCTTCTCGCACCGAGATTCCGCGCGCTGAGGTCGCGTCGCACTACGACGAGCTCGATCACTTTTATCGCGAGGTCTGGGGCGATCATGTGCACCACGGGCTTTGGCTGCGGGGCGACGAAACGCGGGCGCAAGCCGTCATACAGCTGGCTGATTTAGTCGCCGACAAAGCGCTGATCAAAACCGGCGTGCGCGTTTGCGATATCGGGTGCGGCTACGGGGCCACGGCCCGTCTGATGGCGGCTCGCGGCGCCGATGTGATTGCGATGACGATTTCGCCGGCGCAATTCGCGTTTGCGGCAAAGCAGCAGCCAGCGCTTTCGAATCCGCGGTTTCTCTTGGGCGATTGGTTGGAAAACGATCTGCCTGCGGGGTCTTTCGAGGCCGCGATTGCGATTGAAAGTTCCGAACACATGCCGGATCTCGCGCAGTTTTTTGCGCAGGCGCATCGGGTTTTGACGAAGGAAGGCCGCCTCGTCGTTTGCGCGTGGCTTTCAGCGGATGAACCGAGCAGCGCGGCCACGAAATGGCTGCTCGAGCCGATCTGCCGCGAGGGACGCATGCCGCAAATGGGAACCGTCGCGGACTATCGGAGGCTCGGCGAAACAGCAGGCTTTCGATTCGCCGAAATTGATGACGTCACCAAGAAAGTGGCCCGCACCTGGTCGGCGATTGTGCGGCGTTTATTTGGCAAGCTGGCGAGCAATCCGGCTTACCTGAAATTTCTCGTTAGCCGACACGCCCACAATAAAGTTTTCGCGCTCACCATTCTGCGAATTTGGCTGGCCTACCGCATCGGCGCGATGCGCTACGGCGTCTTCACGTTCGTGAAAGAGTAGCTACCCCGCGTCCACCGCTTCGCGGGCGCGATCTTCGAAGCGCGTGTACTCTTTGATGAAGGTAAGCGGCACATCTCCGGTCGGCCCGTTACGCTGTTTCGCGATAATCAGATCTGCTTTGCCTTCGGATTCCTGCCGCTCTTCGTCGGAGTCCGCGTAATATTCTTCGCGCACGAGCAGGCCGACGAAATCCGCGTCCTGCTCGATACTGCCAGACTCGCGCAAATCGCTCAAACGCGGCCGGCCCTTACTATCTCCGGTGCGATTTTCCGGATTCCGATTCAACTGGGCGAGCACGATCACGGGAATGCTGAGCTCCTTCGCCAGACTTTTCAGGCCAGCGGAGATTTCCGAGATTTCGATCTGCCGATTGTCCTGCCCGCGCCGGCTGGTGGAACGGAGGAGCTGCAGGTAATCGACCACCACGAGCTGGATATCGTGCTGCGATTTTAGCCGGCGCGCCTTGGCTCGTAGCTCGAGAATGTTCAAGCCCGCGGTGTCGTCGATGAACATCTGCGCTTCCGCCAATTTAGAGGCGGCGTTGGTCAGCGAAGTAAAATCGCGTTCCGCGAGGAAGCCATCACGCACCTTCTTCGAATTCACGCGAGCGCGAGAGCAGAGGAGACGTTGCACAAGCTGCTGCGAACTCATTTCCAAGCTGAAAACGGCGACCGGCTTCCGGCCCTCGATCGCGACATGCTCCGCAATGTTCATGGCAAATGCGGTCTTGCCCATGCTGGGCCGCGCGGCGATCACGATCATCTCGGCGGGATGCAAACCGCTCGTCATTTCGTCCAGCATCTTAAAGCCGGTGGAGACGCCCGTGATGCTGCCGCGATTCGCATAGAGCGCTTCGATCGATTCGATGGCTTCCATGACCTGCTCACGCATGGTCGGCATCTGACCTTTGAATCGATCCTCGCCCACCGCGAAAATTTTCTTCTCCACTTCGTCGAGGAGATTATTCACCTCGTCTTGTTCCTCGAAGGAACGACGCACGCTCTCGGTGCAGGCGGCGATGATCTGGCGCAGGATGTATTTGTCCCGCACGATCTCGAGGTAGTAGGTCACGTTCGCGGCCGTGGGCACGAAGGTGAAAAGATTGGTGATCGCCGCCGCCCCGCCGACCGCGTCCAGCGTGTTTCGATCGCGCAGCACCTGCGTGAACGTGATCAGGTCAATGCCCTGGCCCGCATTCCAAAGTTCCACCAGCGCGGCGTAGATAATCTGATGCGCCGGGATGTAGAAATACTCTTCGTTAATCTTCTCCACGCACTCCGCGATGATATCGCGTGGGGAGATGAGCATGGACCCGAGGACGCCTTGCTCCGCCTCGACGCTATGAGGCAGCGTCCGACCAACATCCTGCGCAGAAGCTGTCGGCAGCGTGTGAGTAACTTTTCCGCCGTTCCGCGCCGCCGAGCCTCGGTCAGCGCCATTCGTCGCTGCCTTGCGAGGCCCCTCAGGATGACTCCCTTGGGGATCTCTCGGCATTTATCTGTTGTCGCGTCGGCGTGGGGAACGGGAATCGGAATCCGCGGCTTCCGGCGCTTCTGGCTTCGGCTCAGTCGCGGATTTCACCGTGAATTTTAAAGTAGCCGTCACATCAGAGTGCAACTTGATCGGCAATTCGTGTTCGCCGGTCGACTTGATCGGATGCTCGAGGGCGAGACGATGGCGGTCAATCTCCACGCCCAGTTCGTTCTTCAGCCGGGTGGAAATGTCATTCGCAGTCACGGAACCGAAAGCCTTGCCGGATTCACCCGTCTCCAGGGTGAAAACCATCTTCGACTTGCCAATACGGCGCGCCATTTCCTCGGCTTCGTTCAGTTCCTTTGCTTCCCGCTCGGCGCGTTTCGCCTTCAACATGTCGAGCTTCCGCATGCTGGATTTGGTCACTTCATACGCCTTGCCTTGCGGGAGAAGAAAATTGCGCGCAAAGCCGCGGCGCACTTTGACGACGTCGGCTTCAGCACCGAGTCCGGGGATATTTTCCGTGAGAATGATTTGAGTAGAAGGCATAAAACGTCTGTCTGGAGGTTCGCTGGCAGAGGTCCGCGGGAAAGCGGGATCGCGAGTATAAGGTTCGGGTTTCCGCTGTCAAGTTTCCGGCCTTGGAGCGGCCGGATTCCGCTGGAGTCAGGCGGCAGTCGACGGCGGCGTCTCTCGATTGCGATCGCGCAGCTTTTGCAATGCCTCCAGGACAGCGCCAAAGCGCTCGTTCAGCTTGACGATGGTTTCCGGCTGCAACTTCTCTTTGTAATCGCCGGGCGTGACCTTGCGTTTGTGCAGCCACGGATTCTCGGCAGAAGGCTTCACCTCGTCTTCGTGGCGTTCGAGAACGTGGCGGTAGGTTTCGTCGGCGTTCTCCAATTCGAAACAGGCCACGACCTTCCGTAACCAACTGGGAAAATCTGCCACCATGTCTTCGTAAAAAACAATGGTGACGTTTGGCCGGTCGACGACCTCCCGCAGGTAGCGCTGATAGCGATCGAGCATGTTGCCGATGTATTGCTTAAAATTTCCGCCGGTTCCGTAGTCGCCCTCGTAGCGCATGTAGCCTTCGCCCGACATGTCGAGGACGAAGCGATCAATGCCAGCCTCCGCGACCTCTTTCCGAATGCCGGTGTTCCCGGGGACTGGGCCACGATGCATCATCGTGTAGGAAAAAAACATCGAGGTGAGGACGTCGCGCGGATCGCGCAGATGCAGCAGGATATTCGTGTCCTCCAGGCCGCGCGCCGGGAGATAAAAGCGGACCGGGCCAAAGCAGCCGTTTCGCCGGGCGATGTAGTTTTTACCCTCGAAAATCTTCCGCACCGGCAACTTATCGGGCTTGTCTTCGTGCTCTGAATACGGGTGGATTTTATTTAAATCGCAGATGTCTTTTATGACGCGGTGCAACACCATCGAACCAGCTTTGTGCACCGTGAAAATGACCACGCTTTTCTTAAGCTTTCGGTAGCGGCGAAAGGAAAACATGGTCGACGGGGGAGGTAAGCGGGTTCTGCGTCCGCGGTCAAACAAGCCAGAGGATTGACCAACGCAAACGGCCCGGCTACGGTCAGCGCATGAGTATGCCGCCCGTGCTCACGGAGTCGGCCCGCCCTTCCTTGCGGAGCCAATCATCAGTGAGCAAACCCCAGAACCCGAATCAACAACAGCAAGCCGAGGACGCGCTCACAGCGCTCGAGGAGCACATCCTGGTGGATGGTTTCAAGATCGTCTTCGACCTCGAGCGCAGCCGTGGTTCCTACATTTATAATGAGGTTAACGGGAAGCGGCTGATCGACTTTTACGGCTTCTTCGGTTCGGTCCCGGTGGGTTTCAATCACCCGCATTTCTCAAAACCGGAAGTGCAGGAAGAACTACTGCGCGCGGCCACGATCAAGATCGCCAATTCGGACGTTTATTCGGAAGAGTACGCGGATTTTGTGGAGACCTTCACGCGCGTGGCGCCCCTGCCGCCGTTGAGCCGCTATCTCTTCATCGAAGGCGGAGCGCTCGCGGTCGAGAATTGCTTGAAGGCCGCGATGGATTGGAAGGTGCAGAAAAACATGGCCGCTGGCCGGGGCGAGCGCGGGACAGAGATTCTCCATTTCCGGCACGCTTTCCACGGCCGCACTGGCTACACCATGAGCCTAACGAATACTGATCCGGTCAAGGTGGATCTCTTCGCGAAGTTTGATTGGCCGCGAGTTTCCACCCCCTTCATTGATTTCGCGCTGCCGGAAACGGAGCGAGAGCAGGACGTGATTGCGCGGGAAAAGAAATGCGAGGATGAGATCATGAAGTTTGTCGCTGAGCGCGGCACGGACATCGCGGCGATTATCCTTGAGCCGATCCAGGGCGAGGGCGGCGACAACCATTTCCGCAAAGAATGGTTCCAGACTTTGCGCCGGATCTGCGACGAGAACGAGATGCTGCTTATTTTTGACGAAGTTCAATGCGGCGGCGGCACGACCGGCCGGAATTGGGCGTGTGAACATTTCGGCGTGATGCCGGACCTCGCGGCTTTCGGAAAGAAGATTCAGGTTTGCGGTGTGATTGCTGGTCCGCGTCTGGACGAGGTGAAGGACAACGCTTTCCGCAAACCCAGCCGTTTGAATTCCACCTGGGGCGGAAACTTTACCGATATGGTGCGGTCGAAGCATTTCCTCCAGATCGTGGAAGAGGAAAACTTGGTGGAAAATGCCGCGAAGGTGGGCCACCAAATCGTCTCCGCGCTGCAAGAGTTTGCACAGGAGTGCCCCATGATCACGGCCGTGCGCGGTCGCGGATTCTTTATCGCCTTCGATCTGCCGGACGCGAAGACGCGCGACACTTTGTGGAAGGCGCTCTATGAGGCCGGGTTGCTGGTTTTGAAATCAGGCGACCGCGCCATCCGTTTCCGCCCGGCGCTGGATCTCACGCCGGAAGTGGCGGAGGAAGCGATGGAAATTCTGCGTCAGCATTGCCGCAGCCTGCGGAACTGACGCTTATGCACGACATTCTGAAGAAGCTCGGCCTGGCCGAGGACAACCTCGGTGTTTTTGACGGCGAATGGCGCGGCGGTGGCGCGGTGCTTGAGAAGTTTTCGCCGATCGACGGCAAGCTGCTTGCCCGCGTGAAAACGGCGACGGAAGAAGATTACGATCGCGTGGTCACGCGCGCACAGGATGCGTTTTTGCAGTGGCGCAAGACGCCAGCGCCTGTCCGCGGCGAGACCGTGCGCCAGCTGGGCAACGCGCTCCGCGAGTTGAAATCCGAGCTCGGCCAGCTTGTCACGATGGAGATGGGCAAGATCGTGGCCGAGGGCGAAGGCGAAGTGCAGGAGATGATCGACATCTGCGATTTCGCGGTCGGCCAGTCGCGCATGCTTTATGGCCTAACGATTCAATCGGAACGCGCCAGCCATCGGTTGATGGAGCAGTGGCATCCGCTCGGAATCATCGGGATTATTTCGGCATTTAATTTCCCAGTCGCGGTCTGGTCTTGGAACGCGGCGCTGGCGGCGGTTTGCGGTGATTCGACGATCTGGAAGCCCTCGGAGAAAACTCCGTTGACCGCATTGGCCGTGATCAAAATTGCAGAGCGCGTCTGCAAGGATACGGACGTGGATCCGGCGATTTTCTCCCTCGTGATCGGAGATGGACCGAGCATTGGTCAGAAGATGGCGGCCGATCCGCGCGTGCCGTTGGTCTCGGCCACGGGATCGACACGGATGGGTTTTGAAGTTGGAAAAACGGTGAGCGCTCGTCTAGGCCGCAGCTTGCTCGAACTCGGCGGCAATAACGCGCTCGTGGTTTCGCCGACGGCTGATCTCGAGATGGCGGCGCGGGCGATTTTCTTTGGCGCGGTCGGGACGGCCGGCCAGCGTTGCACGTCCACGCGGCGGGTGATCGCGCATGAATCAATCGCGGACCAATTGCGCGAGCAATTACTCAGCGCTTACAAATCAGTGCGCATCGGGAATCCGCTTGATCGCAATACGCTGATGGGGCCGCTGATTGATCCGCCCTCGGTGGAGAACGTTCTCCAATCGATCGCGAAGGTGAAGAGTGAAGGCGGAGAAATCCTCTGCGGCGGCGAGAAGCTGGACGGTGCCGAATTTTCCGGCGGTTGCTACATGACGCCTTGCCTGGCGACCGCGAAGCCTGCGTTCGAGATGGTGAAACACGAAACCTTCGGGCCGCTGCTTTATCTGATGACCTATGGCGACTTCGAGGAAGCGCTCGCGATCCACAACGATGTGCCGCAGGGACTTGAGCTCCGCGATTTTCACGAACGACATGCGGGAGGCGGAGAAATTCGTCAGCGGAATCGGCAGCGATTGCGGCATCGCGAATGTGAATGCTGGCACGAGCGGCGCGGAAATCGGCGGCGCTTTCGGCGGGGAGAAACAAACCGGCGGCGGGCGCGAAAGCGGGAGCGATTCGTGGAAGGCTTACATGCGGCGCCAGACGAACACGATTAATTTTTCCGCCGAGCTGCCGTTAGCGCAGGGAATCGAGTTTGGAGCGCCGGATGCCGGTAGCGCGACCGCGTGAAACGGCTGGTCTTTCTCGTCCCGCCCGCGCTGGCGCTTATCGTTGCCGCCTCGATAGACGCCGCGCCTTCGCCGATTTCCGCGGAGCGGATCAAGGCGGAGGTGAAGGCGCTTTCCTCGGATGAATTCCTTGGCCGCGGTCCGGGAGAACCGGGGGATGACAAGACGGTCGCCTATCTGGCGGCGGCTTTTGAAAAAGCCGGGTTGGAACCGGGAGGAGAAGATGGCGGTTGGTTTCAGAAGGTTCCGCTCGTTAGGCTGGATCGCCTGCCGGGTGCGAAGCTAACGCTGAAAGCGGGCGGCGCGAATATCCCGCTCGATCTTGGGCGAAATATCTCGCTCGGCCTGCGCAATGAAGGCCAGACCACGCTGACCGATGCGCCCTTGGTTTTCGGGGGTTGGGGTGTGGTGGATGCGAAGCTGGGCTGGAATGCCTACGAAGGCGTGGACCTTGCCGGAAAGATTGTGGTGTTGCTGGCGAACGACCCGGATTTCGAGGGCGGGCGCGACCTTGGCTTTGAAGGTCGGCGGATGGCTTACGCGGGTCGCACGGGCGTGAAGTTTGAGGCGGCAGCGAAAGCAGGCGCGGCGGGCGTGCTCGTCATTCACGAAGAAGCGGCCGCGAGCTATCCCTTCTCGCAACTCGGCAGCGGCGACGCTTTGCCGGTGATGGTTCTTGGCCCGCTCCAGCCGTCGGGATTGAAGCTGAGCGGTTGGTTGGCAGGGGACGCCGCCGAGGAATTACTGAAGAAGACCGGCCTGACTTTGAGCGAATTAAAAGAGCGCGCACGCCAGCCGGGCTTCCGCGCGTTTCCGCTAAAGGATGCGTTCCTTTCGGCGAGCGGCGAAGTGAAGGCGACGCCATTTATCAGCCGCAATGTCATCGCGCGCCTGCCGGGCACGACCCGGCCTAACGAATACATTCTCTACGGCGCGCATTGGGATGCGAATGGGCGGAACGGTCCGGATAAGGCGGGCGACGAAATCCGGAACGGCGCGGTCGATAACGCTACCGGCACTGCAGAGGTGATGGAGATTGCGCGCGCGTTTAAGGCTGGAAAAGCGCCCGCGCGGACGGTTCTCTTTGCGGCCTGGACTGCAGAAGAAAAAGGACTGCTCGGCTCGGAGTTCTACGCGGCGCACCCGCTGCACCCGTTGGCCAAAACTGCGGCAGTCATCAATCTCGACCCGCATGTCGTCCTCCCGGCGGCGCGCGATGTGGAATTGATCGGCGGCGGGCGCACGACCCTGGAGGACGATTTTGCGCGCATCGCAAAGGAGCAAAATCTGCGGGTGACGCCTGAGCCAAATCCGGAAGCAGGCTGGTATTTTCGCTCGGATCATTTCCCTTTCGCGAAACGTGGGGTGCCGGCATTGGCCTTCCGCGCGGGGCGCGATCTCGTCGCAGGCGGCAGCGCGGCCGGGCAGAAAATTGTCGAGACCTTCAACATGAATTGCTACCACCAGCCGTGCGATCAATTTGATCCGCAGTGGACGTTCGCCGGCACGGCGCAAGAGGCGAGCGTGGCCTACGCGCTCGGGCAGGAGTTGGCTAACTCCGAGGCGTGGCCGGGTTGGAAAGCCAAGAGCGAATTCGAAATGCTCCGCGCCGAGAGTGACGCTGAACGATCGAAGCCGGTCGTTCCTGAGCGCGGGAAATGACATTTCTTTGATTTTCGCGACGGGCTCGAAATAGGAGCGGGTACTTCAGCCTTGAGTTTCGCCCCTGGCGACGCGATCAAATCTGATGCAAAGACGAGCGGCGATCATCACGGCTCTCCGAACACCTGTCGGTCGGCACGCGGGCGCATTGGCGTCGGTTCGCCCCGACGATCTTGCCGCCCACGTCATCAAGGCCGTCGTGGCGCGATCCGGCATCGACCCCGCATTGATCGAGGATGTCTACTTCGGCGCTACCAACCAGGCCGGCGAGGACAACCGCAACGTCGCGCGCATGGCCGCGCTGCTGGCGGGCCTCCCCGCGTCCGTGCCGGGTTCGACGGTGAATCGCCTCTGTGCGTCGGGGCTGGAAGCCGTCAACATCGCGGCGCGCATGATCGAGGCGAGTCACGGCGATGTGTTCATCGCGGGCGGCGTCGAGTCGATGAGCCGTGCACCTTATGTGCTCAGCAAGGCGGAAACCGCGTTCGACCGGTCGCAGCAGATCTTCGACACTTCGATCGGCTGGCGCCTGGTCAATCCTCGCCTGGCGGCGCTGCATCACCCCTTCTCCATGGGCGAGACCGCCGAGAATGTCGCCCGCAAGCACAAGATCAGCCGGGCGGATCAGGATCAGTTCGCGCTGCAGAGCCAGCAACGGTGGTCGGCGGCGCACCAACGCGGGCTGTTCGCCGAGGAGATCGTGCCCGTCGAGATTCCGCAGCGCAAGGGCGCTCCGACCCTCGTCAGCGTGGACGAGCACCCGAGGCCGGACACGACGCTGGAGAATCTCGCCAAGCTGAAACCCGCATTCTCCAAAGACGACCAAGGCACGGTGACCGCGGGCAATTCGTCGGGTATCAACGACGGCGCGGCGGCATTGCTGATCGTTGAAGCCGGGCTGGCCAAATCGCTGGGTCTTCAGCCGATCGCCTTCATCGGTCCGAGCGCCGCGGCCGGCGTCGATCCCGCGTTCATGGGGCTCGGACCCGTGCCCGCGATTCGCAAGGCGCTTCTGCGCGCGAACCTGACGCTCGACCGCATCGACCTGTTCGAGTTGAACGAGGCGTTCGCCGCGCAGGCCCTCGCCTGCCAGCGCGAGCTGGGCATCGACAACGCAAAATTGAACGTCAACGGCGGCGCGATTGCGATCGGTCACCCGCTTGGTTGCAGCGGCGCCCGCCTGGCCACGACGCTGATCCACCAGATGGCTCGCACCGGCGCCTCGCGCGGCATCGCGTCGCTCTGCGTCGGGGTAGGACAAGGCTTGGCGACGGTCTTC
>CAVXLV010000019.1:0-15018 GCA_963762685.1 uncultured Verrucomicrobiae bacterium | reverse complement strand
ATAACCTCGGCAATACCCTCTTCCGCCTGGGTCGTGTGGCAGAGGCGCGCCAGCATTATGAGCGCTCTCTGGAGATCTTCCCGGATTACGCTGATGCGCGCTATAATTTTGCGGTGCTGCTGGCGCAGACAGGGGAAGCGCCGGCTGCGATCACGCAACTAGACCGCGCCTTGCAGATCGCGCCGCAGATGACGACGGCTCAAGTTTTCCTGGGCGAAACGCTTTTACGAACCGGACAGGCGAAGGAAGCGATAGCACCGTTGCAGGCGGCTTTGCAGACCGACCCGGGCGCTCTCGACGCATACCAGCCACTCGCGGCCGCGTTCTTTGAACTTGGGCAGGAGGAGGAAGCCGCCGCTTTGGCTGATCGTTTGGTGGCGTCAAATCCCGGAAGCGCTGCAGCGCAGCTGAAGGCCGGTCTCCTCCTCTCCGCTTTGGGTCGGGACGCACGCGCGCGTCCTTTCTTCGCCAAGGCGATCGAACTGGAGCCGGAGAATGCAGAGGCGCATTACAATCTCGGCAATGCTCTCCTGGCCGATCGCGAGTTTGAGGCCGCCATGGAGCAATATCGAAAAGCGATCGAGATCAGGCCCGGCTACGCGGGTGCCCGACTCAACCTTGCCAACATTTTAATGGAAAGTGGACGCGTAGCGGATGCGGTCGTGGAATATGAAAAGGCGATTGAGATCAAATCGGACTACGCCCTTGCCCATCGGAACCTGGCCAGCGCGCTAAACAGTCTGGGGCGATTCGATGAGGCTTTCGCCCACATGGATGCGGCGTGGAAAATTGAAGCGGAAGCGAAAAAAACAGGAGACGCGGGCAAGTAACCGCTCACGCGAGGCGCATGGTCGCGCCGGCGACCTGCTGGTTGAGCCCGCAACTCGAAACCAGGACACGCTGCAGGTCCGGGACGTCTTGCGCAGACTGCGCTGTGATCTGCAATTTGCCTCCCTCCTCCACGCGAGGGGTGGGCGGCAGGCGGCGCGTGCGCAAGGCCTGCGCGGCGCAGAGCACTTGCCAGAGATTGCCCGCGCCCACGCTTTCGCCGAGGGCGGCTTTCGGCGCGTAGACCTTCGCCTCCGGACAATGACGCAGGATGGCGGCCGTCTCGGCGGTGTCGACGAAGGTTCCGTTGGCGCTGGCGAGGACAAGATCAGCCGGAGCTTCCGATTGAAGGCGGGCGAAGACTTTGCCCAAACACGCTCCGGCTTCTTTCTGATGGTTGAAGTTTGATCCCGGATCGATCGCTTCGATGAGCGTGGAGCCGGTCCGGTCGAGCAGGATCGCGCCGGCACCTTCGCTCAAAACCAGACCGCGTGGGCGCGCGCGAAACACTTCCACGGGCGGCGCGGAGCGAAGGAGACGCCAGCGATGAAAGGCATCGCAGAGCAGCCAATCCGCTTCCTCGGATCCGACGACGAGACAGCGATCGATCGCCGGATTTTGCATCAAATCCTCCGCCATTTTCAATGCGAGCAAGCCGACCGTGCCGTCGCCAACCAGGGTGTAGCTGGCGCCGGTGATGCCGAGGAGCGCCGCCAAATGGCTGGCGGGCGCGTTGAAGACGGTCTCGGGAAAAAGGAGCGGACTGGCGGCTTGCGCGCCCGTCTCGACGATCTCGTGATAGAAGCGTTTCGTGTAAACGACGCCGCCGTTGGAGATGGCAAAAATGATGGCGGTGCGCGCTGCGGTTTCGGCGTCCAGTTTGATCTGCGCATCTTCGAGCGCGGCCAATCCTGCGACGACGGCGAAGCGCGAGATGGCGCTGGAACGTCGCAACCGTGGATGTGCCGGCGCGCCGGCGAGCGCAGCAGGCGGCACGCGAAAGACTGGGTAACTGCCCGGGTGAAGCGGACTCTCGATGGTCTCCGGGTTTGCTTCCTCGCCGGCGAGGAGCTTTTCCCACACGGAGGTGAGGCCGCTGCCCAAGGGCGTGACCCAACCCATTCCGCCGATGCGCAGCGGCGTGAAAGATGGAGAGGCAGAATCACTCATGGCGCAGGATGACAGAGGCGTTGGTTCCACCGAAGCCGAAGGAGTTTGAAAGGACAGTCCGGATGGGAGCGGGCCGGGCGGCATTGGCCACGATGTCGAGATCGAGCGTTTCGTCGCCTTCGCGGAAATTGATGTTAGGGGGCAAGAGTTGATCGCGCAGGGCGAGCAGGCTGACCACTGCCTCGATCGCTCCGGCAGCGCCGAGCGAGTGGCCCATCATGCTTTTGGTGGAGCTGACGGGGACGCGATCGAAGAGCTCCGAGATTGCCTTTCCTTCCGCGGCGTCATTGAACGGAGTCGCCGTGCCGTGGGCGTTAATGTAATCGATCGCCGCTGGGGCGAGTCCCGCGCTTTGCAAGGCCATCTCCATCGCCTGAAGCGCGCCGCTGCCAGATGGGTTCGGTTGGGTGAGGTGATGGTTATCGGTCGAGAGACCGTAGCCGATCACTTCGCCCAGGATCTGCGCGCCGCGCGCTTCCGCGGCCTCGTAGTTTTCCAAGGCCAGCACCGCCGCCCCTTCGCCGAGAACGAGGCCGGTGCGCGCGCGATCGAAGGGCCGACACTTCTCCGCAGTGGCGGCTTGCAGGGCGTCGAAGCCCACGAAGACCAGCTCGGAGATGGCGTCGTAGCCACCGCTTAAGACGCGCTGGTAGCGGCCGGAGCGGATGCACTCGAAAGCGTGGCCGATGGCGTTGGTGCCGGAGGCGCAGGCGTTCGCGATCACCTGGCAGGGCGCGGTCAAGCCGAACGCCTCCTGAGCGTCCATGATCGCTTTCTGCGGAGTGTAATTGGCGATCAAGCGCGGCGCGCGGCGCATCGTGCGATGACCTTGGAGAGAGCGGTAATACTCTTCGCCAAACGTCATCCCGCCGCTGGTGGTGCCCATGACGGTGAGCTCCGGTTCGTAACCGGGCGCCTGCGCGAGGGCCTCGCCGAGGGCGGCGATCATCATTCGCGCCGCGCGATGCAGGCGCGCGCTTTGTCGCTTCGAAGTGGGCTGCGGAAGCTGCTCATCCGGGATTTGCCCGGCAGTTTGGGCGCGGCATTGCTCGACCGCGAACCGCGTCATCGGGGTGATGCAATCACGCGCCTCGCGCAACGCGGCCGCAGTTTCCTCCAGTCCCATCCCGAGCGGGCTGATGATACCGGCACCGACCACAGCGACGCGGGCGCGAGCGGAAGATGGAGGATGAGGCTCGGGCTGAGGCATTTTTCGGCGGTGGCTGGCTCCCTAATTTCCTTTTGCTTTTAGGGCCGGAAAGCCCTAGTACTCTCGCCGAGAGAAGACGGCAGCTCGGGAAGTTGGTGGATTGTCAGTTGAGTTATCAGTGGCGATTTGAAATCCGATGAGCGGGAACAGTGACCGGTGCGACGTTTTCCACAGTAAACTCAGATGGGAACTAAATTATACGTAGGAAATCTTTCCTTCAACACGACCGAGACAGATCTGCAGGATCTTTTCGCTCAAGCGGGGCCTGTGCAAGAGGTCACGTTGATGCAGGACAAGTTCACCGGTAAATCACGCGGCTTTGCTTTCGTCACGATGACGACCGATGCCGATGCTCAAAAAGCGGTCTCCGAGTTCAATGGCAAGACGGTGGAAGGCCGGCCTTTGACCGTGAATGAAGCGCGCCCACGCGAAGCTCGTCCCCCCGGCGGTGGTGGTGGCGGCTACGGTGGTGGTGGCGGAGGACGTGGCGGTGGCGGCGGCGGCTACGGTGGTGGCGGCGGCGGCGGCGGTTACGGCGGCGGCGGTGGTGGCGGCGGCTATGGCGGCGGACGCCGTGATGGCGGCGGTCGCAGCGGCGGTCGCGGACGCTAAGGCATCCCGAGAAAACTCAACGAAAGAGCGGTCGCTTCGGCGACCGCTTTTTTTTGCCTGGATGCCGCGGGCAGTCGTGCGGAGGAAATTACGGAAGGGAAGAACGCAAAGGCTCCCCCACTTCCGATAGGAAGATGTTACTCAACCTCAACAAACCAAGTAGCTCCCTATGGCCACCAGTAAATCAAACTCAAAAAGCAGCTCCTCTTCCTCGGAAAAGATTACCATCCCGCCTATCTCCAAACAGACCGCCGGCGCCGCCACCGGGGCGATCATCGGCAGCGTGGCTGGACCAGTGGGAGCGGTCGTAGGCGGCGTCTTGGGAGCGATGGCAGCGAAAGCGGTGGGACGCTCCAGCGGCAAGTCTTCCACATCCACATCCTCGACAGGCTCCGGCTCCACTGGGGGAAAGCGCGGCTCATCCAAGTCGTCAAAATCCACCGGCACGAAGTCTGGGAGCGCGAAGAAGACGGCGCCGGCGAACAAGCCGTCCAGCTCTGCAAAGTCGAGCGGCGGAAAGAAAGCCTCGGCCGCAAAGAAGAGCTCCGCGAAGAAAAGCAGCGCGAAACAAAGCGTCGCGAAGAAGGCATCGAGCGCCAAAAAGAGCGTCACGAAAAAAGCCGGAGCGCGCGGCCGGCGGTAGGCTTCGCACGAGAAGCGCGCCGGCGGGGACCGGGCTTGGGCAGGGTTGGATTCGAACCAACGAAGGCGTAAGCCAGCGGATTTACAGTCCGCCCCGTTTGGCCACTTCGGTACCTACCCGTTCAGCGCGAGCGTTGATATAGGCTCGACCGCGGAGGGTGGCAAAGATTTTTTGGGCGCAGCGGAAGGGGCGCTTTCCGCTGCGCTCGCTTGCGGGCGCTCACGCGCCCTTGGAGTTAAAAAACTCCGCGATGGCGTCGACCACGTAGGCCTGCGCGGCCGGCGGGAGCTCGGGATAGATTGGGAGAGCAAGAGTCTCGCGGGTTGCTCGCTCCGTTTCCGGGAGATCGCCGGCCTGGTAGCCGAGGTAGGCGAAACATTCCTGCTGGTGCAGGCCGAGCGGGTAGTAGATGGCGTTGCCGATTTCTTTCGCGGTCAGGTGCGCTTGCAGCGCATCGCGGTGATCCGTGCGGAGAACATACTGATGGTAGATGTGGTGATTGGAGAGGCCGCGCTCGCGGAAAGGTTCGGCGGGGAGCTGCAGCACTTCGTCCAGGCCGCGCTGGGTGAATTCGCGGCGGTAATTTTCCGCAACCGTGCGGCGCGCGGCGGACCAGCCGTTTAAGGACGGGAGCTTCACATTCAGAACGGCGGCCTGGATTTCATCCAAGCGAAAGTTCCCGCCGATGAAGTGGTGAATGTAGCGCGGCTCCATCCCATGCTGTCGACAGACGCGGACGCGATGAGCGAGCGCTTCTTCCCGGCAGAGGACGAGGCCGGCATCTCCAGCGGCGCCAAGGTTTTTCGATGGGTAGAAACTGAAGTAACCAGCAGCACCCATGGTTCCCGCTTGCGCGCTTCCGCCGGCGGCGAACGGGTATTCGGCGCCGATGGCCTGGGCTGCGTCTTCGATGACGAGCAAGTTATACTCCTGCGCGAGCGCGAGGATGGCATCCATCTCGCAGCACAACCCGAAGAGGTGCACGGGCATGAGCGCGCGGATGGTTTCGCCCTTCTTGTTTCGGACTGTCCCATCGGCCTGGCGCTGGCATTCTTTTTCGAGGTAACGGGCAATCGCGGCGGGCGAGATGTTGTACGTCGCGGGGTCGATATCGACGAAGACTGGGGTGGCGCCGACACGGGCCACGCAGCTGGCGGTGGCGAAGAAGGTGTAGGAAGTGGTGATGACGGCGTCGCCTGGTCCGAAGCCGAGGGCGATGAGGATGGCGAGGAGCGCATCAGTCCCTGAGGAAACGCCGACGGCGTGGGGAGCCGAGCAGTAGGTGCACATGGCCTGCTCGAAGGCATGCACTTTTGGGCCGAGGATGAATTGCTGGTTGGCGAGAATCTCATCCACTTCGGCCCGGAGCGGAGCGGCGAGGGCGCGGTATTGCTCGCTGAGATCGAGGAGTGGAACGCGCATGGCGCGAAGATGGCAGCTTCGAATAGGCGATCAATCCGAAGTTTGGCAGGGGAGGCTGGCGGGAGAAGCGGCGGGAAGGCGGGGAACGTTCGCTGCGTCGGCGAGATCCCTCGGCCGTCTGCGCGGCTCGGGATGACACGGTTTGCTTTTGAGAGCTCAGAGATCTTTGGGAGCGCAGGCAAAGATCCCAAATTTCAAAAAACACTAGTGTCATCCAGAGCCGCGCAGGCGGTCGAGGGATCTCGCCGATGCAATGCACGCGTCACGTCGCCATCAGACGCCAGCCGCAGCGATAACTCTCCGATGTCGAAAGGGCAAGGGCTCTCTGCCCTCCGCGCATCCTCACGCGCGTGCTGCGTTGACCCGGCCAAGGCGTTAAGTTACGATCATTCGCATGTCGCTCTTGCGCGGGCTGTTTTGGATCGCCCTGTTCGTTTTCTTTACTTTTTGCTTCGTCGTTTTGTTCGAATACGGCACCTCGGGCTTCACGTCCGGCTTCCAGACGGAAGCCACGAAGGCGAAAGCCTTCGTCTTGCAGTTGAGCAAGCCGGAGAAGAAGAAGGACGAGAAGAAGTAGAACGCGAAACGCGCGGCAACTTTAACTCACAAATTCCAACTCAACGGTCTGCCGGAGATAGCCGCGTTTCTCGGCCGCGCCGAGGAATTCCCGGATCGCCCGGCGCCCATCGTCGCCGTAATCGAGGGTGTAATCGTTCACATACATCCCGATGAATTGGCTCGCGAGAGCAGAGTCCATATCACGCGCGTAAGGCATGGAATGGCGCACCGCAGCTTCGCGATGGGCGAGACCGTACTCGATGCTCTCCCGAAGGATGATAAGCAGGTCGCGCCGCACTTCGGCCGGGATGTCCTTGCGCAAAACATTCCCGCCGAGCGGGAGCGGCAGAGCCGTCTTGCGTTTCCACCATTCGCCGAGGTCGACGATTTTGGTGAAGCCACTTTGGGCGTAGGTGAGCTGGCCTTCGTGAATGATGAGACCCGCGGCGGCGCGCCCGTTTTTTACGGTGGCAAAGATTTCGTCGAAGGGGACGACGACGTGTTGGAATTCCCCGAGATAAAGTTGAAGCGCGAGATAGGCACTGGTCATTAACCCTGGGACCGCGATGACTCGGCCTTTCAGCCAGGCCCGAATCTCCGCATCACTCGGGTTGGAAGACAGGCCGGCTACCTCGGTCGCGACAAGCATCGGTCCGTAACCGTCGCCCATGCTGGCGCCGCATGGCAGCAACGCATACAGCTCACTGACGTAGGCGTAGGCGTGGATGGAGATGGCGGAGATATCGAGTTCCCCGCGCGTGGCCCGCTCGTTCAAGGTCTGGATATCTTCCAAGCGGTGCTCAAATTTGTAACCGCGGAGATCGATCTTGTTCTCCGCCATGGCGTAGAACATGAAGGCGTCGTCGGGATCGGGGGAGTGACCGAGAGTGAAACTACGGGAAGCGGGCGGCATAGCGGGAGGGTAGCGAGCGCGGAGACTGGGTGCAATTTCTCTGCGCGCAACAGCGGCAAAGTTCACGCCGGCCGGGCGAAAAGTGCGACCACGTGCTAAGTTTTGCGCCGGACGCTGCCTTGGTTTAGGCGTTTCTTCCTCCCGTGCATCCACTTCATTCCATTCGCCAGCTTGTTTGCCCGGATTGCGATGTCGTTCTGGAGGCGGAGCCATTGCAGGAGGGGGAGAAGGCGATTTGTCCCCGGTGCCTTTATCCGCTCATGAGCCATGAGCGGAATTCCCTTCATCGCACTGCGGCGCTGGCGCTGGCGGCGGGAGTGCTTTTCGTGGTGGCGAACTTTTTCCCGTTCATGACTCTGCGCGCAGGTTTTCGCGAGAGCGAAATTTTCCTCTGGCAGAGCGCCTGGGGTCTCGAGGCGGAGGGTTACCCATACCTGGCGGTCGCGGTTTCTATTTTCATTTTGGCTGCGCCCAGTCTGCTTATCGGAGGGCTGCTTTATCTCCTGGTCCCCTTGCTTTGGAATCGGCGCGGGCCGGGCGCCATCCTCCTCTGTCGCTGGGTGCTGGCGGCGCGGCGCTGGAACATGATCGAGATCTTTTTGCTCGGCACGCTCGTTAGTCTTTTGAAGTTGGGGAAGATGGCGGAGCTGACCCTGGGCAGCGCGTTCTGGGCTTTTGTCGCGTTGATCATGTGTTTGACGGCGTCGCTGGCCTCGATCCATCCGCGCGAGATTTGGAATCGTTTGGAGTTGGCGAAATGAACTCGGAATTCCCACCGGAATCAGCGGCGGCTCGCGGGTCTGGCGCTTTGCCATTCGTGCGGCCTGATTACGCCGGTGAGCGAAGAGCGTTGTCCGCGCTGCCGGGCCGCGCTCCATTTGCGGCTGCGGGAAAGTATCCAGCGCACCTGGGCTTTCACGATTGCCGCGATTGTGCTTTATCTTCCGGCCAATCTTTTACCTGTTCTGCGCCTGGAATCGTTCTACGGCGATGAGGAGAACACCATCATGGGCGGCGTGATTCAGTTCTGGCAGGAAGCGGATTACCCGGTCGCGATCATTATCTTCGTCGCCAGTGTTTTGATTCCGGTTTTGAAAATCATCGCGATCATCGCGCTCTGTCTTGCCTCCCGCTCGGGCCGGCATCCGCGTAAGATGACCCGGCTTTATCGCGTGACGGAGTTTGTCGGGCGCTGGTCGATGGTGGACATATTCGTCGTGGCAATTCTTGTCGCGGTGGTGCAGCTTGGCTCCACGATTTCCATTCACCCTGGCTCTGGCGCGGTCTCTTTCGCAGCCGTGGTGGTCCTGACGATGTTTGCTGCGATTAGCTTTGATCCACGTTTGATTTGGGATGCGGCCGCGCGGTCAGGGGAGACGGAATCCACATCTCATGCATGACGTTCTTACCTCCGACGAACCACGAATGACCCCTGTGGTAAAACAAGGCCGTCGCCTCTCCCCGATCTGGATTATCCCAATCGTGGCAGCGCTCCTCGGTCTTTGGCTGGGGGTAAAGTATTACTCGGCGCGCGGGCCGCTTATCACCGTGCGCTTCGAAACGGCGGAAGGAATCGTGGCCGGAAAGACGCCGGTCCTTTGCCGGAGCGTGAACGTCGGCACCGTCCAGTCCGTCAATCTTACCGAAAACCTGAAGGGCGTGGACATCACGATGCAGATGACGGCCGAGGCGACGCGGCTCCTGACGAAAGACGCGCAGATTTGGGTCGTTCGTCCTCGCTACGGAGCCTCCGGGATTTCGGGGTTAAGCACGATTGTTTCCGGAAGCTACATCGAGCTGGAGCCGGGGTTATCGAAAGAGGCGCGACGCGATTTCGTGGGCTTGGAAGATCCGCCCGTGACTCCGAAAGGCGTTCCCGGGTTGCGGATTACCCTTTTCACTGATGAGGCGGGCGGCGTCGCTCCCGGAACCCAGATTGTCTACAAAGGGCTGACCGCGGGCCGGATCGAGTCGCGCATTTTTCATCCGGAGAACGGCAAGGTCGAATTTGGCGCATTCATTAATTCGGAATACGCCAGCCTGGTGCGGACGAACACAAAGTTCTGGAACACAAGCGGGCTCGATGTGCAGATCGGCGCGAACGGATTCGAGCTGCACGCCGGCACCTTGGAATCGTTGCTCGTAGGCGGGATCACCTTCGGCCAACCCGAAGGCTCGGCCAGCGCGCCGGCAGTGGGCGATGGCGAGAGCTTCGCGCTCTACGACAGCGTCTCCGATACGAAGAAATTCGTCATGAAAGACAGCCTGCCCTATCTCCTCCTTTTCACGGGAAGCGTGCGGGGTTTGAATGAAGATGCGCCGGTCGACTTTCGCGGTGTTCGTATCGGAACGGTGAAAGGTGTGTCCTTCCGTTATCTGCCAAACGATCCTGAGCGTCGCGTCCCAGTCCTGATCCAAATCGACCCGGGCCTGATCACCAGTCTGCCGAAGGAAAGCACCGAGCCTGCGGAGCAATTCATCGCGGATGCAGTGAAAAATGGTCTGCGCGCCAGCCTTAAAACCGGCAGCCTGATCACGGGCCAGATGTATGTGGATCTGGATTTCCAGAAAGACGCGACGCCGGCCAGCGTGGTGGAGATCGAGGGTTACCGTCTCCTGCCCACCGGAGGCTCGAGCCTGGCGGAGCTGCAGGACAAGGCGAGCGCGCTCCTGGATAAATTGCAGGCTTTGCCGCTGGAGGAAACGATCAAAAACGCTTCCGATGCCCTGGCGGCAATCAAGGCGACGGCGTCCGATCTTGGCGCGACCATGAGCGGCTATGGAGAGAACGGCGCGCTCTACCAAAAGCTCACCGAAACGCTGCGCCAGCTCGACGAGACTTTGCAATCGGTGAAGAGCTTAAGCGGAACCATTGAGCGGAAACCGAATTCGCTCATCTTCGGCAAGCCTGGGAAGGTCAAACCTCCCAAAGGCACGCCTGGCCAGTAACGCGCGATTTTTTGCTATGAGTTTCCTGTCTCGCATCGTTCTCTGTTTGCTCCTGGCCGGCCTGCTGGCTGGTTGCGGCTCCAAGGAAAAATTTTATCGGCTCGGGTCTGAAGCTGCGCCCACTGGTCGATCGGCTGCCGGGCTCAGCGTCGGCATCGGTCCCGTCTCGCTCCCGAGTTACATCGATCGCGCGGAGGTAGTCTTCGCCAGCGGTCCGAATGAGTTCCAGGTCCCGTCCGATGCACTCTGGATCGGCTCGCTTCAGGAAAACATCAGCCGCACGGTGGCAGCGGATTTAGGCCGTCTCCTCGGTTCAAGTAACGTGCGCAGCTCTCTCGATGGCGGGGGGCGGCCACGCTATCGGGTGGCGCTGGATATTAAACAATTCCACGGCATCAGCGGGCAGGAGGCGATCCTTGATCTCTCCTGGAGAATCCAGAGCGGCTCGGGCCAGACGATTTCGCGGAGGAGCGGAAGTTTCCGCGAGCCGATCGTGGGCGATGGCTATGCCGCGCTCGTGCAAGCGGAGAGCCGCCTGCTCGAGCAATGCGCCCGCGCCATCGCGGGCTCTTTGCGCCGCTAACGCGCGGTTTTCCCATTTCCGCTAGCGGCCGGCTGGTTGCGTGGCGGGCGGCAAGCCGATAGCCTGCCGCATGGCAAAAACGGGTCTTGGAAAAGGATTGGGCGCGCTCATCGGCGTCCGGCCCGGGCCGGCATTAGTGGCTGGGCCGGCCTTGGAAATCGAGATGGTTACCGAGCCGGGCGAGAGGGTCCATCTGGTGGACTTGAGCACGATCGTCCCGAGCCCGCTCCAGCCCCGGAAAGAATTTGCCGCCGAAGCGCTCGGCGAATTGATGGAATCGATCCGGCAACACGGGATCATCCAGCCGCTCATCGTCCGGATGGTCGATGGCCGCCATGAATTGATCGCCGGCGAGCGGCGTTGGCGCGCTTCGCGCGAGATCGGTCTCACGCAGGCGCCGGTGATCGTGCGAACGGCGAGCGATCTGGACGTGCTCGAACTGTCGCTGATTGAGAATCTACAGCGCGCTGATCTCAATCCGATCGAGGAAGCGCAGGCCTACGCGCGGCTGGCGGGTGAATTTGGGATGCGCCAGGAAGACATCGCGCACAAGGTCGGCCGAAGCCGCGCCGCGGTGGCGAACTCGATGCGCCTGCTCGATTTGCATCAGCAAATTCAAACCTGGCTCACGCAAGGTTTGCTCTCGGTCGGGCACGCCAAGGTTTTGCTGGGGTTGAAAGCATCAGAAGAGCAGCTGGCGGTGGCGGAAACGATCCTGCGCCGCAGCGGCACCGTGCGCGATGCGGAACGTCTGGTCGCGCGACAGGTCGGCCAACAGAGCCGGCGGAAATCGTCAGGCGCGAAGGCGACTGCCACTTCCTCCGCGCTGGCGGAGGTGCAGAATCGTCTGCAACAACATCTCGGCACGCGGGTGACTTTGCAGCCGGGCGAGAAGCGCGGGCGAATCGAGATTGAGTATTACGGCGACGAAGATTTGCAGCGCGTTCTGCAGGTGATGGGCCTCGATGTGAGCGCTGATTAGCGGCCGCATTTTCTCGAGATGAGAACTCTGACCGCGCTGGCTTTAGGCCTGGCTCTGGTGAGCTGCGAAGGCAAAGAGACGATGCGCGCCTCGGCTGAGACTGGAAAAATGTGGGAAGAGTTTTCAGGCGCGAACGCTCTGCAGCACGTGCAGCAGCTGGTGGATTACGGCCCGCGCCCGCCCGGCAGCCCTGCCCTGGAGAAAGCGCGCGGCTACATTGTGCAGGAACTGGAGAAGACCGGCTGGGTGGTCACGCAGCAGGTGTTTACCGACGCCACATCGCAAGGAGCGGTGAAGTTCGTCAACCTGATCGCGACTTTTAAGGGCGCAAAAGAGGCGAAGGTCGCGCCGTCCTTTCTTCTTTGCTCGCATTACGACACCAAACTTTTCGCGAGTGGACAGTTTCGTGGGCGCGAATGATGGCGGCTCGAGTAACGGGGTGCTGCTGGAGCTGGCGCGCGTTCTCGCCGCGCACCCTGCGCTGGCGGCGCAGATGCAACTGGTGTTCTTCGATGGCGAAGAAGCGTTCCTCGAATTCACTGCGACCGATGGCCTTTACGGCAGCCGCTATTTTGCGAAGCAATTGCAAGAAAGCGGGCGGGCTAAACAGTTTCGCGGTGGCATTCTCTTCGACATGGTGGGCGATAAGAATCTGACGATTACTCTCCCGCCCGATTCGCCGGCAGAGTTGACGCTCGCTATTTTTAAATCGGCGGAGGCGTTGAAGGTGCGCCAGCATTTCACCTACGCCTCTGGGGGGATCCTGGACGATCACACCCCGCTGAACGCGATCGGCATTCCGGTGATCGATCTGATTGATTTCGATTATCCGCCCTGGCACACCGCGGAGGACACGATGGATAAATTAAGCGCGGAAAGTCTGGGCATCGTGGGCGCGGTGGCGGCGCATTATCTCTCGTCGCTAAAATGAATCGCGCGTTCGCGGTTTTTTTCCTGTGCATGCTGGCAGCCGCGCTTGGGGTGGGCGCGGGCGAGTGGTTTTTCCGGTCTCCCACCTCGCGCGCGGCCCTGGCGCCGCTGCTGGGTCGGGGGGATTTACTCGCGCTTGTCGGGGAGGTCGGGATTTATGCCGGCGATCTAACGGCGCAGCCCGGACGGGATCTGGCGGGTCTGGTGATGGACGAGAACCTGCGGCAACGAGCGCGGGCAATGCCTGTCGCGGAGGAAGCGATTGCGCGGGAGCTGGCTTTGTTAAGCGCCCAATTCGGGGACGAGCAAGCTTTTCAAGAAGCGCTCGCGGCAGCGGGTTGGTCGATAGCGGCGCTGCGGAACGAGGTAGCCGACCACCTGCGGGGGCGGGCCTGGCTGGAAGATCAGATCGCAGGCGCGTTGTCCTCGACGGCTGACGAGCAGCGGAGCTTCTACGACGCGCATCGTGCGGCGTTTCTGCAGCCGTTGCGGTTTCGGGCGAGTCACCTTTTGCTGGCCGCGCATGAGGCGACGCCGGCGGAAGAGGTGGAGGCCAAGCGAAGAGAAATCAGCGCACTCGCCACGCAGATCAAGGCGGGCGACGCCATTGGCGGAAATGACGAGCGCAGTGTCGGAAGACGAGGAGACGAAAGCCCGCGGCGGGGACTTGGGGTTTTTCGCGGCAGCGCGCGCGCCGGTGGAGTTCGTGACCGCGATCGCGGCGCTGAAAGTGGGCGCGATGACGGCACCTTTTCAGACCCATTTAGGTTTTCATCTCGCACAGTTGACGGATCGGAAAGGTCCGCGCGAGATCCTGTTCGCAGAAGCACAGGCGGAGATCGCCGCCGCTCTCGCGCAGGAAAAACGAGCTCACGCTGTGGCCGGCCTCAGTGCGCAACTTTCTCACGCTCAAATTCTGCGGCGGGAATGAGGTCGCGCGCGGCGCGCGCTGGAACTTCCGGATTGCGTGCTGGGACGTTTGCCGTGATTTTCGCCCAAGCCGTGCGTTGCCACGGTGAAACCGCTCATGTCACGTCGCACCCTTAAAAACGTTGGAGTCATCGGGCTCGGAATTATCGGGCGCCGGGTGGCGGAAAGCCTGCGGCGAAGGGGGTTCTCGGTCTTTGTTTGGAATCGCACGCCGCGTCCCTTTCCGAACTTCGTCGGGTCGCCGGCGGAGATCGCGCAACTGGCGGATTTTATCCAAATCTTCGTCGCGGATGACGAGGCGTTGCTTTCGGTGGTGGAGCAGATGAAGCCGGCTTTAAAGGCGCACCACGTGGTGATGGCACATTGCACGATCGCTCCGCACACGATGCGAGCAGCGGCGGAAATCGTGCACCGCCGGGGCGCGCAATTTCTCGACGCCCCTTTCACCGGGAGCAAGCTGGCGGCGGAGAAAGGCGAGCTGGTTTATTACATCGGCGGAGACGAGTCCGCGTTCCGGCGCGCGCGGCCGGTGCTGGAAGCGAGCAGCAAGGAGTTGATCGAGATCGGTGAAGTGGGGCAGGCCACCACGATCAAGATCGCGACCAATATGGTGACAGCGGCGACGGTGCAGGTAGCCTCGGAAGCGCTCGCGCTGGTGCATCGTTCTGGTTTACCGCTGGAGAAATTTACCCTCGCGATGCGCGGGAACGCGAGCGGATCGGCGACGCTGGCGATGAAAATGCCGAAGATGATCGAGGGGGATTTCGATCCACATTTTTCGATCAAGCACATGCTGAAAGATGTGGAGATCGCCAGCCGCCTTGGCCGGGCGCACGGGCTGGCTTTTTCGGCCACGGAAGCGGCGCGGAGCAGCTTGCTGGAGGAAGTGCGAAAGGAGCGAGGGGACGATGACTACTCCGGAGTCGTTCGCGGATATCTGCCGCACGAGGTTGCGGCGCCCGAGGAAGTCGAACAACCGAGTCTCGGGTTGGATGAAACTCCGAAAGCGCCGGTGGTGGAAGAGTTGCCGGAGGTGGAGCTAGCCGAAGTTCGGGAGGAAGCCGAAGAGGAGCCCGCGGTGAGCGAGATTGCGTCGCCACAAATCATTGAGCCTGCTCCCGCCGAGGACGCGACGGATGAAAGCGCGGAACCAAGCGGGGCCGGGGCGGAAGAAGAAGAGGCCGAAGTCGAGGACAAGGAAACGGTGGAAAAGGCGGAGCCTGTCGCCCTGTTGGAAGATCGGACTGCGGTCCTTGAGGAGTCTGCGCCGGCAGCAGAAGTCGACGAG
>CAVXLV010000018.1:0-15952 GCA_963762685.1 uncultured Verrucomicrobiae bacterium | reverse complement strand
CTAAAAAGTAAAGAAATCGCCCGTGCGCCATGCGCAACCCCCGATTCATCCCATCGTAGATTCCCTTATCTTCGCGCGAATCCCATCGCAGCCGATCATCCGCCTGGAACCGGGCGAGCGCACCGATCGTTCCGTCGGTTGATCCAGCGTCGACTACGATACACTCCAGTGTGATATCTTCTTGCGACAGGATCGATTCCACCGTGGCGGAGATTTTCTCCGCGCAATTGAAGGTGGGACAAATGATGGAAAATAGCGGCGATGGTCCCATTTATCGTGACCAGCTCGTTAGGCGCCGTCGTAGCGAAGGCTGAAACCAGTCGCCATGCCCGCGAGCGCCAGTGCTCGGGTGCGCCAATTCAGATGCCTACGGATCCACAACCGCTTCCCGACGCGGCGAATCAGCTCCCGGTCGGCCGTGCGTCGCGCCTGATTGAACATATGACGGAGGTAGCCCGTCATCCGCACATAAAACAAACGCTCTGCCTCAGCCGCCGGAAGACGCGCATAGTTGAGAACGCGACGTTCGATTTCTTCCAACTGCGAATAAAAATCGGGCTGGCGCCAGGTTTCCAATTGGTAGTTCGAGTCATGTAATCGGTATTCCACCACCGCAGGACTTTCGATGATCACCAAGGGATAATGTGCGCAGATCCGGCCGAAATATTCCAGATCGCTGGAGTAGCGAAAATGCGGATCGAAAACGCCGAGAGATTCGATGATGCTTCGATGGACAATCGCGCCCGAGGGAATTGTGGGGAAATTTAGAATTGCCCAAGGTCCCGGTTCCCAGATGGCGTAGCGAAAGCCTGCATCGTATTCGACCCCTTGCTTTCGATGCAGAATTAACGCAGGGCCGCCCGCCAAGGCACATGCCCGCCGCAGTATCGCCAACCCGTCCGGCGCGAGAACATCGTCGTCATGCACGAGGCAGATCCACTCCCGGGTTGCGGTCGCCAGGCAGGAATTCCAATTGGCGACCATGCCTTGATTGCGCTCATGACGCCGCAGGCAAAATGCGGGAATTTTGCCCACGACGGCGGCGGTCGAGTCGGTGGATCCATCATCGAAAACAAGCAGCTCATCTTCCGAACTGGTTTGAGCGGCAATCGCCTGCAAAAGCGGCAGCAGCTTGTCTCCCCGGTTATACGTCGGGATGGCGACAGTCAGCGGAATTCCACGTGCGCTCATGCTGCTCCGGTTCCGTCCTCGAGCTATTGGGGGCGCGTTCGAAGAGCGAACTGCTGGTATCGCATGTCGTCCAAGCGACCGAAGAAAAGAAGATTGAGGATCTTGAATTTAGGCCCGCCCGCTTTCGGATAAATCCCTCCGATCGTCTCGATCTGGTAGCCGCAGTCTGCGAATGTATCGATGATGCTCTGCCGGGTAAAAAAACGCAGATGGGTGCGATCCAAAACGCCCCAATCCTGATAGTCCCAGCGCCCCTGCCAGACCAAATTCCGCACGACGTCGATATAGCGGACGTTAGGGATGGACGCGATGATCACGCCGCCCTTCCGCAGCAACTGCCGCGCTTGTTTTAAGGCCGTGTAGGGGTCTTCCATGTGCTCGAGGACATCGTTGAAAGCAATGCAATCGAAGTATTCGGCCGGCAGTTGGGAACGACACTCGGTGAAGGTGCCTCTGAGCACATGGTCCAACTTCCCGGCGGCGATATCCGCCACTTTGGGAACCATCTCGATTCCCCAAACCTCCGCGGGACGCGCGCGCTTTAGCGCTGCGCCAAAGCCCCCGTTTCCGCAGCCCACGTCCAGGATTCTCTCGACGTTCGAGGGCACGAGCGCCGCCATTTCCGCGCGTTCGTCCGCGAAGTAGTTGGGCGGCTTGACTGTATAATCCAATGTTTCCGTCTGACTCATAGCGGTGCTTCGGACGTCGCAGCCAATGTTCGGATGTAAAACTTCATTCGGCCTTTGCAAATTTAGCCGCCACTTCTCCGGGAGGCGGCGGCGCTTACCGTCTCCACCCTCTTAGGATCGATCGCTTTTGACCCAAGAAAAAAGAGCCGCCAATAAACAGACTGGCCGATCGCGAGGCCATCAATAGCCCGCACGACAGACCACCAATTATTAAAACATGCCTGGACGCCTCCGGCAGCGAGCAGGAGCCCCCAAACACCGATTCGCGGCGTCCAATACCAGCTCAGAACGGCCACCGCAAGCCCCGAGATCAAAGCGGGAACGACAAATGGATTTCGATTCTCGGTCAGGACGAGCGATCCGTACAGGGCATGATGCATTTCCAGCAAGAGGATCAGCAATAGCGTGGCGAGAAGCGCAGGCGCCAACAAGTTTGTTTTGGCTCCAAGCTTGACCAAGAGAGGGGGCCCCACCGCCCAGAGCCCAGCTGCCCCTGCCGCGAAAGTGAGCAGGGCCAGGCGGACGCGCTGAGAAAAGATCTGCGCGACCTCGAAGTCGCGGTGTTGAGATCGGAGACGATTGATCAGCGGCAACTTCACATTTACCCATACGCTACTCAGCCAATAGAGCATCATCGCCGCCTGCACGCTTACGCCGTACATTGCGGTGGTCTTCAAACCCAGAAAGTGGCTGCAGATCAACGTGTTCGCATTACTGACGAAATATCCACCAAGTCCCACCACAGCCATGCGCCAGGCATTCGGCCAGAGCACGCGCACCACATCCCAATGACACGACCGCAGGATGGAAGAGCGGGGCAACGGTACCAGGCGGAGAAACGCAATCCGGTTCGCGAGACGCGCGACGAGTCCGCTGGCCAGCGTCGCCACGATCAGGGCCCAGAGTTTAAGGCCGAGAAGCAAACCCGCTCCAGCCAGGGCATAGTAGAGCAATTGGGAAAAAACAGCGTTTTGCTGTGAACGGCGCACTTCGCCGATGCCTGCGAGCAGATAACCCCACACGTCACCAATAAAATTCACGTAAACGGCCGTGGCATAAACAAACCATGCGGCGCGCAGGGAGGCAGCCTCCGGCAGAGAACTCGTGCTGCGGAAAATCCAGACGCCGCCGACCGTCGTCATCAGCACCAAGGCAAGCAGACCGCACCAGAAATAATATGCTCGGAACGTGGCGATGAGGCGCACCAGTTCCCGCTGATTCGGGCGGCCGCTGCTGGGATTGGTTTCGCTGCGATCAATCCCTATGGGCACAAGCTTTTCAGCCCCGGCCCAGAGGTAAGCGACCGCCCGCATTACAGTGGGGGCAAAGCCGAGATCAAGCATTGCGGCAAAGCCGCCTACCGCTAGGAACACATACCAAAGGCCGAGATGCTCCGGGGGCACCAGGCGTAGGATGAGAGGGAGCAAAAACAGAACAGATCCGAACTTCAGGAGCACGGCAAAGAAGCTCCAGGCGATGGCGGTTTGCTCGAGACGCTTGAGATGGCGGAAACATAGGAAACGACGATCGCCCTTTCAGCCCGCATGCTCATCCGCAAGGCTGGATTCAGATCCATTCCGCGAGCTAAAAGTCGGCGGAACTTGATGTCGCGCACGGAAAGCGTCAAGACGCTCCCATTTTTTCTCCCGGGAATTTCCATAAATGCGCTTGGTAAACGAGAAGCAGTGGCATATTTCCACGCAATGCATGCCTTCTCAGATCTTACTGAGGGATTCGCTGGGCTCGCTTTTTCTGCGTTGCCGGCGTGTCCTATCTGTGGAGCCGGATCGCGTGTGGCCCATGATGCCGTCAACATCCACCCAGAACGGCCTCACAAATTTGATGTCCGCGTCTGCAGTAATTGCCGGCACGGCTGGATTGATCCGATGCCCTCCCAGGCACTCCTCAGTCATCTTTACGAACGCAGCTCCCTTTCCGTCATCGGCGTGGGCTGGGAGGCGGAGGAAAAGTCGCAGCTCACTATCCCGGAACGCTTTGTCGTCGATCGGGAATTAGAAAAGCCGCCGGCCGATATTTCGAACTTGGGGTGGGGAAAGGGTTGCTCTATCGAAAATTCGCCGCTCGCGGTTGGGGTTGCTCCGGGGTCGAGCCAGGACCTTGGAGAGGGACTCTGCAGAATATCTTTCCTTCACTCACCGATGTGCCTCCGGATTTGGAAGCCGATCTCATCATCGCCTTGGACGTATTGGAGCATGTCACCGACCCGCTGCTGGTGCTGCGTGGTTTGCGTCGCCGGGCGGCGGCGGGAGCACGCTTGTATTGCGCAATGCCCAATCGGGAATCATTCCGCGCGAGACGTGGGCGGGAGCAATGGCGGATGATGCGTCCGATCGGCCATCTTCATTTCTGGTCGGCCAAATCCATTAAACTGGCCTTGAGAGCCTCTGGCTTTGCCGTGCGCGTTTCGAAAACGACGGACCTCTGGGAACCTCACCGCCATCGACCACTGCGCAATATCGCTGAAGGGATGATTGAATTACTCGGATGGGGAGATCAACACATCGTTATGGCGGAGCTTGATGCGCTACACGTAACGAAATTTCGAATAAGCTTGCGCGGTCGCCCCAAATTAGAGCTCAGCGGGACCGATCAGTCGCGATGCTTCTCGCGGATATCAAGGTCCGGCGTCCATGCGGTTTCTGCGATTTTTACCTTTCGATCGGTGTTAGTGTCTTGCCGGTTGAGGCGCAGCAGGCACCAGCCGAGATCCAACACGCGGTGCTCTTTGTCTGCGAGGAAGGCCTCGGGGATGGTGTAGAGGCGATTGCGGCCGACCTCGGCGATACCGGATTCGCGGAGGAAGGTCATGTGCTTGGAGATGCTGGTTTGCGATTGGTCGAGAAGTTCAGCCAGTTCGACCACGGCGTAGGGACGGCCGCTGGCCAGTTCGCGGAGGATCGCCCATCGGATGGGTGAGGCGATGGCTGAGAGGACTCGATCGAGAATCAGAACGGGCGCACGGGCGGTGTCTTCGGGGTTGGGGGGCATGAATTGAGGTTAGCGATCGAGAAAGATGAAGGCAAGACGGAGGAATTAAACTCGTAAGTGGAGGAAGTGAACTTGGAATGGTAATAACTAGACCGTAACCGTGACGAAGTGGACCGGAAGCGGGAGGAGTTCCGCTTCGCGTAGGACAAAGTGGACTTCGAAGATGCGGGAAAGCACTCCATCCATTCCAAAAAGGACTCGACTTTTACGATCGTGGACAGCAAAATCGCGTTTTACATATCGGAGATCGCGAGATCGCTCTTGAGCCGCGACGAAGATGAGGCGGCACTTCAGATAACGCGACGCAATTCCAACGCTGAACTGTCGACCGCGGCCTTAACAGATTCGGAGCTGCGCGTCCGCCTGCCATCTTCTTAGGACGTCGTGCCTCGCTTCGAGGGCAGCGAAACGCGGGCGTCAACTCGCGGGCAGTTCTTCGAATTCGCCGCGTTCGCGATTTTTGCGCACGCGATCCCACGGGAAACATTTGCCGTTCATCGCCACGTAAACGCCAGCCGGCAACGTCTGCACGAACGACAACGCGCTGCCGAGGTTGAAGAGGCCGTCGGAGCTGCCGAAGGCGTAGGGGATCATGGCGCCGGTGATGACAATTGTTTTGTTCGTGAGCTCGCGCGCGATGGCGGCGGCGGTCTCGGTCATGGTGTCGGTGCCGTGCGTGATGATGATGCGGTCTTCTTCGCATTGCGCGCAGTTCTGCACGATGACGGCGCGATCGGCTTCCGTCATTTCCAGCGAATCCACCATCATGAGGGTGCGAATGCTGACCTCGACGCGGGATCGCCCGAGCCGCAGCATTTCGGCGAGGTGCGTGTCTTTGAAAATGAGCTGACCGGTGCGCTCGTTGTAGTCCTTATCAAAGGTGCCGCCGGTGACGAGGATGCGAATGGGCATGCGAAAACGTGGGCGGAACGGCGGGGCGAAGCGAGCGGAAAGTAGGGGAGGCGGAATTGGAAAGGCGGAGTGCGAAATGCGGAATGCGGAATGCGAACCCGGGAGGATGAGCTGAATGCGAAAGGCGGAATGCGAATGGGAAAGGGGTGGCTGATCTTTCACGAAATTTCTTCGCGCTTGTCGGATGGCCTGGCATCGCGCATTGATCGGCTGGAACGATGGCCACAGAAAAAAAGCGCGCGCTCATCACCGGCATCACCGGGCAGGACGGCTCCTATTTGACGGAACTCTTGCTCGAGAAAGGCTACACCGTGCACGGCGTGGTGCGCCGGACGAGCAATCTGCGCCGCTCGCGGATCGAGCATTTGCGGTCGAACCCGGCGATCGAGGGCACAAATCTTTTTCTGCACTACGGCGATCTGAGCGATGGGACGACGCTGCGGCGAATTTTCGCGGAGGTGGAACCGTCGGAGGTTTATCATCTGGCGGGGCAGAGTCACGTGGGGCTGAGTTTCGAAATTCCTGAATCGACCTGTGAGGAAGTGGGAATGGCGACGCTGCGTTTGCTGGAGATTTGTCGGGATCAAAAACAGCCGGTGCGTTTTTATCACGCTTCCAGTTCGGAGATTTTCGGCAAGGCGACGGAGGCTCCGCAAACGGAGACGACCCCTTTTCGCCCGGCGAATCCGTACGGCTGCGCGAAGGCTTTTGCGACGCAGCTGGCGCGCGTGTACCGGGATTCCTACGGGCTCTTTGTTTGCAACGGCATTCTCTATAATCACGAGTCGCCGCGGCGCGGGGAAAACTTTGTCACCCGCAAGATCACGCAAGGCGCGGCGCGGATTGCGCGCGGGCTGGATCGCGAACTCGTCCTGGGCAGCCTGGAGGCGCGGCGCGATTGGGGGCATGCGCGCGAATACGTGGCGGCGATGTGGGCCATGATGCAGCATGACACGCCGGACGATTACATTGTCGCGACGGGGAAGACGCATTCGGTGCGCGACTTTGTGGAAGCGGCGTTCGCGGCGGTGAATCTAAAGCCGGACGATTACGTGAAGCATAATGCGGCCTTCGATCGCCCGGCGGAGCCGGTGCATCTGGTGGGCTCGCCGGAAAAAATCGCGCAAACGCTCGGCTGGCGGGCGCAGATTTCCGTGGCGGAATTGGTGCGCGAAATGGTGGACGCCGAGCTGGCCGCAATCCAGGGCAACTAAGCTGCGCCGCTCTCTGCGGCCGCTGCTTTTTTCATAATCTTGCGATAAAGCGTCAGGGCCGATCCGACCACCTGGTCCATGTTGTAATATTTATAGGAAGCGAGCCGGCCGACGAAGTAGAGGCCGGGCGTTTCGTTCACGAGTGCTTGATATTTCGCGTTGATCTCGGCGTTTTGCGGACGCGGGATGGGATAATACGGATCGCCTTCCGCCTGCGGATATTCGTAAACAACGCTGGTCTGCGGGTGCTGCTGGCCGGTGAGATATTTGAACTCGGTGATGCGAGTGTGCGGAATTTTTTCGTCGGGATAATTCACCACCGGGGCTGCCTGGAAGACTTCGCGGTCGTGGGTCTCGTGCCGGAACTCGAGCGAGCGATACGGGAGTTTGCCGAAACGGAAATCAAAGAATTCATCGATCGGGCCGGTGTAAATCATTTCGCGATAGCGGACGGAATTCTTGATCGCGCGATAATCGGTCCCGAGCTGAAGGGTGATGTTTTCGTGGTCGAGCATCTTCTCGAACATCTTCGTGAAACCGTGCAGCGGCATTTGCTGATGCGCGTCGGTAAAATAGCGATCGTCGCGATTGGTGCGGGTCGGTATGCGGGCTGTCACCTGCGACCCGAGTTGCGAGGGATCGAGGCCCCACTGTTTGCGCGAATAGCCGCGGAAGAATTTCTCGTAAAGTTCGCGGCCGACCGTGCTCACGACCACATCTTCGGAGGTCTTGATTTCGGCGACGTCCTCGCGCACCGAGGCGAAGAATTTCTCCAAGCCGGCGGAGTCAAGGTCGAGGCCGTAAAGACGATTGATGGTGTCGAGATTAATCGGGATGGGATAGAGCGTGCCGTCGATGGACGCGCGCACGCGATGCTCATACGGACGCCATTCCGTGAATTGCGAGAGGTAATCGAAGATCTCCTGCGAGTTGGTGTGGAAAATATGCGGCCCGTATTTGTGCACGAGCACGCCGGCTGCATCGAGATGATCGTAGGCGTTGCCGGCGATGTGCGGGCGGACATCGCAGAGCAGCACCTTTTTGCCAGCACCGCGGGCGAGGCGTTCCGCCACCACGCTGCCGGCGTAGCCAGCGCCCACGATCAAAAAGTCATATATCAAATCAGGCATCACGTGGCGCGGACGATAAAGAAACGCGACCGCGTTGTCGCATGATTTCCGACCGCCCGAGGGCTGCGGCGCGGTTGGCTTGCGCTTTGAGGCGCGCCTTCTACTATGCCGCGGTCAGTGCGAGAGGGCGGTCAGATTTTTGCGATTATGAATGATTTCCTGATTTCGATTTTGCTGGGGATTATTGAAGGCGTGACCGAATTTTTGCCGGTCAGTTCCACGGCGCATCTTCGGATCGTCGAGGCGATGCTGCATCTGGATCTGCAGGACAGCTTCTGGAAGATGTACAGCATCGTCATCCAGCTCGGTGCGATTCTGGCGCTGCCGGTTTATTTCGGGCGCCGCATTCTTGATTTCATCTCCACTTTCCCGCGGGGCGAACGAGGTGATCGCAATGTTTTCACTCATCCGCTCGGGCTGACGATGGTCGCTTTCGTGGTAACAGCGATCCCGGCTTTTCTGCTTAAGAAAACGATCGGGCAAAATCTCGAGAATCTTCAGGTGATGGCGTGGGCGCTCATCGTCGGCGGCGTTGTCATGTGGGTGGTGGATGCCCTCTGCCGCCGGCCGAGCATCGATCGGTTGGAGGGGATGAATCTGCCGCGCGCGATCTGGATCGGTGCGGTGCAAATTCTCTCGGCGGTTTTCCCGGGCACATCACGCTCCATGTCCACCATCGCGGCCGGGCAGGTGGCAGGCCTTTCGCGTGCCGCGGCGCTGGAATTTTCCTTCTTCCTTTCCATGCCCACGATGGTGGTCGCGACCGGTTACGATCTGCTGAAAACCATCCTGCCGCATCACGGCGGCACGGCGGAGCCTGCCCTTGCGCCCGTGGTTATGACCACACATCACTGGCTCGTTCTTGGAATTGGTTTCCTCGTTTCCTTTATCGTCGCGCTCGCGGTTGTCGCCTGGTTTATGCGTTGGGTGCGAGCGCGCGGTTTTGTTCCGTTTGCGATCTATCGCATCGTGGCGGGCGCGGTCGTGCTGGTATTGATCGCGCGCGGTTTGGGGTAGCGAACGGAGTGGTCGCGCCGGGTGCGCGGTCTGGCTGCGTGTTTTGGGGAAAACATCTTGCAGCAAAATGGCCACCTCCTATCATCAGTGGTCAGTCCCGCATGCGTCCTCCCTGGATGCGTCGGGACAATTTGTTGTCTGTTTCTATTGATCTCATGGCGAACACAATCTTGATCGGCGCGCAGTGGGGCGACGAAGGTAAAGGCAAGATCATCGATTTCCTGACCTCGAAGATGGATCTCGTGGTGCGCAGCCAGGGTGGGAATAACGCCGGCCACACCGTCATCCATCAGGGGACGAAATATGTCCTGCATCTCATTCCGTCCGGCATTCTGCGGCGCGGAAAAATTTGTGTGATTGGCAATGGCGTGGTCATCGATCCCATCGCGCTCGTGGCAGAGATCGACGGCCTCTTGGAGATGGGGGTGGCGGTGGGAAAAAATCTTCTCATCAGCGACTGTGCGCACTTGGTCCTGCCCTATCATCGCGTGCTCGATGAGCAGCGCGAGCTTCGCAAAGGGCGCGCCAAAATTGGCACTACGAAACGCGGCATCGGCCCCGCCTACGGCGACAAAGCCGCGCGCACCGGTCTGCGGATGTGCGATCTCATGCAGCCTGCGCTCTTCTCCGAAAAGCTGCGCGCCAAGATCCGCGAGAATAACAAAATCCTCGCCGCCTACGGAGCGAAGCCGCTCCATTTCCGCAGCGTGAACGAGAAATATCTCGCGGCCGGCGAACGCTTGCGCCCATTTGTCACGAACACTGTGGTGCGTTTGCACGAAGCGCTGCAGCGCGGCAAAGGCATCCTTTTCGAAGGCGCGCAGGGGACCTTCCTCGATATCGATCACGGCACCTATCCGTATGTCACTTCTTCCAACACCACGGCCGGTGGTGCCTGCACCGGTTCCGGCGTTCCGCCGCATCGCATGGACGTGGTCATGGGCGTGGTCAAAGCCTACACCACCAGAGTGGGCGAGGGCGCTCTCCCCACCGAGGACGCCGGCCTCGCGGACATGCTTCATGCGATGGGCCGGGAATTCGGCGCCACTACCGGAAGGCCGCGGCGTTGCGGGTGGTTCGATGCGGTGGCGGCGCGCTACGCCAGCATGATCAACGGCATCGACGAACTCGCGATCACGAATCTGGACGGGCTCGACGGCGTGGATCCTATCCGCATCTGCGTCGGCTATAAATTAGACGGCAAGCGCGTGGCCGTCCCGCCGTCCGATGCCGCGCAGCTCGAAGCCTGCGAACCCGTTTACGAAGAAATGCGCGGCTGGAAGAAGCCCATCCACAACGCGAAAAAATTCTCCGAGCTACCGACCGCTGCGCGCAGCTATGTGCGGCGCCTGGCAGAGTTATCCAGCGCTAAATTGACCATCGTCAGCGTCGGGCCGGCCCGCAGTCAGACCATTCTCCTTTAGCCAGCATGGCTGCTTCGGAAACCACCATTCCTCGCCACATCGCCATCATTATGGATGGCAATGGTCGCTGGGCGAAAAACCGCGGTTTGCCCCGAATCAAAGGTCACGAGCGCGGCGCCGATGCGGTCCGCGAATGCGTGGAAGGGTGCGGCGAGCTGAAGGTGGAGTTCCTCACACTCTACGCGTTTTCCGCGGAGAATTGGCAGCGCCCGAAGGCTGAAATCATGGCGCTGATGCATCTCTTGGAAAAATTCCTAAAAGAGCGAACGCCCGAGCTGGTGGAAAAAAACGTCCGTCTCCAAGCCATCGGCCGCCTGACGGATCTCCCGGAGAGTTGCCAACGACAGCTGCATAAATCGATTGAAACCACGGCCGGCAATACTGGGCTCACCCTAATACTCGCGCTCAGCTACGGCGCGCGGCTGGAGATCATCGACGGCATCAAGAGCCTCCTGCGCCAGATTGAAGAAGGGCACATCGATAAAGCGATGATCGACGTGGAAATGTTCAGCAAACATCTCTACACCCGTTATTACCCCGATCCCGATCTGCTCATTCGGACCTCCGGCGAAATGCGGCTTTCAAATTTCCTCCTGTGGCAACTTTCGTATACCGAGATGTACGTCACGCCGAAGCTCTGGCCCGATTTCACGAAAGCGGACCTTCGGGTGGCGATCGACGAATATAGCCAGCGCCATCGTCGTTACGGAGGGGTTGGGGCGGGAGACCTGCGGACAGCTTCGTGATCTGTTGGTGTTGGCGCCATTCATCGATCGACACACAGCCGTGCGCATTTTATATGACATACATTGTCGGATGTTATCGAGAGGAGCGGTTTTCCTTTCACGATTCTGCCCGGGGCCTGATTCGGCGTGGTAATAAATCGCCCATTTGCCCTAGCGGGCGTAAAATTGCCGTAAATGAAGAATAATCCCCCTGATCGGGACGCCCGGAGCCCGCGAACCGCTCTGGAGCTAGAGCGCTACTACGACCTTCGCTGGCGCGTTCTGAGGGCACCTTGGGATCAACCGAAGGGATCTGAACGGGACGAGCTGGAACCCGATAGCTTCCAAATGGCGGTGTGGGATGGCGAAATCCCGATCGCCGTTGGGCGACTTCACTTTAACGACCCTACTGAGGCCCAGGTCCGTTACATGGCGGTGGAACCGGAACGTCGCGGATCGGGTCTTGGCGGCCAAATTCTCGAACTGCTTGAAGCTCGGGCGAAGATGGAAGGCGCGAAGCGAATCGTTCTTAATGCCCGCGAAGAAGCGGCCGAGTTCTATCGCAGACACGGCTACCACATCATCGGCGCGGCTGAATTATTATTCGGTTCCATTGCACATGTGAAGATGGCAAAAATTCTCAACGAACCCGGCGAAACTCTGCTCATTTCTAGGGATTAAATGCTATCTGCCTGAAGCTTACGTAGTTTCTTACGCTTTATAGAGCAGTCTCGCTCACGTTAACATCTATTTTCAGTAACAAAGCGTGCAACAGTATTATTGCGTTTAATTTACCAATTGTTTAATCCTCTGAGAACAGATGCGATTCCGTTGTGGAAGAGTTCTCGATTACGCGATCATCGACGCCCCAGTTCAAACGCCTCGTGAGTCGCAACGGCGGCCCGATCGACGTCCTTTTCGTCGATCACGACGGCAATTTTAATCTCCGAGGTCGAGATCAACTGGATGTTAATCCCGGCCCGGCCGAGGCAATCGAACAGCTTGGCTGCCACTCCGGAATGAGAGCGCATCCCGATCCCCACCACGCTTAATTTTGCGACAGCGTTTTGCGCCATCAGCTTTGTTCCGGCCATTTCGGCCACAACGGGCGTCAGCAGATATTCGGCGGCCGGGAGATCTGCGGCGTTAATCGTAAATGAAATGTCGGTCGTGTTTCTCTCAGAGGCGCTTTGCACGATCATATCGACCAGGATATTGGCGGCGGAGATGGCCGAGAAGACGCGGCTGGCTACCCCAGGCAGGTCGGGCACGTCGTCGAGCGTCACTTTGGCCTGTTTCCGCTCGATGCTGATCCCGCGGACGACCACGTCCTCCATATTCGCGGTTTCCGACTTCGCAATGGTACCCGGGTTTCGATTAAAACTGGAGCGGACCTCAAACGGCACGCTGAATTTCTTCGCAAACTCGACTGCGCGCGATTGCATGACCTTGGAACCGGCACCCGCCATTTCCAAAAGTTCGTCGTAGGAGATCTCCCCGAGCTTTGACGCTTCGGCCACGACCCGTGGATCGCAGGTAAAAACGCCGTCAACATCCGTGAAGATCTGGCAGGCGTCGGCATTGAGGGCGCCGGCGAGCGCGATAGCCGTCAAATCGGAACCGCCGCGGCCGAGCGTGGTGGTGTCGCCTTCGGCGGTCTGGCCTTGGAAACCAGCTACGACCACTATGTAATCTTCCGAAAGCAGCTCGTGCACGCGTTTGGGGCTGACGTTGGCAATCTTGGCGCGAGTGTGGGCGCGATCGGTCAGCACACCGGCCTCAGCGCCAGTGAGCGAGATTGCCTTGCCTCCGAGAGCGTTCACGGCCATCGCCACCAAGGCCATCGAAGATTGCTCGCCGGTCGCGAGCAGACCGTCCATTTCGCGCTCGGAGGGCTGCGGTGAAATCTCGCGCGCGAGCTTGAGCAGACTGTCGGTCACGCCCGCCATGGCCGAGACGACCGCCACCACGCGACATCCTTCGCGCTGGGTTTCGAGCAAACGCTCAGCCACCTTCCGGATGCGTTCCGGCGTGCCGACTGAGGTGCCGCCGTATTTCTGGACGATTAAGCGCATGTGGCGGCAGCGACGGATAAATTCTCGAGGACGTTCATTTAGTTTGGGCGGGCGAAGTTTCTGCCAAAGATGAACACAGATGAAGCGGAGATTTGGGAAGGCAATTATTTCCCCTTCCGTGCAAATCTGTCTTCAATTGGCGACACTTCCCCGAGCTGCTCAGAAGCCGATCGCGCGGAGCACGTCGTCTTCGGTTGGCGGAACGGCGGGAGCGGTCGCGAAGCGGACCGCGTCCGGATCCTTTAAGCCGTGGCCGGTTACCGTGCAGACGATTCGGCCGCCTTCGGGTAAGCGACTCATTGGAAAAATCGCATCCGCGCCAGCGTCGCAGCTTTTGCACAGTCCAGCGATGGAGGCTGCGCTCGCGGGCTCGACGAAAATCCCTTCCCGGCTCGCGAGCCACTGCTGCGCAGCGAGAATCTCCTCATCGCTGACCGTGTCGATCGCTCCCTTTGAATCCGCGATGGCCGCGTTCGCCTGCAGCCAGCTGGCCGGATTTCCGATCCGGATGGCGGTCGCGATTGTTTCCGGTCGATCAATAATTTTTCCGTGCACGATCGGCGCCGAACCTTCCGCCTGGAAGCCAAGCATCGCCGGACGCTTTGTCGACCGCCCCAGATCGTGATACTCGCGATAGCCCGCCCAATAAGCGGTAATGTTGCCCGCGTTGCCAACGGGCAGGATGTGAAGATCAGGCGCGTCTCCGAGTTCCTCCACGATCTCAAAAGCGGCCGTCTTTTGCCCGGCGATGCGATGGGGTTGATCGAGTTCACGATCGCAAAATCTGCCCGGCTCCCAAGTTCGCGCACGATCCGGAGGGCGTCGTCGAAATTGCCTTCGATCGCCACCACCTTCGCGCCGTAGGCATAGGCTTGCACCAGCTTGCCGGCGGCGATTTTCCCCGCCGGCAGGATGACCGCGCACTTTATTCCCGCTCGCGCCGCATAGGCCGCAGCGGAGGCTGACGTGTTCCCAGTGGACGCGCAGACGACCGCGGAAATCCCGGCCTCCATCGCCTTCGATACCGCCACCGTCATCCCGCGATCCTTGAACGAGCAGGTGGGGTTTAGCCCCTCATATTTCACAAAAACTTCACAGCCTCTCCCCACCCGTGCGCTCAGGCGCGGACACGGAATGAGCGGTGTGCTCCCTTCGCCTAACGACACCACAGGCGTCAAGCCGACACCGGGAGGAACTCGCGATAACGCGCGATCACTCCCCTGCTCCGTGTGCGTGTTTCTGTCTCCGTGGACACCCAGCATTCCTACATCGAATCGCGCGCAACGCGAGCCGCGCGGTAGCGCTCCCACTTCCAGCGTTCTACCGTGTCCGATGATCCGACGCTCAATTCTCGCCGCTGCCCTCGCGCTCTCGCTTGGCTCCCTTACGCCCGCTTCTGCGCAAATCGAGGCTGCGGTAAAAGCGCACGGCGGTTTGGCGAAATGGCAGAGTTTCGGATCCGTCGCCTACGATCTGGTCTACGAAAAATCGAAAGGTGAGAAGCGGGATCACCAACTTTTTAATCTGCAGACGCGCGACGGTTTGATCACTTCGGAGACATACACGCTCGGCGCGAGCGGCGGCGAGGTTTGGATTAAGCCGAACGCCGAGATTCTTGCCGGCACCCCGCCGCGATTCTATATGTGGACGCCGTTTTACTTCTTCGGCATGCCCTTCGTTTTCGCGGATCCGGCGGCGAAGCACGAGTCGCTCGGGCCAAAGGAATTCCAAGGCCGCATTTATGACGCCGTCAAAATCACTTTTAAAGCCGGCACCGGCGATTCGCCGGATGATTACTACATCGCCTACGTCGATCCGTCTTCCGGCCAGCTCAAGCTCTCCGTTTATGTCGTCACGTATGCTTCGATCCGGAAAGACAAACCGGTCGACCAGCTCGAGCCGCACGCGATCGTCTTTGAAGAATGGCAGGAGGCGAACGGATTAAAGGTGCCGAAGTCCGCCGCCTATTACGTCTGGAAGAACGAGAAGATCGAAGGCGAAGCGCTGGCTCGTCTCCGTTTCAGCAACGTAAAATTCTCTGTCCCGACGCCTGCTGCGACGACCTTCGCCAAGCCCGCAGACGCCGTGGTGGCACCAAAGCCGTAGCGCAAGGTTGAGAGATGTCGGGAGCGAGGTGAGAGTGGCTTTCTCGGCCTTCACCTCATCACACCCAAACGTTATCCATTCATGCCCGCACTGAGCAACGAAGACAAACTGCGCCTCCTCACCCTGCTGCTTGAAAGCCGTCACGGCGATCTGCGCGAACAGAATTTGAATCGCCAGGGCAAAGGGCATTTTCACGTTTCCGGGATGGGGCACGAGGGTCTGGCTGCGCTCGGGATGGCGATGACCGAGGGCGATTACGTTTGTCCTTACTATCGCGATCGTGGGCTCGTTCTCGGCCGCGGCGTCGCTTCCGCCGAGTTGGCGCTCGATTATTTCGCGAAGCGCAAAGGCCAGAGCCATGGCCGCCAAATGCCTTCGCACTACAGCTACGCCGCCCGCGGAATCTGGAGCGTGCCCACACCAACCGGCGCCCAACTCCTCCCCGCTTGCGGCATCGCGT
>CAVXLV010000017.1:0-23775 GCA_963762685.1 uncultured Verrucomicrobiae bacterium | reverse complement strand
GTCATTCTGCGCATGGTCATGTCACAGGGCGCATGGCAACTGGTGATCGGGCTGCTCCTCGGGATTGGCGGGACGGCTTTGCTTTTGTGGGCGATCGGCGGAGAGGCGCTGAAGAACTTCCTCTTCCGCGTGAACACGTTTGATACGCTCTGGATTTTCAGCGCCGTAGCAGCCCTGCTCTCGGCGGTTGCGGCCGTCTCGTGTTTTGTCCCAGCGCGCCGGGCCACCCGCGTAAATCCCATCGTTGCCCTGCGCGCTGAGTAAAGAGGAGCCGTCACCGCTACCGAGCGCCAAAATAGAAAAGCAATAGCGCGACGAGAACCACAACAGCGGTAATCCACCAGACGGTGCTGATTCCGCGCGGCTTGATGGAACTGCCGAATTCATTCTGCACAAACTCGTTGTAATCGAAATCCTCCTCCGCTTCGCCGAGCGCGTCGTCAGCGTCTGCCTCAAGACGCCAGCCCGAGTGATGGTCCGCGCCACACTCGCGGCAAGCAAGCGCATTGCGCGGCACCTCATTCCCGCAAACCGGGCAAATCTCTGGCGCTTGTGGTCGGGAATCGCGGTTCATAAATGATCACTTCTATCCAAGCGACGCACCATTGACCGGGTTGCGGCTCGCTGCCAGCCTGCACCATGCCGCAGCGGGAACGATATCTCTTTGTTTGCACGAATCGGCGCGACGAAGGGAACGAGAAAGGCTCGTGTGCCGCACGGGGATCCGAAGCTGTGCATCGTCTCTTGAAGGACCAGTTGAAGGCGCAGGGTTTGGCAAAAATAAAAGCCCGCGCGTGCACCTCGAGCTGTCTGGATCAGTGCACGGCGGGCGTGACCATTCTGGTGGAGCCCGATCATTTTTTCTACGGTCATGTCACGGAGCGCGACGTCCCGGAAATCGTCGCCTCCCTGGCAGAGGGTGGGAAAGTGGAGCGGCTGGTTTTGACCCCGGAAGCATTAGCGCGCGGTTGATTTTCATGCGCCGAAGGGTCGCCACGCGTGGGCGTTGAGAGGGGCCCAGAAAAAGAGAACCGCCCGCCGGAACAGCCGACGGGCGGCCTTTTGGACCTAACCTGAGTGGGCGGATTGTCGTTGAGCTCGGCCAATCCGCCGATTGTTGCAAAGTCTTCTACGGAATCTGCGGGAAGAGATTCGCGAAAAACTGCAGAAAAACGGAAATTTTTTACTAGGAGCGCTTTTCCAAGAGGCAGTCAGGGCGCCGGCGCCGCGGGATGTGACTTTAACGCGCGGTGAAAAGCAACGAATCCAGAGAGTACCCGCCCGGCCCCAAGAGAATCAGGACGAGCATGAGAAGGGCAAGATTGAGGGCGTATTCGTTCCCGGGAGGATTGTTGGTGATCAAATAGCCGCCTCCTTTGTGACCGGTGAATGCCGCCACCAACATGGCGATAAAGAGAAAAAACGCTGCGATGCGGGTGCCAAATCCGACGACGAGCAGACCGCCGCCCACGAGCTCCGTGAGCATGGCCACCCGAGCTTGTAGCGCGGGCAACGGGAAGCCGAGCGCTTTAAGCCATGCGGTAAAGCCGGACATACTACCCGGACCTACAATCCCCAATTTACCGAGGCCGTGAACGATGAAGCAGAGACCGAAAGCGAGTCGCAGGATGAGAATGGCGAGGTCGATCATGAAGGTGGTAGAAGCGGAAAAATATGTGGCTGGATTCACGGGAGGGGAATCCAGCCAGAAGGGAGCGCTGGGGTCGAGTGCAAACGGACTCGGGCGGGCGCGCAGGACAAAGAAACGGCGGCTGTGTCATACAGCCGCCGCTCAATTCCTAAAACGAGACGTGCTCGTTTGCCACTATGGCCCGGCCGGTCCGTACCAACCCGCGATATCGGCCACGAGATCGATGTCGCCCGCGTTGTTAAAGAAGCTGACCTGACCGTTCGCGCCAACTTTGACCACGATGAGATTGGCGCGCACATCGTTGGACGGAATATTCAAATTCGCCGCCAACGGACGAGTCTCGCCTGCAGGCCAGGCCGTGACGAAGGTCCGCGCCGAGGGGCGAACACCCGCCAGATTCACGACCACCGCGGTGACTCCGGTAGCGGGCACGCCGCCGATGCCAGTGACGGTCACGTCGCGCGAACCGCCCGCTTCTATCCGCCCCGTCGGCCCGGGACCCGATCGTGTATCCCAAATGCGGCTCGGTGAGACGCTATTGAAGGTAGATCCAGTGGTGCCGAAGTAACCTGCGACGTCAGCCACCAAATCGACATCGCCAGCGTTGTTGAAGAAGCTGACCTCTCCGTTGGCGCCGACTTTGACGACGACTAAATTCGCCCGCACATCTCCCGCGGGAATGTTCAAGTTGGCTGCCAAGGGCCGATTCTCGCCCGCAGGCCAGGCCGTGACGAAGGTCCGAGCCGAGGGCAGGACCGCAGCCACATTGAGCACGACCGCCGTGACGCCAGTAGCCGGCACTCCGCCCAACCCGGTGACAGGGACATTGCGTGAGCCGCCCGCTTCGATCCGACCGACGGGGCCGGGGCCAGAACGCGTGTCCCAAAGCCGGGCCGGCGAGATGGGAGTAAAGCGCTCGGTGCCGCCTTCGCCATACCAGCCGGCGACATCCGCTGCGAAGTCCACGTTTCCGGCATTATTGAAGACGTTAATCTGACCGTTGAGGCCGAGTTTCACGATGACCAGATTCGGCCGAACGTCGCCCACGGGGACGTTGATGTTCGCAGCCAAAGGTTGAGCCTCACCTGCCGGCCAAACGGTCACGAAGGTCTGCGCGGTCGGATTGATCGCGGCGACGTTCAGCACGACCGAGGTCGCGCCCGTGGCGGGCACTCCGCCGACGCCAGCAATCTGGACCGTCCGGGTCGAGCCGGGTCCGCTTTGCCCCGTTGGCCCGGGTCCGAAACGTGAATCCCAAACGCGCGCGGGCGAGAGCGGGACAAAAGTGGCGGAGGGGAGCGGGGCCCCTTCCATGATGATGAAGTTCGTATCCGCGATATCGAAGAAAACGTTATCGACCGCTTCCACCTTGATGCGCGCCGTCGCGGTGGCGGTGTTCGGTATGACGACCGCTTCGCTGCCATCGTTCGGCGTGTTCGCGAGGAGGACCGTCGGAAAACTCATTCCGCCATCGGTGGAGAGGGAGATCTTGACGTTGGCGACACTTACCGGCGCAGCGTTGGTGTTGGCTACATTCCAGGTGACGTTAAACGGTGACCCGCCAGTGACGGTGACCCCGGTATTCGGTGAGGTCACGACAAACGGGCCGCTCGCTGCGTCCACCGTGATGGTGGTGCTGGCGTCGCTGATTCCCGTCTGATTATCGCGGACGACGACCCGGAAATTCATGGCCCGATTAGCGGTCGGAAGATTCTCGCCGGTGGTGCAGGTAGCACCGGTTTGGCAGACTGCGCCGGTGGGCGAAGTCCCGGTAAACGTGAGCGGTGGAACGTTCGCGTTATTCAGCACATACGGGAGACTCGGGAAGGTGCGAGACGGGCTGGTCTTCGCGGGATAGGCGCGGAAGAGAGGACGGAGCACGCCGTCCGTATCGACATCGTAGGTGCCAGGAGGCGTTCCCACGGCTCCGCTGGCGGAGGGCGCGAGATCGTATTCCTCCCAGGAATACGTGAGCATGTCGCCCGCGTTCGGATCAGTGGCGCTGGCGGTGAGGGTAAAGGGCGTTTGCTTGGGGATGGTGTAGCTGAGCCCGGCATTTACTACCGGCGGGCTGTTATTCGTAGCGGTGACCGCGCCGCAGGTGTTGCCTTGGGCGGCGTTCACATATTCGATGATCTGGATCAGGCTCCGCTCATGAAAGATATCGTCCGTGAACTCCTGGAGGTTCCGGTCACTGCAAATGCCGACGTACGACATGATGGTGGACCCGCTGGCCACTTCGTAGGCGTCCGTAGCCGAGCGCGTGGTGCAGGCGCCTCCGTTGTCAGCATTATTGTAGGTGTGCTGCGCGGAGAGCTGGTGGCCCATTTCATGCGAAACGTAATCAATAAAAAATGGGTCCCCTGTGGTGGTGCCGCGCGCAGAATAGCCTTCGCCTTTGGCCTGATCGTCGCAAACCGAAGGGCTGCTGGCCACACCTCCGCCGCCCGTCCCGAAGAGGTGTCCGAGATCGAAGTTCGCCGTGCCGATGATTGAGGTCAGGGTGGTGTGATTAATCGCCAGCTGCGCGGTGTTGTCAGTGTTGTCATACGGATCCGTGGCTGGATCCGGGAAAATGGTGTTCGTCCCAGACACGAGCGTGAGGCCGACGGAGAGATCACGGCGATAAACGAGGTTGATGCGGTTTATGCCGTTCATCACCTCCGTGAGGGCTGAAGCCTGTCCGCCGCGAGCAACAGTGTACTCGCCCGTGGTGGCGACAGCCACGCGGTAGGTGCGCAAATTCGCGCCGGTGCTGTAATCAGGTAAGGCGACACCGGTGCGTTCCTTGGCCTTCTTTGCGGCTTGGGCGCCCGCGTCTGAGAAATACCGATCGATGGCGCAATGGAATTCGCCCTTGGCGGCGCCCGCATCGGCCTTGAAAAAGCTGATATAATTCTCGCGATCGTTCTTCGTCCATGGATCGATGTAATAAGCGCCATCTTTCCCGATCACGTAGGCGCGGAAGCCTTCGTTAGACCAGCTCAAGCGCGCCACGGCGGTCGGGTCGTCGATCCCCTGGCCGGAGTAGGTTTTCCAATCCGGGCGCTCCTTGGCCACGGCCCCGGAAATCATGGGCGATTCTACGATGCGGAAGCGTGACATCTTCCCGTTTGGGTGCGGCAGCGCCAGTTCCACACTGGTAGGGCTGGCCACGCGGCTGAACTCCATTGGCGCCGCCACCAGCACGCTCGCGAGCGCGGCAGTGTCCAGGCGCGTCGCCCGATATTGCGCCGGGACGAATTCGCGATCGCTGGCAGAATTGAGAGATTGACGGGAGACGTCCTTCCAGATTGCCGTTTGCGCGGAAAGCGGAGGAGGAGCAGAGCCATGAGAATGGCAGAGACGAGGATTAATTTGCGCATGTCGATCGGATATCGGCCATTTCCGATGCGGAGCAAGCAAATTGTCGCCGAGGCCGCGACATCGCCGGGTTTAACGCACTCGCGACAATCTCTTTCGCCTCGACAAGCGAAGGTTTGATTTTGCATTCTAAGATCGAAACCTTCCGCCGAGGGGCGCTTATGAAAAACTCCTTTAAACTCTTCACCGCCTTCCTGGCAGTCAGCATCTTTGGTGGCGGCGCAGCGGCCTCTGCCCAAGAGGCCCGGGTCACACAGGTGGTTCGGCAAGTGAATCTCCTGCCGGCCAACGCTGCCGCGCGGCCGGCTTCCTTGAACGACAAGGTCGACGCAGGGATCGCCGTTCGCACCGGCGATCGCTCACGCTCGGAGCTGACCTTTCCGGATGTCACAATCACTCGTTTGGGCGCGAATAGCATCTTCGCCTTCGACAATGGCGGGCATCGCGTGAACCTGCAGGGCGGCTCCGTTCTCCTGCGCGTGCCGAAAAATTCCGGCGGCGGCAACGTCCGCACTACCGCCATTACCGTGGCGGTAACGGGCACCACTTTGATCGTGGAAGGAAATCGCGGCGGACGGAGCAAGTTGATCGTGCTGGAGGGAAGCGCCCGGCTCGCGTTGGTAAAATATCCCAGCCAAGCCCGCGACGTTGGCGCTGGGCAGATGCTGGAGGTGCCGGCTGGTGCTCGCACTTTGGGAGCGCCGCAGAACATCGACCTCGATGACGTGATGACGAGTCACCCTTTGATCACGGGATTTCGACCGTTGCCGAGTCGCGATTTGATCCTCGCGGCCGCGCGCAATCCGGGACGATCCGGTTCGCAGGATGAGCCGATCTATCAGGGCCAGCCTGTCGGTGGAAACCAACCGCCGGCCGGGCCCGCGATTTCGATCGGTTTGGGTGGTTTCGGTGGCTTCCCCGGGGCGAGAAATCCTGGGCGGCGGCCGGGACGTCCCACCGGTAACAACCCAGGCCGCTCCAATCCGCAGCAGCCTGCCCCGACCACCAAGCCGACTCCGGGGACCCGCTAGAGCGTCTTCGACTGGAATGAGCCAAGCTCTCGCTCAACCCATGTAATAGCCGCCGTTCACGTTCAGGACGTGACCGGTAATATAACTCGCCATCGGCGACGCGAGGAAGAGGGCCGCGTCCACGATTTCCTGCGCGTCGCCCATGCGGCCGAGAGGGATCTGCTTCTTGAAATTTTCCGTCACTTCGTCCGGCATGCCTTTGCTCATGCCGACGTCGATGAAACCGGGGGCGATCGCGTTCACCGTGATCTGTTGGCGCGCCAATTCTCGCGCGGAGACTTTGGTCAGGGCGATGATGGCTGCTTTGCTGGAAGAGTAATTCGCCTGTCCGAAAAGCCCCATCTGTCCGCTGACGGACGAGAGATTGATGACCCGTCCTCCGCTCTTCAAAACTGCGGCCGCCTTCTGCGTGACGTTAAACGTCCCGGTGAGGTTTACGCGCACCACGCTCTCGAAATCGTCCAGCGTGAGTTTCTTCATCGTGCGATCGCGGATGATGCCGGAGTTGTTCACGAGGATGTCGAGGCCGCCCAGTTTTTCGCGAATTTCGTTCATCATCACCTCGACTGCAGCGGGCTTGGTCACGTCGCATTCGATCATGAGAGCGTCGGCTATTTCGTTCGCGACATTTTGTGCGTCCGTCTGGTTTTGGCCGCTCTCGTCTGCGATGTAGTTCACCACGCAGCGCGCGCCGCGTTGTCGCAAAGGCTTGCACCATGGCCGCGCCCAAGCCGCGGGAGCTGCCGGTCACGAGCGCCACCTTGCCGGAGAAATCGAGAGGATCAGTCATGGGCCGGACGTTAGGCAAATGCGATTGCCCCACAAGCGATTGCCGCTAAGTTTTGCGGCTCATGCCCGCTCCCATTCGTGTTTTAACCGCCGTGCCGATTTGCGACGGCCACGACAGTGCGATCAACACCATCAACCTCGAGTTCATCCGGCACGGAATCGAGGTCGTCTATCTCGGCTACCATCGTTACGCGAAGGACATGGTGCGCGCCGCGATTCAAGAGGATGTGGGCGCGCTCGGCATCTCCAGTTACAACGGCGGGCACGTCGATTTTTTCGCGGAGGTGGTGAAGCAATTGAAGAAGAACGGCGCGGAAACGATCAAGGTTTTCGGCGGAGGTGGGGGCACGATCACGCACGCCGATCAGGCGGTGATGAAACGCAAAGGCGTGGATAAGATTTTCTTCGCGGGCACGTCATTGACGGAAATGGTCGATTTTGTGCGCGAGAATTATGCGCGTTCTCGGAAGCTTTCGCGCAACGCGACCGCGGATATGAAACTGGCGCGGAAGCTGACGGAGATCGAGGACACTTACGCGGATGGGAAGGGGAAACGTCCAACATCCAAACGCCCAACGTCGAACGTCGAAGTCGGAGAAAGCGCAGCGTGGTCGCACTCGGGTGATTGGATTTACCGGTCCGGGCGGCGCGGGGAAGACGACGTTGATCGACGAACTTATTCTGCGCCTGCTGCAGCGGAATTCGAAGACGCGGATCGCGATCTTGTCGCATGATCCGAGCGTGGTCGGGGAGGGGGCGCTCTTAGGCGATCGCGCGACTATGATTAACTCGCAAAACCCGCGCGTCTTCATGCGCAGCATGGCTACTCGCGGTCAGGCGGGCGGGTTGTCGCCGGCCACGGAAGAATGCCTGCGCGCGCTCGCCGGCGCGGATTTTGATTACGTGATTATTGAAACAGTCGGCACGGGGCAGGAAGCGATGCCGTTCCAGAGCGAATTGGTGGATCAGACGGTCATGGTCATGAATCCCGACTACGGCAGCCGGCTGCAATTACAGAAGATCGCGATGCTCGACCTCGCGGACATCATCGTCGTGAACAAGAGCGACCAGGACCGGGCGCGCACAGCCGTGGTGGAAATCGAACAGCGGCTGGAGCAAAACAAGCGTCAGCAGATTCTGGTTTCCACAGTGGCGAAACGCCATCGCGATCAAGGGGTGGATGAACTCTGCGACTTGCTGACGGAGAACAGCTAGAAACGAATTATGAGCAAACTCGGAAACGTGGTTGAAGCGGTCGAAAAGTATAACCAACACGTGCTCGATGAGGTGAAGCGCGCGCGCACGGAGAAGAAATTTGGCGCGGAGATGCTGCAGCGGTGGGAGGAAATCAAAGCCAAAATCCCGACGGGCCGCGCCCCGACTGGATTAGAATTGCCGCGCCTCGCGCTGCCGGAACTCGATGAGCCGGGAGAGATTGCGCGCTACCTGTTAGGCGAAGGTTTGCCCGGCCAATTTCCTTACACCGCCGGCGCCTACCGGGAAATGTATCTCGAGCCGCTGCGCGAACTGGAAGCCGGCAGCTTCGAGAAAAATGGCAAGAACGGTCACGCGAAAAACGGCAAGAATGGAAAGAACGGCAAAGCCGTCACCAAGCCGGCCGCCGCGCAGCCGGTGGAGGTCGAGGAGCCGACACGTTTGTTTTCTGGTCTCGGATTGGCCGAGGACACGAATGCGCGTTTTCATTTTCTCACCGGCCATCAGCGCAGTGCGCGCCTGAGCACGGCCTTCGATGGCCCGACGCTTTATGGCATCGATAGCGATGCGGAGGGCGTCTTCGGCAAGATCGGCGAGGGCGGCCTCGCGATCGATACCTTTGAAGACATGATCCGTCTTTATGACGGTTTCGATATGGGTTCGCCGGCGTTTTCCGCCTCCATGACGATCAGCGGCCCGGCGCCCATCATCATGGCGATGTATATCGCCGCAGCGAAAAAGCGTTTCGGCGACCAGGTTGTCCCAAACCTGCGCGGCACCATCCAGGCCGATATCTTCAAAGAAGTTCAGGCGCAGAACGAGACCATTTTTCCGACGGAAGCGTCGCTTCGTTTTCTCTGCGACATGATCGAATGGACCTCGGCCGAGATGCCGCGGTGGTATCCGGTTTCGATTAGCGGCTACCACATCGGAGAGGCTGGCTCCACGCCCGTGCAGCAGGCTGCCTATACGGTTTCGAACGGCTTTGCTTATGCGGAGATGCTGGCGGCGCGCGGGATTCCGGTGGACCAATTTGCGCCGCGGCTTTCGTTCTTCCTCGATTGCGGCTTGGACGTGGAATACATCGCGCTCGCGCGGGTCTCGCGTCGCATCTGGGCGATCGGGATGCGTGATGTTTTCGGCGCGGGACCGAAAGGGCAGATGTTCAAATTGCACACGCAGACGAGCGGCCGCTCGTTAGTCGCGGCCGAGTTCAAAAACAATCTCACCCGCACGGCCGCCGAGCTCATGCTCGCTTACATGAACGGCACGAATTCCTGCCATTCAAACAGCGCGGATGAGCCCTTTACCACGCCGAGCGAGGAGTGGATCCGCCTTGCTGCCCATGGCCAAGCCATCCTGCTCGACGAGTCCGGCATCTTCAAACACACCATGAACATGCTCAGCGGATCGCCCGGGATGAAGGCGGTCGAGCGGGCGGTGGAGAAAGCGATGTTGGAGGAATTTCGGCAGATCGAAGAACTTGGCGGCGTCGTGCCCGCGATCGAGCACCGTTATCAGCGCAGCCAAATCCAAAACGCCGCGCACCGCTACGAGCGGCAGATTTACGATGGCACGCGGCCGATCATCGCCTTGAACAAATATCGCGATGAAAACGAAGTGATGCCTGAAGTAAAACTCTCGCGCACTCCGCGGGCGAAACAGCAACTGCAGGTCGACCGTTTGAAAGCTTTCAAGAAACGGAACGCCAAAAAATCCGGGCCCGCGCTGGATCGCCTGGCGGAAGTGGTGGAGCGCGGGGAGAACTGCTTCCCCACCCTGATCGAAACCGTGGAAGTCTGCTCGTTAGGGCAGATCACCGGGCGGCTGCAGGAAATCGTCGGCCGCTTCCGGCCGATGGTGTAACACGCGCGCGCTACTTGTTTGGATGGCGCGGCTCGCGATGGGCGAGAATGAGCGGCTTGGCTTCTTTCAAGACATGCCGCGCGATGACGAGGCGTTGCACTTCGCTCGTGCCTTCGCCGATCGTGCAAAGCTTGGCGTCGCGCAGATAGCGCTCGATCGGGAGATCGCGGCTGTAACCGTAGCCGCCGTGAATCTGCATGGAGCGGTCGCATATTTTCACCGCCGATTCAGAGGCGAAGAGTTTCGCCATGGCCGATTCCTTGGTCGTATTTTCGCCTTTGTCCTGCAGATAAGCGGCGTGCATCGTCATCACTTCGGACGCTTCGAGTTCCATCGCGGAGTCGACCAGCATCCACTGGATCGCCTGGAAGCTGCCAATGGCGTGACCAAATTGCTTCCGTTCGTTCGCGTAGGAATTCGCGCGATCAAACGCCGCCTCAGCGATTCCCACCGCCAGCGCCGCGATGCTGATGCGCCCCCGATCCAACACAGTCAGCGCCTGCTCGCGGCCGCGTCCGCGTTCACCTAAAATCTCCGCCTTGGCATCGGTGAAGCGCAGCTCCGAAGTCTCGCTCGCGCGCATTCCGTAAGTGTGAATTTTTCGCACGGGCGTGACCTGATCCTTCATCATGATGAAAGCGCTGATCTCATTCTTGCCTTTGTCCGTCCGGCCCGTCGTCGCGATCACGATGAGCAAATCCGCCACGCGTCCACTGGTGATGAAATGCTTCATCCCATTGATATGCCAATGATCTTCGTGCGCCTCCGCCTTGGTCTCGATTCCGCCCGTGTCGCTGCCTGCGTTGGGCTCCGTCAAACCCCAGCCGCCGATCCATTCTCCGCTCGTTAGACGAGGGAGATAGGCGCGCTTCTGTTCCTCCGTGCCAAAGAGGTAAATCTGGCCCACGGAGAGCGCGTTGTGCGCGGCGATATCCATCGCGAGGGAGGCGCAGGTTTTCCCCAGCTCTTTCACCGCCAGGGCGGCGGTCACGTAGCTCAAACCGCGCCCACCGTATTCTTTCGGGGCCACCATGCCCATGAGGCCGATCTTTCCCGCCTTGGTGAAAATCTCGCGCGGCAGTTGTTCGTCGTGATCCCATTGATCGGCAAAAGGCGCGACTTCGGTGCGATTGAATTCTTCCAACGTGGCGAGAAAAGCGCGGGATTCTTCGTCGAGCGGATGTTCGAGGGTCATCATGGTAGTGGGACTTTAAGCAGGATTGATTGGATGGACAGGATTTCGAAAACGAGGCCGAAGCCTAAATTATTTACGCCCGCCGAGCGCCGACGGATGGCGTTGTCTTGAACCGCAATAAGTTTTTTTAACTCTTGAGGGCGACGTCGAAGGGCGCGCCGGTCTTGGCGCGGATGTCGTCTTCCGTCGCGTCCCCATGCAGGTCGATTAAAACAAGGCCGCCACCTTCTCTGACCTCGAACACGCACAGGTCCGTGATGATGAGATTCACGCACGCCTTCCCGGTGATCGGCAGCGTGCATTCCTTCATGATTTTCGGGCTGCCGTCGCGCGCGCAATGCTCCATCACCACGACCACGCGCTTCACGCCGGCCACGAGATCCATCGCACCGCCCGGCCCTTTCACCATTTTGCCGGGCACCATCCAATTCGCGATGTCGCCTTTATCCGTCACCTCGAAGGCGCCGAGAATGCAGAGATCGATGTGTCCGCCGCGAATCATCGCGAACGATTCCGCGCTCGAGAAAAAGGCCGAGCCGGGAATGGCGCTGATGGTCTGCTTGCCCGCGTTGATGAGGTCGGCGTCCACATCCTCCTCGGTCGGGAAAGGGCCGATGCCTAACAAGCCGTTCTCGGATTGCAGCGTCACATTCATCCCTTCGGGAATGTAGTTCGCGACCAGCGTCGGGATGCCAATGCCGAGGTTGACGTAATAGCCATCGCGCAGCTCCTGCGCCGCGCGTTTCGCCATCAGATCGCGAATCGGATTCGCCTTCTGCGCCGCCGCGCTGCCTTGCACAGTGCGGAACTCGATCCGCTTCTCGTAATTTTTCCCCTGGATGATGCGATCCACGAAAATCCCCGCCGTGTGGATTTGATCCGGCTCGAGTTCGCCCACCTCCACCAGCTCTTCCACTTCCGCCACGCAGACCTTCCCGCAGGTCGCGATCATTGGATTAAAATTCCGCGACGTTTTCCGAAAAATAAGGTTGCCCGACTTGTCGCCTTTCCATGCTTTCACGAGCGAGACCTCGGCCTTGATGCCCGGCTCCAGCACATACTCCTGGTCGCCGAATTTCTTCGTCTCCTTGTCCTCGGTCAGCTTCGTCCCGAAGCCCGTGCGCGTGTAAAATCCCGGAATGCCCGCGCCGCCCGCGCGCAACCTTTCCGCCAGCGTCCCCTGCGGGATCAGCTCCAGATCGAGCTCGCCCGCCAGCACCTGCCGCTCGAATTCCTTATTCTCGCCCACATACGAAGCCATCACCTTCTTCACCTGCCGCGCCGGCAACAGCACCCCCATGCCGAAGCCGTCCACGCCGGCGTTGTTCCCCACGATCGTCAGCTCCTTCACCCCGCTGGCGTGCAGCGCGGTAATCAAATTCTCCGGAATCCCGCAAAGCCCGAACCCGCCCGCGGCGATCGTCATGTTATCGTGGAGCAGACCGGCGAGGGCTGCGGTGGCGTCAGGGAAAACTTTGCTCATGAAGTAAGACATTAACCACGGAAGGCCCTCCGGGGCACGGGCGAAATGCGCGCCTCTCCGGACCACACCCCGGCGGCGGGCCCGCGCTTCCTGGACTCGTCAAAGCCCGCGTCCTCATCGTAGTTTCGCGGCATGAGCACTCTTGCCGATCTCCAAGCCGAAGTCGCCGCCTTGCGCACAGAAGTCGCCCGCCTGCGCGAAGACGCCGCCCTCTTCTTCACCGTTCATCGGGACGACGACGGCGCCGTTCTCGACACCCAGCTCCATTGCTGGATGCTGCATTGCGAAGCCGTGAACCTCCGCGCCCGCGCTTCGCAACAATCCCGCGGCATGATCGGAATCGAAGACGACGGACCGTATCTCGCGCTTTGGGGCGAAGACCAGCGCGCGCACGCCATCCTCCGCGTCACCGGCAACCAAGGCGAACTCCAACTCCTCGGAGCCGACCACGAACCCGTCGTCCACCTCCTCGAACGCGAAGGCCACGGGCACGCCGTCGTCCTTTCGCCCGGCGGCATCCCGCGCGCCGTCATGAAAGGCGCGGCTACCGGGGGCCACCTCAGCGCCCTCGACCCCGACGGGAAAGTCTGCGCTGTCGTCTGCTCCACCGACCAGCACGGCTCCATCGCCGTCCTCGACCAGGAAGAAGTGCGCGCCGAAATGACGGCCGCCTCCAGTAGCGGAACCCTCCTCACCTACGACGCCCAGGGCGAGCAAGGCGCCATCATGAGCAGTAACTCCGCCGGCAACTCCTTCCTCCTCGCCGATCCGAAAGGCGAAATCGCCATCTCCATCGCCAGCACACCTTCTGGGAACGCCCTCTCCGTCGGCCGCCTCTCTTCGGAAACTGCCAAAGGCACCATCCTTATCTCCGATCTGCCCGAGCTCGGAGGCAGCATCATCCTGCATGATCAAGACGGCCGCCCCCTTCTCGACCTCACCACCGACCCGGAAGGCGGTGTCCTCCGCGTCCTCAGCCCCGACCCGGCCGCTCATTTACACCTCCACATCCAGGGCGGTGGTGGCGCTCTCAGCGCCGCGCATAGCAGCGGCGACAGCCTCGCCTCCCTCGCCGCCCCCGAATCCGGCGGCTTCGTCACCGCCCGCGCCACCAATGACCGCGCCGCCATCCTCAACGCCATGCCCGATGGCGCCAGCTTCAGCATCCGCCACGGCGACCGCACCCCCTTCTTCGTCGGAGCCGACGAAAGCCCGAACTCCATTCTCGTGCTCGGCAACGACCAAAACGAGCACGTCGTCCAGCTCCTGTCGCGACCCGAAGGCGGCGCCATCGTCGTCTCCGGCGGCGACGGCGTAGGCCAGGCCAGCATGGTCGCCAGCAGCGATGGCGGCCAAATGAACCTCCTCAACGAAGTCGGCATCGAACGCGTCGCCCTCCGTTCCGTCAATGACGGCGGCGGCCTCCACCTGAAATGGGGCGGCACCACCGGCCTCCTCGCCTGCGCCACCGCCCGCGGCGGCCTCCTCACCACCCACGGCCCCGACGGCCGAATCGTCGAGTCCCTCCCCAACGAAGAAACCTTTGGCGAACTGGGCGAGGAGGAAGGGTAGAGATTAAACTGTATGTCAGTTCTCATCGCGCGGGGCCTCGGAGCGCAATGATGAGGCTAACCCCAATCCGCTTCCCTGGCTCACCGCCGCCCGCCGAGAGAAGAGCGGCCGAGCGCAGCCCTTGTCGCCACGTCCCTGCGGGACCAATGCGCGGCGTGATGAGCCTGGGACCGTCGTGGCAATGGGAGTGGCGGAAAGCATCGCGAGAAGCGCGATGAATGGGGTGCTGGTCACGAGAAATTGCGATTTGGGAAGGCGTTATTATCGGTCACCAGAGCGTTGTGATCGGTCTCCAGAGCGTCGTGAAGGGTCACCAGAGCGTCGTGATTGGTCACCGCAGCGATGTGATCGGTCGCCGGAGCGATATGATCGGTCAATGAAGCGACGTGATCGGTCGCAGGAGAGTTTCGATCGGTCCCCGGAGAGTTGTGATCAGTCACTGGAGAGTTGTGCTCGCTCGCGGATGAGATGGGATTGATTGCGGGAGTTATCCGTAGCCGACAATTTCTCTCTGGCGCGGTGCCCTGACCAGCTGCGATCAACCCCGCTCAGGCCTGGTCGCAAACCAACCCCTTCTCGAACCGGTGCCAGCCGTGAGGGAACGCCTGCTTCTCCTACTTAAAAAAGTATTGACAGGGCTGCGGCCAGTTAACTTAAATGCGCTCAACAAACGGGCGCGTAAAACGAGCCTAACGTAGGCTGGGCGTGTTCGCATCACTCAAGCACCCACCATATTCCTCCCATGGCCAGCACTTCCGAACAAACTTACGGCAACCGTCTCCAGCACGGGCGCGATTTAGCCACCGCCCTCACCGGCATTACCAGCTACAAACCGGACAACGCCGATCTCACGACGGTGAAGCTTAACGCGCTCTGCGATGAGGTGGAGCAATCCAACACCAGCGTGGCCGAAATCGGCCAGGTCTTGTCCGATCAGCGCAAGCTGCGGCGCGCTGCCTACTTTGGCGACGCCAAGATGGGCCTGCCCGGGCTGGCTACGCTGGCCGGACGGGTGCGAGACGGCGTCGGCGCGATGCCGGGCGGAAAGAAATCGACCAGCTATCCGCGCATCCAAAAGCTCACGCAAAAGATCAGCGGCTACCAGGCGCCCAAGAAACCCGTAAACTCTTCCCCGGGCCAGACCACGGAAGAGCGGCGCAAGGTCTCGCAATCCGAAGCCAGCTACGGCTCGCTCGTGCAACACGGGCGCGACCTCGCAGCCGCCGTGAGCAAGGTGGTGGGTTACAACCCGGGCTTCCCCGAACTGGCGCCCGCGGCCCTGGCCGCGACCATGAAAACGTTATCCGACCATAATGACACCGTGACCAAGGCTTTGATGGACGCGGAGAACGCCATCAAGGCGCGCTCGAAAATGTATGAACAGCCGGAGACCGGCTTGCGCGCCCGTTTTCAGCAGGCGAAAGCGGCGGTGGCCACTCAGTTTGGCCGGCGGAGCGCGGAATACAAATCGATCGCCGGCCTGCGCTACTAGGCCGGCAAATCGGGGGGCGGGCGGTTCGTAATCTCGGCCCGCAGGCGTCTCGGGGGTTCGCAGTCAGCCGGTCGCGGTTCTCTGGGTCAGCCTGCGAAGGGTGCAAAAGACCGTGAGACCACAGGAGGATTCCCAGGCTGACCCCGGCCGGCCCCATTTGACGTTCGACATTCTAGTGTCGCACCAGCCAGGCGCGCACCTGCCGCAACACCTCCGTCTTGCTCCCCACCGGCACCTTCTGCGCCCACCGCCCATTGACGCGCAACCGAAACCGCCGATTCTCCGTAAACGGCAACTCCACCAGCTCCACCTTCAGCTGCTTCCCGCTTGCATGATCCTTCACCACCAAACTATAGCGCGCCTTGGGACGTGGCATGCTCCCTTCTATCGCCCCAAGCCCCTCTCCGACAAGCCAAAGTCGATCCCCACCGTGCATTTCCTCACGCACGCGCGCGTGTATCGTCCGCGGCACAACTCTCGTTAGGCCCTAAACGTGACGCATGCTTACAATGAGTTAATCGACATCCCTGAACACGGATAGTTACCTCGAAGGACGATCGGGCTATTTACATTCCGGTTCGTCGCCGGATTCTTTTGGCGTTCACCGATCTCCTGGTCTACACCGTTCGCTTCTACGTTCTTTATCCGCATCGTTACAAAACACTGTTAGCTCGGTAGGCGGGGTCAAATACAGTCTACATGAGGCAGACCCGTGGCTGGTCGCGCTCGCTGGTATCATGTCGGAGGGACTGGTTCTGGGACTCAATTGGGACCTCATAAAGTTCTCGTGCTTGGCCGCCTTGGACAAGCTTCGCGAGCTGAAGCTTGCACCTCCAAACGAAGCGACCACCAAGACCAAGACAGCACGCGCAAAAACCGAGATCGGATTCTCATGGACCAAATTTAGCGATGATGGCCGCCCTCTTTACGAATTTTTCCTCGGCGTAAAACGCCGATTCCGGAAGGCAAGCAAAGAAGAAAGGTTCAACTCACCAGAACAAAGCACATCATCAGCGACGCCAAGGCCTAGGCTCAACTTTGAAGTGCAACATTGAGGGTTAGGTAAGGAAGCATTGATTGGGTGTTTTGTATCCATGTCTTTTTCTCGGTCGGTTGTTGAGGTGTTCGGCGATTTGGTCACAGGTGCGTTGGGTCAGGCTGGCCATACTTTGGCCCTTGGGGAGGTATTGGCGGATCAAGCCGTTGGTGTTCTCGTTCGTCCCGCGCTCCCAACTGTGGTGCGGCGTGGCGAAGTAGTATTTCACCCCACTGCGTGCTTCCACCTGCGGGTAACTGTGGAACTCGGTCCCGTTGTCCGCCGTGATCGTGCGGAAGCGCCGCCGATGACGCCGCATCAACTCCAGGGTGGCGCGGTTGGCTTCCGCCGCGGTGCGCGCGCGCAGCTTCCCGATCAGGACGTAGCCGGTCTTGCGTTCGACCAGCGTCAGGACGCAGTGGCTGCATTGCCCCAGGCTCGCTCCCATCATCGTGTCGATCTCCCAGTGTCCGATCCGGCTTCGCCCTTCTACCGAAGCCGGTCTCTGCTCGATCGGCCGTTTCCCGGCCAATCGTCCTCGACTGTCGTAGCGACCGTAACGTTTGCGGCACTGTTTGCGCGCTCCACGCAGATGCTCGTGCAGAGTGCCGCCACGCCGCAGATCCCGCCACACGTGCCGGTAGATCGTTTCGTGACTGATCGCCACCCGCGCCACTCGGCGCAGATACCCGCTCACCTGCTCGGGACTCCACTCTGCGCGCAACAACCCTTCCACTGCCGCCAGCTCTTCCACTCCGAACTGCTGGTTGCGCCGCGAGCGCTTCCGCCGCGCCACCGCTCGTTCCTGCGCCCGTTCCGCTCGATACCAGCCGTCGTACGGGGCCGCGTTGCGCCGCAGCTCCCGCCCAATCGTACTTCGATGCCGCCCAAGGTAGCGCCCGATCTGCGCTCCATTCAGCCGCTGCCCGTGCAGCGCCGCCAGTGCGCTCCTTTCTCCGCCGTCGAGTTGTCGATATTTCATCGCCACCTTTTCCCCGCCCTGCTCCTTCCTCCAAAACCTTCTTTTTCCCTTCCCTCCACACGTCGTCCGTGTTGCACTTACTTTGTGAATTCGCCAGGCCTAACCATGCGAGAGGGCGTGTGATAAGTGGGAGGCTAGAGCCTTCGTGCGGGGGTCGGGTCTGAGAGCGGGAGCGCGGACGAAGGTTTTTGGCGTTTTCGGACCTGGGCGTCGGCCGGAGCGCTGGATTGAGCTTGACCAAACTCCAGGCGCAATAGGTCTTCCTGGGACTAAGCGGACGAAAAAGGCTCGCGCCTTCTCTTTTAACTGAGCGCTGCGATCAACTGCGGCACCCCGAGGAGGTTGCAGGCGCGCTTGAGGTTGTAGGCCAGGACGGTGAGGTTGACTTCGGTCGTGACCGCGCGTTTCCCGCGACAGAGGAAGTAGTCGTAACCGAAGCTGCGTTTGATCGTGCCGAAGCAGTGTTCGATGATGGCTTTGCGCCGGCGCATTAAGTGGGGCTTTTGCGCGACCCGCGCGGCCATCTTTTCCTGCACTTCTTCGAAGGCGGCGCGGGTGATGGTGCGGTTGCCCTGGTTGCGGGTGCACGGGGTTTCAAAGGGCACCGAGCACAAGCGCTGGCCCGGTAGTAATGGAGCTCGCGCCCTTTCTCTTCCGTGGTGAAGCGGTAGGTTAAGACGCTGGCCCGCGGGGCAATGGTAGCAGTTCTGGTGGGGGTCGTAGCGGAAGCTTTCTTTCCCGTAGAGGCCTTGGGCGGTGTTGGCGCTGGTCAGCGGTTTGGCCACGTAGGCGGTCACGCCGATGGTGTCGCACAGGAGCACTTCTTTCCCGTTGTAGTAGCCTTTGTCGGCCACCACGCTCAGTTGCTCCGCGCCGAGCGCTGCCTGGGCTTGCAAGGCCATGGTGCCGAGGGCGCCGCTGTCGCTCGTGGTGTTGGTCACTTCCGTGGCGACGATCAGGCTGTGTTTGGCGTCGACTGCGGCCTGCACGTTGTAACCAATGGTGCTCCCGCGCCCCATGCTCATGGCGCGCGCGTCGGGGTCGGTCCGGGAGATTTGGCTGGCCCCGCTTTCCTCCAGCTCGGCTGCGACCGCTTGCAGCTCGCTCCGGCGCGCTTCCAGGCCCGCGATCTTTTCTTTTAGCTCGGCCGCGCTCAGGCGCTCGGGGGCGCTGCTCGCTCTTCGCCTCCTGCGCGGTCGCTCTCCTCCAGCTCGGCCAGGTAGGCGCTGACCTTCTTTTCCAACTCGGCCAGCAAGACCTGCACTTTGCCCGGGCTGTAGTTCTTGCCCTTGGCGTTCTGGCCTTTGATCTTGGTCGAGTCGATCGCGACCAGTTCGCCGACGTATCTCCAGCTTGCGGCAGAGGAGCAGGAACTGGCTCCGACGGCTTTGATCCCGTTCGCGTTGTCGCGCCGGAAGTCGGCGATGGTTTTGAAGTCGGGCCGCAGTTTGCGCAGGAGCCAGATGACTTCCAGGTTGCGCGCCGCTTCCCGTTCCAGGCCGCGGCTGGAGCGGACCCGGTTCAGGTAACCGTAGAGGTAAGAGCCGGAGGAGATCGCCCGGGTCGTAGGGCGGCCGGCCCGTCTCCGGGAGCGCCCCGTGGCGGAAGCCTTCCCGGGCCAGATCGAGCCGGTCGACAAAGGCGTCGATGAAGCGCGACCGGGTTCTCCGGCGCGAGATAATCCTCCAGGGCCTCCGGCAAAAGCAGCACTTCGCCCCGATCACTCCCACGAATGTAGTTCATCCTTGGACGCGGCAGCTTGCCAGAGCACGGCGGCCCTCTTTTGGAGTACAAGAAAATCATCACCCCCAGAAAATACTTTCTACACAGGCGATGGAGCGAACGGCGGACCGCTGTGCGCTCCACTTTTGAGATGACTTCCACCCTTCCACTCCGAGCGACGCGCGCCCTCGTCCGCCGTCGCTCATCTTGTTCTCGTTAGATCGTGAGAGCACGCCTCGTCGATTTCGCGATGCATTGTCGACGCACGCGTTCGCCGCGTCGTCGGTCGTAGCTCTTCTGCTCACATGCTATTACGGCGGTTGCCCAGCTCGGCATGGCCCGCAGTCTTGTACCTTCGGGACGCATTCGCGCGTTGCTCGGCGACGCCACAGCATGCGCTTCTTGTCAGGCACGAGGGTATTCTACTTACCGGCGACTACGGGCGGTTACAACGAGATGCCTCAGGCTATGCTGCGACGCTTCCGGATGATCGTTACGCAGTTATCGGCGAGCCGTCAGCGTCGCGACGTTCCGCAGCTGACGATGTCGTCATTGGCCGAGAGCAGCATTGCTGTCATTCGAGTGACGCTTCCTCAAGACAGCGGCATGATCCATCATCAAGCGCATTCTCGATGCCACGAAACGTCTAACCATGCGATGGAGCGAACAGCGGACCGCTGTGCGCTTCACTTTTGAGATGACTTCCACCCTTCCACTCCGAGCGACGCGCGCCCTCGTCCGCCGTCGCTCATCTTGTTCTCGTTAGACCGTGATGCGCTCACACCGGTCGCGCGCTAGTTTTTCTGCAGGACCATGCGTTACGGCCGACGTGCCTCGCTTCGCATCGTGGACTGCGCATTCGTCTGCGTTCGTCATGCCAAAGCACGCTCCGACTTCGGCGGCTGCAAACGTCGCTTCTCGGGCATGACGCCGGCCGGTATTCCGCGACTGCTAACGGGCTCCTTTGCAGTTTGGTATCTTCGCGTAGTCTTGAAGGCACCGGACGTCTGGCCTCGTAGCAGTTGGCTGCGTCACGGTCATTCAATCGCGCGTCATCATGATAGCAACCGAGCCGAGTGAGCTCTGTTGCCTCCGATGTCGTTACTGCACGTGACGCCGCCGAATCAGGTCTAACCATGCGATGGAGCGAACGGCGGACCGCTGTGCGCGCCACTTTTGAGATGACTTCCACACTTCCACTCCGAGCGACGCGCGCCCTCGTCCGCCGTCGCTCATCTTGTTCTCGTTAGACCCTACATGCGCATGAATTCGTGGATCCAGAGCTACGGTGAAGTGACGGTTTCGCGAATCCGCTCGTGCAGATTCTGCGCTTCTTCTCGCTTGTATCTACGCCGCACGGAATAGTGACTGGAGACGGGAATTTGGCTTGTTGGGCGCCGCCGCCTTCTTTTCGCTTGTTGCGTCCACTCATCATGCTCAGCGCGAGCTTGGCGAGCAGCGGCGCTATTACGGTCGCAGGTGATTTCGACGCTCACTCCTGTTACCTCACGATCTCTGCGAGATCGCGAGCATTGTTCTTTACTGCACGGGCTTCATCATGGTTGCCTATCGGATCGGAGCCACACCTGCCGTAACGCGTAAGGTCTAACCATGCGATGGAGCGAACGGCGGACCGCTGTGCGCTCCACTTTTGAGATGACTTCCACCCTTCCACTCCGAGCGACGCGCGCCCTCGTCCGCCGTCGCTCATCTTGTTCTCGTTAGGCCTTGAATGCGACCGCGATCATCAGTGCTGCTCGTGCGTCCTGGCGGTCACACTGCGGCGGCTGCGCTGCTCTCAGTCGAGAGCAGGCGGTCGTCGATCGCGACGAGGGAGTTGGCACGCCGTCATCGTTCCGCTGCCAACGAGATCACCGTTGTCGCGGGTCGAGCGCGCGATTACTCCAGAAGTTCGCTCGACGCAGAAATTCGATGCACTGTTGTGTCTCACGGAGTCAGCATCACGGCCGGGCGACTCGCTTTATACCGTTTGCGATGGTATGCACCGCATCCGGACGAGTTCGATGAGCGTCCTCGATCGACGCAGAGCGGTCTACGTCGCCGGTGAGCGACTCAACGCAGGCCTAACCAGATTTAGATGAGAAGGCGGAGAGTGGCCACGCGCTGGGGCGTGGCGGTAAACTCGAAGCCTATGAAGCAACAAAAGAAGAAGAGCAGGAACGTTACGATCGGATTGGACCTGGGTGATCGGCGACACCGGTATTGTGTGCTGGATGACGCCGGTGGGATAGAAGAGGAAGGAAGCGTGGGCAATGATCGGGTCGCCCTGGTGGGATTGAGCAGTCGCTTTCCCGGAGCGTTGGTCGTGATGGAAGCAGGATGTCATAGTCCGTGGGTCAGTCGCTATCTCGAAGCGCAAGGCTGCCGGGTCCTGGTGGCCAACCCGCGCAAGCTGCGCGCGATTTACCAAAACGAGCGCAAGAGCGACCAGCGCGACGCGCAGATGCTGGCGCGGATCGGGCGCTTTGATCCGGCGCTGCTTTATCCGGTCCAGCACGGGAGCGAGGAAGCGCAGGCCGATCTGCTCCGGATCAAGCTGCGCGACAGCCTGGTGCGAGCCCGGGTCGCTTTAATCAATTCGGTGCGTTTCACGCTCAAGAGCCTGGGTTACCAAGTGCGTAATCCTTCCAGCGAACGCTTTCACAAGGTGGCGAGCGAAGGATTGCCGGAGACGCTCCGCCAAATGATCGCCCCCAGCGTGCAAGCCCTGGCCGAGCTGACCGCGCGGATCAAAGTGCTGGAGCGCGAGATCAATACGCTGGCCCGGACCAAGTATCCCCAGAGCGCCCAGCTCCAGCAAATTCCTGGGGTCGGTCCGATCACGGCGCTCTATTTTGTCCTGAAGATCGAGGACCCGGGTCGCTTTGAAAAGGTGCGCGACGTGGGCGCGTACGTCGGCTTATGTCCGAAGCGCGACCAGAGCGGGGAGAGCGATCCGCAACTGCGCATTTCCAAGTGTGGCGACGCCTATTTGCGCCGGCTCCTGGTCAGCGCGGCGCAGTATATCCTCGGTCCCTTCGGGCCCGAGAGCGCGCTGCGCTCCTATGGACTGATGCTGGCGGCGGAAGGGACGGCGCGGGCCAAGAAACAAGCGACCGTGGCGGTGGCGCGCAAGCTGGCCGTCCTGCTCTTAAGCCTCTGGAAGAGCCAGCGCCCCTACCAACCCTTCCCGCTCGCCGCCGCGTAAAAGACTTTGTCAGAAAAAGAGGACATACGATTCGGAACGATTGCGATGCATCGCCTGGCAGCGCTAAAACGACTGCGGTAACCAGATGGCAACGTTCCATTTTTGCGGTCAGCTTGGATCTAAACATGGACCGATACCCTCGAGTCCGCATGGAAGCGCGATCCCAACCGCATGGCCAGGAAGCAAATGATGCGATGAAATGAATTTCATTTTTCCCCTTGATGCCTTCTCATGGAAGGCGATGGAGCGAACCGCGGGCCGCCCTGCGCGCCACTTTTGAATGACTTCCACACCCCACTCCGAGCGACGCGCGCCCTCGTCCGCCGTCGCTCATCTTGTTCTCGTTAGATGCTTCTTCGTATCGCTACTGGCGTCTTCATCGCACTCAGTGTGAGTGGCTGCCGACCTGCGCTGTCTGAGAAGGAGCATTGATCGTCGGTACATGGGACCGCACCGGAATGGACTTCACCGAGCGAACCACATACCGTCCGGATCACTCGCTTGAGAGCACATACGATTCATCCGATCCGGAGTCTGTCGCGAAGGCACGTGGCGCCTCGAAGGCAACACTCTTGTCGAAGAGGTCACCCCTCGTGGCAACCCGTTCCGAATGAGACACCATTCCCCAAGCATTCTTCCCTGATGCAGATTCTAGAGTTTCAGGCCGACTAGCTCGTGCGAGAGCCTGGGAGACCGCCGTTGTGCGCGTAAAGTGATGGTGACGCGCGCATCTAACCATGCGATGGAGCGAACGGCGGACCGCTCCGCGTTCACATTTGAGATGACTTCCACCCTTCCACTCCGAGCGACGCGCGCCCTCGTCCGCCGTCGCTCATCTTGTTCTCGTTAGGCGTATGGCCCGCGAAGTCCAGTACCAGAGCGAAGTTCCACCGCGCGACGCTCGGCAGAATCGCTGGATTGCACGCTGGGCAAAGGCCCGGCGACGTGGCCGCCTCCAGTATGTCCTACGTCGCGGGATTTTAGGGTGCGGCGTTACATTCGCTGTCTGGATGACACTTGCTCGCATTTTTGGCTTCTTGGGAGGTCCCGATCCCCTGAGTACAGGGCTCTTGTTGGTTTTGTTTGCCTTCTACGCGCTGCTTTTTGGCGTATCGATGGGGATGTGGATGTGGTGGCTGAATGAACGACGATTCAGAGAGATTTCCGATG
>CAVXLV010000016.1:0-52927 GCA_963762685.1 uncultured Verrucomicrobiae bacterium | reverse complement strand
TCCTGTGGGCGGAACACGAATCCAAAGAGCCGGTGCAAGCCGTCCCGTTAGGTGTCGCGCGCAAGCGTCACGCCGGCTCCGATGTCACGCTCGTCGCCTGGGGCAACACGGTCGAGAAATCGCTCGAAGCGCTCGAGAAAATCGGCGACGCCACCAGCGTCGACCTCATCGATCTGCGCTCCATCGTCCCGTGGGATCGCGCCGCGATTGAGGAGTCCGTCCGCCGCACCGGCCGCCTCATCATTGTGCAGGAGGACAGCGAGAATTGCAGTGTCGGGCAGATGATCATCTCGCACATCACCGCTCAGCCGGAGCTCTGGAGCGAACTCGTGAGCCCGCCCATTCTCGTCAGCAAAACCAACGTCATGATCGGCTACAATCCGATCTACGAATACGCCGCTCTGCCCGATGTGGAACGCATCATCGCCGCGGTCGACCGCGCGATGGCGACCAAAAGCGAGCGCGTTGTTTAGCCAAGATCTCCGCTCCCGGCCGCGAAGCCAACGGCCGCGACACCGGGCAGCCGACCGCGGCCAGCGCCCAAGCCGAAGAAGAGCGCCGCCACCCACAGCATCATCGTCCCGATCATGGGCGAAGGCATTCGCAACGCGAAAGTCGTCACGCTCCTGAAGCAGCCGGGCGACAAAGTGGAACTCGACGACCCGCTCTGCGAAGTGGAGACGGACAAAGCCGTCTACCCGATCGAAGCCTCCTTCGCCGGCACCATGGGCGAATGGAAAACCGAAGTCGACGCCACGGTCGATATCGGCCAGGACATCGGCACCGTCCTCGGCTCCGGCGAAGAAGTGACCGAGCAGTTGGCGGATGCTGTAGACGGGATCGTCGATCCCGTCCCCCCGAAAACGGAATCCAAGCCGCCGGAAGCCGCGATCCCAGCTACAGGATCGCGCGCCATCGAGCCCGCGCTTACGCCCACGATCACGCGCCGCCTCGGCCGCGTCGTCCCGGCGAATTTGCAGATCGACGCCCGTTGGACCGCGATTAGCGAAGCCCGCGCCGCGCTCAAAAAGAGCGAAGGCAAATCAGCCGCCTCACCGTCCGTCATGCTCGCCTGGGCGGTCGTGCGCGCGATGGAAAAGCACGCCCCCTTCCGTCGCGTCATGCTGGAGGACGACAGCATCGTCGAGCATGCCGAGTTCGATCTCGGCATCGCCGTCTCGCTGGAAAATGATCGCCTCGCCACCGCCGTCGTCACCAAAGCGAACACCCGCGCTTGGCCCGACTTCGTGCAGCGCTACAACCAAACCGTCGAGGAAACTCGCGCCGGTCGCGTCGATGCCGTCAACGCGCCCATCGTCATCAGCAGCCTCGGCGCCTTCGGAGTCCGCGCCGCCGCGCCCATCGTCGTTCCGCCTTCCGTCGGCACGCTCTTTGTCGGCTCCGCCCATTACGAAACCATGGCGAACGGCGACGGCAGCAAGCCGACCGAAGTCATCACGCTGTCGCTGACGTTTGATCACCGCGTCGTCAACGGCGCCGGCGCCGCCAGCTTCGTCCACGACATCAAGGAAGAGATCGAGAAGTTCGAAATTCCCGACGCGACCGTTAACGCATAGCAGCGAGTGTAATCGCCCTAAGTTTCCGGCGCTTCCTCGTTCCAAGATTTAGACAAACGCGCCTGCGGCACGGCCGGCAAAGCATTGCCACCCTCCATGTAATGCGAGGTGTCGTTATAGAGCGAAAGCCGGGAATTGGTCGGGCCCTTAAAGTCGAGGATTGTGAGCGAGGCCGGCTGCAGATCGAGATTGTCGCGGTAACGGCGCGGGTCGAAACCTAAAATCGAGCTCACCAGCAAGCGGATTGTCGCCTTGTGCGAAACGACCAGGATTTCCTCGCCCGCATGCGCGCGGACCAAATCGAGCAAGACGGGCAACGCGCGCGCGGTCACAGCCAGTCCGCTCTCCCCGCCTTCCGGCGCGAAGGTGAAAGGATCGCTCTCCCACGCCGCGGCTTCCTCCGGAAATTGCTCCTCCACTTCCTCCCGCGTCAGGCGTTCCCAACGCCCGTGCGAGATTTCGCGCAGGCCGTCGCGGGTCTTAATTTCTAGCTGGTGCGGCTTCGCCAAAATTGCCGCCGTCTCCACCGTGCGGCCCAGCGGCGAAGCGTAAACCGCCGCCATTTTTTCCGAGCCGAGACGCGCGGCCAGTCGGCGCGTTTGTTCGCGGCCGAGATCGGAGAGCTCCACATCGGTAGCTCCGGCAAAACGATCCTCCGCCGAAAGGACGGTCGCGCCGTGCCGGACCAGAAAAACGCGGGTGGTGGAAGTAGACATCCCCCAGTGATGCCGGAAACCGGGCCATGAAACAACCAAAGTTGTGCACTGATAGGCTTACGTTCGGGTGCTCCGGGAAGTCATGGAGATGCCGCGGGATGCCTACCCGCCTGCCGGCATTCCGATTTGCGCGACGAATTCCGCCGCGCAACGCCCCGCGCGCGTTCCGGTGGTGAAGCAGCCCTGCAGCAAATAGCCGCCGGTGGGCGCCTCCCAGTCGATCATTTCCCCGGCGACGAAAATGCCGGGCAGCTTTCGCAGCATGAGGGTGTCGGCTATTTCCGCCCAAGCCACTCCGCCAGCCGATGAGATCGCTTCCGCGATGGGCCGCGGCCCGCGCAACGGCAGGACAAAATTTTTCACCCGCGCGATGAAGGCCTCGGCGGTGGCCGGGAGCGCGGGAAAACACTCCAGCAAAGCGTTGGCCGCCGGGCTAAGCTTAATCGCCTTCGCCCAATCCTCCGGCCGCGGCGCGGCAGCGAGGCGCTCCATTAGCGCAGCCACCGTGAGTTGAGGTTTCAGGTCGAGAATAAGCTCAGGCGCATCGCCCATCGCGCGCAGGATCGGACCTAATCGGTAAACAGCACCACCCTCGATGCCGTAACGCGTCAGCAAAAGCTCGCCCGAGACTGCTTCCGCGCCGGCGGTCACCGTGAGATTCTTCAGCGGCAAACCTTCCGCGCGTTCCAGTAACGCGGACGGCCAATCGACATTCCAACCACAATTCGCCGGCGCCCACGGCGTAATCATCACCCCCAGCGTTTTGAGAAGCGCGGGCCAGCTGCCGTCCGATCCGGTATCGGGCCAGGACGCGCCGCCGAGCGCGAGCACGATCGCGCGCGCGGAAAGAGCGGTCTCGTCCCCGATACCCTCCTCGCCGCGAAAATCCGCCCGCCAGCCTTCCGTTTCCCGCGCCAACTGCACCAGGCGACCGCCGATTTGGAAATGCACGCCGGCTGCCCGCAGACGATTCGTCCACGCGCGGAGCAGGCCGGCAGCTTTTTGGCCCTCGGGAAAAACGCGACCGCTGGACCCGACATACGTCTCCACTCCCAGGCCAGCCGCCCAGCCCTGCAAATCGGCCGGGCCGAATTCGCCTAACAAATCGCGCCAGCGTTCCGGTTCGGCGCCGTAGCGTTGCGGAAAATTTTCCACCGGCTCGCTGTGGGTGAGATTCAAACCACCTTTGCCCGCGACGAGAAATTTATGGCCGACCGAGCGTTGCCCTTCGCACAAAGTGACGCTCGCTCCCGCCGCCCGCGCCACCTCCGCCGCGCGCAAACCCGCCGGTCCGCCGCCAATGACGAGAAGATCGGAAAGCGGCGCGGACATGCGGGAGTGTAACCTACTTCGCGCGGAAGCGACCTTGGTGCAGATTTCCGCGTGACCCGGGAACGCGCCATCATCCATCTGGACATGGATTGCTTCTACGCGGCGATCGAGGTGCGCGATCGGCCGGAGTTAAAAGGCAAGCCAGTGGGCGTGGGCGGCGCACGCGATCGGCGGGGCGTGCTGACGACTTGCAACTACGAGGCGCGGAAGTTCGGCGTGCATTCCGCCATGCCCACTTTCATGGCGCTGCAACGCTGCCCGAAGCTCATCATTTTGCCGACGCGCTTCGATGTTTACCGGCGCGAATCGGCTGCCATCCGCGCCATCATGCATCGCTTCTCGCCGTTGGTGGAACCGCTCTCGCTCGATGAAGCCTACCTCGACGTGACCGCGCATCCCGGTGCGCCCGGTCCTTTGGCCCAGATCATCCGCCAGCTCATTTTTCGAAAGACGAAACTCACCGCCTCAGCCGGGATTGGGCCCAACAAATTGATCGCTAAAATCGCGAGCGATATGAACAAGCCGGACGGCCAATGCGAAGTGAGCACCGCGCAGGTGCCGGCATTCATCGCCGAACTCCCGGTGCGAAAACTCTGGGGCATCGGCGCGGTCACGGAGCAAAAGCTGGAGCGGCTGGGTGTGAGCACGTGCGCGGACTTGCAGCGCTTTACGCGTCCGCAATTGGTCGAGCATTTCGGGCGCTTCGGCCTCGAGCTTTATGAGCAATGCCGCGGGCAGGACGACCGCCCGGTGGAGCCGGATCGCGAACGGAAATCGCTCAGCAACGAGGAGACGTTCTCGAGCGATCTGCACACGCTGGAAGAATGCGAAGAGCGGCTGCCGGAGTTGTTCGAGGAACTGGCCGCGGAGTTGGCGCAGAAGGCGCCGGAACGCACGGTGACGAAGATTTTTGTGAAGCTGAAGTTCACCGATTTCAAGCGCACGACCGTCGAACGCGCGGGGCGCGCTCCCACTCTGGAAGAATATCGCAGCCTGCTGGCGGAAGCCTTTGCCCGGACCGGGAAAAGCGTGCGGCTAATGGGCGTAGGCGTCCGCTTCGCCGAGCGCGCAATGGCCGAGGCGCAGTTGCCGCTGCTGTAACGGGTCGGACGCGGCCGTGCCTTCATCAGTCGCAAAAGCATGTAAAGTAGGCGCCTCATGAGTCTTTTTTCTCCGCTTCAGCTCCGCGACGTTACCTTCCGCAACCGCATCGGCGTTTCGCCGATGTGTCAGTATTCCAGTGAAGACGGCTTCGCCAATGACTGGCATCTCGTGCACCTCGGCTCGCGCGCGGTGGGCGGCGCGGCCATGGTGATGACGGAAGCGTCGGCGGTCCTGCCGGAGGGAAGAATCAGCCCGCAAGACCTCGGGATTTGGAAGGACGAACACATCGAAATGCTGGCGCGGATCTGTCGTTTCATCACGGAACAAGGCGCAGTGCCGGCGATGCAATTGGCGCATGCGGGTCGCAAAGCGAGCACGTCGCCCCCATGGAAGGGCGGCGAGGCTGTGAGCGAGGAAGACGGCGGCTGGCGTCCAATTTTTGCGCCGAGCGCCCTACCGTTCGATAGCGAGTCGATTGAGCCGGAAGCGCTCGATCACGCGGGCATTCAGCGCGTGACAGAAGCGTTCGCGGAGGCGGCGCGCAGAGCTTTGAAAGCGGGCGCGCAAATGATCGAGATCCATGCGGCGCACGGATATTTGCTGCACGAATTTCTTTCGCCGCTCAGCAACAAGCGCACGGATGAATACGGCGGCTCGTTCGAAAACCGCACCCGCGCGACGCGCGAAGTCGTGCAAGCAGTGCGGCGCGTCTGGCCGGCGGAGTTGCCGTTGCTGGTGCGAATCTCGGCCACGGATTGGGTGGCGGGCGGTTGGGATATCGATCAATCCGTCGCGCTGGCGCAGCAGCTCAAACCGCTGGGCGTTGATATGATCGATTGCTCCTCCGGCGGCGCGGTCCCGGGCGCAAAGATTCCGACCGGTCCCGGCTACCAGGTGCCTTTTGCGGAGCGGATCCGACACGAGGCGGAAATCCCAACCGCAGCGGTGGGCATGATTACGAATCCGGATCAGGCCGATGAGATCATCCAGGACGAGAAGGCGGACATGATTTTAATGGCGCGGGAGTTTCTGCGCGAACCCTACTGGCCGCTTGCAGTGGCGCCGGAAGTGGGCGCGGATATGTCGCCGCCGGTGCAATACGGACGCGCGTTTGTGCGCAGTTGAGTGCGATGACTTCCTGGCCGGTCATTCTTTTCTACAAGTACGTCGCGATCGCGGATCCGGAACGTTTCACGGCGGCGCAGCGCGAACTTTGCCTCTCGTTAGGCTTGAAGGGCCGCGTGCTGATTGCCGCGGAAGGAATCAACGGCACGCTCGCTGGACCGACGGCGGCGATTAACGAATACACCGCCGCGTTGCACTGCGACCCGCGCTTCGCCGACGTCGCTTTCAAGGTGAGTGCGGGCGACGAGGAGACGTTCCCGAAATTGGTGGTAAAGGTGCGCCGGGAAATCGTTACGCTCGGGCTGCCGGAGCTGGCGTCGAACCAGGAGAACCAGCTCGCGCCAACGGAGTGGAAACGGATGATGGAAGAGGATCCCGACGTGGTGCTGTTGGATGTGCGAAATCGTTTCGAATCCGACGCGGGCCGATTCGCGGGCGCCGTGGTTTGCGAGATCGAGAACTTTCGCGATTTGCCCGAACTACGTGGATCGGCTCGAAGCGCTGAAGAAGAAGAAGGTGCTGATGTATTGCACCGGCGGGATCCGTTGCGAGAAGGCGTCGGCTTTACTGCGCAGTCGGGGCTTCAACGACGTCTTCCAATTGCACGGCGGCATCGTCACTTACCAGGAGCAATTCGGGAACGAGCATTGGCAGGGCGAATGTTTTGTTTTCGATCAGCGCATGACGGTGAAGGTGGACGACGGGCTGGTGCAAATCGGGCGTTGCGCGCACACCGGCCGGCCGACGAGTCGGTTTGTGAATTGTCTGCACGATCCGTGTCACAAGCTCTTCATCCTCGCGGAGGAAACGGAGCGCGAGAACGCGGACAATCGCCTTTGCCCGGAATGTCTGGCGGTCGGCATCCGGTTCGCAACCGCTGAATATCTGAAGAGCTAGACGCGCTCGCCCACGTAGATCCGGTGCGCTTCGCGCTTGGCGCGCTCGTGCGCTTTCGCCGGATATTCCTCGGTGAGGAATCCCGCGCGCGCGAGTGAATCCATGAACGCTGGCTCGCGATCAGCCGACCAGAAGGCGACGCGTCCGTCGGGCTGCAAAGCGTTGCGAATCATCTGCAATCCTTGCCGGTTGTAGAGACGCGAGTTCTTCGTCTGCACGAACGAGGTCGGCCCGTTGTCGACGTCGAGGAGGATGGCATCGTAGGGCGTTTTGCGGCTGCGTTTGATGATCGCGAAGACGTCAGCCACGAAAACTTCCACGCGTGGATCATTCACCCAACTGGCGTGTTTGGGCCCGAGCAATTCGCGATTCCACTGCACCACTTCCGGCAACAATTCGGCGACATGCACCACGCCCCCCTTCCCCATCATCTCCAGCGTGCGCTTTAAACTGAACCCAAGCCCGAGGCCGCCAATCAGGACGCGCGGCGCAGATTTTTCGCTCACGTATTTGCAGGCTTTCTCCGCCAGCATGAGCTCCGAGCTCGTCGCGCCACTGCTCATAAGTTGGCGACCGTTCAGCTTGAGAAAATATTCGCCGTCGTGCTCGTGCAGGATGAGCCGCGAACCGTCGGGCGTTTTTGCTTCGCCGAGATTGCGAAACGGGATCATCGCATCAACTTCGCCAGATCTTTCGGCAGCGGCGATTCGAATTTCATCTCTTCGCCCGTCACCGGATGCGGAAAAACGAGACCCGTCGCGTGCAACGCGAGCCGATGCGCAGGATTCGTTTTCGAATGATACTTTTCGTCGCCGATGATGGGATGTCCCAGGTCGGCTAAGTGCACGCGGATTTGATGGCGGCGACCGGTTTCCAATTCCAGCGCAACGAGGGTGCGCTTGGCCGCGCGCGCGAGCACGCGAAAACGTGTGACCGCGTGCCGCGTTTGTTCGCTCGCCGGCGCGCTGCGCACGCGATACGGACTCGTTTCATCGAGATGCGAATCGAGGACGCCTTCGTCTTTTTGCATCCGCCCTTCCACCACCGCCTCGTAGCGTTTCGTGACCGATTCCCAACCGCCTTGCAGCGCCGCTTTCGCCTCCGGCGTTTTCGCGAAGACCATCAAGCCGGACGTTTCCTTATCGAGCCGATGCACAATCCAGATGCGATCGCGCGCGTGATCCTTCCCTTGCCGCACGTAATCGGTCAGTTGGAAATAGGCGGTCTTCTCGTCCTCCGCGACACTGGCGACACTGAGCAGATTCTCCGGTTTATCGATCACGATCAAAGTCGCGTCTTCGTGATAGACGAGCATACCGGAGGCGAGCTTGGTCTTCGGAATGGCGAAGCGATCCGTCCGGATCGCCACCACGTCGCCCGGCACGAGCGGGTGATCGAACTGGCTGGTGGGCCGGCCATTTACCGTCACCGCTTGATACTTCAGCCAGGTGCGAATCTGCTTCTTCTTTTCGTTAGGCCATTGCGCGAAGAGATGGCTGAGCAACTCCGCGGGTTCCGCCACCGTGATGGGTTTGGGCATGGCGACTACTCCGTCGCCCAGGTGGGCGGCCGCTTTTCGAGGAAGGCGGCGACGCCCTCTTTCGCCTCCGACGATTCTCGCGCTTGCATGTGGTGCGCGAGCGCGCGCTCGTGATCGGCTTGCACGGACGTGGGCCACAACTCGCTGAGAAGACGTTTCGCGCTGGCGAGTGCATTGGGCGCGCCTTGCAGAACCGCGGCGGCGATCTTCCCGGTTTCAGCCTCCAGCTCCGCCGCTGGAACGACCCGGTTCACGAGTCCGATTTCGCGCGCGCGGGCGGCGTCAATCAGCTCCGCGGTAAAGAGCAATTCGCGGATGTCGCGTTCGCGTAGCTGCCGGCGCAGGAAGGTCAGCACCAGGCCCGCGACCAGTCCGCGCCGCGCCTCGGGGTAACCGATTTTCGTTCCTTCCGCTGCGACCGCGAAATCGCACGCGGACATGATGCCGGCCCCGCCCGCCACAGCCGCGCCATGCACCGAGGCGATGGTGATGAGGCGCGTCTGGCTGAGCGTGAGCAACATTTTCGCGACTAGATTGGCGGAGTCGTGCGCTTTGCTCGCGTCCGCAGTTTCATGCAAATCCATCCCGGTGCAGAAGCTGAGGCCGGCGCCGCGCAGAATCAGCACTCGCTGCGTGTCGTCTGCCGTTGCGGCCTCGATCGCCTGCACCAGTTCGCTCATCAACTCGATCGTGAGCGCATTGCGCCGATCGGGGCGGTTCAGGGTCAGAGTGGTCTGCGCGGATTGTTTCTCGATCAGGAGGACGGGCATGCGTATTATTCTCAGTCACAACCGAGAGAATGGAAACCGTCAAGCTTATCGAATGTCCCCGCGATGCGTGGCAGGCGCTCCCGCGCCAGATCCCGACCGAGCGGAAGGCGGAATATCTACGAGCCCTGGTGGCGGCTGGTTTCCGGCACATCGACGCGGCGAGTTTCGTCTCGCCCAAGGCGGTGCCGCAGATGGCCGATAGCGAAGCAGTGCTGAAGCAACTGGGCGCGACGGAGGGCGTCGAGATCATCGGCATCGTGGTGAACGAGAAAGGCGCGGAGCGTGCGATCGCGACCGGCGCCGTGAACACGCTAGGATTTCCGTTCTCGATTTCGGAGACGTTCCTGCGGCGGAATCAAAACCAATCGCTCGAGGAGAACCGCGCGGCTTTGCAGATGATCAGCGCGCGCGCGGCAGAGGCTGGATTGGGAATGGTCGCCTACATTTCCATGGCGTTCGGGAATCCCTACGGCGATCCGTGGAGCGAACAGGAAGTGGCGGAAGCGGCTGCTTTTTTGCGCGGGCTTGGGATTGCGGCGGTGTCGTTAGCCGACACGATTGGGACCGCGGACGCAGCTCGCGTGCGGCAGGTGGTGGCCGCGGCGACGCAGGCTAGGGACGCGTGTGAGATCGGCGTGCATCTCCACAGCACGCGAGCGGGCGCAGCAGAAAAGGTGCTGGCTGCCTACGACGCCGGCTGCCGCCGATTTGATGCCGCGATCGGCGGCTTGGGCGGCTGCCCTTTTGCGCAGGATGAACTGATGGGAAATATCCCCACGGAGGAAGTGGCGCGGGCGCTAGAGCAACGCGGCGTGACGCTGCCATTCGCTTCTGCTTTATCGCACCTCGGCCAGCTTTCCGCGCAAATCGGGGCAGAGTTCGGCGCAGCAGAAACTTGACTGCCTAACGAAGAGTCGGCCGTGGTGAAGGACTGGGGCTACCCACGGGACGAGCGCCCCTCTCCGGCATCCAACGTCCGATATTACTCCCGGCCGTCGTCTGCACCCACACGTAACGGCGACCGTTGATGATCTTCGGCTGCGCACTGGCCGGACGTCGCACGAAATCGGATTCTGGGCTGAGCCGCTGCTGGGGCGCTCCGTTCGCAGATGGAACGACGGAGTTCCCTGCCGGAGGCGCATTCTTCGGAAGGGTCGGCGCGGGTGAACCGGAAGCATTAAGAACGGGCTTCGGGACATAGACGATCCCGCCGCGCGCCGTCACCTGGCCGCGAATGCCATTGGGATTGCGCACCATGGCATCCATCGCAAGAGCCACTCCCGGCCGAATGGTGGCGTCGCCGAGGGGCTTGGCGCCGGCTAACGCAAGAAAGAAGCGGGCAGCGGTGGGAGGGGTGTTTGGCATCGTCCGCACTTCCACCCGGTAAACGCCCGGAGCGAGCGGTCCAGTTTCGAAACGGCCTTTGCCGTCCGTGATCGCACGGTGGACAACGGAGGCGCCCTGCATCGTGACGACCTCGATTCCGGGGACGGAATTTGCCGCCGGAGCGGAGGAGGCTGCAAGGATGAACGTGGCGTAGCAAAGGCGACGGAAAAAGGGGGTCATAGAACAGATGAGGCTAGAATAATGCGCTGGTTCCCGACAACGGAAATCCAGTGGCAAAAGCGTTTTTCCCGAAAATCAGACCTGCACCACGCCCATGTGGAAACGCGCTTTCGGCGTCGGACGCGAGACGTAAGAAAGCAGACGCGTCAGGACATCGCGCGTCTCGTGCGGCTGAATGATCGCGTCGACCCAGCCACGGGCCGCGCCATAGCGGATGTCCGTTTGCTCTTCGTAGCTTTTCTTCACGGTGGCGCGGAGTTCTTCAAGTTCTTCCGGGGTGGATTTCTTGTCGCCACGGTCGCGCGCGCGGGCGAGGACGCTGAAGACGGTATCGGAAGCCTGCGCCGCGCCCATGACGGCGTAACGCGAGTTCGGCCAGGCGAGAATAAAGTTCGGATCGTAAGCCTTGCCGCAGAGCGCGTAGTTGCCAGCGCCAAAAGAGCCGCCGACAACGACGGTGATCTTTGGCACGATGGAGTTGCTGACCGCGTTCACGAGTTTCGCGCCGCTGCGGATGATTCCGCTTTGTTCGGCGGCGCCGCCGACCATGAAGCCGGTGACGTCCTGGAAGAAAATGATCGGCAAACCGGTTTGGTTGCAATCCATGATGAAGCGGGCGGCTTTGTCGGCGCTGTCGTGATAAATGACGCCACCCATTTGGATGCCGGCTTTCTTCGTGCGCGCTTGCTGGCGTTGGCTGGCGACGATGCCGACCGGGCGGCCATTGATGCGCGCGTAAGTGGTGATGAGCGTTTTGCCGTAGTCGGCTTTGTATTCATCGAGCGAATCGGCATCGATGATCGACGCGAGCAGGTCGCGCGCGTCATAGGGTTTGTGGCCATCGAGGCTGATGACGTCGTAAACGGCGTCAGGCGCTTTCGCAGCTTTAAATTTCTCCGGCTTCGGCGCTTGTTTTTTCGCAGCCTCCGCCTCGGGCAGGAGCGCGACTAACGAACGGATGCGCTTCAAGCAAGACTCGTCGTCCTTCTCGTGGAAATCGACCGTGCCGCTAATTTCCGCGTGCATGGTGGCACCGCCAAGATCTTCCTGCTCGATCACTTCACCGATCGCCGCCTTCACCAACGACGGGCCCGCGAGATAAAGTCCGCTGCCTTCCGTCATGAGGATTTTGTCGCAGAGAACCGGCAGATACGCGCCCCCTGCAACGCAATTCCCCATGATGGCGGCGAACTGCGGGATGCCGGCCGCGGAGATGACGGAATTGTTCCGGAAGATGCGCCCGAAATCGTCTTCGTCGGGAAAAATTTCGTCCTGCATCGGCAGGAAGACACCGGCCGAATCGACCAGATAAATGATCGGCAGGTTGCACTCGAAGCCGATGCGTTGTGCGCGGATCAGTTTCTTGGCCGTCATCGGAAAGAATGCGCCGGCCTTCACCGTGGCGTCGTTCGCGATGATCAAGCACGGAATGCCAGCCACGTAGCCAATGCCGGCAATTGAACCGGCGGCGGGGATTTTTCCCCAGTCCGTATACATTTTGTAAGCGGCCCAAAGCCCGAGTTCGAAGAACGGCGAATCCTTATCCAGCAATTTCGCGATCCGCTCGCGCGCGAAGAGGCGTCCTAGTTTGTGTTGGCGTTCCTGGCCGGCTTTCCCGCCTCCCTCGCGCAAAATATTTTCTTCCTCCGCGATTGCCTGACAACGTTCGCGGAGCGGGTGAGCAACAGGAGCAATCGAGCGGGCCATGAGGCAAGACCCGTAAGCCGCACGAGCGATGGAAGCAAGCCCGCGGACGCTGGGAAACGCACCTACGCCCGAGGGCGTCTAACTAGTAAACGTCGTCGTCGGACGCGTAGACCGCGTCGCCACGAATGTTACGCAGTCGGTTCCGGCTGCCACGTTCGGATTCCGGTCGATTCAACCGTTCCAAAGCAAGACGGACGAGCAGCGGCACCGCCGCGAGCACGCCCAGCGAGACCAGCGCGATCGCAGTCGCCTGCCGGACGGGGCTCTTAATTTTATCCGCCACCAGCATGCCCACGCCCAATCCCAGCGCGGTGCGAGTCAGGACGAGTAAGCCGTCGAGCGGGAGTTGCTCGTTGCTTTTCGGAATGGATATCGAAAGAGACATCGCATATCCTTATACGTTTCGTTTCCGAAAAAGAAACGGGAAATCTCGCGCGCTACCCCTCCTGGTTGGCGTGAGCGTTTAGTCTTTAAAATGTCGCGACCCATCTACGCTTTAATCCTGGCCGGCGGCAGCGGCGAACGCTTTTGGCCAGTGAGCCGGAGAGTCCGTCCGAAGCAACTTCTCAAGCTCGTTTCCGAGCGCACGCTGCTCGAAGATACGGTTCGCCGCCTCGACGGCATGGTGCCGCCGGAGCGCATATTGATCCTGACCAATGTGGAACAAGAGGCAGCCGTCCGCGCCTTGCTGCCGGACTTTCCGGGCGAGAATATCGTGGCCGAACCGGCCAAACGCGATACGGCGGCGGCGGTGGCGCTCGGTGCCGGTTGGGTGGCGGCGCGCGATCATTTGGCGACCATGCTGGTGTTGCCGGCGGATCACGTAATCAAAGATACGGCCGCGTTCCAAAGCACGCTCGCAACCGCGGCCGAGGCAGCGCAGGAAGCCGGCGCGCTCGTGACAATCGGGATCAAGCCGACCTGGGCTTGCCCGGGTTTCGGCTATATCGAGCAGGGCGAACCCTGGCGTGCTTCCACTGGCGGCGCGGCCGTCCATCACGTCGTGCGTTTCCGCGAAAAGCCGAACGCGGAGCTGGCGGATACTTTTGTGAAGAATGGGAACTTCCGCTGGAACGCCGGGATGTTCGTCTGGGCGGTCTCGACGGTGTTGAGCGAGTTCAACCGCCACGCGCCGGAGTTGGCCAGCTTCATCGCGCAGCTTTCGCGTGCGGAAATGTTCGAGGAAACGATTCGGACGAAGTTCGCGGACTTGCCGAAGATTTCTTTCGATTACGCGATCATGGAAAAAGCCGACCGCGTGCTGATGGTGGAGGCGGCTTTTGATTGGGATGATGTGGGGAGCTGGCAGGCGGTGGCTTCTTATTTCACGAACGATGCCGAGGGCAACGCCGCAAATGGCGACCTCACGGCGATCGATTCCTCGAACAACATCGTCTTCGATCAGGATGGGACGAAGGTGGCGCTCCTGGGCGTGCATAATCTGATCGTGGTCCGCACCGGCGATGCATTGCTCGTCTGCCATCGACACCAGGCGGAAAAGATCAAGGCGTTGATCAAGGAAATGCCGGAGGAATTGCAATGAGCGAAATGGCCATCGTCCAGCGCGTGCTCGGCGTTGATTTCGGACGGGCGCGGATTGGCGTGGCAATTTCGGACGAACTTGGCCTGCTGGCGCACCCGCTGGAAACGGTGCCCGGAGCGCGGGTGGAAGCGGCGGCGAAACGCGTGGCGGAAATCGCCGGCGAGAAGAATGTCTCCCGCGTTATTTTGGGTTTGCCCCGCCACATGAATGGCGAATTAGGGGCGGCCGCGGAGGAGGTGAACGCCTTCGCCACGAAACTGCGCCCACTGCTGGCGTGTCCAATCCAAATGTGGGATGAACGCCTAACGACCATGGCGGCCAATCGCGCCTTGCGAGATGCGGGCCAGCAAACGCGCCGCACCAAAGGAATCGTCGATCAGGTGGCCGCGCAGATGATTTTGCAGGGTTACCTCGATAGCGTAGCTGGTCGCCTCGATGGGCCCCCGGCTTAAGCTCGTTGTCGCCTACGACGGCGCGCCCTTCGCCGGCTGGCAAAGCCAGAAGAACGGCCAGGCGGTGCAGGATCATCTGGAACGGGCCTTCGCCACCGTGCTGGATGAGAAAATTCGCGTGCACGGTGCCGGGCGCACCGATGCCGGCGTCCACGCGCTGGGCCAAACCGCACACGTGGAGTTACCGAGTCGCTCGTTAGACCCGGGGCAATGGACGGCGGCGTTGAATACTTCACTGGACCCGAGAATCCGGGTGCTGCGCTGCCAGTATATGCCTGCGTCGTTTCATGCGCGCTTTGCCGCGCGCGGAAAGGTTTACCGTTATCGCATCTGGAACGATCGCATCCTTCCACCGCTGGAGGTGGGACGGGCGTGGCAGGTCGCGCGCCCTTTGCATTTGGAGACGATGATTGCCGAAGCGCGTGCTTTCGTGGGCCGGCACGATTTTTCTTCCTTTGCCGCAAATCGCGGGCAGACGGAACAGGACACGCACCGCACGATCGAGGCGGTCGAGGTCCGGCGACGGGGACGCGTCCTCACCGTGGAAGTGTCCGGCGAAGGTTTTCTCTACAAGATGGTGCGCCTGATGGTGGGCGCCTTGGTGCGCGTGGGCTGGGAGCCGAAGCGGGGCGGGGAAATTGCGCAGCGGCTGCGGGAGCCAGCGCGCGCTTCTGCCAACGCGCGGCTGGTGGCACCGGCGGACGGATTAATTCTAATCCGCGTGCGGTACTAAGTTTGCTCTTTCTCAATCCGTCGGAGCAGGTGGCAGAAGACTTGCTTTGTGGAAATTATAATGACTCCCACCGAAGCGCAGCTCTCCCTTACTCCGGCCGGACTGGCCCGCGGGTCTGCTCTGCGCCGTGGGTGGGATTGGCTCTTCAGTCAAAAGCATTTTCACGTCAAACTTCTCTCCGGCACCGCAGCCGGGGTCGTCGTCATCATTTTCCTGGCCGGTATCTTTCTCCTCGTCACCTACAAGACCTACCAACAGGACGCGCTCCGGTCCCACACCAAGGAAGTATTGCGGTTGGCGGGCTCGCTCGAGAACGACCTGGCAGCCCTCGAGACCAGTCACCGCGGCTATCTCCTCACAGGAAATCCCGCCAACGCAGCCGCTTTCCAGCAACTGCAAAAAGTTGTCAAAGCTCGGTTCGAAGCAATCACCGACCTGATCGTGGAAAGCCCAACGCAGCGAAAACGCGTCATGCGTCTACAGGAATTGGTCAATGCCTGGCTGGCCCAAGCTCCCGGGATGGACCTGCGGAATGGTCCCGCCGCCTCCGCGGCTCCCGCCACACGCAGCGTTCCCCAACTCGGAGACTCGATTCTGCGCGATGCGCGCGAGGTTTTGGCCACGCTGCGCAACGAAGAGCAAATCATGCAAAATCAACGGATGCGTGACCAGGAGTGGGCGGTGCAATCCACCCAAATCCTGGAACTCATCCCAAAACTTCAACGTTCCGTCCTGGAGATGGAGAAAGAGAAACGCGGATACATTCTCACGGGGGACGAATCCTACCAGAATTCCTACAAGGACGCGATCGCCGCCTTTGCCAACTACCGCGGCTATCTCTCCATCCTCCTCACCGCGAACCCCGAGCAGGCAGCCCTCCTCACCGACATTCGAACGAATCTCGAGCACTGGATAGTCTCCTCGGCCACGCCGGAGATGGAAGCACGGCGCAACGGGCAACGCGGCCCTGCTGCCCAAGACGCTGCGCTGGGCGAGAAGCTGATGGAGAACATCCAGCAAAAAATTTCCGTCCTTCACCAGAAAGAAATCGACGCCTACGAGCAGCGTGCTGTTGCTGCGAAGCACGCGCGGATCATCAAGACCACCGCCCTCGCCATCCTCTGCATCCTCGCGGTTGGACTGCTTATTATCTCAAACACCTACAGTTGCGTCCTCGTCCGCCGCCAACTCTCGAAACTGGACGGGGTCGAGAATCGTATCCAATCAATCATTCATAACATCCTCGATGGTATGATCACCGTCGATGATAAGGGCATCATCCGTTCGGTGAATCCTGCGGCCGAAAAGATGTTCGGCTACATAAATAACGAGATGATCGGCCACAACTTTACCCGGCTGGTTCCGAAATCCTACCCGCTCGACCAGGACGCCGCTCCCATTCCTTGCGCCTGGGACGATCTCGCCCGCCGCACCGGTAGCTCCACGCTCGCCGTTGGTCGCACCCGCCGACAGGCCACTTTCCCGATCGAGATCGCCCTCAGTGAGATGATCGTCGACGGCAAACTCCTCTTCGTTGCCATGGTCCGCGATGTCACGGAACGGAAACGCTTTGAGACCGAAATCGCGTCGGAGAAGGAGAGCCTCGCAGTCACCTTGCGTTCCATCGGCGACGGCGTCATCACGACGGACGTCCAGGGCAAGATCGTCATGATTAATAACGCCGGTGAGAACCTCACCGGTTGGACCTCGAAGGACGCCATCGGCCAGCCGCTCAAGACCGTCTTTAACGTCGCCATCGATCTCGCCGCCCAGGCCCGCGCGCAAAAGAGCGGCTATCGCAGCGAAGCCCACTCCATCCTTCTGAGCCTGCCGGAAAACGCCACTCTCATTTCCCTGACAGGGGAAGAGCGCGTGGTCGAACAGGTCGCGTCCCCCATTCGCGATAACAAAAACGAAGTCGTCGGTGTCGTGCTTGTCTTCCGCGATATCACCGAACGCCAACGCAACGAAGCCGAACGCCGCAAAGCCGATACCCTCGAGCAGCTCGGCCTCCTCGCGGGCGGCATTGCGCACGATTTTAACAACCTCCTTACCGCCATCATCGGCAACATCTCCCTCGCCTCCCTCCTCCTGCCGCCCGGCGACGAGATGGGCACCCGCTTAAACGACGCTAAAAACGCCTCCCTCCGCGCCCGCGATCTTGCGCAGCAGCTCCTCACCTTTGCCCGCGGCGGCGCCCCAATTAAGAAGACCTCCTCCATCGGCAAACTGATCCAGGACACCGTCAGCTTCTCTCTCCGTGGCACCCAAAGCCGGAGCGAATTCAACATCGTCCAGGATCTCTGGCCCGCCGAGATCGATCCCGGCCAGATCAGCCAGGTCGTCGGCAATCTTGTCGTCAACGCCGATCAAGCCATGCCGAATGGCGGCACCCTTCGCATCCATTGCGACAATTTCGTTTACCACTCGGCGATGACTCCTCATATCCCCGACCTCCTCGCCGGCGAGTATATCCGGATCAAGATCCGCGACGAAGGCGTCGGCATCCCCGAAGACTACCTCAAGCGCATCTTCGATCCCTATTTCACCACCAAAGCCAAAGGAAACGGCCTCGGCCTCGCCACGACCTATTCCATCATCAAAAATCACAACGGCCTCATCACCGTCGAATCCGAGCTCCACTTCGGGACGACCTTTACCCTTTATCTCCCTGCTTCCAGCCACATCGAACTCCCCGCTGAAGCGCCCACCTTCGTCAGCCCGGAGATCACCGGCACCGGTAGCATCCTCATCGTCGACGACGAAGAAGCGATCCGTGCCCTCGTCGAATTCACCCTGGAACGGCTCGGCTACCAGGTCTGCGGAGCCGAGACCGCGATCGACGGCGTCAACCTCTACCGCGCAAGACTTAACGCCGGTGAACGCTTCGACCTCGTCATCCTCGATCTCACCCTCCCCGGCGGCATGGGTGGGAAAGAAGCGCTCAAGCAACTCATCGAAATCGACCCCACCGTCAACGCCATCGTTTCCAGCGGTTACGCCATGGATTCGACCATGGCCCGCTACCAGGACTTCGGCTTCCGCGGAGTCATCGCCAAGCCCTACGAAGCTTCAGAGCTCGGCCGCACCGTCCACGAAGTCATAGAGTCCGGCCGCGTGCAAATGACGTCGGATTACGAAGGCGGACGCCTCGCCACTCGGGTCGCCTAAGGGGCACTCCCCACTTCAACGTTCGACGTTCAGCGTTCGACTTTTCCGCCAGCTTGCGAGGCGAATTCAGCGCGCGAAACAGCTACGCCGCCGGCAAAATCCGCCCGCTGACTTCGCCAAATCCCACACGATAACCATCCCCTTCAGCCCAGCCCGTAAGCGTGAGGGTATCGCCGTCTTCCAGCCATTTGCGCGTCTCGCCGTTGGGCAGTTGCAACGGATTAGCACCACGCCATGTCAACTCCAACATGCATCCGCGCGAATCTTCGCTTGGCCCGCTAATGGTGCCGCTGGCCAGCAGATCGCCCGGTTGCAAATTGCATCCACCGACCGTGTGATGCGCCAATTGCTGCGCCATGCTCCAATAAAGATTTCGGACGTTACTCCGCGTGATCGTGTGCGGCGCTTCCATCTTTGCTGTCTGCAACTGCGCCTCCAGGCGGATATCGTAAGTGGAAAGTGCATCTCCGCGCAGGTAGGGCAACGGCGCGGGATCCTGCGCCGGCAACGGCCGTCGAAAAGGCTCAAGCGCATCCATCGTCACGATCCAAGGCGAAATGCTGGTGCAAAAATTCTTCGCGAGAAACGGACCGAGAGGCTGGTATTCCCACGCCTGGATGTCACGCGCGCTCCAGTCGTTCATCAAGACCAGACCAAAAATATGCTCCTCGGCCTGCGCAACCGAAACGGCCTCGCCTAACGAGTTCCCCTTCCCGATGACGAACGCGGTTTCCAGTTCAAAATCAAAACTGCGGCTCGGCCCAAAGCTGGGCTCCGTCGCGTCGGGCGCCTTGGTTTGCCCCTGCGGACGCCGCACCTCCGTGCCGCTCGGCACGATGGAACTGGCGCGCCCATGGTAGCCGATCGGCATCCACTTCCAGTTCGGCATGATCGCGTTTTCCGGCCCGCGAAACATGGTGCCGACGTTGAACGCGTGATTGTAGGAGGAATAAAAATCCGTGTAATCGCCGATGCGCGCCGGCAATTGCATCGTGACATCCTTTTGCGCGTGGAAGGCAGCGGAGCGGAGAGCCACGTCATCCCGCAGCTCGGCCGTATCGGCCGCGAGCAGGCGCTGCAAAATCTCACGCGTCTTTCGCCAGGCGGGCCGGCCGAGGTTCAGAAAAGCATTTAGCGAATCCGCCGCGAAAACTTTCTCGTTCGCAAATCCCGCCTCCGCGAAATGCCCTTTTTCCTCCAGGACTGAGAGGTCGAGCACCTGATCGCCGATAGCCACGCCAACCCGGGCAGCGCCGCCCCGCGGTTTAAAAACGCCAAAGGGCAAATTCTGGATCGGAAAATGCGAATCCGGTGCGACTTCGATGAAGGAGCGGAGTGACATAAATTGTTAGAAAAATTCCAGCTCACGCAGATCGGCCCGCGGTTCGTCGAAGCTGCAACTGCCGAGCGAGGTGATGATCTTTCGATGCACCGCGATTTGATCGGCTTCCACGCTCCAAGTGTTCCAGGTAAAGGTATCCCGATCGAAATGAAACTGCGTCGCGTCCTCGTCTTCGATCATGCGTGCTGTTTGTTGCACATCCCAATCATGCTCCGCCGCCAGAACGCCGGCGCCGATCACGTTTAGAAATCCGTGCATCGTGGTTTGCACGCTTTGATGGAATTTGCGGATCGGGTGATGCAGACCGGCAGTAAATTTGATTGGGATCTTCTGCGTCACGGCGGCTACTAATGCGCGGGCCAATTGGATTGATGACGGGAAAGCCGAGGCGATCAACCCGCCGGTGCGCAGTTTAAATCCCACCGTCCCGAAGCCCGGCGCGCGCTCTGCGAGGAATCCGATGGTGCGTTCCGCTTCGTCCGCGGCCGCTTCCCAAAACGTGGCCACGTTGAGGTCTTCCAGCACATCGTTCGCTTCCGCCAGATGCACGCCTGGCTGCGACGGGAGCGCCAGTTCGATCTGCGTCACCGAGGCATGGTCGTAGCGTTGATTGAAACTGCGGATCGCCTCCGCCGCCTCCTGCAGCGAATTCATAAACGAAGTCGCGTTCTCGGACTTTGCCACCAAAGCGGAGATACGCAGCCGATGCTGCGGAGTGAAATGATTCAGCAATCCGGTCGCTTCCTCGAACTTGGAAATCGGAAGGACGAACGTGCCCAGCATCCAGACATCCTCATCACGCAGATACGCGGCCTGGTTTCTAAGCGCGGGCTCTAGCGCCAGGCTTGCCGGCGGGAAGAGGCCGGCATAATCGATCGACTTTGCCAGGAGAGCGCGGAGTGCAGTGGGCATCTTAGTTTTGCGCCTTCATGGACAGTTGCGGGCTCATCGTAAACGATCTCTTCAGTTCGCCACCAGCCGCGATGACGTGGATGCCTTCCTTATTTTCAAATGGCCGCTGCTCATCATGATCCGTTAAACCCCAACACGGCTCGACGCAAAGAAATGGCCCGCCATCAGACCACAGCGTCACATACGGCACTTCGGCAAAATCCAGTGCGACCGTTCGGCCGCTCACAGCATCGTGAAAACGAAAGATGCGCTCCGGCACGTCCACCATTTCCAAGATAAAAGATCCGGGAAGCTTCTCCTTCTCCACCGGCATTTTGCCGCCGCCGAAGAAGAACGTCTGCGTCTCCCGCGCGAGATAATTGTTAGGCGAAAAATAGCGTCGATAAGTTCCAGCCGGCATCGTGCAGGAATACTGCCCGCCTGGCGTGGTTGCGAACCCCGGATGCAATCCGAAGCCTACATGCGCCGCCAGCGTTTCCTCGTGATTTTGGAAGTGAAACGTCGTGCGAATCCCCTCTCCGCTCAGCTCATAGGAGAGTCGAAGAGACAAGTTGAGCGGATATTCCGTGGCGGTGAAATCCGCCTGCCGCATCTCGTAGGTCAACCGACCGACCGCGCACGCACTGGCGTCAATGCGCCATTCTTTTCCGCGCAGAAAACTGTGGGTCCCACCCTCGATTTCCCGGCCGCGATATTGGCTACGACCGTCCTTCAGTCGATGCAAAAAGTAACCCATCACCGTGGCGTGATTGCTCCAACCTTCCCGGGCTGGGCTGAGATCATCGTCCCGATGGAGGAATCCTTTCCACTCGCTTCCATCTCGCCGGGCTACGCTGATTAATTCCGCACCCAACCGCGAAACGACAATGCGGAGCCCCGCGTCTTCGTTGCTCAGAACATCCAGCACCCGCTCCCCGCGTTGTTCCTCGCGGTACGAGAAACTCATCGAATTTGTAGCCACGGCTGCGTCGCCGTCTTACGGGAACAAACCGCGCGAGTGCTTCGCCTTCATCACGCGCTCCACGCCGATCGCCATCGCCGCGGTCCGGTGCGAGACCTTGTGGTCCTTCGCACGCTTGATCACTTGTGCGAAGGAATGCTGCAGGATGCGGAAGAGCTTGTCCGTTACTTCCGATTCCGTCCATGGGAAGCTCTGCAAACCCTGCACCCATTCGAAGTAGGAAACGATCACGCCGCCCGCGTTGCAGAGAATGTCGGGAATCACGAACACCTCATCCCAGCGCTCGTTCAGCAACAGGTCCGCTTCCGGAGTCGTCGGGCCGTTCGCGCCCTCAGCAAGAATGCGGCATTGCAATTTATCGGCGTTCTTTTCTGTGATCACGCGATCCACCGCGGACGGAACGAGGATGTCGCATTTCATCGTCAATAGATCGTTAGGATCGACTCGCGCTTCCTCCATGAATGCGCGCAGGTTTCCCTTCTTTGCCACGTGCTCATCCGCCGCTTTGATATCGATCCCCTTCGGATCGTAAAGCGCCACGGTCGCGTCGCTGATGCCGACCACTTTCACGCCCACTTTCAGAGCCAGCGCCAAAGCCGCGACGGAGCCCACATTGCCAAAGCCCTGCACGATCGCGGTGCTCTTCTCCGGATCCATCTTCAGCATCTCCATCGCGCGCTCGATTAAGTAAACGACGCCGCGGCCGGTCGATTCCCGCCGCCCTTCCGTGCCCCCCACCGTGACCGGTTTGCCGGTGACGATTTCGTTCACGGTATAGCCTTGGTAAATCGAGTAGGTGTCCATGAACCAGGCCATGATCTGCTCGTTCGTGCCCATGTCCGGGCCCATGATGTCGGTATGCGGACCGACGAACGGAATCATCTCCTGCATATAACGCCGCGAGACGCCTTCGAGTTCGCGCACGGAGAGCTTGGTCGGATCGCAGGCCACGCCGCCTTTCGCGCCGCCGTAGGGCAATTTGCCAGCGCGCATTTCCAGCTCATCCACATCGCCAGCGCGGCCGTTTCGCCCATCGAAAGATTTGGGGGAAACGCGTGCCGCCTTTGGTCGGCCCCAGCGTCAAATGATGCTGAACGCGATAGCCCTGGAAGGTCTGCGTGGTCCCATCATCCATGTGCACCGGCAGCGTCACCGCCACCGCGCGTTTCGGGAACATCAGCCGATCACGATCGTTCTTATCGATCTCAAGATAATCGGCGATGACCTGAAACTGGTCGCAGGCCATCTGGAAGACTTCGTCGTTGTAGATAGTCATAAAAACGGAAAGCGGCGCGTAAGCACCGGTCAGATTTAAGCTGCTATTAGCGCCCGGCTCGCCGGAGCCGTCAAATCGAATCGTGCTCTCTCCAATTCGTAACCGCGCGCGTCCTCCGGCTCCCGTTCATTCCTGAGGAATCATCCGCTCGCCAACCAGCCGGATTTGGCTTTCACTCGCCCCACGATGCGTATCGAAACTCTCGCCGTTCACGCTGGGCACTCTGTCGATCCGAGCACTGGCGCCGTTGCCACCCCGATCCACCTCTCCACCACTTTCGAGCGCGAACCCGATGGCAGCTACGCCAGCGGCTTCGTCTATTCGCGCAGCAATAATCCCAACCGCGCGGCTTTGGAAGTGGCTTTGGCCGCGCTCGAAGGCGGAAGTGAAGCTGCGGCCTTCGCCTCCGGATTGGCGGCCATCGCCGCCGTTTTCCAGGCGCTGCGACCCGGCGACCACGTCATCGCGCCTAACGAGGCCTATCACGGCGCGCTGAAGCAGCTCCGCGAAATTTCCATCCCCTGGGGTTTGCAGGTGGACTTCGTGGAAATGACCGACCTGGCCGCGATTGCCGCCGCGGTTCGACCGAACACGAAATTAATCTGGACCGAAACGCCCTCCAATCCTCAGCTTAAGATCACCGACCTCGCCGCCGTCGCGCAGATCGCGCACCGCGCCGGCGCGCTTTGCGTTTGTGATAATACCTGGGCGCCCATCCTCCAGCTCCCGCTCGCGCTCGGCCTCGATCTTGTGGTCCATTCCACCACCAAATACATCGGCGGGCACAGCGACATCACGGGCGGCGTCGTCATTAGCCGACCGGACTGTCCACTTTTCCCCCGCATCCGCGAGATCCAGGGCCTGACGGGCGGCGTCCCCTCGCCGTTTGATTGCTGGATGCTACTGCGCGGTGTCCGCACTTTGCCGTGGCGCATGCGCGCGCATTCCGAAAATGCCCTGCAGGTCGCGAAGTTCCTCGTCGGTCATCCCCGTGTCGATTGCGTCAATTATCCCGGACTCCACGCCCATCCCGGTCACGAGATCGCGAAGCGGCAGATGAGCGCCTTTAGCGGGATGCTTTCCTTCGAGGTCAACGGAGGCCGCGAAGCCGCGCTCGCGAGCCTCGCGAAGGTTCGCATCTTCCTCCGCGCTACCAGCCTGGGTGGAGTGGAAAGCCTCATCGAGCACCGTGCTTCCATCACCGGCGAGCATCCAGACACGCCGCCAGGATTAATCCGCGCGTCCATTGGGCTCGAGCACCCGGACGACTTGATCGAGGATCTCGCGCAGGCGTTGGGTTAAACTCGGATGACGAACGGCGCGGCGGGACAGGCCTAGCGTTTAAGCTTCCGCCGCAGCACTTCTGTTAAATCCTGCAGCTCCGCGACGCGCAGGAAGTATGCGACGAGAAAGAACACCAGCGCCCCCACGGACACCGTGGTCAGCACGCCCACCGCTTTCCACCATTCCCGCTGCGCCACTCCTTCGGGGAAAAAATAAAGCGCGCCGAACCAGCACACCACGCCCAAGGCCGCGCCGGCCACGAGCAGTTTCATCAGCGTATTGAGCAGCGCGCCTGTTTCCAAACGCCCCGCGTATCGGCGCATCATCGCGTAAAGCAGGAGAAAATTAACCATCGCAATCACGCTCGTCGAAAGCGCCAACCCGCGATGCCCCAGTCCCATCCGAAACGTAAGCACGTAATTGAGCCCGGCGTTTAACCCAATGGAGAGCAAACTCACCACCATCGGCAGATTCCTCCGGTCGAGCGCGTAAAACGCCGGTGCCAGCACCTTCACCGCGGAATAGCCGACCAATCCGATCGCGTAAAACTGCAACGCGCCCGCCGTTTGCGCTGTGGCCGCAGCGGAAAAGCGACCATGCTCGTAAATCAAACTGATGATCGGCTGGGCCAGAATCATAAGCCCAATCGCGGACGGGATCGTGAGCAACATCACCAACCGCAAAGCATGCGCCAGCGCACCCCGAAACTCCTCTTTGTTGCCCTGCGCCGCGCTCCGCGAAATCAAAGGCAATGTCACCGTCGCCACCGCCACGCCGAAAATTCCCAGCGGCAATTGCATGAGCCGGAACGCGATGTTCAGCCAGCTGACCGCGCCGTCTTGTAAGTAAGAAGCGAAGATGCTGTTTATCAGCACGTTCACCTGCACCGCGCTGGCGGCGATCACGGCCGGGCCCATCAATTGCAGGACCTTTTTCACGCCCGGATCGCGCCAGTTAAAATCCGGCCGGAAGACGTAGTGCAGCTTAAAGAGCGAGGGCACTTGCACTGCCAATTGGAGGAAACCACCCACCAGCGTGCCCATGGCGAGTCCCACCAGCGCACGCGCGCCGAAGGTCGGGTCCATCCACCAGGCCAGAGCCACGCCACCGGCGATTGATCCCAGATTAAAGAAGCTCGACGCCATCGCCGGCACGCCGAAGACGTGCTTCGCGTTCAGCATTCCCATCACCAGCGCTGCCAACGAAACGAGCAGAATGAACGGATACATCACGCGCGCCAGCGTCACGGTCAGCGCCGCCTTCTCCGGATCGAATCCGGGCGCCAGGATACTCACCAGCCACGGCGCCAGCCACACGCCCAGCAGCACCACCAGACTCATGAAAACCGTCGTCAGCGTTGCGATTTTGTTCGCCAGACCCCACGCCGATTGATCGCCTTCCGTCTCGATCTTCTTCGCGAACGTGGTCACGAAAGCGGTAGAAAGCGCGCCTTCAGCGAAAAGATCACGCAACATATTCGGCGCGCGGAACGCGGTCAGAAACGCATCCAGATTACGGCTCGCGCCAAAAAGGGACGCGATCACCATCTCGCGCACCAACCCGAGAATGCGGCTGCACAGAATGGCTATGCCCACGACGCCCGTCGCCCGCGCGCTTACCCGCCGATTCTCAGTCGCTGCCATTGGCGAGGAAGAACGAACGGCCCGCCCACTTTGCAACGGGAAATTAAACTCGTGTCACGCCCGACGTCTCGTTATCGGATTGCCAACCGCAGCCTAACGAACGCTCACAGATTACTCCCGCGCCATTTCAGCTTTTGGCGGACGACGCTAAAGAAGGAGACACCGGGCAGCGCAGCCAGCGGAAGACTCTTCGCGGCTTTACGAACGGTAACCACGGACCCGCTTTCCACGTGCACCGGAGCACGCCCATCAATCGTCAGAAAGACCGGGTAATCGCGTTCGGTGGCTTCCACTTCCACCGTGGCGGAATCGTCGATGATGATGGAACGATTAGTCAGCGTGTGCGGGCAGATCGGCGTGATGACGAGTGAACCAGATTCCGGGGTGAGAATGGGCCCGCCGGCCGAGAGGGAGTAGGCGGTGGAGCCGGTGGGCGTGGCGATGATCAGGCCATCGGCATTGAATTCCGTGAGCGTTTCGCCGTTGACCCGCACTTCCAGGCGGATCAGACGCGAGATTTCGCCACGGCTAAAAACGGCGTCGTTCAGGCAACGTAGAGTCTGATTGGTTGCGGGGCCGTGGGGATCGAGTTCCACCTCGAGCAAAGAACGCTCGCTGTATCCAGTTCGCCTTTCACGATGCAATCGATCGCTTCCGCGTAGTCATTGGAGCCGACACAGGTGAGGAATCCGAGCGAGCCGATATTGATGCCAAAGATGGGCGTGAGATGATCGCCGAGGCGGCCGACGGCGTTAAGAATGGTGCCGTCGCCCCCGAGCACCACCAGCAGATCGGCGGCGCGGGCCAGGTCGCAAATTTCTCGCCCGTCGGGCATCTCCGCCAGCCGGGCGGTCGCGTCTTCGAGGAGGACCGGCACGGAAAAGCGCGCGAATTCTGCGCAAACTTTCCCGACCAATTCCGCGGCTCCGGGTTTCCCGGTGTGCGCGATCAGGCCGATGGTTTTCGGGCGCATATGAAGAATTCCTTGTTGCCGTCAGTGCCAGTGATGGGTGACTCGACGAGGCCGACGACCACCTGTTCGTGAGCGACCACCCAGTCAGAGATTTTCCGCTGCGCCTTCTCGTGCAAGCTCGGGTCCGAGACGATGCCGCCGCGTCCGACGTCTTCGGGTTGCAATTCGAACTGCGGTTTGATCAAGGCCAGGACCATTCCCGTTGCAGTTACTGACTCGAACGCGTTCGGCAAGATCAAAGTCAGCGAGATGAAAGAGACGTCGATCACGCAGAGGTCGATCGGCTCGGGAATATCGGATTGCTTGAGATGGCGGGCGTTGAGATGTTCGCGCGCGATGACGCGAGGATCGTTGCGTATTTTCCATGCAAGTTGGCCGTGGCCCACGTCGATTGCATAGACCTTCGCCGCGCCGCGCTGCAGGAGGCAATCGGTGAATCCGCCGGTCGAAGCCCCGATATCCAGCGCCGTCATGCCGGCAGGATCGATGGCAAAATGATTAAGCGCGCCTTCGAGTTTAAATCCGCCACGCCCGACATACTTGGGCGGCGCCGCGACGATTAGGTCGGCATCCGGCGGGACTTCGATGGAGGACTTGTTCAGGACGCGATCGCCGAGACGGATTTCGCCGGCCATCACGGCGCGTTGTGCTTGCTCGCGGCTGGCGAAATGGCCTTGCTCGACCAAAACAAGGTCAACGCGAGCTTTCTTCAGCGTCATCCACCCTCCTTGTGCGCAGTCGTTGGCAGGACGCAAACTTCCCGAATCGCCGAGCGCAGAGCGGCGACCGCGAGTTCCATTTCCTCATCGGTGATGCAAAAAGGAGGCATCAAAACGACGGAATCGCGGATGGGCCGCGTCAAAAGTCCATACGACCGTGCTGTCTGGCAGACCGCGGCGCCAATCGCACCGGCCGAAGGCGAGGCCGAGTGTGGATCCAGTTCAATGGCGGAAATGAAACCGCACTGCCGCGTCTCGAGAACACCAGGCAAATTTTTTAGGTCTTCCAGCGCCGTCGTCAATCTGGCGATCTTACCCTCCAAGTTTTTAAGGACCGACTCACTTTCAAAGATCTCCAAGCTCGCTTTAGCCGCCGCGCAGCCGAGCGCGTTTCCAGTGTAGCTGTGGCCATAAAAGAGCGTGCTCGCCGCCCTATCTGACCCTAGAAATGGCTCGAAGACGTTTTCTGTAACCACCGTAAGAGCCAACGGAAGATATCCTCCCGTCAGCGCTTTACCTAAAACCAGAATATCGGGCATTGCGCTTTCTTGTTCAAAAGCGAACATCGTCCCCGTCCGACCAAAGCCAGTCAGCACTTCATCGGCAATGAGTAGCGCTCCGGCGCGGTCGCACCATTTCCGCACCGCCGCCAAAGTGCCGGGCGGCCACAGTCGCATCCCAGCCGCTCCCTGAATCAGCGGCTCGATCACCACCGCCGCCACCCCCTCCTCTTCGTCGGGAAAGATTGCTTCCAGCTCCTCCACCGTCGCGACCTGAGTGGACGGGAAATACCAACCATCCGGCCCGTTCTTGAACATCGCGCTGGCTCCCAGACTGGCCGCCCCGGCGGTGTCGCCATGATACGCACCGGTAAATGAAACAAACCGCGTCCGGCTCGCTCCGCGCAGACGCCAATGCTGCTCCGCCATCCGCAGCGCCACTTCCATTCCGGTCGACCCGTCATCGGAAAAGAAAACGCGGCTCAGCGTTTTCGGCGGAAAGAGCTTCACCATCGCCTCCGCCAGCTCGATGGCCGCGGGATTGGTAAAGCCAAGGAAAGACGTGTGCGCCACGCGTTCGAGCTGGTCGCGGATCGCCCCGTTAATGTGCGGATGGTTGTGTCCGTGAATATTCGTCCAGATGGAGGAATTGCCGTCGATGTATTCCCTCCCTTCGCTGTCCCAGAGCCGCGCGCCCTTGCCTTCCACGAGAACCAGCGGCTCATGCTCCGGCGCGCACCAATCGCGCATCGGGGTAAACGGATGCCAGACGTGTCGCTTATCGGCGGCGATAAGCGCAGCCGTATCCCACTTATTCGGCATAAAGGCGCAGCAGTTCGTCCAGCGCCTCTACATCCTCGGACGACGCGCGCCGGCGCTGATACTTTCGAAAGATGACATCGCGGGCGTTGACGAGGTCATCGTGGAGGGGGCGGTCGTAATAGGTCCACGTTTCTTCATCGACATACTTGGCTTGGAATTTCCAGTTCCCGCCAAACTTCGTGACCCGAACCTCGCGCTTCCGCCCGTCGGCATCCTTTTCCTTCCATACATGTTGACTCCGCATGAGGGAGCCATTCTACAGTGGATTCTTGAAAGACGCAGCCAGACTGCTAGCCTACCTCGCCGCCACCCTCTTGTTTGGCGCCTTGGCGGCACCGATTCTTTACTGGAGCGCGCAAGCCCTCATCGCGCAGGGCCATCTCGGGTTTCTGGCGAAGTTCGACTTCGAGACATATTTCCATCGCGCGCTACTGGTCGGCGCTGTGGTCTTTCTCTGGCCGCTGCTACGCTCGCTCGGCGTCCGAAATTGGCGCGAACTCGGGCTGGCGCCGAATTCCAAACGTCTTCGCGACGCCGGGATGGGATTCCTCATCGCGGCCATTCCCCTGCTCTGCTTCGGCGTCCTCTTGCTCGCGCTGAATGTTTACACTCTTCGTCCCTCAATCTCAGCCATGAAGATGCTGGAACGCACGGTCTCGGCTTTGGTCGTGCCGTTTCTGGAGGAGCCGATATTCCGCGGCCTCATTCTCGGCGTCCTTTTGCGCAGCAGCCCGCTGTGGGCCGCAATTTTCGGCACGTCCGCCATCTTCTCCATCTTGCATTTTCTGAAGGCGCCCGAGCACACCTCCGCGGTCGTATCCTGGGCCTCTGGCTTCGTCTCAATCGGCCATTCCTTCACACAATTCCAGCAGCCGCTGCTTGTCCTCGCCGGTTTCACCACCCTCTTCCTCCTCGGCTGGATATTAGCCGACGCCCGCATTCGCACGTGCTCGCTCTGGTTGCCGATCGGTCTCCATGCCGGCTGGATTTTTGCCAGCGCGATCTTTAACCGTTTGGCCCGTCAGCAATTCGAAGCGCTCCCATGGCTCGGCAAAAATTTGCTGATTGGCATCGCCCCCCTCGCCATCGGCTGTATAAGCTGGGCCATCCTGCGAATCTGGTTACGCCATGTGGAAAGCGACAAAACTTGAGCCAATCCGAGCGCTCATCTCGCTCCTTTATCCACCGACCTGCGCGGTTTGTGCGGCGCCGGTCGAATTCGCAGCCTACCTCTGCCAGCCGTGCGCGGCGAAAGCTCCGCGGATCAAACCGCCCTTCTGCCACACCTGCTCGGAACCATTTGCGGGCGCGATTACCGAAACCTTCTCCTGCGCGAATTGTGCCCACCGCGTCCTCCATTTCGAAGCTGCGGTCTCTGCCTACCGCAGCCGCAGCGTGGTGCGAAAGCTGGTGCACGATTTTAAATATCAACATCAACTCCACCTGCGCCATCCCGTGGCGGATTGGCTCGCGGAAACGCTGGACGATCCCCGTTTGCAAGGTCGTCGTTTCGATCGCGTGATACCAGTCCCGCTGCATCCCGCGCGGCAACGCGAACGCGGTTTCAACCAGGCCGAGTTGCTCGCTGAACTCTTTGCCGCCCGCGCCGGGCTCCCGTTGAAAAACGATCTTGAACGCATTCGTTACACCACCACCCAGACCGCGTTCGACCGCGCCGAACGGATGGAAAATTTGCATGATGCCTTCCGTTTACGGAAAAAGGCGGACGTGCGAGGGTTGCGCGTGCTATTGATCGATGACGTCCTGACCACCGGCTCCACCCTGAGCGAATGCGCGCGGGTTCTGAAGGTCGCCGGGGCCATTTCCGTCCATGCCGTCACCGCGGCGCGCGCCTAACGAGACATGGCTATTTTCAAAAGACCCGCGCTCAAAGCGCAAAATCGCAAACGCGAAATGCCGCAGGGCCTCTGGCAGAAATGCCCCGGTTGCTCGGAGGTCGTGCACGAAATTGAACTCAATCAAAACCTCCGCGTTTGCCCGAAGTGCGATTATCACTTCGCTCAGTCCGCCCACGATCGGGTGCAGAGCCTGCTCGATCCCGAAAGTTTCGTCGAAGAAGACGCCGGCCTGCGCACGATCGACACGCTCAAGTTCACCGGCCTCTCCAGTTATCAGGACCGCCTGAAAAAATATCAAGCCAGCACCGGTCTTCACGACACCGTCCTGAGCGGCCACGGTTTGCTCGAAGGCTACAAAGTCTCGATCGCAGTGATGGATTTTAGTTTCCTCGGCGGCACCATGGGATCGGTCGCGGGCGAACGCATCACGCGCGCAATTGAATGGGCCACGGAGAATCAGTGCGCGGTCATCGTGGTCTCAGCCTCGGGCGGCGCGCGCATGTATGAAGGCATGCTCAGCCTCATGCAGATGGCCAAGACGAGCGGTGCCCTCGCGCGCCATGCCTGCGCGAAACTGCCGTTTGTTTCTTTGCTTACCAACCCGACGCTCGCCGGCGTCATGGCGAGCTTTGCCTCGTTAGGCGATGTCATCCTCGCGGAGCCGGGCGCCATGATCGGCTTCGCCGGCGCCCGCGTCATTCGCGAGACGACGCACCAGAATCTCCCGAAAAATTTCCAGACGGCCGAGTTCCTGGAAGCCCACGGCTTCATTGACATCATCGTGCACCGGAAAAAATTGCGGGCGCAATTGGCGCAGTTACTCAGCTATTTCTCCGCCACGCAGTGAGCTACCGCGAGGCGCTCGCCTGGCTTTTCGGCACCCAGACGTTCGGGATTAAGCTCGGCTTGGAAAATATCCAGCGCCTGTTGGCGGCCCTGCGCATTCCTACGGGCGCCGATTCCCAAAACGGCGCGGGCGGACCGAATTGCAAAATCATCCACGTCGCCGGCACCAACGGCAAAGGGTCCGTCTGCGCCATGATCGACTCAATCTGCCGGGCGCAGGGCTACCGCACGGGACTCTTCACCTCGCCTCACCTCGTCACCTTCCGCGAACGCATTCGAGTCAACGGCGCCAAGATCAGCGAAGACGAAGTCGCCCGTGGTCTGTCAAGTATCCGAGATTTGATCCGTCAATGGGATCCGCATCCCACCTTCTTTGAAATCGCCACCGCCCTTGGCCTCCAGCATTTCCGTGAGAAAGAATGCGAGATCATCGTGCTCGAGACGGGAATGGGCGGTCGGCTCGATTCCACTAACGCCGTCACGCCCGCTGTTTCCGTCCTCACACCCATCGCCCTCGATCATCAGAAGTGGTTAGGCGACACGCTTACAGAAATCGCCGGCGAGAAGGCTGGCATCATCAAACCGGGAGTGCCCGCGATCTCCGCGCCTCAATCTCCCGAAGCTGAAGCAGTCCTCCGCGCTCGAGGAGCGCCCCTTTTGAAATTCATCACCGCCCCCTACACCGCCCACCCAGTTTCATTAGCCGGCACGCACCAAAAACAAAACGCCGCCGTCGCCATCGCGGCGCTAAGAGCGGCCGATATCTCGCTTTCCGAGAGCGCGATTAAGAAAGGCTTGGCGACGGTGAAATGGCCCGCCCGTTTTCAGATCTGGGACGACCGCATCGTGATCGACGGCGCCCATAATCCCGCCGGCGCCCACGTGCTCGCGGAGACGTGGCGCGATCTTTTCGGCTCGGAAAGAGCCACCCTCATCTTCGGCGTTTTAGCCGACAAAGATGCCGCCGCCAGTTATCGCGAGCTAAGCCAGCTCGCGGAGTCTGTCATCCTGCCGAAATTTCGCGGCGAACGCGTTCTTCCCCCCGCGGACCTCGCCCGCCTTGTAGAATCCATCACGCCGGATCTGCCTTGCACGCTTGTCGATTCCCCAGCAGAAGCGATCCACCGTGCGCGGCAATCCGGTTCCCGCATCCTCATCGCGGGCTCTCTTCATCTGGCCGGCGAAGCGTTGGCTCACTTGCGCGGCGAGCCAGCGGCGTTTGAAGAATGCGCGCAATAGACCGGCCCGCTTTGGGTGCAGACGGAACAAGCTCGTTAGGCTCAAAAGTTGTACTCTCGCGTCACCAAGGTGACGTCACTGCCGAGGGCTGGCATCAACTCGATCGGCCGCGCTCCACCTTGGCTCATGGCGGCTTCTGGGAGGCCCGGCGTCGAGCTGGCCAGCCACATTTTCACCCGCGCCTGTCCGCGAAAACGCAGTTCCATCTCCAATCCTTCTCGCGGCACTGCTTCGTAACGGATCGCCCAAGGATGCGCGCTCGTCGCATGGACAGTCTGCACGCGCTTCCCGATCGCGACCGATTCCAAATCGGTCTCCGCTGGCATCCGCAACAAGACTGAACGCGCACCGGCCGGCGGCGTTAAGTGCAAGCGCAGGATCCGCATTCCACCCTCGGCCGCATCGCTTAAGACGCTCGCAACCGGGGCCGCCAGAGCGACCACCGGTGCCTCGGCCATCAGGCCACTTCGATCGGACCCAGCGTTAAAATCAGCAGCTACCGCCGCTTCCGGTGCCGTCCCGAGGAATTGGCGTGTCCACTGATCGGGCGCGCGATCGTAACTGATCCACTTCGCCTTTCCCTGCTCAACGTTGAGGGCGTAGAGCAAAAAATCGCGCTGCGGATGTTGCGCACTGGGACGCGAGAGAGCGGCCCCGCCAAGGATGAGCCCAAGTCCGGCGCCAGCGAGCAAAAGCAAAATCCCACGGCGCAGAATGAATTCGAAAATTGGCCACGCCGCCGCAAGGAGCAAAGTCAGGAGAATGGAAACGGCCAGGAGCGAAGGGAATCCCAGACCGAGGTTCGCGAAGAACAAATAGGTGAGCGGCGACATGATTAGCAACACCGGGAGAGCCGGAAGGAAACTAGCCAGCGCGATGGTTTTGGCCGTCCTCAGGCCCAATCCAAACAGCAGGCCCGCCGCGCCGAAAATAACCGGCCATTGGAAAACGTAGGACGCTCCCGGCAGCGCCGCGCTCGCCCCCGTCGCGACGACTGCCGCTACGATTAGCATCCCAAATTGCAGTTCGCGCGGTTCTGCTTTTGCACTCAACAGCCGCAACCCCATCACTCCATTCGAGAACCCGACCAATACGAGGCCCACGAAGATCAGTTGATTGCTCGGCGTGTCTCCGTCCATCAGTCCATCTCCCAGCAGAATCGTGATCAATTCCCAAGGCAGGAGCAGGCCCACCGCGATCGCCGAAAGAGCAACGAAGAAGGCGAGCACCCCGCGAAAAGTTCGCCGGAGAAAGCCCCGCCGCCGACCCCGCACCCAAGCCGCGGCGAGCAGACCAAAACTCCCCCCAGCCAAAGGCCAAACCATCCACTCCGGATACACCACCAGTCGATGCCCTAACGAATTAAAATAAACGCAGTCTGGTTTGCGGATGTCTGTCAGCGGCAGATCGCCCCAGCGTCGCACCAGGGCCAGCGTGTTTGCACCCATCTGTTGCACACTGCGCGCACTCAGATTCTCCCGGGTGTCGAGGCGCGAATGGTATCCCTGCAAAGTTTCCGTAAACGCGAAATTGAGCGCCGGCACACCCGTCCGTTTCAAGACCGAAAGATCAGTGTCATTCGGCATCAATTTATAAGCCGCATACATCAGCGACGACGCCATCGGATGCGGCGCCACCCGCGCCAACTCGCGCACCAACCAGCCATTCTCCTCACTCGTTTCGAACATCAACGCGGGCCCGGAACTTCCGCGCGCCTCCAGATTAATCAGCACGCCCACCCGCGCCGCCAGCTCAGGGTGATCCGCCACGAAACCGGTGGTCCCCAGCAGGCCCGGCTCCTCTCCATCAGAGAATAGAACCACGAGATCATTCCGCAGCGGCGGCCCCGAGCGCAAAGCGCGGATTGTTTCCAGAATGCTAATCAACCCCGCGCCATCGTCCGCCGCTCCCGGCGCTTCCGAAACCGAATCGTAATGCGCCACCAGGAGAATGGCCCGGCTGTTCGTCGTCCCGGGAAAGTGCGCCACGATGTTCTCCGCGCTCCCTCCCCTAACGAATCGTCCGCTGGCCTGCAGGCCCACGGTTTTTTCCACCCGCACATCCCCGCCGAGGCTCTGCAAGGTCGCGACCAAATAATCACGCACCGCCCGATTCGCTTCCGTTCCGATCGGATGCGGCCGCGCCGCGATCACCGCCAAATGCTGCATGGCCCGCGTGGCCGAGAATTGCTCCGGCGCCACGTTCGCGCTCAGCGCAGCCGGTGGTCGCGTGCCCAAGAATGCCACCAGCGCTACCACGAGAAGCACGAGCGCCATGCCAAAGCGTGCCGTGCGATCCGAAAGCGACATTTCCGCGGAGTATATCAGAGGACGCTAGCGCTTCGCTAAATGGTGCCACACCCAGCCGTGTTCCAGCCGGGTAAATCCTCGTCAAAACATCAGCAAGGCTCTGGTTTCGCCTCGACGGAAGCGGCCGGGGTATCGTCACGCTCGCCTTGGGTTTCCCCATTATTCTCATTCGATCGTGGGCCTTCGATCTCACACTCGCAGGGATCGAACGCACTCCGGGCGGCTTGGGTGCAGCTGGCGCGTGTAATCGGCGCAACGTCTGGGTCCTGGGCACGCTCGGCCTGTTCATTGACCGAGATCAACTTCTTCTCCGGCGCCATCCGCCGCCGCCGGGGCCGTTGGCGCGACGCTCTTACGACCCGCGTAACGTCCTCATCGCGCGCGAAGTGCTGCTCACGGAAAGCCTCCTCCGCGATTGGCCCGCCGCCGCCCAGGCCGGCGGGGCACGCGCGCGAATCGCCCTCGCGCGCCCGTCTCCCGCGAGCTCGATCCCGATGGGGAAGTCACCTTCACTGCTGCTGGGACGCGGCCTTGCTCGCGCGCGATCTCGCCGTCGCTCTCGCGCGCGGCGAAACCGCCTCCGGCCGCCAGCTCAATCCGCCCGCGCCACCATGGAAGCCGACGCGCTCGCCTTCCCGCGGACGCTTTTCTTCAGGCGCATCTCGGTTTGCTCACGCCTTCCTCGGCCGCAAGAAGACGCCATTCCGCCTGGGTCGTCGGGCAACCGAACTACTGGCGGAAACGCGCGCGCCTACTTCGGCATCAGTGTCTCCGCCTTGCTCGCGTTGATCTACGCTTGAACCGGCGAACTATCAGCGCTGGCGTCGATCGATCTCTCCTCAAAATCCCTCGGCCCGCTCTCACCCGTCTTCGAGGGCAGCATCACTCTCAGCGAACTAAAGATGCGCTGGCAATGGGATCCGCTCCGCCGGGATCCGCGCTTCCAGAAAATCCTCACCGCCTTCGAGCCGAAGACCGTTTACCACTAAAGCGCGCCCCGTCATCTCCAACTCCCGCTGCACAATAGGCTTGCCGTCGGCCTGTGTTCTTCTTAGACCGAATTAAACATCCCATATGCACCTCCCTAAAAACATCCTCCGTCTCGTCGTCATCAGCAGCCTCCTTGCTCCCCTCGCCGCCTCCGCGCAGGACGCGTTTTCCGCCCTCTCCTTCCTCGTCGGCAACTGGGAAGCGGAAGGCAAACCTGGCGAGACCACCGGTCACACCGAATTTACCATGGACATTCAGGGCCACGCGCTCCTGCGTCGCAATCACGCCGAATATCCGCCCGCCGCGGGCAAGCCTGCCTACATTCACGACGATCTCATGGTCGTCTATCGCGAGGTGAAACCAGTCGCGACCAAAGGCTTTTATTGCGACGCGGCCGGTTATTACGCGCGCTACACCATCACTTCCAGCGCACCTGGACAGGCCGCATTTGTCAGCGACGTCATCGCGGGCTTTCCGCGTTATCGCGTCTCCTACTCCCTCCTGCCAGACGGTCGCCTCAGCACCACGATCGAAGTTTCTCCTGCAGGTAAGAAAGATGCCTACGCCCCTTATCTACAGTGGACCTCGAAAAAGGTGACTGCAGCACCCGCCACCACCGCAGTTCCGGCGGCGAGCACCGCTCCGGTTGCTCCGGCCGCCCCTGCTGCCCCAGCCAAGCCCTAGAGACACGAGCCCCGGCCTGCCACGTGGCGTGGCTGCGTGGCCGCAGACGCGCGCGGAGAAAACGGCGTCCCGAACAGTCACATAATCGAAAAGCGCAGAGTTACTCCCCCTCGGAGTCCACTTTCGCGCCCATGGCTCGGAACGATTTCAGCAGCTGCGTGAGCGCCATTGCGTGTTTCTCCAAGGTGGCCTTTTCCTCGGCGGAGAAAACCACATACGCGACCGCTTTCGGCATCTGAATATAGGCGACACGCTCGCTTCGCGAATAGTCCGCGTTCGCAGCGTAGTCATTCACAAAATACGGCTCGCCACCCGCGGTCTTGCCCGTCGCGATCCGTTTCATCGCGAACTCGCCGCGCTCTTTCGTCATTTCTGCGATGGCCTTCTTGGCAAACGCCTCGGCGTCGGTCACGTCGGTGCCAGCGATTTTCGCATACATCAGCGGGTCAGCGTTATCCCACGTCTGTCCCTTACGAAAGAGCACGCAAGGCAGGCGATGCTCCAATCCGGATTCGTTATCGATCACCCAGCCGTCCGGCGCATCGATCTTGAATGCACCTTTAGGCCCATAAACGATGCCGAAAGGCGAGAGATCCGCCTGTGCGACGAGACAGCTGGCGAGCAAAAGAGCGGTTAACAGTGCGCGGTTTTTCATCACTGATCTTGAGATCGTCTCGGCCAAGCTCACCCTCCCAGCGTGTGTTATTCAATCCCCGCAAGCAAGCTGGAATGGCAGCACACGCGGGCGAAGTCGCAGCCCCGCTCACCTGCGATTCTCTTGCAGATGGAAACGTCCGGGGGATTGCTCTAGTGATTGTCTTCAGGCTCTGGATTTATAAACTCCGCCCGTGAAACTATCCGAAGAGGCGCTAAGCGCGGACCAGAAACTGGACCGATGAAATCAGCGCTTCGCCAATCCCTGTTCCTCGCCTTTTTCCTCTCGGGGTTTTGCGCGCTCGTGTATCAAGTTGTTTGGACGCGCCTCGCCTTCGCATCGTTCGGCATCGTGGCGCCGGTGCTTTCGGTGGTGCTCTCTGTTTTCATGCTGGGCCTGGCCGTGGGCGCGTGGGCGGGCGGCCGCTGGATCAGCGCGCTGGTGCGAAGGACCGGACGCTCGGCGCTGCTTTTCTATGCGCTGGCGGAGTTGAGCATTGGCTTGGGCGCCCTAGTGGTGCCGCGTCTGTTCGGTTTGGGCGAAGGGCTGTTGCTCTCGAGCGGCCAGACCGATTCGTTCCGCTATCTCTCTTTATCCGCGCTATTTCTCGGAGTAGCCATTTTGCCGTGGTGTCTTTGCATGGGAGCGACTTTCCCGTTCATGATGGCCTACGTGCGGGAGCAGGACGCGCGCGCAGCAGATAGCTTCAGTTACCTTTATCTGGCTAATGTGCTCGGCGCGATGGCGGGCTGTCTGGTCACGGCCGTGGTGCTGGTAGAGGTGTTCGGCTTCACGCAGACGCTTTGGCTGGCGGGCGGGTTAAACTTTGCCATCGCGCTCGTAGCCGGCGCGATCGCCGGGAGAGCGCGCTCAAAGCCAATGACAGCGTCGAGGGCGCAACCCGCCGCGAAGGCACTGCCGGCGGGGGTTTCCAGCAGGAGTCGATTCATCAAATGGATCCTCTTCGCGACGGGTTTCTCGACCATGGCGATGGAGGTGGTCTGGACGCGCGCCTTCATGCCGGTGCTGACAACGCAGGTCTACTCATTTGCGCTCATCGTTTTCACCTATCTCGCCGCGACCTTCCTGGGGTCTTCTCTCTATCGCTACCATCTGCGCAAGGGGTCGGTTCTTTCGTCGGCGGTCCTCGTTGCCATCCTGGCGATTGCCACTTTTCTGCCCGTTATCTGTGATGATTTCCGGATTCTCACGATCACGAACGATTTCGCTGGCTATCGGAGCGCGGTCGTTTTGTTGCTGAGCATCTGCCCGTTGTGCGCGGTGCTCGGTTATCTCACCCCGAGTTTGATCGACGAGTTTTCGCAGGGCGATCCGGCGCGGGCGGGCGGCGTGTATGCCTTGAATGTGCTGGGCTGCATCCTCGGACCGCTCTTCGCTTCCTACGCGTTGCTGCCGTTGGCGGGCGAACGCTACGCCATCGTGCTGCTGAGTCTGCCTTTCCTGGGGTTTTGGCTTTGGGAAATAGGTCGCCTCCCGGTCTGGAGTCGGTGGGCCACGGGCGTCGTTACTGTCGGGCTCTTGGTCTGGTCCCTCTTCTTCGCAATGGATTACGTCGGGATGGTCCAGCGGCTGGCCAGTAAGGTGGAGATCCGGCGAGACTACGCGGCGTCCGTTATTTCGGCGGGCGAAGGCCAGGCAAAAGCCCTGCTCGTGAACGGCGTGGGCGTAACCGGTTTGGTCCCCATAACGAAATTCATGGCGCACCTGCCTCTGGCTTTGCACACGGGCAGGCCGGAGTCGGCTCTCGTGATCTGCTTTGGCATGGGGACGACTTTTCGCTCTGTCCTAAGCTGGGACGTGGAGACGACCGCGGTGGAGCTGGTTCCGAGCGTGCGGGACGCGTTTCCTTTTTATCATGCCGATGCTGAAGAAGTGCTGGCTAATCCGAAAGGGCGCATCGTGATCGACGACGGCCGGCGTTTCCTTAATCGGACCGAAGCAAAATTCGATGTCATCGTGATCGATCCACCTCCGCCGGTGGAAGCAGCGGGTTCCAGCCTGCTTTATTCCGAGGGGTTCTACCGCGTGGCGCGGCAACATCTCAACCCCAACGGCATTCTCCAGGCATGGTTTCCCGGCGGCGATCCGCGGACCGGCCAGGCTGTCTTGCGGTCGCTGCGAAACTCGTTTCCTCACCTGCGTGGGTTCCGGTCCCCTGGAGGAAGCGGGATGCTGATCCTGGCCTCGGCCGATCCCATTGGCACCTGGACACCGGATCAGTTGGCCATGTTTATTCCCAGCGCGGCCAGTGCCGATTTGCTGGAGTGGAGCTCCTCCCGCAACCTCGCGAATTACCTGGCCGCAGTGCTCCTGGCGGAGTTCTCCATCGAGCAGGAGCTCGCGGCTGATCCGCAAATCCGCGTGACCGACGACCGCCCGTTCAACGAATACTTCCTCCTGCGTCGTTGGGGTCTGTTTTAACGGCAAAACTTCTTGCGGCGCTGGCCTTCGCCGGGATACGTGATGGCCATGTTCAAATACGCAGTCGTCGCCTTTTTTTCCGCCGTCATTTCCCTCCAGGCCTTGGCCCAAAGCGCCCACACCCCGGCGGTGGGAAGCGAGGAACGAAAGGCACTGATGGATGCGATCCGAGTGCCAGCGGAGAAAGAACTCAAGCAGCCGGTTATCTTCAACGTCGATCGCCTGCGCGTGGCAGGCGATTGGGCTTACGCCCGGGTTTCACCGACCCGGCCGAACGGCAGCGAGCTCGATTTCTCGCGGACAAAATTCCAAAAGCTGATCGATCTCGGCGCCTTCGATCCGCAGGGCGAAGCGCTCCTCTTCCAGGATGCCGATGGCGAGTGGAGCGTAGTCGAGTGGGTCTTTGGCTCGACCGATGTTCCGAGCGCTGGCTGGTCCAGTAAACACGACGGCATCCCGAAATCGCTCCTCCCGTAATTCGGCGCCGCCTGCCATCCACGCAGATGGAATCAGAGTTAGTCATCAAGCTCGATGATCTGCGCGGCCCTGAGATCGCGCGTCTGTTGCGCGAGCATCTCGAAGACATGGCGGCGACTTCTCCGCCCGAGAGCCGGCATGCGCTGGATTTGGAAGGCTTGCGCAAACCGGGCATTACTTTTTGGAGCGCGTGGCACAACGCGGAGTTGGTGGGCTGCGGGGCGTTGCTGGAATTGGACGCGCGGCAGGCCGAGATCAAGTCCATGCGGACCGCGCGCGCGCATCAAGGCAAGGGAATCGGCGCGCGGATGCTGGAGCATTTGCTGGAGCAGGCGCGGCAACGTGGCTATCACAGGCTCAGCCTTGAGACCGGCTCGATGGCGTTCTTCCAACCGGCGCACCGGCTTTACGCGCGATATGGCTTTAGAAGCTGTGCGCCTTTCGCTGATTACGTGGAAGATCCGAACAGCCTCTTCTTGACCAAAGACATCTGAGCGCCGCGTTCCGGTAAAGCAGTGCCGGATTGCGATTTTATCAACGCCGAAGGACGCGCTTGTTACTTTCGGCACGGTGGGCTGGTCAACGCTTTCGCCCGCAAAGAAAGAACGGCGTCGACACTCTGCATCGGTGGTGGAATGTCTCCGGATGGGTTCCAGAACATCTCGCGGAAGCGCGATCGGTCTCGCTGGAATTATAAACTGGAGGACATGACGCCTTTCGCGCTGCCCAGCCTAACGAAGTCCACCACGCCATCGTGAGACTGGAGCGCGCTGGCAAAGTCGCGGCCGTGCTCACGCAAAATATCGATGGCCTTCATCGTCGCGCGGGCACGAGCGCAGAATTGTTGATCGAAATCCACGGGACCAATTCGCTCATCGAATGCCAAACCTGCCACGCACGCACCGAGCCCGAACCGCATTTCGCGTTCTTCCGCCAACACCGCCGCGTTCCCCTTTGTGCATGCGGCGGATTCTTGAAGCCGGCCACGATTAGCTTCGGTCAAAATCTCGATCCGAAAGAGCTCGAGCGCGCCACGCATGCCGCCATGCGCGCCGATCTTGTGATTGCGCTCGGCTCGACCCTTTCCGTTTATCCGGCAGCGTCGTTTCCGCTTCTCGCAGCAGAACGCGGCGCGCCTTATGTCATTATTAATCGCGGCGAGACAGAGCACGACCGCGCGGACAGCGTGTCCTTGCGCTTGGAGGGTGAAGTGAGTGCCATTTTTCCCGCAGCCGTGGAGGAGGCGCTGGAAATTCCTCCCGAAAAAAGTGGCTCGTAAGACCATTGACCACCTGCACGGCGTTCGACATGATGGGTGCTCAATCCCTGACGAAATGCCTAAAACCGATTCGCAAAAAGTCTTCGCGCCCGAGGGGGCGATCGATCTCCATGTTTCACCCGAGTTACGCGCTTCCTTGCGCGAACTGATCGATCACAAGCCGAAGCGCCTCGTGATCGATTTGGCCAAGGTGCCGTACATCGATAGCTCAGGTCTCGCGGTCCTCATCGGAGCCATGCAGAGCCTGGAACATGAAGGCGGCGATTTCTGCCTCGCGGGCGCCCAGGAAACGGTGCAAACCATTCTGCAAAGCGCGCGGCTCGATCAATATTTCCACCTTTATCCGACGGTGGATGAAGCGCTGGCCGCGGATTAAGGAAGCGCTCTCCCGCCCCCGAGCGGCGATTTTTCGCCCGACTTTACGCGCACAAGAGAAAATTCAGTTGCACGCCGTTTCCGGTTGGATACTAGGCCCGGTATTCACTCACCATCTATGATCAGACACCTCTTTTCCATCCTCATCATTGCCTCGCTCTGCACCGTTTCGGCCTCCGCCAAAACGCTGAAAGTTCCAGAGGCGGATTCGGCGATCGCTTCGATCACCTTCCCCGACTCTTGGGAGACCAGTGAGATCGAAGACGGTGTCACGGGTCAAAGCGCTGACGACGCCATCTTCATGGCCGTCGTCGCCGTCTCGAACGAAAAGGGCATGAACGACGAGATCGACGACACCTTCGCGATGCTGAAGGAGCACAAGGTCGAGCTCGATCAGACCACGAAGAAGGAAAACAAATTCAAGCTCGGTGGGTTGGACGCGGAGGAACTCCTCTTCCAAGGCAAGGATCAGGACGGCCCCACCGCGGTCAGTATCACTTTCGTCGTGGTGAAAGATAAACTGGTTGTTCTCACTTACTGGGTCTCCACCGAGGACGAACCGAAACACGCGAAAGAAGTGGAAGATATCGTGAAGAGCTTCACCGCTCTTTAGTCCGCTTACCGGTTCTGCGCGGCGGCGTCTTGCCGACCGCGCAGCCGTCCGCCGCGCGCGGCGGCGACGCTCCTTCCCATCTCCCGATTCTGCTGCCCTGCGCGTGTGAACTCGGGACCAGCGGTGAATGGAATCATTCCTGTGGGGGAAGTCACAGCGGCGTCGGCCGCAGCCGAGGAGAAGCTGAAAGAAACGGCCCGCCCGACACAAAAAGAGCAAAAAAATTTCGGGGGACCGAATCGCTTATAGGCAGTTGACGCAATGAGAGTTGTGCCCGCGCCAGATGTGTTAAACGGTAACGCTCCCTCGCCACAAATACCTCCAAACACGACCTCGGCGACGTATCATCACAAAACGCATCCCTTTTCCCAATCCGTGCACGCCCCTTGCTAATGCGGAGTAAGCTCTATCCTTGTTGAACCGATATGATTGACGAAAAAGATTTCGACCTTTTAGCCCCACGCGCGCTGGCTTGGGCGAAAGCACAGGAGGACCTGATCTTGAAATACGGGTCCCCGCTCAGCCCCGCGCAAGCGAACGACGCGAAGCGCGCCGGCGTTCAGAATGTGGAACGCATCCGCGTCCTGGTGGTCGATCGCATCCCCCTGCCGGAGGATGATGAGTTAGCCGACGCCGCGCGCCGTTCCCAAATTATCACCGAAGCCTCAAAAGGGATCGCCGTTGGTCACGGAATCGCGATTCGCGCCAGTTCCTGGCAGGATCGTGCGCTCCTCATTCATAATTTTGTGCACGTGGCGCAATGCGAACGCAGCGGCGGTCTCGAGTTCTTCGTTGAGGAGTATCTCGCGGATCGCAATACGTCCGCTGATTTCTGCATTGGCTCGCTCGAGGACGAGGCGCGGAGATTCGCGCACGATCTTTGCGCAGGCGAAACGGCGGACAGCGCCGCGCGCAGGTAAGTCTGGCCGCGCGGCACGCCGTCGGCTAGCGTCGGCTGCGATGTCCTCCCAAAACTCATCGCGTTCAGTCAGTTATTCTCCCCTGCGCGGGATCCCGATGGTGGCCTTGCTTGGCTGCGCTTTATTCTTCCTCGTCGGTTGCGGGGCGAAGAGCACTAATGCCGACAGCGCCAGCGGCGACGACGGCAAATCGAAAACGCCCGCCACTCCCACCGAGGCCGCGCGCACACTCGACCTCACCACCATCGCGCTCGCCGAAGGCGCCAAGCCGACGTCAGCCCGCCGCATGGCCAGCCTTTCCTATTCCGTCGCCGGCAGCAACGTGAAAGCGGTCTTCGAATTCCACCGGAAAGCCCTCCTCGCGCAGGGGTGGAAGGAGCTGCCCAACGCTTCGATCACCGATCAGTCCGCCAGCGGCATGTTCGCGAAAAACGGCTTCGCGGTTTCGCTCTCCGCCTTCCCGAACGGCCAGGGCGAAATCCTCGTGAATCTGCAAAATCACGGCAACATCAAACCCGGTCAGTTACCCGTCCCGGAGGGTGCAAAGCCAGTCTACGTCGGCGACGCCAGCGCGATGTATATGACCGAGAGCACCGTGCCCGCCACGGCCGAGACTGTGCGCGGGTTGCTCACCGCTAAAGGCTGGGTGCCCTACGGCGGAGCCGGCGACTCCGTTTGGTACAAACAGAATGCGGTCCGCGTGAATGCCATGGTCTCGGCCGCACCCGCGCAGGGCGGGAAGACGATCGTGTCGTACACAGCCGAATTGCTCTCCGCCGACCTGCCCGCACCACCGGATGCGACCGAGCTCCGTTACGCGGATCAAACCCAGGAACTCAGCTTTGAAACGGCCGCCGACCAGAAAGCCGTCCTCGATTTTTACCGCACCACTCTCGCACCCGCGAAGTGGGAGCCCACGCTCGATCACGTGGTCCAGATCGACGGCGTCGACACCCTAATCTTCCGCAACCCCGAGAAAGATATGCTCACGCTCGCCTTCCCACGGCGCGGCCACGGGAGTCTTCGCGTCTCCTTGCAATATCAAACCGGCGCCGAAATCGCCGAGCTCGATCGTCAGATCGAAGCGCAGAAGCCGGCGCTTCGTGCCGCCGTCGAGGCGAAAGAAAAAGAAGCCGCCGCTCGTTTTGCCGAAGCCAGCAAGCCCGCGTCGAAGATCGCCATTACCCTTCCGGCAGGCGCCAAGGACATCGAAACCAAGCCGGATGAAATCAAATTCACCATCGGCCACGGCCAAGGAAAATCAGCCGCTCAAGCGCTGCAAAAACAATTGACTCGCCGCTGGTTGGAAGGAAGACATCGCCACGCTCGACGCCATGGCCGGCGCGCTCTCCTTCTCGAAGGAGAAACAAAGCCTAACGATCAGTTATACGGACACCGGCTTCACGCCTACTGAGGTCACCATCTCCTCCTCCGGCGGTGAACTCGAACACGCCGGCCCGTAGCAAGCGCATTAGAAAACGCCGCGTCCTTTAGTATCCGGCATCCCGTAGGGATGAAAGAAATTAGCCGGGGGTCGAGCGCAGCGAACACCCCCGGATGTTCGAGGAATGAAAGTCCCGACCCCGGCAGGGGTCGCAGAAAGCCTCGAAGCTACCCAACCGGGGCGCACCTAACGCGCCGTCGAAAATCGCCGAGGCGGCGCGTTATTTCTCAGCCTTCTTCGCTGGCTTGGCTTTCGGCGCGCTCGCTGCCTTCGCCGCCAAGGCCAGGCGATCATGCTTCTTCCGTCGCTGCGCCCGTTTCTTCACATTATCTCTGCCTTGGCTGTTTCCCATAATGCGGCCACTCTCGCTCGCCTCGCCCCGTGTCGCAATCGCGCAGGTGCTCGGCCCATCACGCTCGGCCAGCGCCTATTCCGCCGCTGCCCCGAAGAAGATCCGGCTCACCTTGCCGCCCTCGAAATGGAAAATGATCCCGCCGTAAATCGAGCCCACGATCAAACTCTCCGGCGTGGCCGGCGTCTCGCGATCCACCTGCGCTGCATACGCCTTTCGCGCCGCGCTCTCCGCGCTCCCGATCTTGATCCCAGCCTTTGTCCCCAGTGCGCAGGGTGCAGAGGCCGTGAAGGCGAACACCGTCTTCCGCCCATTCTTCCTCGTCCCCGCGCTCATCGTGATCTCGATCCCCTTCGCCGGATAATCCCAATCCTGGATGTAGTTGCCGTCCGCTTCCTGCAGCAGCATCTCACCGCGCCGCGCCGGCTCGCCCAAAAGCTGGATCACCTCCCTCTCCGGGAGGTCCAGGCGCAGTCCGCCGAGGCTCTCGGCCTTTAGAAACTTCTCCGTCGCTGATTCCTCCGCCGCAGACAGCGCGCCCGCGAAAAGAGCCATCGTCGCCAGCGCCACCGCCATCGCCTGTTTCCTCATGGCCGCATCTTGCGCCTTCTTCCTCTGTCAGTCGAGCATCGCGATCAGCGCGCGGCTCAAAACCCAGCCCAAGAGGGAAGCGCACATCCCGGAGGGACAACTAGAGATTAGCCTGCGGCCGAGCGAAGCGAACACCCTCGGTAATCAAATCGGCACATTCGCCGACCCCGGCAGGGCTCAAAGAGCTCTCGACGCCAGTGAACAGTACCTAGGCGCTAATCCGCACCTGCGGTTTCTTCCCCTGCTGAAATTCCTTCAGCTTGATGCAAACCACCGTCAGCCAGGCGATATCAAAAGCGTTTCCCAGCGGCTCCTCCGCCTGATCCTTCAGCGGCATGTCGCTGTATGTGCCATCGATGCCCACAGCCCAAACCTCCTCGCCCGCCTGCTTCAACGCCACCACCACATCGGCGCCATCCATCCCCTTCGCCAGGTCGCGAAAGAGATCCCAAAGCTTGTTCCGAAAAGGCGAGACCACATCCTTCACCGCGGCCTTCTTTTTCCCTGCTGTGCGCTCGTTTTTCATCTTGGAATAGTTCGCACGCCGCAGGCTCGCTGCGCGGCTCAAAAAGCTCGCGCTGGAAAAATCCAGCGTCGCCCGGACCGCAGGCGTCAGCGCTCGCCGCTCACCGCTTCCTCCAGCGCTCCCGTGCGGGATCCTGCCGCCCAGTCGTTCGCGATCCGCTCGCTTTTGATCCAATCCACTGCTGCCGCTCGTGTCGGGAAAGCCGCGATGCGTCGATTAAACCGGCGCGATTGCGCGACAAACTCCATCGCTCGCGTCAGCACCTGCGGCGACATGCTCACCACTACCGCGCGCAAAATATCGCCCGTCTGGGGAGACGTCCGCACCAGTTCGGCGATCGTGGCCTCGCTCACTTCTTCGCGCGTTACCGCGCTGAAATCCCATAACCGATCAAACGCCGAGTCAAAGCGCGGATCAGCCAGGATGTGCGCCCGCGCCTGCAGGAACTCGTCATCCGTCACCGTGCCCGAGCAAATCGTGAACACGACTCGCATTTCGACATCAATAACGATCTCGGCTGGCATGGGATAGGTGGATAGCAGAAACCGCTCCCGCGCCGTCATTTCGTCCCAAAATCAGAACATTTCCGCCCCGGCGCGCCGTCTTATTACGCGGCAGCGGGATTCGTCTTGACTCGCTCCCGCCCCGTCCACAACCATCCGCGCCATCCTCGCACCTAACCCACCCCCCATGAAGAAAACTTACCGCTCCCGCTTCCTCACCTTCACCGCTGCGACCTTGCTCCTGGCCAGTGCAGCCGGCGCCACCACGCTCTCCGCGCCGAAGGACAAACCGCTTTTCACCCTCGACGTGCCCAGCGGCTGGGAGGATTCCTCGGCCGCGTTTGCGCAGTTCGCCATGGCCCTTATGCGCGATGGCCAGCTCCTCACCATCAATTCCATCGCGGCCGCGGGCCTCTCCGTAGAAGTCACGGCCGACAACGCCAAGACTGCCGTCTGCGACATCGCCAAGGATTCCTCCTTCGCAGGCAAGGACGCCACCTGCAAAGATGCCAGAGAAATGGAGATCGCCGGGCATCCCGCCTACGTGGTCGAGGCCAGTGGCACTTTGAAACAGGAGATCGCCCTCTTCACGCCCGACGGTAAAGAGTGGTTCATCGCCGTCGCCGGCGAGAAGAACATCGGCAAAATGGACCCCGTCCTGGAAGCGATCAAAAGCACCGCCACCGACGACGACGGCGCGGAATAACCCCTGCGAGACCTCACTCGCGTCCCGAAGAGCCTCCTCCAGCAAGCGATTGATGGCCGGAACAAAATCACCGGCACACCCTCGATCAGGACGCACCCGACCCGCCGTCGGAAGCAAACGAAGACGTCGTAGATCGAAGGTCAGCGTCGGCTCAGCCTGAAACGTCGCTGCCAGGGCGCGCCCGAATCTCAGAGCGCGAGAGCACGTTTTCCCGCTTCAGACGGTGCAGCGACTGCAAATGTCGTTTCACCGCCGCACCCTACAGACCCACCAGCCTAGCTTTCGTCCCACACCTCGATGAGCAGCCATTCGTCCGGCCGACATTTCGCCAGCTCTTCGAGATCCTTCGTCGTCTGCCCCTTCCACTTGGAAGTGAGGATGTCGTCCGGCCCACAAACCCACATCTCATTGGCGCAAGGCGGGCCAGCCAGCAGTCCCGGCCGGAGATGCTCCGCCCTCGCCGTGTACCGGTAAGGGTAACCGTTCCCACCCAGGTCGATCGCCTTCCCTGCCCGCACCAGGTCATCGATCCAATCCAGCCCGCCGAGCCCTGTCTGCCATTCCACCAGACAGATCCCCTCCGCACCCTTGAAGGTAGCCGGCGCCCTCCCGCCCTTGGGCTGTTTGTGAACGCTAATGTGCCAACCGAGCATGATCGTCTCAAAGTTAAGGCCAGCCAAAGAGCAAAGCAGCTTTTTCTTGCCAGGTCCGCCACCGCAAGTGTTCAATCGAACATATGCGATACGTTCAGCGACTTTGGGCTCTCATTCTGCGACGGAGCGGCCCCCGGGAACATCAAATGGAGCTGCCGCTGGGAGCACTCCGAGGTCAGAGGCCAGCAGTCAGAGATCGGAAAGCCAGACGCCCTGTAGCCGCCTCACTGCGTTGACCGAGCGCCGCATGCTCTCGCAATCCCCGCCGCAAAAGTCCCTAAAAATGTACGACGAAGAAGCCCTAAAACCGATCCGCGCCCAGCTCGAAAACGCCCGCGACCAGCTCGACCGCGCCCTGGCGCGCCTGAAATCGTTCGACGAACTGCGCTGCCTCCGCTGGCGCTGCCTCGATTGCGGCTACGTAAAACACTTCACCCGCCCCATGCCCGCCGAGGTCGCCCCGCCCTGCCCCAAGTGCGGCGGCAAATCCTTCGTCGCGGTCTCGTAAGGGATGGTCCGAGATCGGGAGACGCGCGGAATGCTGCCTGAGGTCTGGAACCTGCTCGGTCCATTCTCTGAATGAAAAATCTATCAGTGGAGGTCGGTCTCCCCATGTTCGTCTGCCATGAGGAAACTCCGAAGGATATCGTTGAAGGCGTAAAACTTTTCGTTCAACGAACGGTTAGCCGGTTGAATTCCCTTGTCGACGACGCGGTGGCCGGAGATGAAGAAGCTATTCACGCCATGTTCGGCGACTTCATCACAGTGGCCTCCATGTATCGGCAACAGGAGTGGCGTGCGGAGGATCATGAGGGCGTGCAGGTTGAAGTGTTTCACCTTGAGGACCGGATTCAAGAAATCGTCAGAGAGGTGGAACTATAATGAGCACTGTCGCTACGAGCGCAGCGGATTCTAGGGCTCGCTTGGTGAGATTCCTCGTGGAGACGATCCAGAAGCACGGGTACGAGGATCGCCGAAATACATGGAGAACCATTGAGGGTGACAGCTCCCTGTGGAGAGAAGTGGTCAGCATGGGCCTTGATTCTTTGCAGCGGCAGGCTTGGCTTTCGAGAATCGCATTTCCGATTACCCGAGCGGAGGAGACGCATGCTGCCCTGACGGCGGGCAATAATATCAACCGGCTTTACGCAATCGCGCTAGGCAAGGAAATGATTGCAACAGACGCCACGGGCAAGTGGATGCGCGGAAAACGAGGGTTCAGGATCGTTCCTGTTCGATAAATTCTCCGGCTCCCGGCCGTGAAATGGGAACAGCGCCTGCTCTCTCGGAAGCCGCTATGGCCAAGTTTCTCGACACCACCGAAATCAGTTACCGCATCGAACGTCTCCTCAAAGACGCGCAAAAACAGATCATCCTGATCAGCCCCTATTTGAAACTGCGCCCGCGGGTCAAAGAGCTGATCGAGGATGCGGTCCGGCTCGGTGTCCGCGTCAGCGTTGTTTATGGCAAGAAAGAGGCCTGCGACGGGGCCGAGCAGCTCCGGGCGATGGCCGGAGTCAAAGTCACGTTCTGCAAGAACGTCCACGCGAAGTGCTACTTGAACGAGACTGTCGGTATCGTCACGAGTCTGAACCTTTATGACTTCAGTGAGGCGAAAAACCAGGAGATGGGCGTCCTCTTCGATCGCGCGACGGATGCCGAATTGTACCAGCGGGCGGCTGAGGAAGCGGAGCGAATCATTCGGATCAGCGGCGGGATCACCGAAGCGGCGGCCCCGGTTCCAGTCGTCGCGGCCAGAATCGAGGAACCCGCGGCGGAATACGGCAAGCTCACCACGGCCAAGCTCGCCGCGAAACTGGGTGTGCAGACGACGCAGCTGTTCAACAAACTGATTGGCCGCGGTTATCTGGAGCGCCGCGACGGTGACAGGCATTACATCACGCCGCAGGGGCGCGAGGCTGGCGGCGAATTCCGGATGGGTAAGGGCCCTTATTTCCTCTGGCCGACTGATCTGAGCGTTTAGCGGCCGCTGAGCGCTGAGTCAGCGGAACTGCTCCAAACCTTTCCAGCTCGATCGCACCGGTTCCCGCGTCCGCGGATCGACCAAACCGACCTCATCCAGGGAGTAATGCATGCGGCCGAAATTGCATGGTCCGCAAGTTATCACGATATTTTCGATTTCATTCGTGCCACTGCTAGCGTGAGGGACGAGATGATCGTATTGAACCCACATTGCTTGGAACGCAGAGTGTTGCTCAATGTTTGCCGCACCCCATGGCAATGCGTCGGGAAATTCCGTTCGGATCTGCTTTCGAATCTCACCACGGATCACGGGAATGCCACAGAACCGGCAGTGATAGCCGTCACGCGCCAGTAGTGCGGCCTTCTGAGCCGGAGTTGGCATCCGCTCTTTGACACGCGCCGGTTTCTCGCCGCGGTCCTCCATGCGCTTCGGCAGAAATCCAGTGTTCTTACCCCAGATCGATTCTACCCACGCGCGAATTACTGGCGTGTTCGTGCGACGAATTAGATGGTCGGCAAGTTCCGCTTTCTTATCCAGATGCGCAGTCACCGCCTGATCCAGCAACATCGCCGCTTCATAAATTTCCGGAATCGGATCGCGAAAGCACGTGCGCATGGACCAGACAATAGCTCCCATTTTTCTCAAATCATCCGCGATTGTCGCGGATTGCCCAGCACGGCTTTGAGATCGGGCGAGATTTGGACGCGATGATTGAAACCCCGGCCGCTTTCCTGTTCGCCGTTTGACCGGGATAGTTATATGGCCACGAGCCGGAGCGGCATCCCTTTTTCACTCTTGTAAATGATCAGCAACCGTCTCAATACTTCCCTTCAACCCTATATGAACATCCGGACGATTATTTGTGCGCTCGCAATTATCACGGCTTTACCCGGCTGCGCCACATACGGAAATAAGAGTTTGGATGACCCTGCGAAGTATCTGAACGTCCGCGAGGGCAAATCGACGAAGCAAGACATCTACGGGGTGTTCGGTCAGCCGCACGATGTCCAGGAGGCGATCGACCACGCCCGCTCCGTGTGGACGTCCTTCAAAGTGGAGTCGACGCCAAACGGGTGGAGTTATGTCCCTTACGTCGGGCTGCTCGCTGGCGGCACCAATTCGGATACTACGAAGGCGTATTTCTTTTTCGATGCTCAACAGCGATTGATCCGGCGGGAGAGCAACAAGAAATCGGATTCGGAGAACAGTTGGGCTGGAATGGCACGGATGGCATCACAGGGCGATCGCGACGACAGGGCTCAACGTGTCTCGGTTGAGATGGCGAAGCTAGGGAAGCCCTTCGATAAAAAGCTCGCGCATCGCGTTAAGTTTGTTCCCTAACAGGGCAACGTGCTCAGCTTTAAGATCCTCCGCGATGGTGGCGAACTGCTCTAGCGCGGCTTCGAGATCGGCGACGATGTCGGCGGCGATGATTTCGGGGGCGGGGAGGTTCGCGGAGTCTTCGAGGGCTTCGTCTTTGAGCCAGAAGATGTCGAGGTTGATCTTGTCGCGCTTGATCAGCTCTTCGTAGTCGTAGGCGCGCCAGCGGCCTTTCTCGTTCTTCTCGGTCCAGGTCGGCTTGCGGTCGTGGCGGTTCTTTGGGTTGTAGCAGGCGACGAATTCGTCGAGGTCGCTGCGCTTGAGGGTGTTTTCTTTGAGGGTGAAATGCAGGTTGGTGCGCAGGTCGTAGATCCAGAGCTTGGTGGTCCACGGTTTTTCCTGCGCGGGTTTGCGGTCGAAGAAGAGGACGTTGGCCTTCACTCCTTGCGCGTAGAAGATGCCGGTGGGCAGGCGCAGCGAGGGTGTGGACGTCGGCTTGCTTGAGCAAGGCGCGCCGGATGGTTTCGCCGGCGCCGCCTTCGAAGAGGACGTTATCGGGCAACACGACGGCGGCGCGGCCGTGCTGCTTGAGGATGGTGAAGATGTGCTGGAGGAAGTTGAGCTGTTTGTTGCTCGTGCTCGCCCAGAAATCGTCGCGGTTGATGATGAGCGATTCTTTCGAGGTCTCGCCCGCTTCGTTGACGATGGTGACGCTGCTCTTTTTGCCGAAGGGCGGATTGGCCAGGACGATGTCGTATTCGCCGTGCTTCGCGGCGAGCGCGTCCTTGGTCACGACCGGCAGGTTCTCTTCGAGTTCGCCGCCGATCCCGTGCAGCAGGAGGTTCATCGCGCAGAGGCGGGTGACGCTGTCGACCAGCTCGATGCCGAAGAGCGTGCCGTTCTTGAGCTGCTTCTTTTGCGCCCGGTCGAGCTGATAATGCTTCGCGATGTAATCATGCGCCGCGAGCAGGAACCCGCCGGTGCCGCAGGCCGGATCGCAGATCGTCACCGCGTGTCCGGCTTCGGACGGTTGCGGAGCGATCGCGTCCACCATCGCGGCGATGAGCGGGCGCGGGGTGAAGTATTGGCCCGCGCCGCCTTTCACGTCCTCGGCGTTCTTTTGCAGCAACCCCTCGTAGGCGTCGCCCTTCACGTCGGCGGAAAGGCTGGACCATTGCTCCTTGTCGATCAGGTCCACGATGAGCCGGCGGAGCTTGGCCGGGTCCTGGATTTTGTTTTGCGCCTTGCGAAAGATGACGCCGAGCATGCCCGAGCGCTTGCCGAGTTCCTCCAGCGTATGGCGATAATGAATCTCGAGATCGTCGCCATCCAGCTTCAGGAGCGCAGGCCAACTGAAACCTTGCGGGATGGGCGACGGCTTGTTGAATGGCGGCTTCGACTGCTCGTCCGCCATTTTCAGGAACAACAAAAACGTCAACTGCTCGACGTAATCGCCGTAGGAAAGGCCGTCATCCCGCAGGATGTTGCAGTAGTT
>CAVXLV010000015.1:0-81168 GCA_963762685.1 uncultured Verrucomicrobiae bacterium | reverse complement strand
GTTTTGGCCTTTGATCTTGGTGTCGTTAGATGTTCGCTCACGCGTGCGGTGTTGATCATCGCTTTTGCGGCGGATATTCTGAGCGCATGTCCTCACAGGAGCTCACGACCGAGGCGATGTCTCTCCCTCTCTCCGAGCGAGTCTCGCTCGCGCAGGCTCTCTGGGAGAGCATCGATGCCGCACTCCCCGATGTGCGAGAGGATGCCGCTCTGGCCGAGGCCATTCGCCGCGATCGGGAGCTTTCATCCGGCTCGGTTGCTGGTCGGACGCATGAGCAGGTTATGCAGGCTGCCCGCCGTTCGATCGGATGCACCTGATTTACCACCCGGACGCCGAAGCAGAACTCATCGAGGCAGCGCAGTTCTACGAAGCACGCGTTCCACAGCTTGGCGCGCAGTTTCTCGCGTCCGCAGAGAAGGCTTTGTTAGTGCTTCTACAGGCACCGGATCGCTGGCACATCATCGACGCTGACGTGCGGCGTTCCGCGATGCGGCGGTTTCCATATTTCATCTACTACCGCATCCTTCCCGACCATCTGCGCATTCTTGCTTTCGCACATCATCGCCGCCACCCGGATTACTGGCGCGAGCGTCTATCGTGATTGCCCGCGAACATCGTAACCCCTATGTAGGTGGTCACGGGCCGGGTGTGTGATTGGTGGGTTGTAGTTCATTATTTTTATGGAGGCGCCAGAGGTCGACCGCGAGCTGGCGCGCCACCGCGAGCAGCGGACGGGGTCAGCATTCATAATTGCGCTATGATCCTCGCACGGGAGGCGATGGATCGTCGGAGATAGGCCCAGTGGGGAGAAAAGGGGTCGGTCTGTGATTCGCGCTGTTTTTGCTGGACCGTGTGCGGCGGGGGAGGTCGCTTGATTTGGCTGCGCGCCGGGGCCTGGAGGATTGCGGCGCGGGGACTGCGGAATCAGCGCAGGCGATTCTTCAGCTGCGCGAGATTCTCCAGGAAAGCGGCTTCGCGTTCGGCGGCGGTCCCGCGTCGTGGCAGGATGCCGCGGGCGGTGCGCCAACGGTGGAAGGCGAGTTCGCTGGCGAGGGCTTGATATTGTGAGCGGGCGCGCCAGTGGCCAAGGCCGCCGCGGCCGAGGGCGGAGCAGGATTCGCCGAAGCGGCCGCGGATGGTGCAGAGGGCTTCGAAGCCACGGGGATCGAAGAAGCCGGTCTCTTTTTCCGGCGTGAGGTATTGGCGAATGATGCGGCCTTCGCGGCGGAGGGAGAAGCCAACCAAAAGGAGCACACCGCAAAACGCCGGCACCATGATGACGACGTAAGCGAGGAAGAAAACCGCGCCGAAGCTGGCGCTGAGGTTCCAGAGACCGTGCAGGAGCATGGCGCAGAGGAGGCCGACGGCGGGGGCGAGGAATTTGATCGGCGATCCCTTGGTGGCGAGTCGGGCGAAGCCGAGCCCGATCCCGGTCATGCTGGTGAAGAACGGATGCGCGAAGGGCGAGACAACGCCGCGCAGAAAGAAGGTGACGGCGGTCCCGCCGGAAGTGCCCTCGGCGATGGCGCGGCCGTAGTAGAGAATATTCTCCGTCATGGCAAAGCCCAGGCCCACCATGGCGGCGTAGAGAATGCCATCGAGCACGTTGTCGAACTCGTCGCGTTGCCAAAAATAGAAAATGATCAGCGCCAGACCTTTGGCCAGTTCCTCGACCACAGGCGCCGAGAGTATCGCGGTGGCGACACTGGCGTAGGCGGCGAACTGGACGGCAATGATCGTCTCGACCAGCGTATTGAGAATGAAGGCGGCGAAGACGGCCACCGTCGCGCCCCAAAGGAAGGCGGCGGCCAGCATCCAGACGGGTTCCTTTTCGAAGCGATCAATCCAGAGCGCGAGCAGCAGGTAAAACGGCACCGGGATAAGCGCGAGCACGATTCCGCCGAGCAAGCCCATCAGCCCCGTGGAGAAGCCGAGCAACACCAGGGTGGCCAGGCCGAGGAACAGAGCCGACAAAATGGCGCCGGCGATCAGCAACACGCGCGTGGTCGAAGACCGGGGAGGAAAGGGGACGCGAAGACTGGCGTGCGTCGGCGAGAGGCCTGGCAACGGTGGAGGGGGTATGGGAGGAGGTAACGGCGGCGGCTCCATTTTTAACGAGGAAGAGACGCCGTGGCGGTTGAGCTTACGAGGCCGCTTCGACGGACGCGGGCTTGAAGTTGCCGCCACCGCGCGAGGGGAGGTCGGGATCGAGGAACCCCAGCATGTGCGCATGCTGAATCACGCGCACACCTTCTTTTTTCTGCAGGTCAGCGATCTGCGTGTGGAAGGCTTCCATTTTCGTCCAGTGAACTTTCGGGCGGAAGTGATGTTCGGCATGGTAGCCGTTGTAGAAGAAGAGCCAGTTGTAGACTTTCCCGTAGCTGCTCACGCCCCACGCGATCGGTTTGTCGGGATCGGCGCCGTAATGGCGGAAGTAGCCGTTCAAATAGCTGAAGCAGTGGCCGAGGTAGAAGAACGGCAGGAAAAAGAAGAGCACGTAGCGCCAATTGAAGAGAAACATGACGAGAAGCGTGACGGCAAATGAGGCGAGCTCGAGGTTGCCCCAGATGAGTTCAGCGCGTCCGCGTTTGCGCAGTTCGCGCGCGATGGCGGCGGGATTATCGCGGAAAAAACTGAGGAAGACGTAGCTCCACGGATTCTCTGGTTCGTCGTCGTGGCCGTGTCGGTAAATGGAGAGCCAGTCGATCGTCTCGCCGTGCTCGTCTTTGCGATCGGAATTACCCTTATGATGCTGCATGTGGACGGCGTCGTAGTAGGTCTGCGAGAAACAGCAGGCGACCGATTGCGTGACGCCGAAGAGGCGATTGAGGAGGGGTGAGCGAAAGAAGGGGTTGTGGATGAAGTTGTGGCCCACGCCATTGATGTTCGCGTTCACCATGAGCGAGTAGGTGAAGCCGAGGATGAGCATGATCCAGAGCGGCGTCTGTGGGTAGAGGAAGAAGAGCGCGAAAAAGAAGGCGAGATGGAACCACCCTGCCAGCAGCGGCAACACATCCCAACGGGTGTGAGCGAAAATTTTCGAGGTGGTCTTCGGGCGTTCGACGCGGAGGGGATCAGCTTTCATGGCCTGCAAGTGAGATAATTCATTCCGCGCGTGCGGGCAAACTTGGGCCGTCGTCTCGCATCTTACTGCGTTGGCCGGGAGGGCTGTTTTTGCGACCGGCGACCTTGTTTATTTCTCAATGAAAGCATGCTGGATCTCGGCGGTGCCCTGAACGGCAATTGCGCTCCATTTTTGCGCTGGCCGCGTCACGCAGCCCGGAGCCGCACGTGGCGACACAATCTTCCTGCGGCATCTGTGGCTCTTTAGAGGAACAGCCGCCGGCTGAATCCAAATGAGCGACTGGCTCGGAGCAGAATTCGTCACGATTTCTTCGATGGCGGCTCAGTTCTTGTCCGACACGACGACCGAACAGCACCGGAGAATCCGGTTTCCAATTTTTCTAAAATCTGCCTCGAAAGCTCCGTTTCCCAGGAGCTACGGGGTGTGCAAGGGATTCGACGCTGCCGCGACCAAGAAATGTTTTTCGATGGCACGAAAAGTTTTATTGACGCTGAGAATCAATTATGAGAATTATAGGAAACATATTCGCTATCAATTGTTGCCGGTAGTGAATCGCCCAGACCCATCAAAGCACTCGGAGAATCAAACCATTATGATAAAAGTGAAAGCCATCTTCGCCGCCCTTGCCCTCGCCGCTTTGCTGTCATCCTCTGCCAAGGCCGCTGCCATCAGCACCGATCTTAAAGAAAATAGCGTCATCGACGGCGCTGTTTCCACGGTAAACCCTGAGCACCCGACCGTTGTCAAAGTAGTCCCTCAGGCGAGTGGCGACTCATATATTTCTCAGCGTTGGGTGAAACTCCAGTCCGTCCAGAGTGGCATTGAGTCAGACCTCCCCCAGCAACGGCATCACTCCGATTCCTGAGCTGAGCTCCTTTTTCCCTGTCGTCGGCATCCTGGCGGCGATTGGCTCCTCCACCTTTCTTCGCCGCCGTCGTGCGGCCAAATTGTCAGTCTAATATTGCGCGTTTGTTTGTTGTTGTTGTTGTTGTTTGGGCGAGGGCGACAGAGAAATCTGTCGCCCTCGTTTTTTTCAGGGGGAATCTGGCCCTGGCGCCTCAGTTTCGTGGCTGACGCATCCATTTTGGGACACGCTGCCTCGGTTTGCGGGATTCCCGATTGCCAATGCCATGGCGCCGCGCCTAAGGTGACGGCCCTTTCGCCTTAATATTATGACCTACGCGCTCCACCCGGAATTGAAGATCTTCAGCGGATCAGCCAATCGCGATTTGGCTGAGAAGATCTGCGACTCCATCGGAGCGTCTTTGGGAGACGCGACGATCAGCTCGTTTCCGGATGGCGAGACCTACGTCAAAATCGAGGAGAATATTCGCGGGCGGGACGTTTTCATTGTCCAGCCGACTTGTCCGCCGACCAATCAGCACATCATGGAGCTGCTTATCATGGTGGACGCGGCGCGGCGCGCGAGTGCGTATCGGATCACGGCGGTGATCCCTTTTTTCGGCTATGCGCGGCAGGACCGGAAGGATAAGCCGCGGGTGCCGATCACGGCCAAGCTGGTGGCCAACCTATTGCACGCCGCGGGGGTGGACCGTGTGCTGACGATGGATCTGCACGCGCAGCAGGTGCAGGGATTTTTCGATATTCCGGTGGATCACCTCTATTCGCTGCCGGTGCTGATCAAGTATATCCGGACGAGAATGACGGAGAAGATGGTGGTGGTCTCGCCGGATGTGGGCGGATTGAAGATGGCCTCCGCCTATTCGCAGGCTTTGGGTGTCAATCTCGCGATCGTGGCCAAACAGCGCAAAAGCGCGACGGAAACGAAAGTGCAGTACGTCATCGGCGAGGTGGAGGGCTGCGATGTGCTGCTGGTGGACGATCTCACGGAGACGGCAGGGACGCTTTGCTCAGCTGCGACGGTTTTGAAGGAATACGGTGCGCGGAAAATTTACGCAGCCGTCTCCCACGCGGTCCTGGTCGATATGGCGATTCCGCGTCTCCAGGAATCGCAGATCGAGGAGTTGATCACGACCAACAGCACGCCTGCGCGCGAAGTGCCGGGATTCAAGACGACGGTGCTGTGTATTTCCGAGCTGATGGGCGAGGGGATCAAGCGGATTCACAGCGACGAATCCGTCTCCTCGCTTTTTCAGATCGAGAAGTGACGCGGACCCCGCTGGGCGACTGACGGCCAGCCGCTGGAGCGGTCTCAGTAGATGAGACCGTTTGAGGCGGCGCCGTTGTCCTCAAACCAGCTTCCGTAGGCGTAATTTCCCAAGCTGGAAGAGTTGCCATATTTGGAAAGTGATTCGTCGTAGTGCACGCTGCCGCTTCCGCTGATGTTCAGGCTGTTGGCGATGAACGCGCCGGAAAGATTCGCCTGACCTGAAACGGTTACGTTGAAGCCAGGTGCGTTAATCGTTCCGATAAAACTGCCGTCTCCGGAAACGGTTACCTTGTTGTTGTTGCCAATGCCGATGATCTCAAGATTCTTGGCCAGGCCGCTCTGATTGTTAAATGAACTTCCGCTCACGGTGATGTCGTCTTCGACATAGTATTTCACATGGACCGCGGGATCCTGAGTGATGTAGCCGGAGCCGGACACGGTCAATTTTCCTGTGACCCAGACTTCGATGTAATTGTTGTCACTTCCGTTGTTCGACTTGCTAATGGTAAGGACGTTGCCGCCCGAGACGGTGAGGGAGCCAATCTTAAACTTGGCGGGTGCGGCCTTCGTTCCAGCTGTGAGAGAAACAGGGTTTCCGCTGCTGAGGCTGGTATACGTCCCGTTCGACCAGACCGGCTTGGTGGTGTCGGGGATATCGGGCGAAAAAGGCGTGGAAATCGTGCCTTGGACGTGGCTGGTATTTTTTATGGCTGGCCCGCTGTAGGCAATGGAACCGTAAACGTATGTGCCACGCAGATCCGAGCCCGTGCTATTCGCAGTGCCGACGTCGCCGTGACTTTGCCGCTTGGCGACGTCATAGAGGCCGCCGGTGGACTTGAAGGGATTGGTCGAATCAAAGCTATCGATCACCCCGCTGCCGCTCATATTAATGGTATTTCTCATCAGGAGCGCACGGGCCCAGATGCTTCTGGCCACAGGTAGCGCGATGAGTTCGACGCGGCGGATCGCGCGTGGGGTGGAGACGGCTGTTTTGGTGCGGGCCTCCCGTAGCAGGCTGATCTTGCGCAGGCGATTGTCGAGCTTGTTCATCGAAGCGCGAGCCGGTCCGGCGACGCCCACTTTTCCGGTCGCGCGAATGCGGTAGGCTTGATTCCCGTTTTGATCGAGGGCGAGGGCGCCGGTATCAACCGTGGTCCACATATCGACGCTGGCGGCCCCTTCACCTTCGACCGAAAGCGCCGGCGGGACGTAGTAATTGTAGGATCCTGTTGGAGGCTTGGTCGTTGCGGCCACGCCGCCGGATGGCTCGCCCGCTGGGAGGGCACCATTCACCGTATACCAGCCGGACCAATCGCCGGTATTGAGAGCGTTCATGGCTTGATCCATCGCGGCTTCCGCGCCCGCGAGAGATTGATGCCAGGCGGCGGTTTGCACCCCGCTGGTTTGGGTCTGCGTCGTGACGATCAGCGCCCCCGCACATAGCGCAGCCATAAGCGCAATCGTGACGATGGTGGTGATGAGGATGCTCCCGGAAGCGGCTCCTCGGGTGTTTATTTTCATAAATTGCTACTGCCGGGCGGCAGCGTTCCGCAAAAAGGTGTTGATGTAGACCGTGGTGGCCGCGATCGGGACAGGCGCGGGCAACTTGGTGAACTTCGGTGCAAAAGTGATGGAGCAGCTCAGGCTGGAGGTGAGATCGATGGGGGTGACGTTGAAGGAAGAGACATCGCTCGCGATGACGATTTCCGTGCCGTTCACGTTGCGGACGAAGCTGGTGCCGCTCTGATAGTACGAGATCGGAATCGTGCCGTTTCCGTATTGGATGGCGCCGCCCGCGGTGTAGGAAGGGTTTACCGGGGCCCCGGCATTATCATAGTATTTGGGCACTAAAAACGTGACCGTGTTATTCAAGACAGTGGCCGAGACGCAGCGTCTCGATTCCATCGCGATATAATCTTCTACGCGGAGTTGGTCTGCCTGTGAGATGGAGTATTGCTCCGTGGCCATGGCAGTGCGCTGGAGCGAGATTCCAGAGATAAGCACAGCTGTGAGAAGGATGGACGCGCACCCCATCGTGATCATGATCTCGGAAAGGGTCATACCTGCTGTTTTGAGGGAATTAATCTTCACGGTCCGATATTCCCAATGCCGAAGAGGGAGGAGAGTTGACGGGTGCGAGTGCGACCGTTGGCTCCGGTCCAGCTTTCGGTGATGTCCACGCGCAGCAATTTGGCGTCTGGCGAGATCGTGGTTTTCGCTCACGTTTTCGCCGTTAGGTTTGGAAGGGGTGCGCCGAATGACGGTGTTGATGGACCCGTCCGGAGGATAAACGCCGATCGTCAATGTTTCGGTGAATTTACCCAGTGGCGCTTCGGAACCGGTGGGCACTTTGAGGATGTTATCCTTCACGTAATCGCGATCGGCGATGTTGGAAAAAGCGGTGGCGCGGAAGGATTCCATCCGCTGCTGAAGCGTAAGCGTCGCCGCTGTGGTCTCCTTTTGAGAGCGTAAACCGATCAAAAGCTGCGAATTCGTCGCAAACGCGGCCGCGCCGAAGATGCTCGCGATTAGAATCGCAATGCAAATCTCGACAATCGAGAAGCCGCCGGGCTTTTGCTGGGGATGGAACATTTTGGACGAGTGAGATAGACTCGTCTTTCTCGGAGCATGGCACATGCCACGACCTCGGCTTAAACCCCTGGCCTTCAGTTTGATCCTTATTACAGGGGAAAGGTCGCGTCACGATGGCCCACAACAGCCCAAAGAACGGGCTCTTTAAAATCTTCCCGATTGCAAATGAGCAAATCCGGGGAATAGATACCGCCCTCATAACCGGCGAAGTGCCGAGGAGCAGATTTATGGCAAAACAAGTTAAACTGACCGCGGAACCACGCAGCGGTCTCGGACGAAGCGCGGTGCGGAAATTGAAAACACAGGGCTCCGTCCCGGCGGTGATCTACGGCGCGAAGCAGAAGCCCGAGGCGCTGCAGGTTTCCCGGCGGGAGATCAACTCCATGCTCAGCCACGCCTCCGGCGAAAACATTCTGGTGGAGCTTGAGGTGAAGGGCAGTGCGAATCGCCTCGCGCTCGTGCAGGAAGTTCAGCATGCGCCGGTCAGTGGCGATGTTTTGCATATCGACTTCCATGCGGTTTCCATGGATGAGATGATCGAAGCTGACGTTCCGCTCGAGCCCGTGGGCACGGCGAATGGCGTGAAGAATTTCGGTGGTTTGCTCGAGCAGAGCCTGCGTTCTCTTTCGATCGAATGCTTGCCGCGTGATTTGCCCGATGTGATCACGGTGGACGTGTCCGACTTGAACGTCGGCGACGCGATTCACGTGCGCGATATCAAACTGCCAGACGGTGTGACCACGCGGGTTTCGCCTGATCTGACCGCGATCTCTGTTCTCGCTCCGACGGTGGAAGAAGAGCCCAAGGCAGGCGCTGAGCCTGCGGCCGCTCCGGAAGTCATCAAGGAGAAGAAGGAAGATCCGGACGCCGCGGCCAAGGACAAGAAGTAAACGCGGACTCGCTCCGAGTCTGAGATCGCTTGCCGCCCGACGTTGCCGGTATTCGTTTGATCGTCGGCCTGGGAAATCCCGGTCCGGAATATGAGCGCACCCGGCACAATATCGGGTTCATGGTGCTCGATCGGTTGGCGACAGAGTGGCGGGTGAACTGGGAACGCTCCGCGAAGTGGGGTGCGCTTTGGGCGAAGGCCGAGCAGGCGATCCTGGTCAAGCCGATGACCTACATGAATCGCAGCGGCGCACCTTTGCAGGCCGTTTCGCAATTCTACAAAATCGCGCCGGAGGAAACACTGGCAGTTTTCGATGACCTCGATCTTCCGCTCGGCCGCTTGCGTATTCGTCTCGAAGGCGGCACCGGCGGGCATAACGGCCTCGACTCCATCATCACCACTCTAGGCAGCGACCAGATCCCGCGCTTGCGCGTCGGAATCGGTGCCGCACCGGAGGCTGGCGCAGTCGATTATGTGCTGGGCCGTTTCTTTGCAGAAGAGCAACCATTAGTCGACAAAACCGTCGCCCGCGCGGCTGAAGCGGTGAAATGCTCGATTGACAAAGGCGTCGTTTCCGCGATGAACACGTTCAACAAAATTCCCGAATCATGAAGAACCGTTATGAAGCCCTGCTCGTCCTCAATGCGACGGGTAAAGAGGACACCGTCAAGGACATCGTCGATCGCCTTGAATCCGAATTTCAAAAAGAAGGCGCCGAGATCGAGCAAGTGCAAAAGATGGACAAACGCCAGTTTGCCTACCAGGCCGGGGAACTGGATGCGGGGCACTTCGTGAACTTCATTTTCCACGCCGATTCGCAGCTGATCACAAAGCTGCGCTCCAAGTTCAAGCTCGATGCGGAGGTCTACCGCCAGCATTACCAGAAGCTGCGGCCAAAGACTGCGTCGCGCGCGAAAAAAGTCGCGGAAGAGAAGTAGTTTCGCTAGAACCGGCGGATGGCCAATTTCAACAAAGTCATCCTGCTCGGGAATCTGACGCGTGATCCCGAGGTCCGCTACACGCCCAAGGGCACTGCAGTCGCCGAAGTGGGACTTGCGATCAATCGTTTCATCCCCGCGAGCGACGGCGGAGAGAAGCGTGAGGAAACTACGTTTGTCGATGTCACTCTTTGGTCGCGCCTCGCGGAAATAGCCGGCGAGTATTTAAAAAAAGGCCGCCCCGTTTTGATCGAAGGTCGCCTCCAGCTCGATACTTGGGACGACAAAACTTCCGGTCAGAAACGCAGCAAACTGAGGGTCGTGGGTGAGACCATGCAGCTGCTCGGTGGCAAACCGGGGAGCGGCGGTGGTGGCGATTTCGATGAAGGTGGCGGCGGTAGCGATCGTTCCAGTAGCCGACCGGCGCGCTCCAGCGCCCCGCCTCCGCGACCTGCGGCGTCCGAACCGGACGACGACGAAATTCCGTTCTAAAAGCGTCGACGTTAGTGTCAGCGTGAGCCGCGCTGACGGCCGAAGGTTCTCTCTCATGCAAGCTTGGTTTGCTCGATTGATGCGGAGTGCGATTCGCGCGCGACGTTGTTCAACATGACCTCCACTGAAGCCTGTATCGCGCTGAACATGGTCCCGAAGATGGGGCCCGTGCGTCTCCGGAATTTGCTCCAGGTTTTCGAGACTCCGGAGCGGATTCTGAAAGCGCGCGGCGCGGATTTGCGTGCGGTAGATGGGATTGGTCGCGACGTCGCGGATCAGATCACGAATTGGGAAAGCACGGTCGATTTGCCAGCAGAGCTGGAGCGGATTCGCACTTTCGGCGCGCAGGTCATCACGGCAGAATCGCCCATCTATTCCCGGCAGCTGCGCGAGATCCACGCGCCGCCCATCGTGCTCTACGTCTGGGGCGAAGTTCTGGAGCGCGATTACCATGCGATCGGAATCATCGGCTCGCGCCGGACCACGCATTACGGGATGGAATCCGCAAAAAAACTCTCCTATCAACTAGCCTACGCCGGTCTGACGGTGATCAGCGGTCTGGCGCGCGGAATCGACACTGCTGCGCATCAGGGTGCGCTGGCGGCGAAGGGGCGGACGATCGCGGTGATCGGTTCCGGTCTGAACAAGCTCTACCCGCCGGAGAACGCAGGCTTGGCCGAGAAAATAGCCAGCGGCAATGGCGCCGTCGTCTCTGAATTCTCCATGGACGTGGAGCCGGACCGCCAGACTTTTCCGATGCGTAACCGGATCATCAGCGGCTGGAGCCACGGCGTGCTCGTGGTGGAGGCGGGTCTCAATAGCGGCGCGCTCATTACTGCTACGCAAGCGCTTGATCAAGGACGCGCGGTTTATGCGGTCCCGGGTCACATTAATGCGCCGAGCGCGATGGGCTCGAATCGCCTGATCCAGCAAGGCGCAAAGCTAGTCATGGATGCGAACGACATTCTCGATGACCTGAGCATTCTCTTGCCCGAAGCGAAGCCGTCGGCCGGTGCGGCGGAGCGGCCCTTGCCCAGTTTGACTGACGACGAACGTCGGATTTACGATGCGATCGAAGCCAGCGAGACTTCCATCGACGACATTGCGGCGAAGGCCGATTTGCCGAGCGGAACCGTGTCCTCGGGGTTACTGCGGCTGGAATTAAAACACCTGGTGAAACAGTTACCGGGGAAATACTTCGTCAAGCTTTCGTAAGCGTGAAAGCTGTGCGTCTGACCGCGCTGAACGCGCCGCTCGTCGAGCAGGAAATTCCGAAGCCGCGGGTCGGGGTCACTGATCTACTCGTTAGGGTGAAAGCCGCGGGCATTTGCCATTCCGACGTCCACTACCGTGAGGGAACGACCACTAAGAAATCTTTGCCGCTGACTCTGGGCCACGAAATCGCTGGTGTGGTCGAGGAGATGGGAGCGGCAGTGCGGGGGTTTGTGGCAGGGGATCGCGTTTGCATTCATTATCTCGCGACCTGTGGCCGATGTGATTATTGCGAAGCGGGCACGGAACAATTTTGCCGGACGGTGCAGATGTTTGGGAACAACCGCGACGGCGGCTATGCGGAATTTGTGGTCGTGCCGGAACGCAGCGCCTTCCTGCTTCCGGAAGAAATCCCGTTCGCGCAGGGTGCGATCCTGATGTGCTCCTCGGCCACATCGTTCCACGCTCTGCACAAGACGCGACTGGCCGAGGGAGAGACGGTGGCCGTTTTTGGCATTGGCGGTCTCGGCATTTCGGCGGTGCAGTTGGCGCGCAGTCTCGGCGCTTCCGAGGTGTTGGCTGTGGACATAAATCCGAAAAAGCTCGAGCTGGCCCAGCGCTTCGGCGCGATTCCGATCGATGCGTCGGCGGGCGATCCCGTGCTGCAAATTCGTGAACGAACAGCCGGCCGCGGTGTTGATGTCTCTCTGGAATTAATCGGCCTTCCGAAAACGATGCGCCAAGCGGTGCAATCTCTGGCGATCCTGGGACGTGCCGGGTTGGTGGGACTGACGGATGAGAGTTTTGCCATCGCGCCCTATACTGAAGTCCTGGGCAAAGAAGCAGAAATTATTGGCGTGTCGGATCATCTCGCGAGCGAGTTGCCGGCACTTTTGAATCTGGCGCGTACGGGCGGCCTCGACTTATCAGAGGTCATTCGAACCGTGCCGCTCGAGGCGCAGGTTATTAACGAGGCTTTGGATAACCTGGCAGCATTCGGTGACGACGTGCGCGTGGTCATCAGGCCCTAAACACGCCGAAAAGCTACCTGGAAACTATCGGGGCTCGTGCGCGATTTGCTGCTTATACTTGCAATCCCCCGGCGGGAGGTCTAGTTCGCATCCCTGCATGTCCAAATCCCTTGTCATCGCTGAGAAGCCGAGTGTCGCGGCCGACATCGCGCGCGTGCTGGGGAAGATTCCGAAGAAAGGCGATCACTACGAAAATGATCGCTACGTCGTAGCGTCCGCCATTGGTCATGTGGTCGAACTCCTCATGCCAGAGGATATCGATAAGAAGAAGTATGGCTTCTGGCGGTTGGAGACGTTGCCAATTATTCCTGAGGAGTTTGCGCTGAAGCCGAGCGAAAGCGCGAAGGACAGATTCGCGCAGTTAAAAAAACTCATCGCGCGCAAGGACATCGACGAAGTCATCAATGCCTGTGACGCCGGCCGCGAAGGCGAGCTCATTTTTACCTACCTGACGCAGCTTGCGAAAAACAAGCACCCGGTGAAGCGGCTTTGGCTGCAATCGATGACGCCGCAGGCGATCCGCAATGGCTTCGAACATCTGCGTGACGGGGACGAAATGAAACCGTTTGCCGATGCCGCGCGTTCCCGTAGCGAGAGCGACTGGCTCATCGGGATTAACGGCACGCGCGCGATCACGAAACGGATGTTTGGATCGCGAGCGGGCAATGTGGCTTCCGTCGGCCGGGTGCAAACACCGACGCTGGCGATGGTCTATGCGCGCGAGCTGGAGATTCGAAACTTCAAGCCGCGCGATTACTGGCGCATCACCGCGAGATTCGAAGTCGCGAAGGGTGAGTATGAAGGCGTTTACCAGCGGCCGGACTTTAAGCGTAACGACGATGAGCACGACCGCATCGACCGTATTTGGGAGCAGTCGACGGCCGACAACGTCGTCGCGGCCTGCCAGGGAAATCCGGTCGCGGACGTCTCGGAGGAGAAGAAAGCCAGCACGCAAATCGCGCCACGTCTTTATGATCTGACGACGCTGCAACGCGAAGCAAACGGGCGGTTTGGTTTCTCCGCCAAGCGCACCCTGCAAATCGCGCAGGCGCTCTATGAGAAGCACAAGATGCTGACTTATCCGCGCACCGATTCGCGCGCGTTGCCGGAAGATTATCAACCGGTCGTCAAGGAGACGCTCGGAAATCTCGCAGGTTCGCTCGCGCCGCATGCGCAAAAGGCTCTCGCGCAGAATTGGGTGCGGCCGAACAAGCGCATCTTCAACAACGCGCAGATCAGCGATCACTTTGCCATCATCCCGACGGCGTCCGAAGCGAAGAGCCTGGATGAGGCGGAAGCGAAAATTTACGACATGGTGGCGCGCCGTTTTGTAGCGGTGTTTTTCCCAGCGGCGGAGTTCGATGTCACAACGCGCTTCAGCCAAATCGGCGCGCACAAGTTTAAGACGGAAGGCAAGGTGCTGACGGCGGCGGGTTGGCTGGAAGTGTACGGTAAGAGCACGGTCGACGATGATTCGGGTAAAGCGCTGCCGGCTTTGAGCGCGGAAGATAAGAACCAAGCGAAGACGCTGGAAGCGGTCTTGCACGGTGAAGCGACCAAGCCGCCGCCGCGGTATACCGAGGCGACTTTACTTTCCGCGATGGAAACAGCCGGCAAACTCGTCGAGGACGAAGACGCGGCCGAGGCCATGAAAGAGCGAGGGCTCGGCACGCCGGCCACGCGTGCGGATACGATTGACGGGCTAATTTATCAGAAATACATGGATCGCCAGCAGCGTGATCTGGTTCCGACCGCGAAAGCCGAGCAGCTCATTCAGTTCCTGGAAGCGGTGAAGGCGACCGATATTACCAGCCCGGCCATGACGGGCGAATGGGAACACCAGTTGCGCCTGATGGAGCACGGAAAGTTCCCGCGCGAAAAATTTATGGCCGCGATCGTGGCGGAAACGAAAGGGATCGTCGAGCGCGTGAAAGGCTTCGAGGAAGACGACTCGATCGCGCGGGAGACGGATATTCTGTCGCCCACCGACCAGAAGCCGCTGCGCGAGACGCTTCGCGGTTACAAATCGCAGGACGGCGAGTTCATGCTCTACAAGGTCATCGGCGGCCGGAAAATGGAGGAGAGCGAAATCCGTGAGTTGGTGGAGAAAGGGATGGTAGGCCCGCTCGATGGTTTCATTTCCGCGAAGACGCGCAACAGTTTCGCGGCCACGCTGAAGCTGGCGAAAGACGAAAAGACCGCGAAGTGGAAAGCGGAGTATGACTTTGGCGACAAGGTGGACTTAGGCTCGGTCGAATCGTTCTGGACCGATCCAGCGACTGGCGCGGAATTGTGCGAAGTGGGCTCAAATTATGTTCTGCGCGAGCAGGAACACGGCGAGTGGAAACAGGCGTTTCGTTTGCCGCGGATGATGTGCAAGAAAGAGATCCCGCGCGAACAGGCGGTGCAGCTGATCGAAAAGGGGAAGACCGATTTGATCAAGGGTTTCACTTCGAAAAAGAACCGTCCCTTCGATGCCTTTCTCGTAAAGGCCGACGCCCGCATCCGCTGGGAGTTCCCGCCGCGCGCCGCGAAAACCGATAAGGATGGGAAACCAGTAGCGCGAAAAGCTCGTGAAAAGGCGGATCTCTCAAAAGCCACTGTGATCGGCCAGAGCAAGACGCACGGCGGCGAGATCGTGGAAATGGACGACGCCTATTATGTGCGCAAGCCCGAGCAGGATAATCGTCAGGTTTTCAAGCTGACGAAGAAGCTTTGCGAACACGAAATCACGCATGACGAAGTGAAAGCACTGCTGACAGACGGACGGTCGCCGATGATCGAAGACTTCGTTTCGAAGCGAGGCAATAAGTTTGCCGCGCATCTTGTCCTCGCGCCGAAAAAGGACAAAGCAGACTTCGAATTCGCGCCCCGGTAGGGGAGGCGATCCGCGCGCACGTGCTTCGAGCATTTGGCGCACATGCGAAAACTTTCTCACGAATTCTGCGTCAATGCATTGACGCCACAACATTTGGTATGCTACTTACAGCACCGACACTATGCGTTGTCCCAAGTGCGGGTTTCGTGACGACAAAGTCATCGACTCGCGCCACTCTCGAGATTCTTCCAGCATCCGCCGCCGACGGGTTTGTTTGCAGTGCTCTTATCGCTTCACCACTTATGAAGAGATCGAACGGTCGGAGCTGCGAGTGATCAAACGCGATCGCACGCAGGAGCCATTTGATCGGCGCAAGTTGGTCGCGCAGTATGGCGAAGGCGTGCGAAAAACGTTCCATCAGTCTCGTAACGTTGGAGGAGGCGGTGAACGAAATCGTCCACGAAGTGGAGACCGGCGGACGCGATGTCACCTCCGCGGCGATCGGGGAGGGCGTGCTGGAAAAATTGCGCGCGATCGATGAAGTGGCGTATTTGCGTTATGAATCCGTGCATCGGCGCTTTGATGATGTGGATCAATTCGTCGACGCCATCCAGGCGCTCGGCCGCCGCGTGAAACCGAACCCGTCTCAGACGGAATTGTTCCCACCAGAGGAAGCTCATGGTCGCGTTTAAGGAAGAGTTTCCCTATCTGCGCTGCGAGACGGGGCAGCTGTTCGAGTTTAGTCAGCAGTGGTTGCGCGAGGCAATCACGGAGGCGGCCGATCAAGCGGGCTATCCGAGCTGGTGGTTGACGGATCACATCACGGAAAGCATCACCTTTTATCTCCGGCTGCGGAACGATGAGCCGGTGGTGCCGATCAGCCAGCTTTCCCAGACAGTGCGCTATGTGCTGAAGGTGATCGGCTACAAGGAGATCATTCCGTTTTTTCTCTCCGGCGCCGCCGCCGATTTCGTTTTCGCTGCTCGATATCGCGCGGGAAGCGGGTGACGGCTATGAGCTGGCGTTTTTCGATCAGCTGGAAAAACGAATCGATGCGCTCGTCGGTACGGGCACGGACAGCCTGGATGTCTGCGGCCTGCAAGCGTGCGTGAAACATTTGCGCGGCGCGAAAGTGTGGACGCGGGCCTGCGACGCGTTGCGCGAGGAGGTGGTGTGCTTCGTGCGCGAGAAGCTGGCCTCAAATCACGCGCTCGCGCAGATGCGCTGTTCTCTTCGTTAGGCGACAGAGTCAGGTATCGCGTGTATCATACACATGACGATCTTCGAGAAAATCGCGCGCCGAGAAATCCCAGCGCAGATTGTTTGGGAAGATGAGGACGTGCTCGCGTTTCACGATCTCGATCCAAAAGCGCCCGTGCATGTGCTGGTGGTGCCGAAGCGGGTGATTCCGCGCCTGGCCGCCATCACGTCTGATGATGAGCTTATTCTTGGGAAGTTGCTCGGCGCGACGCGGATTGTGGCAGAGAAAGCTCGATCTCATCGAATCCGGCTTCCGCGTCGTGATCAACAGCGGACCCGATGCCGGTGAGAGTGTGCCGCACCTGCATTTGCATGTGATGGGGAAACGGCCGCTAAGTTGGCCCCCTGGCTAGAACTCGTTAGAGCGATCATTTCCGCCGTTAGAACGGTGGTGCGCCCTCCCCTAGTGGATTCTGCTGTTGGCGCGGAGGAAGATGCCCCGTTGGATCCGGCGAAGCAGGGGCAGTACGCGGCGTCGGCGCTCCTCGACGGGGTCAAATTGTCCGCACATCCGCCCAACGCGAATCCGGCTACAAACCCAAGCAAAATGAAAAGGCGAGTCATGCGTGAACGATAGGCACACTGCGCAAAAGGCGCGAGGACGAAGTTGGAGTGGAAGCACTCGTTCCCCGAGGAGAACGATTGGGCGAAAAGCTACGGTGAGGGAGGGATTCGAACCCTCGGTAGCCTTTTGGACTACGGCGCTTTAGCAAAGCGCTGCTTTCGACCACTCAGCCACCTCACCAACAGGGCGAGAATATGGGGTGCGCGACCGGGTCGTCAAACGACAGAGCCGATACGCAAGGATGGTCTAACGAGACAACGCCCGTGCCCCCTCCTTGCGGACCTGTGGAAGAATTCGCAGCAAGCCGCCGTTGGGCGCCCTAGAGTGCGATTATGATCTCGCAGGATGCGGCATGGGCAAAGATCGCAGATCTCGTTTCCCCGCTGCCCGATCGCGAAGTGCCATTGTTGGAGGCGTTAGGCTGCTTCCTCGCCAACGATCTCGTTGCCGCGCACGCGCTCCCGCCTTTCGACAATTCCGCGATGGACGGCTACGCAGTCATAGCCGAGTCCTGCACGGACGGCGGGATTTTAAAAGTGATTGGCGAACAGCCGGCGGGTGCAGGGCGAAATCTCTCGATCAAGCCTGGGGAAGCGGTGCGCATTTTCACGGGCGCGCCGATGCCGGCCGGGGCGGATGCCGTGGTCATGCAGGAAGACGTCTCCATCTTGGGGGACGAGATCTCGATCGCTTGCGAGGTGGGGATCGGAGAGTTCGTTCGGAAACGTGGCGATGATGTCGCGGTTGGCCAGTTGTTAGCGCGCCGAGGGGACAAGATCACACCCCAAAAGATCGCGCTTTTCGCGGCGCAGGGATTAAGCGTGGTCCGAGTCGGCGGGGGCGTGCGTGCAGCGGTTATTTCCACCGGCGACGAATTGATTTCACCCGAGGAAAAGCTCTCGTCCGGTCAGATTTACGATTCGAATTCGTTTCTCCTTTGCGCTCTGCTGCGGCAAGCCGGCGCCCAAGTTACGTCCGTCATTCATTGTTCTGATGACGCGGCGGAGATTGCAGCCGCGGTGCAAGCAGCGGCCAATTGCGACGTCATGATCATCACAGGCGGGGTCTCGGTCGGGGCAAGAGATTTTGTGAAAGGCGCCATCACAGCTGCGGGGGGCTCGCTTGATTTGTGGCGGGTGGCTGTGAAACCAGGGAAGCCGTTTCTTTTTGGCCACGTGGGAGCGTGCTCGATCTTCGGCCTGCCGGGCAACCCCGTTTCGGCCTTTATTACGTTCCTGCTCTTTGTCAGACCAGCTGTTTTGCAATTAATGGGAGCTGGGAAGACTTCGCTGCCACTGCCATCCCATCCCGCATTTTTACAGGCGGAGATGGCAAATGACGGTGACCGCCCTCATTACGTTCGAGGAATCCTGCGCGACGGCGTCTTTGCTCCCGTTGGGCGGCAGGAATCGCACGCATTATTTGGCCTGAGCCAGGCGAATGCGCTCCTGTTAGTGCAACCACGCGAAGTGCTGGCGGCGGGCAGTATGGCCACGGTTTTTACGTGGAACTAGGAGCGCTGCATCGGTTGACACTCCAGGCCACTCTTTTAGCTTGTTCGCCTTGAGCTCAGCCGTCCTCACATCACGCCCTCCGAGCCGAACCGACGAGTTCCGGAAGGATGCCGAGCGCCTGTCGCATATTATTCTCGAGATGCAGCGCTGCTTCGTGATGCATCTGTGCAAGGAGTTGGCGCCCGGCGGAGTTTCCTTTCCGCAATTTTTCCTGCTCGCGGCACTGGACCAGAAGGAGGTTCTGACCATGTCTGCAATCGCTCAGAAGATGGGCCACACGACCGCGGCTGCGAGTGGACTGGTCGCGCGACTCGACAACCTTGGTTACCTATTTCGGACCATCGCGCGAGATGATCGGCGAAAGGTCATGGTTTGCATCACCGAGAAAGGATCATCGCTCGTGCGTCGGATTCGCGAAGAAATGGTCGGAAATTTGATGACGATCATGACTCACTTGAGTCCATCTGAACAGAAAGCCTGGTTGCAAATTTACAGTAAGATTTACGATTATTGCCAAAGCAAATAGGCGGACGCGTTCCGCGAATTTTGCTTTCATCCTCCGGAGCAGGCATTTCGTTACGAAAATGGAACAAGGGAATCCCAGAGGCGGGAAATATAATGTTCCTTATCTCTTTCGGAAAACCCATAAAGCGTTCTCCTTGCGTCGCTTAAAATTCAGAATTTGCTTTGGCACGCGCATTGCAATTGTCCGCTAAACCTTCTGGAAATTGAGAATCTGTCGATTAACCTTCAAAACTTTCCAGGCACTGCTTTTTCATGCGCAAGTTCTTCGTTTTTTTTAGTCTTTTTCTCGCCGCCAATGTTCTTTTGTGGCCGGATTCAGGAAATGCCGGCACGGAAATGGTGGGTATCCAAAGCGGTGGCGTGCCGCGTTACACCCTTAACGATGCGATCCTGACCGCGCTGCAGCGAAATCCGGACGTCCAGCGTTCCCGGCAGGAAATCGAGCGCGCGAAGGGTGTTTATTTGGAACTGCGCGCGGATATTTTGCCCCGGGTGGATGCCTCTGGCTCGGTCACGGAAACCGATCCACATCTTAGCAACTTTACCGGTGATGGCGGCGATGGAGGCGGATTTGACCGAGGATTTACCACCACAGATCGGAATTTCAGTATCCGCATCCAGGCGACGCAGGTCGTATTTGCTGGTGGCAGGGTCGTTTCTCAAATCAAGTCAGCCGATTTCCAACGCGACTCCGCTTACTTTGGCTTTCGCAACACGATCGACCAGATTATCGCGACAACTCGCACCCAATTTTACCAAGTGTTGCTCAACCGTGCGTTGATCGACGTCCAGGAAGAATCCGTGAACTTGTTACGGAGCCAACTCCAGGATCAGCAAAATCGTTTCGATGCGGGGACAGTGCCGCGTTTCAACGTTCTCCAGGCGCAGGTCGCTCTCTCGAACCAGCAGCCCGAATTGATCAGTGCGCGCAACAATTATCGCATCGCACAGTTGCAGTTGGCGCGCACCATCGGGCTGGATTTTGACCCGAATCGGGGCGACGGCCCTCCGTTGGAATGTATCGGGACGCTGCGCTACTCGCCGCGGAGAATTCCGTTGCCAGAGGCGATTGAGATCGCGAAGTCGCGACGTCCTTTTTTGAAGGCGCAAAAAGCCAACGTGCTGAGCAGTGCGGCCCAAGTGGGCGTGGCGCGCTCCGGATTCTTTCCCCAGATCAATGCGACCGGCGGCGCGGATTTTCGCAGTTCACCTATCAGTGACCGGATTAATGACGCGCGGTCCGGTTATGTGGTGGGTCTCAACGGTTCCTGGGCTGTCTGGGATTGGGGACAGACTTACGGTCGGGTCAAGCAGGCGAACTCGCTGCTCACGCAATCGAAGATCACCTACGACGATGCCGTGCGGCAGATCGAACTCGAGGTGCAGCAGGCCTACTCAAATATTGTCCAAAGTGCCGAACTCATTCGCAGCCAGCAGGAAAATGTCGGGCAAGCGCAGGAGGCTCTGCGCCTGGCGAGCGCGCGTCTCGGCGCAGGTGCCGGGACCCAGCTCGAAGTCTTGAATGCGCGTGTGGAAGTGACGCGAGCGCAGTCGGTGACCTTGCAAGCGCTCTTTACCTACAATGCGGCGCAGGCGGAATTTGATCGGGTGACCGCTACGGAGATCACGTATGCCAATCAGCTCGATGAGCCGAGGACGCGGCGTAAACTGCGCACCGATCCGGCGCCTACGCCGGCGCCAAAGCCCACGCCGCTTCCGCTCAATCAGGCCGGCGTCCGCCAGCCTGTTCGTTAGGCCGCCGACGTGTCCGGCTCGGAACGCACTCCGCCGGTTGAGCATTTCTCCGCGCTCACGGCCTGGCCGGCTGGCGTCCATGGTTTCGTCACGCGTGTTCCGAATATCGACGTGCGCCATGATAAAGAGGAGGCGCTCCATCGTCTCGATTTAGTTCACCGGACGGCGCGAGCTGCAAGCGGGCTGGGAGCAGTTCCATTCATCACGGCCGAGCAGATTCATGGCGGCGAAGTGCAGGTCGTCGACCAGTCCATCTCGAGCGATGAATGCTTCTCCCACTGCGATGGTCTGGTCACTAGCCAGCCGAATGTCTGTCTCGGCATTTACGTGGCTGACTGTTGCGCTGTTTATCTCGCGGACCCGGTGCGCCGATGCATCGGGCTGGTGCATTCGGGCAGGAAGGGGAGCGAACTGGGAATTGCTGGCCGCGCAATCGATCTCATGACGGAGCGATATGGCTCCAAAGCGTCGGATTTATTGGTTCAACTCAGTCCTTGCATCCGACCGCCGCATTATGAGGTGGATTTCGCAGCCGAGATCGTGCGGGTTTGTCGGGAACGCGGCGTGCTGAATATCTACGACCCCGGAATGTGTACGGCGTGCGATTTGGAACGCTATTATTCCTATCGCGCGGAGAAGGGAAAGACTGGCCGGATGCTCGCGTTTTTCGCCTTCAAATCAGACTAACGCCGCGGAGTAAGCGTCAATCAGCGGAAGAGTTCCGGTAAGCCGAGATGCCGCGTGCTCCAGCTCCTGTTACGAAATCGAAAAATTCGCGTCCGCGATCCGTCCATTCCATCTCGGCAGCTTTTTCCAGCGCCTGCCGGGTGTTAAGCCCGCTGCGGTAAAGCAGTTTAAAGGCTCTTTTCACTTCCTCCCGCTCTGCAGCGGTGAATCCAGCTCGGCGCATGCCCACGATGTTCAAGCCGGCCACTTGGTTAATCTGCGCCGCGACCACGAAAGGCGGAAGGTCCTTCCCGAAGCCAGAGTTGCCCTGCGTTATTACCAGCCGACCCACGCGGGTGTATTGGTGAAAGGCGCTGCCCCCTCCGAGAAACGCGCGATCGCCGATACGCACATAGCCGCCGAGCAAGCAGCTGTTGGCGATGATGACATGATCCCCCACCTGGCAGTTGTGACCGACGTGGGCGCCGGCCATGAGGAAATTGCCAGCGCCCACGATGGTGGCGCTTCCCTCCGCCGTCCCGCGGTGCACCGTGCAATGCTCGCGAAAAACATTGCCCTCTCCGATTTCGACCCGGCTTTTTGTTTCCGACTTAAATCCGAGATCCTGCGGTCCACCGCCAATGACCGACCCATGGCCGATGCGATTTTTGCGCCCGATTCGAACCATTCCCTCCAGTACCACATGCGACCCGATAATTGTCTCGTCGCCGACGACCGCCTCCGACCCGATGAGGGAAAAAGGGCCGATCTCCACTCCTTCTCCCAGTGAGGCGCCATCTTCGACGATGGCGGTAGGATGCACCTTCATAGCACCCCCGCTTCACGAAAGCTGAAATACGGCCGCCGCCCTTCCGCAGGCGCGCCGATGATGATGTGATCGAGTAGTTTTATTTGCAACAACTCCGCCGCCTCCCCTAGACGTCTCGTTAGGCTGTGATCCGCCTGACTTGGCGACGGATCGCCCGAGGGATGATTGTGAACCACAATCACGGCGAAGGCCGCGGCGATGATGGCGGGTCGAAAAATATCTCGCGGATGCGCAATGCTCTCATTCAAACTCCCGAGCGAAATCTGCTCGACCCGCAGCAGGCGATAGCGCGTATCGAGGAGCACGGCGCGAAGCGATTCCTTGTGCAGACCGCGCATTTCGGCGGAGAGCAATTCGTATACGAGTTCCGGCGTGTCGATCTTCGACTGCGCATAGGTCTCTCGTGCGAGGCGCTGACCGAGTTTGAAGGTGGCGACCAGCTGCATCGCTTTCGCGGGGCCGATGCCCGGAATGCCCGAGATCTCCTCGAGCGTGCAACGGCTGAGGCCGCTGAGCGATCCGAACCGCTCGAGCAATTGCCCAGCCACTTGCACTGCGTTTGCGCCCACCAAACCAGTCCGCAACTGGATCGCGATCAACTCAGCATCCGTGAGCGCGTCCGCGCCGCGCGCGAGCAACTTCTCGCGGGGCCGATCGTCCTGCGGCATTTCGCGAATCTTGAGTGGCGCCATCTTATTGAAAAGGAAAGCCGGGCGCGGCGACAGGCGGACGGCTCCGCATTATTCCCGCAGCTGGTGCAGCAGATCTCGCAGGGCGTCGCCCAGTTCACTCAGGGCTGTCGTGTAGTCGCTTTCGGGCAGAACCGCCAACTCTGCCTGCGCTTCGCGGACCAGTTCTTCGCCCGCCGTGATTGATTCGGTCAACGACGCCGTTCCAATTTCCGCGCGCAAGATGTCGGTCAATTCGTCCACCTTGCCGCTCACGATCATTTGCGAATATTGCTCGCGCTCGAGGGCCGGCGCGGCTTTCAGCAGCATCAAGACCGGCAGCGTCAATTTGCCTTTGCGCAAATCAGTTCCGAGCGTTTTTCCGATGACGGATTCGTTCCCCGCAATATCGAGGCAGTCATCGTAAATCTGATAAGCGGCCCCGATTTTCATCCCGAAACTCTGCAGCGCGCGCACCACCGGTGCTGCCTGCTGGTTGATGACCGCACCCAATTCCGCCGCGGCGGAGAAGAGCGAACCGGTCTTCATCTCCACGATCCGGCGGTAATCCTGCACGCCCAGATGAAGATCGAAGCGGCGTTGCGTTTGGATAATTTCCCCTGTGCAGACATCACGCGCCGCCTGCGCGATGGCGCGACTCACGGCCGCGTCTTCAAAATAGGTCGAAAGGTTGAGCGCCTGGGCAAAGAGGCAGTCGCCGAGCAGGACGCTGAGCGAATTTCCCCAGCGCGCATTGACGGTTGGCTGGCCGCGCCGGCGTTCCGCCTCGTCCATAATGTCGTCATGCACCAACGTCGCGATATGGATCAATTCCAGAATCACCGCGAGATCCACATGCGCGGAGGTGAGCGATCCGGTTGCGCCGCCGCTCAGAAGGGCCACCATCGGCCGGAGACGCTTTCCCTGCCCGCCGATGGCGTAGGCGACGTAGCCCTCGATGGCGGGATCAAATTCGGCCGCCTGCTGGCTGATGCGGGCATCGACTTCATTCAGCTGCGTCTGAACGATTGCGGCCGCCCGCGCCAACGATCCCGCCGACGGTGTTTTAACGGCGGGTGTGCGGGTGAAAACTTCCACGTGGAGAGAATATAAAGGCGGCTGTCTCAAAGTCAAAACAGGAGAGTCAAACGGGTGCGAATTCGCGGCCGTGCCAGTCCGCGATTTCCATCTTGCGGAGGTCTGTTTTGATTCCGGCCAAAAAGGGATCCGATCAGATTCGAACCCCCTCCTGGCAGCTTCGTGGATTGAACGCTTAGAATCTCAGCGGCTCGGCGGTGCGAAGCGAAAAAGCTTCGTCAGCCGTCGACGCCGTTGGCCCCAAGTCTAATACGACCACGTTCTGGCCGATGTTGAAGAACTGGTTGCCGCTGATTTTGGTCCGCATGTTCTGGGAAGACTCAGCGATTCCCGCAGGTGCCTCGTTCAGGCGATTGCCGCCGATCTTATTGCGGTCACCGATCACGAAGATCGCTCCTCCGTCGCTATCGAAGATACTGTTATTCTCCACCTTGTTGTCATTACCCAACACCGCCACGCCATTAAAGATATCGCTCTCGAGAATCGTGTTGTCCTTCACTTCGGCCTGGTTGGATTGGAGATAAACCCCGGTCTGGCTTTTGCCGATCGTGTTCTTGCTCACCTTCACATCCCGCCCTGCCTGGAAAAGGAAAACGCCTGTCGAAATGGTCGAGCAATTCGCAGCGGTGCAGCCCGCGAAGATGTGGTTGATAATCGTGTTGCCTTCAATTTTGGCTTGCGCACCGAAACCAATCTGGATGCCGTTCTGCGTGTTCGTCGTGAGGGGGCCGACGCCGGAAATGGCGTTTCCGATGGCGGTCAATTCGGTATTCGACTCGTTAGCCACGATGCCGTCCTTCTGGTAGTCGTGCACACTGCTGTTCGACACTTCCACTTTGGCCGAACCATTGGCCGAACTCTGCACAAAAATTCCAAGGCCCGTCTGGCAAGCCTTCGCCGCCGGCAGCCAATTGGGTGTTGCGGGTAACGACCGAGCTAATGCTTCCCGATGAATTTCGATAGTAAATTCCCGCGAAATTGATGCCGCAGGAATTGAGGCCATTGTTCGCTCCGTCGACCGTCAAATTGGAGAGGTCGACTTTCCGGGCGCCGTCCACCAAGAGGATGGCCGCGAACGGCGCGCCCGAAACGAGGCTGCTTGAATTCGCGGCTAGCGCGCCCGGCAGCAGAAGCACCAGATTGTCGTTGCCGAACGAAATGCCTTCCACTTTCAGATCTTTATCGATCCGGACCTGCTCGGCGTAAGTGCCAGGGCAGACTCTGATAGTGTCGTTGGGATTGGCGGCGTTCACTGCAGATTGGATGGTGCTGAACTGTGCGCCTGGGCACTGCAAATTATCGTCCACAATGAGGTTGGCGGCATGAGCGGTGACGCTTCCGAGGACGGCGGCGATGACGAGGGAGATGATAAGATTTCGTTTCATAATATGGAGATGGAATGGCAAAGTGACGGCGCGCTGGGAGATTGCGGTCACCGTCATCTAATCGGGCCAGCCGAGCCCTCTGGACGGGCCTGCTTCTTCGCCGCGAGAATTTACGCAGCCTCAGCGACGGCGTAACCAGCCGGGCGTCGCGTACTTTTCTGCTGCGAGGACTTTAGCGCGCTGCTGCAGCGCATCGGTCAACGGTCGGGTCTGGGGATGCGACGCCAGGGAGGTGGCGAACAGGTTCGGAAAATCTGCCGGCAGATCTGCATATTGGACGCTGCCCTGATGAAGCATGCCTGCGCGCGTCCGCCGATGGGCTGCGCCGGCTATTTTCTGCCCGTCGACTAAGACGTCCGCGAGGACGGCCTTGGCGAAACAAAATTCAGAAGCGTTGGGAGCGGCGTCGACCGCCAGCTCGGCCGGAACGCGACCCTGCAGTGCCGCGCAGAGCGCGAGGTGGATTTGATGGTAGATCGCGCGCGAATTTTCCGGCGGCGCATTTCCGCTTCGCGGGAGCACAACAGAGTAGGTGCAATCCGTCCCGTGCATGACGATGCCGCCGCCGGTCCACCGTCGCACCAAGTCCCGCTTATCTCCTTGCGCCACCACATCGCTGAATCGACCGAAATAACCGAACGAGACTGCCGGTTTCTCCCAACGGTAAAACCGTAGCGCCGGCATCTTCGATTGCTCGAGGAGCGCTTCGTCGATCGCCATATTCATGGCCGCAGAGTGCGGCTCCGCGTCGACATACAAATGCAGCTCAGGAAAAGCAGCCACGCTCACGTCGAGCTCAGTTCCTCAAGGATCTTGCGGACGGCCTCGCGCGGCTGTGCATGCGCCGTCACGGGACGTCCGATGACCAGGTAGTCAGCGCCGTTGGCGAGCGCTTGTCGCGGCGTGGTAAAGCGATTTTGATCGTCCGCCGCCGCCCACTTTGGACGCACCCCAGGGGTGATAATGGTGACGCCATCGCCGATGCGCGCGCGCAAGTTTGGGGTGTCTTGTGGGCTGGCAATTAATCCGCGCAAGCCCGCTTCGGCGCCGAGCTCCGCCAGGCGAATCGTCTGCTCCGCCACATCGCCCTGCACGCCGGTTTCCCACAGCGTGGTTTGGCTGGAGCTGGTCAAGACCGTCACGCCTAACAAGAGCAAATCCTTCGGCGCAGCGGCCACCGCCGCCTCAATCATTTTTCGCCCACCACTCAAATGCAGCGTTAGCATCGCCACGCCGAGCTCGCTGGCCGCGCTCACCGCCTTGCCCACCGTGTTTGGAATGTCGTGCAGCTTGAGATCGAGAAAGACTTTCGCGCCCAGCTCTGAGATCACGCGCACGATTTCCGGTCCGGCGGCAGTGTAGAGTTGCAGCCCGATTTTAAAAAAGGTGATCTCCTCTGAGAGCGTCTGCGCGCAGTCCAGCGCGCGCCCGGCGTCGGGAAAATCGAGGGCGATGATGAGGCGGTCGCTGATGTTTTTGACGGTGTGCGGAGAGTTCATCCTGTTATGGTGCGCGCGTGGCGGAAATCGATTCTATGCGGCTGCGCGCTCCGGCGAAGATCAATCTTTCGTTTCGGATCATTGCACGGCGCTCGGATGGTTTCCATGAAATCGAGACGCTGATGGCGCCGATCTCACTTTGCGACGAGGTCACGCTCACCCGGCTCGCGGTCGCGAATGAAATCCGCTTTCGCTGCGATGATCCGACGCTGCCATCCGGAGAGGACAATCTGGCGGTGCGAGCGGGCCGCGCCTTTTTTCGCGAAACGAATCTACGCGCCGGCGTGGCGATCGACCTGCAGAAAAATATTCCGCACGGTGCCGGGCTCGCGGGCGGGAGCAGTGATGCGGCCACTGTCTTGTTAGGCCTGAACGAAATGTTTGCGACAGGATTGTCGGCGGCACGCCTGGCTGAACTGGCGGCCGAGCTTGGTTCCGACGTGCCATTTTTCATCTTTCAATCTGCCGCCATTTGTCGTGGGCGAGGGGAGCTGGTGGAACCGACCGCTCTCCCGCGATCATTGCCGTTACTCCTCTTAAAGCCCGCGTTCGGCGTGCCGACGCCGTGGGCATATGGGCAGTGGCGCGATTCTCGGGAATTGGCAGGCGCTGACTCTCAACCGCAGGTTTTCGCCCAGCACCTTTTTCAGAACGATCTGGAGCGACCTGTCTTCCAGAAGTATTTGTTTTTGGCGCAGGCGAAAGTGTGGCTGCGCGCACAAGAAGAAGTGGGCGCAGCGCTGATGTCCGGCTCCGGTTCGACGCTGTTTGCCGTCTTGCGCGAAGGCGCGGACGCGGAAGAATTGGCGACGCGTGCGAAGGCCGCGCTCGATCCGGAATTGTGGTCCTGCGCGTGCGAAACGCGCTGACTACATTCCCGCCTTTTTCCGCAAGGTCGCGAGAGTATATTCGCGATTCAATTTTGCGATGAAACTCGCGCTGATTTCCGCCGGACACACCGCTTCACACTCGTAGGTGTTCGTGCAATTGCCGAAACCTTCGGCGTCCATGGCCGCCACCATCTTGAGGACGCGACTGGTGCGTTCCGGTGTCCCTTGCGGCAAAAGCGAGAGATGCGAAACCTTCGCCGAAGTGAAAAGCATGGCAGACGCGTTCGGACACGCCGCCGCACACGCTCCGCAACCGATGCAGGCGGCCGCTTCCATGGCCAGATCGGCGTTGTGTTTTGCGACTGGAATCGAATTCGCCTCGGGAGCAGAGCCAGCGCGCGCGGCCACGAATCCACCCGCCTGGACAATGCGATCCAATGCGCTGCGATCGACGACGAGGTCTCGCACCAGTTTAAAAGGCCGGGCGCGAAACGGCTCGACCAGAATCTTGGCGCCGTCTTTGAAGCTGCGCATGTACAGCTGGCAGGCCGCTCCCGGATGATCCGGGCCATGCGCTTCGCCGTTGATAGTGAGCGAGCACGTTCCGCAGATTCCTTCCCGGCAATCCGAATCGAACGCGATCGGCTCCTCGCCGCGTTCCGTGAGTTGCTCGTTCACGAGATCGAGCGTCTCAAGGAAGGAGGCGTTGGCAGATATTCCCTCCGCTTTGTATTCGACGAATTTACCGTCCGCCGCTCCGTTTTTCTGCCGCCAAACGCGAAGCGTAAAGTTCATTTGTAGCTCCTGGTGGCGAGTTCCACGCTTTCGAAGTGCAGCGGTTCGCGGTGTAATTTCGGTGCGGCCACGGAACCATTGCCCTGGTATTCCCAGGCAAAGGCGGCGGCAAAATTCGCGTCGTCACGCAAGGCTTCGCCATCCGGCGTTTGATGTTCCTCGCGGAAATGCCCACCGCATGATTCATCGCGCTCCAGCGCATCCGTGCACATGAGTTCGCCGAACTCCAGGAAATCCGCCACCCGTCCGCCGCGTTCTAACGACTGGTTAAATTCCTCGCCCGTGCCCGGCACGCGCACATTGCTCCAGAATTCTTCGCGCAATTCCGGGATGCGCGCGAGCGCTTCGCGCAGGCCGGCGGCGTTCCGCGCCATGCCGCATTTATCCCAAAGGAGCAGCCCGAGTTCGCGATGAAACGAATCGATCGAGCGCTTGCCGTTGATCTCGAGCATGCGCTTTGTCCGCGCGCGCACGCTGGCTTCCGCTTCTTTAAACGCGGGATGATCAATGGAGGGTCGCTTTCCAATCTGCGGCGCGAGATAAACCGGCAGCGTGTAGGGCAAAACGAAATAGCCGTCCGCGAGTCCCTGCATGAGTGCGCTCGCGCCGAGCCGATTGGCGCCGTGATCCGAGAAATTCGCTTCGCCGATCACGTGCAGGCCGGGCACGTTGCTCATCAAATTGTAATCCACCCAGAGCCCGCCCATCGTGTAATGCACCGCAGGATAGATGCGCATCGGCTGCTGATATGCGTTCTCGCCCGTGATTTTTTCGTAGATGTCGAAGAGATTTCCGTAACGCTCGCGAATCGTCGCTTCACCCAGGCGCGCGATGGCGTCCTTGAAGTCGAGATAGACGCCGCGCCCGGTTTCGCCCACGCCGCGTCCCTCATCGCACACCTCCTTCGCGCTCCGCGAGGAGATGTCGCGCGGCGCGAGATTGCCGAAGCTGGGATATTTCCGTTCGAGATAATAATCGCGCTCGCCTTCTGGGATGTCGCTCGGCTTGCGGTTGTCGCGCTGCCCTTTGGGAACCCAAACGCGGCCGTCGTTTCGCAGCGACTCGGACATGAGCGTGAGCTTCGATTGATGCTCGCCGCTCACCGGGATGCAGGTGGGATGAATCTGGGTGAAGCAGGGATTCGCGAAGAGCGCGCCTTTTTTGTAGGCGCGATAGGTGGCGGTGACGTTGCAGCCGCGCGCATTGGTGGAGAGGTAGAAGACGTTGCCGTATCCGCCCGTCGCCAGCACCACCGCGTCCGCGGCGTGCGCGCTGATTTCGCCGGTGATGAGGTTGCGCGTGATAATGCCTTTGGCGTGGCCATCCACGAGGACGAGATCCAGCATCTCAGTTTGCGGAAACATCTTCACCGTGCCCGCGGCAATCTGCCGGCAAAGTCCCTGATACGCGCCTAACAAGAGCTGCTGGCCGGTCTGTCCCCGCGCATAGAACGTGCGCGAAACCTGCGCGCCGCCGAATGAGCGATTCGCGAGAAGGCCACCATATTCCCGCGCAAACGGCACACCCTGCTCGACGCATTGATCGATGATGAGATTGCTGACTTCCGCGAGGCGGTAAACGTTTGCCTCGCGGGAGCGGAAATCGCCGCCTTTGATCGTGTCGTAGAACAAGCGAAAGACGGAATCGCCGTCGTTCTGATAATTCTTGGCGGCGTTGATTCCGCCCTGCGCGGCGATGCTGTGGGCGCGGCGCGGGCTGTCCTGATAACAGAAGCACTTCACGTTGTAGCCCATCTCGCCGAGGCTGGAAGCGGCCGACCCGCCCGCCAGGCCGCTGCCGACGACGATGACTTCAAACTTGCGCCGATTGGCCGGGCTGACGAGTCGGGCGTGATCTTTATGCGCCCGCCATTTTCCCTCAAGTGGCCCGGGCGGAACTCTAGATTCGAGGCCGCCGATCATAATTGCTGCGCGGGTTGAATGATCCCAAAAAGGACTGCGATCGGAATCGAAATGTAGCCGACAAAGATCAGCCACGCGAAGACGCGGCCCAGCGTGGCCAGGCGGGGCGTGAGCTTTTTATCATTAAGCCCCAGCGACTGAAAGAAACTGGAGGTCCCGTGGCTGAGGTGGAGCGCGAGCAAAAACATCGCGAGGATGTAAAAGCCAGACACGATCGGATTTTGGAAGCCAAAGACCATCATAGAATATACGTCGTAGCGGTTCAGAGGGTCTACTTTCAGAAGCTGAAAACGCGGATCCGTCACGCGCACAGTGAAATGCGCGATGTGAAAAATGATAAACGCGAGCAAAATCAGGCCGCTCATGGCCATGGAGCGCGAGGCGAAAGTGGCTTTGACGTGCCGCTTCTTTTTGTAAGCATCTGGCCGCGCGCGGCGATTCTCGAGCGCCAGGCTGATGGTGAAATAGATGTGCAGGAGAACGGTCACGAGCAGGAACGCGCGGATGACCCAAAGGAGAACGCCGAGGGAGCGGAGCTTTTCCGCGTAACTATTGATGTATTCCGCTCCGAGGAAGATCTGTAAGTTTCCGAGGAGGTGACCGATGATGAATCCGATAAGGATCAGCCCCGTGAGGGCGACGATGATTTTTTTGCCAATCGACGAGCGGTAGAAAGCGGAAATTTTGGTCACAAGGTTCGCCAGCGCGGCCGCTGTTGCTGCTCGAAACTAGAAGTCGGGTTTGGTGTGTCAAGCCTCACGGCTGTCGTCGACCTTCGTCGTTGGCTGACACTTTGATATGCGTGAGCGGACGATGCTTTGGGGTTTCTCCGAAACGTGGAGATAGGTGCGTCCCACGTATTCGCCGACGACGCCGAGGAGGAGGAGCTGAGTGCCGGAAAAGACGAGGAGCGCGGACATGAGCGAACCCCACCCGAGCGGTTCGCGGCTGACGAAATGATTGATGAGGACGGCGATGAAGGCGACAAAGCCGACCGCGCTCGAGATCATCCCGATCAAGGTGGCGACGCGCAAGGGCATGACGGAGGCGTTGATGAGCATGCTCATCCAAAGGCGAAGGAGGCGGCGCAGAGTGTAGCCGCTTTCGCCGGCGGAACGTGGATCATGGCGCACCGTGACGACGCCAATGTTTTGAGTGACCTGGAAAATCAGGCCGTCGATGTACGGGGTTGGGTTGGAAGATTTGGCCACTTCGTCGGCCACGAAGCGCGAGAGACAACGGAAGCTGGAAAGGTAGAGGCCGTGCGGTTTATCGATGCTCCAGTCGGCGAGAAGATTCGTGAGCCGACTGCCGAGATTGCGCCAGCCGGGATGGCGCTTTTTCTCGTAGGCGCTGTAAACGACTTCGCGATTTTCGGTCTGCGCCGTTTGCAGGAGTTTGAGCACTTCCGACGGCGGATTTTGCAGGTCGTCGTCCATCGTGACGATGTATTCACCGCAGCTGGCGCGGAGGCCGGTGAGGATGGCGTTGTGTTCGCCGAAATTACGGGAGTGGCTGAGGAACGTGACGGGAACTGGACATGAGTCGAGTAATTGCCGGGCGACCGCTTCGGTGGTGTCGCGGCTGCCGTCGTTCACCAGGACGATTTCGAGCCCGCCCGGAATCGGAAGCGCTGCGAGCTCGTTCGAGCAAACGCGGCAAGGTCTCCGCAGAATTATAGAGCGGGACGACGATGCTGAGCGTGGGGGCGAGGTTCATTTTTGCGCGACGGTGAAGAGAGAGGTGCCGAAGGGCAATGGAAGACGTCGGCTAAGGGATAAGTTCGGCGTGCGCGAGACGGCGGAGGAGGCCGTTCACGGGGCTCGCCTTGCGCAGGAGATCGGAGCGGACATTTGCTCTTTGCGCTTGGGATCGACTGGCCCAGCGGACGGCAGCGACCGCGGGGAGCAGGCTCATGTTCCAATAGGTGGAGCGCGTCTCGGCGAACCCGGCGCGCGCGAGAAGCGCCGAGAGCTGTGGTCGGGTGTAGCGGCGCACTTGATTGACCGCCACATCGTGGCTGCCGCGCAAAAAATCAAAAGCGGGAACATTGATGACGAGGGTTCCGCCGGGACGCAGAACGCGGTGCATTTCTCCGAGAGCTTTAAATTCGTCGACGCCGCGGAAGGCGAGCACGTCGAGCGAGAGGACCGCATCGAAGCTGGCGTCCGGGAACGGCAGGTCATCCGTGCTCGCGCGAACTAATTCCGCGCCGGTGTTCCGATCGTTCGTTAGGCCAAGAGCCGTCTCGCTCAGATCAATGCCGGTTAATCGAGCGCGAGGAAAGGCGGCGCGGAGGCGAGCGAGCATTCCTCCAGCGCCGCAGCCGGCATCGAGAAGGGTGAACGCAGACGGCAAGCGACGGGATGGAGGCGATCACGTGCGCACGCAAACTCTGATACCACCAATGCGTGTCCTCGACGGACCGCATGGCCTCCACTTCGTAGGGCGACAGGCCGCTCGAATTGGCGGTGGTGTTAGTCATTTGCACCACGCCGCGATTTCGTCGGAAACGCGTGCGATTTCCGCGTCGGTTAACCATGGATGAATTGGGAGGCAAAGGAGCGTTTCGGCCGCGCGCTCGCAGACGGCAAGCGCGCCAGCTGTGGCGATGCGATCTCGATAGGCTGGCTGTAAATGGATCGGGACGGGATAGAGCACCGCCGTTTCGATCTCCTGGCGCAGTAGATGCGCGCGGAGTTCGTCGCGCTCCGTGAGACGGATGACATACTGATGATAGACGTGGCGCACATCAGCTGCTTGGTTGCGGCAGACGGAGCTGAGGGAACTGCCCTAACGAATCGTGATAATGCTGCGCGATTTCTCTTCGCCGTGCGTTTCCCTTTTCGAGAAACGGTAACTGCACCCGCAGAATCGCGGCCTGCACTTCATCCAGCCGGGTGTTCATGCCGGGCTCTTCGCTCCGGTGGCGTTCGCGCCAGCCGTAAGTGCGGAGCGCGCGCATGCGCTCGGCCAGCGCGGTATCGTTCGTGACCACCGCGCCGCCGTCTCCCAGCGCCGCGAGGTTTTTTGTTGGGTAAAAACTGAAGGCCGCGGCGTCGCCCCACGTGCCGACCATGCGCCCGCCGATCATTGCGCCATGCGCCTGCGCGCAATCCTCCACCACGCGCAAATCGTAACGCTGCGCGAGCGCGGAAATCGCCGGCATGTCCGCCGGCTGCCCGTAGAGGTGAACGGGAATGACGGCTTTGATGCGTCGGTGCGAATCGGCGCTGAGCACGGCTTCGAAAGAAGGCGCCGACATATTTAACGTGCCCTCATCTACGTCCACCAAGAGCGGCTCCGCGCCGGCTAATTCAATCGCCGCTACCGTGGCCACAGCGGTGTTTGAAGTCGTGATGACCACGTCGCCGCGCCCAATGCCGAGCGCGCGGAGCGCCAGTTGGATGGCGTCAGTTCCATTGCCGACACCGAGGGCGTGCTGAACACCAAGGAAATCGGCCCACTCCTCTTCAAAAGCCGACACCTCCGGTCCCAGGATGTAGTGGCCGCTTTCGAGCACGCGCGCGATTGCGCGGTCGATTTCAATCTGTTGTGCCCGATAGCCGACACGCGGATCGGCGGAGAGGATTCGCTGCATCGTTTGCGGATCTACAGGTACTTCGCCGAGTGCTGACGATAATAGGCCACGGTGCGCTCCAGGGTTTCGCGGAGCGACCGGCGCGGTGACCATCCGAGCCCCGCGCGGATCTTCGAAAAATCGCTGTGGTAATCTCCGATATCGATGGCGTGTCGATCGGCAGGAAATTCCTGGATCTCGTAGCTGCCGCTGCCGTTTACCTCTACCAGCAACGCGGCCAGATGCGCGAGATCGATGACTTCATTGCCACCTAGATTGTAAACCTGGCCCGCGGTTGTCGGCTCGGCCGCCGCGAGGACGAAAGCGTCCACCGCGTCGTCCACGTCCGTGAAATCACGCAACTGCGCGCCACCCCAGACCTGAATCGGTTTTCCTTCGAGCAGCTGGCGAATCCAAACGCCGACGAAGGTCTGGCGGGCATCCACAATCCGCATGCGCGGGCCGATCGTATTCGTTAGGCGGAGCGCGGTGGCCTGGATGCCGTGCACGTCGCTGTAGAGAAGATGATACTTTTCGCCGGCCATTTTATTGATGCCGTTTACGTCCACAGGATTGAGCGGATGGGTCTCATCCACCGGGAGCTTCTGCGGACGACCGTAGATTTGGCGGGTGCTGGCAAAAACAATTTTGATCTCCGGATTGCAGACGCGGCAGGCTTCCAGAATCGAGAGCTGCGCGGCACAATTAATCTCCAGATCAGCCATCGGCTGCGTCATGGAATCGAGATGGCTGGTCTGGCCCGCGAGGTTGAAGAGAAAATCCTGGCCGCGCACGAGATGGCGCATGCTGTAGGTGTCGCGCACGTCCGAGATATTGACGTGTAGCTGCTCGCGGACTGGCTCGATGTTGAAAAGATTGCCGCCGTATTCGGGCACGAGGCTGTCGAGGACGGTGACTTCCGCTCCCTCGGTCAAGAGACGCCCGGCCAGATTCGACCCGATGAAGCCGAGACCGCCCGTGATTAAAGCTTTTTTGCCAGCGAAGGGACTTTTCATACAACCGAGACCGTAGTGTGGCGCGTCCCGAGGTATCGCGTCTATAGCCTTTCCAGTTTAACGAAGAAAACGGAGTCGCGGACGGGAATTAATCCCGGACGCGGTTCGCTATCTCGCGAAGCGAATGACGTGGAGGCAGCGAGCTTGTTTCCGAGAGGAAAGCCCGCATCTTAGCCGCCTTTGCCAACATGGATACCACCCTGAACCACGAACCACAGCCGACCGCAGACAGCGCTGCGGAGACGCCGTCGTGGCGCCGCTGGTTTCCGCGCGAGATCTTGCTGCCGTGGCTGTTGTCGCGTCTCGCCCTGGTTCTAGTCGGCCTGCTGGCGATGTTTCTCATTCATCACACTCCGGTCGAGGGAGCCTGGGAGATCGGGGCGAACCGTAATCGCGCGCCCGCCGTCGGACGCATCTCCTCCCACTATCCATTGGTTAACATGTGGTCACGCTGGGATGCTTCCTGGTACGAGGACATCGCGGAATTTGGTTATCACTTTTCCTCCGAGAAGCAGTCGAACGCTGCTTTTTTTCCCCTTTATCCGCTGCTGATGCGCGCCACTCATGTGGTCGTGCAATCGCACAAAACGATCTGGTGGTTCGTCTGTGGGATGGTCGTTTCCAACGTGGCCTTGCTCGGCTGCCTCTCGTATTTCTTCCTGCTCGCGCGGATGGAATTTAATGAAGCAACGGCGCGCCGCGCGGTGCTTTACCTGCTCATTTTTCCGACCACGCTTTTTCTCTCGGCGGTTTACGCGGAAGCGGTTTTCTTGTGTTTCATCATCGGCTCATTTTACCACGCGCGCCGGGGGCAATGGTGGCGGGCGGGATTGTTAGGGATGCTTGCAGCAGTGAGCCGTCCCCCGGGGATCATGATCTGCGCGGGGTTGCTCGTGGAATATCTCCTGCAGTGCAATTTCTCGTGGCGGAAAGTGCGCTGGAACGTTCTCGCGCTCGGTCTCCCGCCTCTCGCGCTCGGAAGCTTCTTTGCCTATTTGCGCTATTCGCAAGGCAGCGCAGCGGCCGCGGTGCAAGCGCAGGGAACGTGGGGCCTTGGTCTGCAAAACCCGCTGCGGACGATGGCTCCATTTTTTCGGCCCGGCAGTATCATTCCGCCAATCCAAGGGACCTACGTGGACCTGGGGTTCACGCTTGTTTTTATCGGACTCGTGATCGCGGTCGCCTGGCGCTTCCGCGAAAGCTATGGGGCCCATTCCGTGGCGATGTTGATTTTCATCACCATGTGGCGCTCGCTGGAGTCAATGCCGCGCTACGTCCTGGGGCTTTTCCCGGTGATTCTGCTCCTGGCGGTTTTTGGTCGGAATGAAGCGTTCCACCGCGCGTACGTGCCGTTTTCGGCCGGTCTCGCCGGGCTTTTTATGGCGGTGTTCGCAGTTTGGGGCTGGGTCGCGTAGGTCGCGAGCGTGCCGGGAAATCAGCTACCCGGCTTGACCGCCGGCGTCGCTGCCAGGTCGGCAGGAATGTTGTCCGCGGAAAAGGTTTCCACCTCCAGCGCTACGAGGCTGACAAACGGGCAACCGAAATCCGGTCGCTTCCCGCCGCTGCGATCCACGATGACGCCAACGGCCGCGACCACGCCACCGTGTTCCCGGACAATATCGATCGTCTCCTGCACCCGGCCGCCGCGCGTGACCACATCCTCGGCGATGACGAAGCGCTCGTTAGGCGAAATCTTGAAACCCCGCCGCAGCACGAGGCCGCCCTCGGCTTTTTTCTCCGCGAAAATGTGGCGCTTCTCGAGCGCGCGGCCGACTTCCTGGCCGACAATGATCCCGCCCAGCGCGGGCGAAATCACTCCGTCGCAAGGAAACTCCCGCAGCTTATCCGCCAGGCGCCCGCAGACGTCCGCGGCGATCGCGGTATGCTGGAGCACGAGTGCGCACTGGAAAAATTGTCGGCTGTGCAAACCCGACCGCAGGACGAAATGCCCGTCGAGGAGGGCGCCGGTTTTTCGGAAGATGGAGAGAAGGTCGTCGGGCATTCGTCCGAGACTATTCCCAAGTATCGATCGACTTGCCGCCAGCTTTGGTCGCGAACGCCACGACCTCGATTTCGACCTGCGCGCCTTTCGGCAAGGCCGTCACTTGCACGGTGGAGCGAGCCGGGGGCGCATCCTGGAAATAGCTCGCGTAAACGTCATTCATTTTCGCGAAGTCGCCCAGGTTGGTCATGAAGACGGTGGTCTTCACGATGTTCGAAAAATCCATGCCTTCGGCCTTGAGGACGGCTGTCAAATTATCCAGCACGCGCGTGGTTTGCTCCGAGACGTCTTCCGAAACCAGCTGGCCGGTTTTCGGATCGAGCGGAATCTGGCCCGCGGTGAAAAGCATGGGGCCGACGCGGACAGCTTGCGAGTAAGGGCCGACGGCGCCGGGCGCTTCAGTGGTGGAGACGATCTTCTTCATGCGGGCGAGTCTAGACAGGAAATCGGCCGGCACAATAACGGCGTTTTCTCGACGGGAGAGAGAGGCGCGGCGGTAATTGCTACTGACGAATTTCAGTCAATATTAGGCGTTCTCATGGTTGGCTGGATCTTAAAGAAAATACTCGGCTCGCGAAATCAGCGCGAAATTAAGCGCATGATGCCGACCGTTCGTCGCATCAACGAGCTGGACGAAGAGTTCAAGGCGCTCTCCGACGACGAACTGCGTGCGAAAACCGCCAAGTGGCAGGCAGAGCTGCGCGCGATCGAAGATGCGGACGAGCGTTGGCGGAAGCTGGATGAGATATTACCGGAAGCCTTCGCGGTGGTGAAGAACGGCGCGCGTCGGCTAACGGAGCGCAAAGAGGAGTTCACGGTCTGCGACCAGCCGATGTCCTGGAACATGGTGCACTTTGATGTGCAATTAATCGGCGGCATCGTTTTGCATCGCGGTCGGATCGCGGAAATGGCGACGGGTGAAGGCAAGACGCTGGTGGCGACGCTGCCGCTTTACCTGAATGCGCTCACCGGACGCGGCGCGCACTTGGTGACGGTGAATGATTACCTGGCCCGCCGCGATGCGGAGTGGATGGGGCAGCTCTACAATTTTCTCGGTCTGACCTGGGGCGTGATCCAGCACGATGAGCCGCCCGACCAACGGCGCGAGCAGTACGCGCGGGACATCACTTATGGGACGAACTCGGAGTTTGGTTTCGATTATCTACGCGATAACGGCATGGCCACGACGCGCGAGCAGCAGGTGCAGCGCGGTTATCATTTTGCCATCGTCGATGAGGTCGATTCCATCCTGATCGATGAGGCGCGGACGCCGTTGATTATCAGCGGGCCGTCCACCGTCTCGACTCATCAATACGATAAGTGGAAGCCACTGACCGAGCAGCTCGTGCGAAAGCAGAACATGATGGTGAACCGCTTCGCGAGCGAGGCGAAGGAGGCTTTCGACCGGGGCGACGTGGAAGCGGCCGGGCTGCTCATGTTCAAAGTGAAGCTGGGCCAGCCGCGCAATAAACCGCTCCTGCGCATGATGGAGGATCCGGAGAAACGGCGCGCCGTCGATAAGGCCGAGCTCCAGTTCTATCAGGACTCGCGGAAGGAAGAACTCTTCGCGCTGAAGGAAGAACTCTTCTACACCATTGACGAAAAATCGAATGAGTCTGACCTCTCGGAGCAGGGGCGCGAATTCTTGAACCCAGACGAGCCGGACTCGTTCGTGCTGCCTGATTTGATCAGCGAGTTCACGGAGATCGATCTCAACCCGGACCTTTCCGACGAAGAGAAAGAGAAGCAAAAAGTGGAGCGTCAGCAGCACTGCGATATGCAGGGCGAACGCATCCACAACATCTCCCAACTCCTGCGCGCCTACTGCCTCTTCGAGAAAGATGTGCAGTATGTGGTGGAGGAAAACAAAGTCGTGATCGTGGACGAATACACCGGCCGGAAAATGCCGGGTCGCCGCTGGAGCGATGGCTTACACCAGGCGGTGGAAGCGAAGGAAGGCGTGCAGATTGATCGGGAAACGCAGACGCTGGCTACGATCACGATTCAGAATTATTTCCGGCTCTATCAAAAGCTCGCGGGGATGACGGGAACCGCCGACACGGAGGCGTCGGAGTTCCACGACATCTACAAATTGGACGTCAACGTCATCCCGACGAATCGGCCGATCGCGCGCCTGGACGCGAATGATCGGATCTACAAAACGCGCCGCGAGAAATACAACGCGGTCATCAACGAGATCAAAGATTGCCATGCGCGCTCGCAGCCGGTTCTCGTCGGCACGGTGAGCGTGGAGGCCTCGGAGTTGTTAGGCCGGATGCTGAAGCGCGAGAAGATTCCGCACAACGTCCTGAATGCGAAGTATCACATGCAGGAGGCGGAGATTGTGCAGCGCGCGGGGCAGGCCGGGACGGTCACGATTTCGACCAACATGGCCGGCCGCGGCACGGATATTAAACTCGGGCCCGGCGTGGCGGATAAGGGCGGACTTTTCGTGATCGGCACCGAGCGGCATGAATCGCGGCGCATCGATCGGCAGTTGCGCGGACGTTGCGCGCGGCAGGGCGATCCGGGCGGTTCGCGTTTCTACGTCAGCTTTGAAGATGATCTGATGCGCAATTTCGGCGCCGCGGATCGGATGACGAAAATCATGGAGCGTTTCGGTCTCGAAGAAGGCCAGGAACTGGAACATCCGTGGCTGAACAAATCCGTCGAGACAGCGCAGAAGCGGGTGGAGCAGCGCAATTACCTGGCGCGGAAACGCACGCTCGATTTCGACGACGTGATGAACAACCAGCGCGAGGTGGTTTATACCTATCGCAACGAGACGATCGAAACGGACGATCCGCGGAAGTTGATTTACGAGACGATCGACGAAGCGGTGCCCGCGAAGGTGCGCGAGCAGCTTGGTCTGGGGGAGACATCGGAGCCGAATTATGCGGCCTTGATGCATTGGGTGAACACGACGTTCCCGCTCGGGTTATCCGCGGAGAAAGCGCAGTTCGAAACCCGAACGGTCGAGGAGAACGCGCAGTTCTTGATCGAGAAGATCAAGGATTCCTACGAGCGGAAATCTTCGCACGAAGAACCGACCGCGGTGAAGAGCCTCGAACGTTACATCATCCTGAACGCGATCGATCGCCTCTGGCAGGAGCATCTCTATGCGATGGACGCGCTGCGTGAAGGCGTTTATCTGCGCAGCTACGCGCAGAAGGATCCGCTGGTCGAATACAAGACGGAAGCGTACGAGATGTTCGTCGAATTGATGGCCAACATTAAAAACGAAGTGCTGCATAATCTCTTCCGCAGCACTTCGAATTTGCAGGCTTTCGAGAAGTTCCTTTCCACCCTGCCGCAGTTTCTTTTGCGGGAGAGCGGCCCGGATTCTCCACAACCGACCGGCCCGACACCGGGACCGGCGATGGGGCGGCGAAGCAGCGAAGCGAGTGCGGCCGACGATGGAGATGGCGCGGAGTTATCGATCGATCTTCCTCCTGTCCGGCGCGAAATGCCGAAGGTGGGGCGGAATGAGCCGTGCCCGTGCGGGAGCGGGAAGAAGTTTAAGAATTGCTGCGGCCGACTCGCGTAAAATAAGCCGGCTTCCAGCCTGCAGTTTAGGAGGAGCGAGACGGAAGGTTGCGTTACCTTCTCGGCATCATGCGACCCGATAAATTCACGCAGAAAATGCAGGAGGCGTTCCAGGCGGCGCAGGATCTCGCCGGGCAACATAATCATCCGGAAGTCGGGAACGAGCATTTCCTGGTGGCACTGCTCGACCAAACGGATGGAGTAACCCGGCCGCTCTTGGAGAAACTCGGCGTGGGGCCGTCGGCGGTGCGTGAGCGTCTCGATGCGGATCTGGGCCGCCGCCCGCAGGTGCATGGCGGCACTTCCGACCTGCGCGTCTCGAATGAATTGCGAGCGACGATCGACGCGGGGGAAAAAGAGATGGCGAAGTTGAAGGATGAATTCCTGAGCGCGGAACATTATCTCCTCGCGCTATCGGAGTCGTCGTCGCCTGCCGGTAAGATGCTTCAAGAAATGGGCGTTACGCACGCCAAGCTGATGCAGGCTTTGCAACAAGTGCGGGGCTCGCAGCGGGTGACCGATCAGAACCCCGAAGGCAAATACCAAACGCTCGAAAAATACGGACGCGATCTGACCGAGATGGCGCGACGCGGGAAAATCGATCCGGTGATCGGACGCGACAACGAGATCCGTCGGGTCATGCAGGTGCTTTCGCGCCGCACGAAGAATAATCCTGTTCTGATTGGCGAACCTGGTGTCGGCAAAACCGCCATCGTGGAAGGGCTCGCGCGGAGGATTATCAGCGGCGACGTGCCGGAATCGTTAAAGCAAAAAAAACTCATCGCGATGGATATCGGTTCGATGGTGGCGGGCGCGAAGTTTCGTGGTGAATTTGAGGATCGGCTGAAAGCGTTTCTGAAAGAGGTGACCGATTCACAGGGCGAGATCATCCTTTTTATCGACGAGCTGCACACCATCGTGGGCGCGGGCGCAGCGGAAGGCTCGGTCGATGCCTCGAACATGTTGAAACCGCAACTGGCGCGCGGCGAATTGCGCACGATCGGCGCGACTACGCTGAACGAATATCGCAAGTATATCGAGAAGGACGCCGCGCTGGAGCGGCGCTTCCAGCCCGTGATGGTGGAGGAGCCGAGCGTGGAGGACGCGATCGCGATTTTGCGCGGACTGAAGGAGCGCTATGAGGTGCATCACGGCGTGCGCATTCAAGACGCCGCGCTGGTGGCCGCGGCGGTGCTTTCGCATCGCTACATCAGCGATCGTTTTCTACCTGACAAAGCCGTCGATTTGATGGACGAAGCGGCTTCGCGCTTGAAGATCGAGCTCGATTCCATGCCGACGGAGATCGACGTGATCGAACGCGAGATCATGCAGGACGAGATGGAGCGGCAGGCGTTGAAGAAAGAGAAGGATCCCGCGAGCAAAGAACGGCTGGGGAAGATCGAGAAAGAGCTGGCCGATTTGAAAGAACAGAGTGCGCAGTTAAAGGCGCAATGGCAGAACGAGAAAGGCGAGATCGACAAATCGCGCAAGCTTCAGGAAGAGCTGGAAAACCTCCGCACTCAACTCGAGCAGGCGCAACGCCGCGGCGAACTGGCGCGCGCGAGCGAGATTCAATACGGCCGCATCCCGGAGATCACGCAGCAGCTGGAGGAGCATAACAAGAAGCTGGGCGCCCTGCAGGAGAGCGGGCAGATGTTGAAGGAAGAGGTGACCGAGGAAGACATCGCGCAGGTCGTCTCCAGCTGGACGCATATCCCGGTGTCGCGTTTGCAAGAAGGCGAGCGGCAGAAGCTGGTGAAAATGGAGGAGCGGCTGAGTCAACGCGTAATCGGGCAGAAGGAGGCGATCACCGCAGTGTCGAATGCAGTCCGGCGCGCGCGGGCGGGTTTAGGCGACGAGAATCGGCCGATCGGTTCCTTCATTTTTCTCGGGCCTACCGGCGTCGGGAAAACGGAGCTATCGCGCGCGTTGGCTGAGTTTTTGTTCGATGACGAGAACGCGATGATCCGCATCGACATGAGCGAATACATGGAGAAGCACACCGTTGCGCGGTTGATCGGTGCGCCTCCGGGTTACGTCGGCTATGAAGAAGGCGGACAACTCAGCGAAGCTGTCCGACGGAAGCCCTACGCCGTGATCCTCTTCGACGAAATCGAGAAGGCGCATGGAGACGTCTTTAATGTCCTCCTGCAGGTGCTCGACGACGGCCGCATCACCGATGGCCAGGGCCGCACGGTCGATTTCAAAAACACGGTTATCATCATGACCTCGAATATCGGTTCGCAATTTATCACCGAGGACTGGAATCGAGCGAGGGATGGGGACTTGGTGATGGATGCATTGCGGAATCACTTCCGACCGGAGTTTCTCAACCGCGTGGATGAGATCATCATCTTCGATCGCTTGAACGAGGAGGACCTGAAGAAGATCGTCGAGATTCAACTCCGGCGTTTAGTTCGCCGGCTGGAGAATCAAAAGATCACGCTCGAATTGAGCGATTCCGCCAAGGCGCAGGTCGCGCGGGTCGGCTATGATCCGGTTTACGGGGCGCGTCCGCTGAAGCGTGCGATCCAGAAGGAAATCCTCGATCCGCTTAGCATGGACATCCTCGAGGGAAAATTCCGCGAAGGGCAAACAGTGCGCGTGGACGCGAAGGACGGCGCTCTCAGTTTTTCGGCCACTTGAGCCGGATTGCGCAGATCATCACTTCACTAGTGGAAGCTGAAGCACGCTGATTCTTTCTAAAAACAACGCGCGACCTGATCCGCGGAGTTTTTGAGTTTGAACGCCGTATGTTCGCGACTGTCTGAGACCATTATGAAATTCAAAGCCTTAGCTATTGTTGCAGCTGGTCTCGTCGTGGCCGGATCTGCTTTTGCCGGTGATAAATCGTGCTGCGCACAGCATGCGAAGAACGATAAAACTGCCTGTGCGATGAGTCTTGCTAGCCTGGATCTGTCGGCCGATCAAAAAACCAAGATGGAATCGTTGGCGGCTGAGTGCGACAAGGCGGGCTGCACGAAGGAGAGTATGGCGAAGATGGAAAGCGCCGCTAAAGGAATCCTCTCGAAAGACCAGTTCGCGGCTTGGAATTCGGCCTGCAAGACGAAGGCGGCCGACGAGAAGAAGCAGAGTTAAGACTTCTTCCTGGAAAAAGAAAAGCGGCGATGCTCGGTGGAGCATCGCCGCTTTTTTGTGAAAGAATCCTGCTTTAGATCGCAGCGTTCGCGCGCCGGCGACGAGCCATCAAAACCGCCCCAGCCAAACCAACGGCGAGAAGCGCGTAGGTGGAAGGTTCAGGAACAACGACGAGGCCGTTGCGATCAAACGAGGAGATATTGTAAACGCCACCATCGATACCGGTGAGGCTGAAGCTGGCCATATCGATATCGCGGAAGACTGAGCTGTTAAAGGTGGCGTTGTTCGCCGTGAAAGCAGAGAGGAGGAAATCAACATTGCCGCCCATTCCGCCCGCGAATGACTGGGTGACCACGGCAAATCCGCCTGCGCCGCCGTTCGCGGTGCTGGAGAAGAGCGTCACCGTGATGGCTGCGCTCATGCTGCTAAATTGTGACGCATCGAAAGAGAGGCGCACACGGTCCCATTGGTTTCCGCCGCCCATTGGGATGTCGAGGAAGTTGGCGTTCAAATCCGCTGCGACACCGATCGAGAGCATCAAGGAGCCGGAGGATCCCGCCACGGCGGAAAATCTCATAAAGTCATCGTTCGCCCCGGGATTGGTAGGAGCAAACGAGGCGCTCAGGTTGGCGGCCGAACCGGTGAGAGCGCCGATGGAAACAAAACGCTGCCCGCCCAAGGTGGAAGCCGTGGGGATGCCCGTCACTGTGACCGGCGAAGTAGCGCCGGTGAAACTGAATGGCCCCTCATCGATGAAGTCGATGTGATTTGCTTTCGCGGTGAGCGAGAGCGCCAGGAGTGCGGCAGCCGCAAGCGCGACCAGTTTGGACGAGGAGTTTGTGATCATGTTGTTGGCGTATATTCGGTGTAAACGTGTTGCCGGATGCCGACAGAGTGAGGATTCACATCTTCACGGTCAAGAATATTACGTGGCGAATGTTTCTTTAATAGCTGACGAGCTTACTCTGAGCAGACCATGAACCCGATAGGTGAGAACATTGACCAGGTGTGGGCGGCAATCGCGGAGGCGGCGCGGACGTCGGGGCGGGCTCCAGCCGACGTTGTGCTCGTGGCTGTTTCGAAAAAGCAGGACGCGGAGAAGGTGCGAGCAGCCTTGGAAGCGGGACAGCCGGTCTTTGGCGAGAGCCGGGTGCAAGAGGCGCGGGCCAAGATTCCTTTGCTCCCAGCGACGGCGCGGTGGCATTTCATTGGACGTTTGCAGAAGAACAAAATCCGGCACGCTCTGCCGCTGTTTGAGTTGTTTCACAGCGTCGATTCGCTCGCTTTGGCGCAGGATATGGAGCGCATCGCGGACGAAGAAGGAGTGCGGCCCCGCGTGCTCCTGGAGGTGAACGTGGCGGGCGAGGGGAGTAAATTGGGTTTCGAGCCGGAGGGACTGCGCTCGGCAATGGAGAGTCTGCTGGCGCTGGATCGTCTCGAGATCGAGGGCCTGATGACGATCCCGCCGCTGGCGCCGGCAGCGGAAGATTCGCGCCGATACTTTGTCATGCTGCGGGAACTGCGCGACGCTCTGGAGAATGAATTTGCCGTCCGATTGCCGCAACTCTCCATGGGCATGAGCAATGATTTCGCGGTCGCGATCGAGGAAGGCGCCACGTTTGTGCGGGTGGGGACTGCGATCTTCGGAGGAAGATGATGGACCCAAAACCGACCGCCAGTCGCCTGGAACCGCGCAGTCTCCAGCTCATTGGCGATGAGTTCGCGATTTCGTGGAACGATGGGACGGAATCCTATTTGCCGATCCGTCGACTGCGGCTGGCTTGTCCCGTGCGCCAGTTGCGGTGGGGAACCGGATGTCCTGGGAAACATCACGCGTCCGGATGTGAGCTACACGGAGCAGAGTTTTGCGTTGCGCAGCTGGCAGCTTGTGGGCGGCTATGCGGTGCAGCCGGTGTGGGACGATGGCCATGGCACGGGCATTTTTTCCTATCCGTATCTCCGCCGCCTCGCCGGGAGCGGTTGACGCACGTGCTAGGATCGTCCCCGCTTTCGATGAACCGCATTACCAAAGCTTCGTTGCTTGCTGTTTTTCTTTTCGCTCTGCGGCGCGGCATTTTTCATCACGGCCCGCGTGCGCGGACCATATCGTGACGCCCGCGCCGCACGAGTTGTTTGCGGCGGTGAATAATCAGTTGGCGGCCTTTCGCGCGGACGATTTTACTTCCGCTTATCGGCAGGCAAGCACCGGCGTGCAGCATAAATTCACGCTGCCTCAGTTCGAAGCCATGGTGCGGCGGAATTATTCCGAAATGGCGAACGCGCAGCGCGTCGAATTTGGCTCCGTCCGCAGCGAAGGAAACACCGCGCTGGTGCAGGTGTTTTTCTTTGCGGGCGATGGGTCCGCGCGCGCCTTTCTCTACAGCCTGATCGCGGAGGATGGGAGATGGAAAGTGGGCGGGGTCGAGGAAATCCTGCGCTACCGGCGGAACCAACAGGTCAAGGGCACCTACGTCTAAGCGGCGAACCTTTTAGCAGCCGGAAGTGATTCGCAGCAAGGTCGTGCTCCGGCGCGGCGGCGCGGAGCGCTCGCTCGCTTGCGGCGGCCGGCACGAGAAAACAATGCCCCGGTGTGAGGTCCACGCCCGCACAATGAATCGCACCGGTAAGGCAGACCACGATCGCGAATGCGCCCATTTCGGAGACGGAACGTTCCTCGGTGAGCGACCATTTTTCCAACGTGAAAAGCGGGTCGGCAATCAGCCGCTCCCCGTCCGGCTGAACCAGCTGCGGCTCGTAATCCTCGAAGTTAATCGAGCGCAGTGATTCCTGGATGTGCAAGGTGCGCGGCACACCTTTGCCATCGACCCGGTTCCAATCGAAAACGCGAAACGTCGTGTCGCTATTTTGCTGCACTTCCACCAGCACATTGCCCGCCCCGATGGCATGCACGCGCCCGCTGGGGAGAAACATGGCATCACCTGCGTGAACGGGGATGCGGTGGATTTCCTCCTCCACCGTGCCGTGGGCGAGGGCAGTCTCGAAGTCCGCGCGAGAACGGCCCTTCTTCAATCCCACAAAAAGATCGGCGGTCGGCTCCGCATGCGCCACATACCAGCACTCTGTTTTCGGCTCCCCGCCCAATTCCGCCGCGAGCCCGGCCGGCGGATGGACCTGCACGGACAGCTTTTCCTCCGCGTCGAGGAGCTTAAGGAAAAGTGGAAACCGCGGCGCGTCCTCCATTTTGCCGAAAATTTCGGGACGGTGATGGGCCCACAGCTCATGCAGCGTTTCTCCGCGGAAATGCCCTTCGCGCACGACGCTCTGGTCCTCGGGACGGTCGACTATTTCCCATGATTCGCCGATGTTGACCGCGGCTGGCAATTTTTTGCCGAAAAGGGTTTCCAGCCGCCGACCACCCCAAATTCGCTCTTTGAATAGCGGGATGAAAGTCAGAGGAGCGAGCGACGGTGACATCGGTCGTTGCAATAGCGGATGCGCCCTCCGATTGCAACGCGCGCGGCCTCATACGCGTTGTCAATACGCCGTTGCGCGGTGAAGATCCACGCTCCCACCGTGCACGCAAAATCTCCGCAATTTCGTTCTCTACTGGCTCCCCCTGATCATCTGGCTGTGCGTGATCTTCCTCGCCTCGACGGATATGATGTCGGCGGAGCACACCTCGCGCATTATTGGCCCCTTTTTGCGCTGGCTAATTCCAGATGTGACGCCGGCGACGATCGCTCAGGTACAGCTCCTCGCGCGTAAAGGAGCGCATGTGACGGAATACGCGATTCTGGCCGGACTCCTTGCTCGCGCTTTCCTCCACGCGGTCCAGGAAATAACCACCCGCCACGCCTTCCCAATCTGGCTTTTGTGCACGGTCAACGCCGCCTTGGACGAGTGGCACCAGTCGTTCGTTTCCTCACGCACCGGTTCGCCGATCGATGTCATGATTGACTCTGCCGGCGCGCTCGCCGGCCTTGGAATTTATTGGCTGCTCGCGCGAAAAATTCACTCAAGCAAGCGCGCTCGCTCGGGGAAATGGGCCTGACTGGGCTCGAACCAGTGACCCTGCGCTTATCAAGCGCATGCTCTAACCAACTGAGCTACAGGCCCGGACGTTTCGCCGTGAAACAGCGGAACAGGACAAGACCTTTAACATGGTCAAACTTCCGCGCAACGCGAAAACGGGCGCACGAGCAGCGCGCGCTTTTCTGCCGGTCTGAACGAGCACGTGCCATCGCTAATTTTTCAGATCATGGGGCGCAGTTCCTCTTGACGGACAGGCCGCAATGTTCACACACTCTCCGTCGCTCATGCCATTCTCCCGAATCTCTCTGCTCACCGGCACCGCTTTAATAGGGGCAATGGTTCTTCATCCCACCGGTTTGACGCCGGTGCGTGACGCGCGCACCGAGGTCGCGCCGGATGCGATCGTGCGCGCAGTCGCAGCGGGAAATCCGGCTTCGTTGGAGTTTGCTCTCAATCAAGGACTGAACGTCAACGCTCGCGATGCCGAAGGGCGCACGCCGCTGGCCGTGGCCCTGACGAAGTCCGATCGCGCCACGGCCGACCGCCTGCTGGCCCTGGGCGCAGACGTAGACGCGGCCGATCAGGCTGGCCGGACGCCGCTCATGATCGCTGCGATCCAGGGAAATGTGGAAATGCTGCAGGCCCTGCTCTCCCGCTCGCATGCACCGGAGGCGACCGATGCCGAAGGATTTTCGGCCGCGCACCATGCCATCGCCGCCGGGCAGGCGGACGCGTTCGATCTTCTCCTCCCGCACCTTCCAGAGGTGGACAGACCGACCGCCGATGGGCGCGATTTGCTGGAGATGGCGTTTGGTAGCGGCGAGGTCCGCTTAATCAAATCGGTTCTGTATCGGCTAAATGATGCCCTGGAATGGACGCCGCAGACGCGTCACGCCCTGGCCGTAGCCTTAAAATCGAAGGACTCGGATTTAGCCCGCATCCTCATTTGTAAACATCGCCTGCCGCCGACCGCGGACGAGAACACCAACGTTCCCTTGCTGGCGCAATCGATCATCGACGACGACACGGAAACTTTCCGCCAGCTCCTCGCCGCCGGCGCCGATCCCAACACCACCCTGCCTAAACCAAGCGAGAAGGAATTTGTGCAGCGCCTGCCCTCCGAGTTTCTCCGCAGCTACGTGCGCGGGGACGAAGGTGTGACCGTTCTCATGCTGGCCGCTGGCGCTGGAAAAAGCGAATACCTGCGCGCCCTCCTCGAAGCCGGCGCCGAGCGTTTCCGGCAGACCAAGCGCTACAAAATGCTCGCCCTCTATTTTGCCGCGCGCGCCAAACAGACCGCAGCGTTGCAGATTCTGCTCGGTCGCGGCCCCTCGCGCGAAGCCTTGCGCGTGGAAATTTCTCTCGCCACGCAGAAAGCATCCGTCATCAAGGACGGCGTCTCCATTCTCCAGACCTCAGTTTCCACCGGGCGGAAAGGCTTCGACACCCCCGCGGGCGAGTATGTCGTCACGGATAAGAACAGAGACCACGTCTCCACCCTCTACCACGTCGCCATGCCCTATTTCATGCGCTTGAACTGCCTCGATTTTGGCATGCACGCCGGCAACGTCCCGAACTATCCCGCGTCCCATGGCTGCATCCGCTTACCCGCCGATGTGGCGGCGAAGCTCTTCTCCGAGATTCCCGTCGGGACCGTGGTCACGATCAATTAAGAGCGGGCCCCGGCGTTCTGCACCGGCAGCGCGAGCAACTGGTCCGCACCCGGAAACAGCCTCGGAGCTCGGGCGCCAGGTCGAGATCATTGGAGCCAGCGCGGCAGATTGGGACAGAGATTGCGCGACAGACCGGTGGAGGCGATCAAGATCGCGCGCATCTATCTGACCGGGCTCGCGCCCCTGGTCTGGCAGCCCGACCCCGCGACGCGAGAGCGGCGCGAGTCCTAGCTCCTACCAGGCGGTGGTGAAGAGTCCACCCGCGCCCAGCCACAAACCCTCTTCGGTTACGACCACTTCCTCTGCCGCGGGAAACGCGCAGTCGCGACCGAAGTCCACCTGACCGTCCTGGCCTACAACCTGAAGCGCGCCTGCAACCTCCTCGGGGTGCCGCAGTTGCTCGAAACGCTCAGTTAGTAGAGAAAGCGCGCGCCTTTGTCGCCCGCTTCGATTCCGGGAAGACCTATGCGCCTGGAGTTTGGACAAGCTCAATTTCGCGTTCCGGCCAACGCCAAGGCCCGACAACGCCCAAAACCTCCATCCGCGCTCCCGCTCTCAACCCCAACCCCGACCCGAAGGCTCTGGCGGCCCAGTTATCACACGCCCTCTCGCTTAGTTAGGTCTATTCGCACTACGATGCCGCGACAACGGCTCCACACCGAACGCACTGAAGAACCTTCTTCCGCATGATGAGCAGCCACCCGAGAAGACCTCCGACGAAGGAGCCGATCAATACGATCGCAGAGAAACCGCATCCCAAGTGCTCACCAGCCCGGTCCCAAGTAATTTACGAAGATCATCTCCACCCTTTGGAGCGTGCGGCGTGCCCGGCATCAGCTTTAGAAAGCGTGGATGAAGACTTTATTAGCCAGCGCGCTTCTATTCGCAGTGATCAGTGGGGCTTTTGCGGCTCCGGCGGAAAAGAAGGTGCAGGCTGCGTCGGCCAAGACTGCCGTGAAAAAGGTGGCGCCAGGAAAAGGCGTGGCGGCTAAGGCGGGGCCTATACGGACGGTGCGGGATCTGCCTGGGTTCCCGGAGAACACGCTGAAGCGGATTGTGAGTCCGAAGTTTTATAAGTCGCTCCTGATTTCTCCGGTGGAGGGCTATGTGGTGGTGAGGGGACATCTCAGCGGCGGACGTTTCCACGGTGGGCAGGTGACGCACTCGGAGCTGGGCGGTGCGTATGATGACATGGCGCTGGCCTTGGCGAGCCATTTTACGATCTCGCACGTGGGCCACATGGATTACCAGATGTCGGCCCTGGCGGTGCATCAGTATCTGGTGATCTACAAAATCGCGGACGGGATGATGGCTCTTTCTTTCCCGGTGCTGGCGGAGGCGGGGCGGGATCAGGATGATTACTACGGCTCGGCTTTTCTGGCGGTAAAGAAGGATGGAAAGTGGACGGAGATCAAAGGGCCGGAAGTCCGGCGGCGCTAGGGGGGGGTAGATATGACCGGGGCGGAGCCGGCGGGTGTTGACTCCGGGGCGGCGGAGTTTGCCAAGGGAAGGGCGCACTTTTACACTGAGCGCGCGTCATGGATCGGCTGCTTCTCATCGCTTCCACTTTCTGCTTTCTGCTCGCGGTCGTGCGGACGGCGCTGCTCTTGCGGACGCATACTTTCCGGCCGGGCCGGTCGAATTTTCTCGCGATCGTGGCGGGGTTTGTTTTGCAGACGGCGTTCCTGGCGGTGCGGGGGAATGCACTCGGGCGCTGTCCGCTGACGAATCTGTTTGAGGTTTTCATCTTCATGGGTTGGTCGGTGGCGCTGATCTATCTGGTGGTGGGGCCGACTTATCGGCTTGTCGCTGATGGGGGCTTTCACGGCGCCGCTGGTTTTGCTCATCCAGAGCTTTGCTTTGCTGGCGCCGATCGATCGGCCGCGGCCGCCGAAGATGGAGGTGAATCCGTGGCTGGAGTTCCACGCTTCGATGTCGATCGTGGCTTATGGGGCGTTCGCGTTGGCCTGCATCGCGGGGCTGATGTATCTGCTGCAAGAGCGGCAATTGAAGACGCATCAGTTGCATTCGGTCTTCCATCATTTGCCGCCGTTGACCGATCTGTATGCGGCGATCGTGCGGCTGCTTGTGGCTCGGGTTTGGACTCTATACGGCGGGGTTGGTGAGCGGATTTTTCACGGGCGAACCGTTGCCGCGGGTGAAGATGGCGTGCGCGATCGCGGTGTGGGTTTTCTACGGGGCGATTTTGCAGGGGCGGCGCTGGTTTCGCCTGGCGCCGCGGCAGGTGGCGGCGCTGTGCGTGTTCGCTTTCACGGCGGCGGTCTCGGTGCTTGTGGGGCATCACGTTTGTGGCGCAACGGGGGCCGGTCTGAAGCGCATGAAACTTTTTTGCGTCGGGCCTGAGCCATCACACCGCGAACGTGGAAACGCGGGAGCGCTATGCGCGCACGAGCGAACTCGAAGCCGGCCTGCGCAGCGCGACGGGTTGCAGTGAGGCGTTGCTGCTTTCCACCTGCAATCGCGTGGAAGTTTACGCGGTCGCGGAGGGCGCGATCGATACGCAAACGATCGCGCGCCGCCTGGCGGCCTCGGAATTGACGAGCGAGGTGGAGGACACGGCGTCGTTTTACCGGCACGAAGGCGAGGAGTGCGTGCAGCATCTTTTCCGGGTGGCGAGCGGGCTCGATTCCATGGTGGTGGGCGAGACGGAGGTGCTCGGACAGGCGAAACAAGCGTATGCCGCGGCGCGCGAAAACGGCGGCGCGGGACCTTATTTGCACCGGCTTTTTCAGCGCGCTTTTCGGGTTTCGAAACAGGTGCGCACGCACACCGATATCACGCGCGGCGCGGTCTCGGTGGGCTCGGTGGCGGTGGAATTGGCTGGCAAAATTTTTGGCGAACTGGATCAGCGCAAGGTGCTGGTGCTGGGCGCGGGCGATACGAGCGAGAAAACGGCGCGCGCGCTGGCCTCGCGCGGCGTGAAAGATCTGCGGGTCTCGAATCGCTGCGGCGAGCGGGCGGAGCAACTGGCGGCGGCAGTGGGCGGACGGGCGGTGCCGTTTGTCGGAGTGGGATTCAGCAATGCCGGGAGATCGATATTTTGATTTCATCGACGGCGGCGAGCGAGCCGTTGCTGACGCGCGAAACGCTGGCGCCGATTCTGCATGTGCGCTGGGATCGCCCGCTTTTCATCATCGATATCGCGGTGCCGCGCGATGTCGCGCCGGATGTGAACGAGATGGAGGGCGTCTTCCTTTACGACATCGATTCCTTGCAATCGATCGCCGCGCAATCGCTGGCGCAGCGCCGGCAGCAGGTGCAGGCCGCGGAAGAAATCATCGGGCAGCATGTGCGGGAATTTTGCCGATTGGCTGCGCGGCGCGAGGAGAAGCTCGCGCGCGGAGGAGGCGGCACGAGGGTCGGGAAATTCCGGAAGCGTCATCCGCTGCGCGCGTCGGAGTCGTGATGCGAATGGTGCTCGGGACGCGCGGGAGCGATCTGGCGCGGGCGCAGACTTCGATGGTGGAGACGGCGCTGCGGCAGGCGTTTCCGGAACTGGAAATCGCGATCGAGATCATCCGCACGAGCGGCGATGAGGGAACGCCGCGGCCGCCTAACGAGCGACTGCTGCCGCAAGGACGGAAGGGGATGTTCACCGGCGGAAATCGAGCAGGCGCTTTTGGATGGGCGGATCGATGTGGCGGTGCATAGCGCGAAAGATTTGCCGAGCGAGATGACGGCGGGATTGGAGGTCTGCGCGGCGTTGCCGCGCGCGGCGATAGAAGATGTGTCTGATCAGCAAGAGCGAGGGTGCCTTGGAGGCGTTGCCGAAAGGCGCGATCGTGGCGACGGGAAGTGTGCGGCGGCAATATCAACTGCGCCGGCTGCGACCTGATCTGCAGGTGGTGGATCTGCGCGGGAATGTGCCGACGCGGTTGCGAAAACTGTCGGCTAACGAGTGGGACGGGAATCATGCTCGCGCGCGCGGGGTTGGAGCGGTTGGGTTACGATTGCGGGAGCGGGGTGTTGAATTTCGAGGGGCACGTCTTGCAGGCGCGATTTTGCCGACGGAGCAATTTTTGCCGGCAGGCGGGCAGGGGATCGTGGCGCTGCAAGCGCGGGCCGAGGACGCGGAAGCGAAGCGCGCGCTGCTTGCGATCAATCACGCGGAGACGTTGCATTGCCTGCGAGCGGAGCGGGAATTTTTGCGTTTGCTGCAGGGTGATTGCGGAACGCCGGTGGGCGTGATCGCGATGGTGCGGGACGGATTGATGACGATGCGGGCGGAGTTGTTTCCGGAGACAGGTGGAGAACCGCGGAGCGCGATGGTGGAGGGCAGCGAACCGCTGGCACTCGCAGCAAAACTTTTGGAGTTGATCAATGGCTAACAAAAAAACGACGGGGAAATGTTTTCTGGTGGGCGCGGGCCCGGGCGATCTGGGCTTGGTGACGCTGCGGGCGAAGGCGTGCATCGAAGCGGCGGAGGTGATTGTTTACGATTATCTCTGCAATGCGGAGATGCTGAAGTGGGCGCCGGAAGGATGTGAGTTCATCTTCGCGGGGAAGAAGGCGGGCGCGCACACGATGTCGCAGGAGGAGATCAACGCGCTGCTGGTGGAGAAAGCGGGCGCCGGGAAAGCGCGTGGTGCGGTTGAAGGGCGGCGATCCGTTTGTGTTCGGTCGTGGCGGCGAGGAAGCGCAGGCGTTGGTCGCGGCGAAGATCGCGTTTGAGGTGGTGCCGGGCGTGACCTCGGCGATCGCGGGCCCGGCTTACGCGGGCATCCCGATCACGCATCGCGGGAACAATGCGCACGTGACGTTTTTCACCGGCCACGAAGATCCGACGCAAGGGCGAAAGCGGGATCGATTTTGCGGCGCTGGCGAAACTGGGCGGGACGCAGGTGATGCTGATGGGCGTGGAGCGGATCGAAGCGATCAGCGCGGAGATGTTGGCGAATGGACGGCCGGCGGAGTTGCCGGTGGCGCTGATTCGTTGGGCGACGACGGGGCGGCAGGAGACGTTGGTCGGCACGCTCGGAGACATCGCGCAGCGGGTGCAGGAAGCGAAATTCGCGGCGCCGGCGGTGGCGGTTTTTGGCGAAGTGGTTTCGCTGCGAAAGGAGCTGAATTGGTTCGAAGGCCGGCCGTTATCCGGCAAGCGGATCGTGGTGACGCGGACGCGAACGCAGGCGGGCGTGTTGAGCGAGCAACTGCGCGCGCTGGGCGCGGATGTTTTCGAATTGCCGACGATCCGGATCGAGCCGCCGACCGATCTGCGTGCGTTCGCGGAGCTGGTGCAGGATGCGCACGTTTACGATTGGATCGTCTTTACGAGTCCGAACGGGGTGGACGCGTTCTTCGATCTTTTCTACAAGCTCTACCACGACGCGCGCGAGCTGGGCGGCGCGAAGATCGCGGCGATCGGGCCGGCGACGGCGCAGCGAATCAAGGACTTTCATTTGCAGGTGGATTTGCAGCCGGATGAGTTCGTGGCGGAGGCGGTGGTGCGGGAATTCAAGAAGATCGGCGGGGTGGAAAATCTGCGGATTCTTCTCGCGCGGGCGGAAAAGGCGCGGGACGTGCTACCGAAGGAACTCTCTGCCATGGGAGGAATTGTAGACGAAGGATTTGCTTACCAGACTGTTCCGGAAACGCGCGACGACTACGGAGCGCGCCGTCGTTTGCTCGACGAAGGGGCGGATCTGATCACGTTCACGAGTTCCTCCACGGTGGAGAATTTTATGGCGTCTGGGTCTGCCGTGGCCGAGCGAAATGCAGGTGGCGAGCATCGGGCCGGTGACCTCGAAGACAGCGCGCGACCTGGGATTGACGGTGGACGTGGAAGCGCGTCGGCACGACATCCCGGGCTTGGTGGATGCCATCCGAAAATTTTACGAACGCAGTCCCTGATCATGGCCAGTGCTGAAATCTCTCTGCCGGACGAGTTCGCCTCGTCGATGCAAAAGCTCGTGGCCGAGGCCGAGAAGCGTGTGCCGCCTGCGAAAGAGGACGACGAGGCAGTGCCAGACGGCGAGAACGACTCGGCTGTGCTGGAGCAGCGGATCGCGAGTCTGGAAGAGGCGATGGAAGCCGGGTTCGAAAAAATCGCCGCGGCCATGGCCGTGAAAGAGGGCGATAAGCCCGTCGCAATTGGAGCGGATGGACGAAAATCTGCGCGCGCTCCGCAATACCGAGAGCGTGAACCAGCGGCTCTTTAATTCCCTGCACGAAGAGCTGCGATCCTATCGCGATGATTTCCTGCGCGATTCTTTGCAGAAACCGATCATTCGCGATCTCATCGTTTTGTTCGATGACCTGAGCGCCGTCGCGGAGAGCGTTCCGACTTCCTCCGCCGAAGACGGGGGCAACTGCCGTGGCAGGAAAATCTGGCACAACACCATCCACACCTTGGTGGAAATCCTGCATCGCCTGGAGGTGGAACGAAATCGCGGCGACGGCCAAGGTGGATCGGGCCATCCATCGAGTGGCGAGTTGCGAGGCCGACCGAGGACGCAGCGGAAGACGGTGTGATTGTGAAGCGCTTGAAGCGCGGTTTTACGTGGCGCGGGCAGGTTTTGCGGCCGGAAGAAGTGGTGGCGAAACGCTTCGAGTAATCGGCGATTGCGCGACGGCTGATCTCGCTGAGTTCACTCCTTCGAGGAGCGAAAATCTTACTCGCGGCTTCCTCCTTGATTTCCCCCAGCTGCGAGGCATGGAAACTGCAATAAGAGGGGGTTCGGACAAGCTGGATTATCTTTTTCACCCACATGAGCACACGGAAAGCTATCGGCATCGATCTCGGAACCACCTTTAGCGCCGTCGCGCCACATCGACGCCTACGGGAAACCGCAGATCATTCCCAACGCCGAGAACGAACGCATCACGCCGTCGGTGGTGTTATTCGATGGGGGCAGCGCCATCGTCGGCACGCTGGCGAAGCACAGTTCGGTGGCGGAGCCGGAGCGGATCGCGGATTTCGTGAAACGCGAGATGGGCAAACCGAAGTCGCAATTCAGCCGCGAGTTCGACGGCAAAGTTTACTCGGCGGAAGAACTGGCGGCGTTGATTTTGAAAAAGCTGAAGAACGACGCGGAGAAATTTCTCAAGGAACCGGTGACCGATGCGGTGATCACGGTGCCAGCATATTTCAGCGATGCGGAACGAACGGCCACCATCACGGCCGGGACGCTGGCGGGATTGAACGTCCTGCAAATCATCAACGAGCCGACCGCGGCCGCGGTGGCCTATGGACTGGATAAACTGGATCAGGACCAGACGGTGTTCGTCTTCGATCTGGGCGGCGGAACGTTCGACGTCACGATCATGCGGATCGAGGGCCACAAACTCACGATGCTGGCGACGAATGGCGATCATCGTCTGGGCGGCAAAGATTGGGACGATGTGCTGGTTAATTTTGTCGCGGAAGAGTTCGACCGCGAGCACGGCGAAAATCCGCTGCTGGATCTGCAAAGCTACCAGGAACTGCAGAGCCGCGCGCTCGCCGCGAAGATGCAACTTACGAGCCGGCCGCGCACGTCCATTGTGCACAATTACAACGGCCGGAGCGTGAAGGTGGAGATCACGCGCGAAATCTTCGAGCAGAAGACGCGGCATCTGGTGGAGAGTTGCAAAACGATCTGCGAGATCGTGATGCAGGAAGCGAAGCTGGATTGGTCGGGCGATCGACAAAATCCTGCTCGTGGGCGGCATGACGCGCATGCCGATGGTGCGAGAGATGGTGGCCAAGTTTTCGCCCGCGCCGTTGGACGACACGGTGAATCCGGACGAAGCGGTCGCGATCGGGGCCGCGATTCAGGCGATCCTGGTCATGCTGGAAGAAGAAGACTACCACCGGCGAACAGATGCTGCCGGAAGACACGCGGCAGCAATTTTCCTCCCGCGAAGGCGGTCTGATGCAGGTGACCAATATCACCTCGCATACGCTCGGCGTGGTGCTCTGGGATGAGGGGCACCTGGAAGAATACGTGTTCCCGATGATTCACAAGATGAGCGCGATCCCTGCGCTCTCGAAGAATTTCTTCGGAACCGCGAGTGCGAACATGCCGCGCGCGGTGGTGCGAATCGTGGAAGGCGAAAGTTCGCTCCCGGCGGAATGCACGCCGCTGGGCACCTGCGATGTGGAACTGCCGCCATTTCTGCCGAAGGGTTCGCCGGTGGAGCTGGTCTACGAATATAACGCCAACCAAGTGCTCGAAGTGGCGGTGCACGCCGCCGGCAACCAGACGAAAATTTCCATCGAACGAAATACGGGCCTCAAACCGCATGAAATCGCCGCGGCCACCGCTCGCCTCGATTCTCTCACGGTGGCCTGACGATGCTCGAGGTGAAGGTGGATTTTCCTCTCCCACTTCCGGACGATCCGAAAAAGTGGAACGGCTGGAAGCAGTATAAATCCGCCAATCTTCTACGAGCGGCTTTGCCTTAATCCGCAGGAGAAGCCGACGCGACGCCATCATCGAGGAGCATTGCCGCGAGCTGCTGCGTTGGTGGCAAAAAAAGCTGCCGCTAAAGAATCAGCCGAGTAATCCGCTCACGCAGCTGCTGCGTCCGGGGCTGGATGAATCCTCGCGTTACCTGACCGAGGCGCGGGTGGAATTGCTCGATCCCGAGCGCCGGCGCGTCGATGGACGATGAACTGGCCGCGCAGGCACAGGAAGAGGCGGTCGCGGAGTTTCATAAATACCTGACTTTCGCGATCGCCGATGGCCAGCTCACGCGCGGACGAAGAGAAAAATCTTCTGCGTTTCGGCCGCGAACATCAACTCACGGACGAGCAGATGCTCGGCTACATCGATGCCGAATTGCGCGACAGCGGCGCGCACCGGACGTGCGCCAGCGGACGTCGCCGGCTCCCGTCGTGCGGCCGCCGAGAGCTCCGCGCGTCCGGCGACAATCGCTTCCGCCCGAAGAGGAGTTCATGCGCATGCTGCGCCTGAGCAATCTCGATAGCGAAGGGATGAGTGACGACACGCGCGATGCTTTCGTCAACATGGCGGAGAATCTCGGCCTCGATCCGGGCGACGGCGGAGGACATTGTCGACCAATATCTGGACGAAGCAGACCAGGCCGCGATGAATGCGGCGCCGCTCCCGTCGCAGCCAGCGCAGCCGTCGGCGGAGGTGGGCCGGCCCGCACCGCCCGCACCCGCACCCGCGGCGGAGTCCGCGCCCGTCGAGGCGGAGGAGATCGAAGCGTCCGGCGGAGCAGTTTTCTGGACCGAAGCGTCCTTCCCGATTTTTCGCAATTCTGTGGGCGGAACAGATGATCTGCGTCCCTACCGGGCGAATTTGCCATGGGCAGCGAAGCTTTCGATGCCGGCCCGAATGAGCGTCCGATCACGAAGGTGACGTTGAGCCGGTTCTTCATGTCTCGTTTTCCGATCACGAACGCGGAATACGAGATGTTCGACCCGACCCATGCCCGCAAGCGCGCGCCCGGCGCCGGTGATAACTGCATCCGGTTGTCTATGTGAGCAGTCTGGAGGCGATCAAATTTTGCGCGTGGCTGAGCGGCGCGCGAGCGGCGGAAATACCGGCTGCCCACGGAGGCGGAATGGGAATATGCCGCGCGCGGGACGGACGGTCGGAAATATCCGTGGGGCAATTACGATCGGCGAGGAGATTTGGCGAATTTTGCCGATAAAAACACCGTTTTCGCCTGGAGCGATCGCGAGATCAATGATGGCTATGCGGAAAGCTCGCCGGTGGGCGCTTTTCCCATCGGGCGCAGCCCTTTCGGGATCGAAGATATGGCGGGAAACGTCTGGGAGTGGTGCCACGATTTCCTGGAGCCCTACCGCGGCACGCCGAAGATCAATCCCCGCGGACCAGCGGCGGGTGCGAAACGGGTTTATCGGGGCGGCAGTTGGAAATCGCGCTTCAACAGTCTGCGGGCGACGACACGAAACTCGAACGTGCCCAATTATTTGTGCAACGACCTGGGCTTCCGGGTGGTCTGCGACTGCGAGTGAAGCCGCGATGAAACAGAAACGCCCCGGCAAACCGGGGCGATGTAACCAACCGTGAAGTAAGGGCTAAGCCGCTTCCTACGAAGGATTAAAGCGGAATTTCGTCCGCCCGCGCTTGGCGTTGGCTTTCGCCTTGCGCCGCGTCTTTTGCGTGGGCGTCTCAAAGGCGCGCAGACGGCGCACTTCTTCCAGAATGCCCTCGGCATCCAACTTGTTCTTCAAGCGCTTGAGAGCGCGGTCTACCGGCTCTCCTTTGCGAACGATTACTTCAGGCATTTTATTGGTCTCCTAAGTTCAAAGACTGGGGGTCCCCCGCACGGCGGGCGAGGCGATCTTACGCGCCGGTCGGATGGGCGTCAACTGTTGTGAATAACTTTCCTTTTACCGGGTCGCCGCAGTGGGAGGCAGAGGCTGTTTTTCTGCGTCACTTCTTTGCGCAGCGAACTGGTGCTGCCGCCCCGGGCCCTCAACCACCAGAGCACGATCGGCGAGGCGATGAAAATGGAAGAATAGGTTCCGAAAACGATGCCGATGATGATCGCGAGCGAGAAGTCGTGCAGGACGGAGCCGCCGAGGAAATAGAGGCAAACCAGCGGAATCAAAGTGACGCCGCTGGTCAGGATCGTGCGGCTGAGCGTCTGATTGAGGCTGGTATTCATGATCTGCTGGATGCTGCCCTTTTGACCGCTGGCCAGACCTTCACGAACGCGATCGAAGACGACGATGGTGTCGTTAATGGAATAACCCAGAATGGTTAAGATGGCCGCCACCATGGTGAGCGAGAGCTCTTTGCCCAGGAGGGCGAAGATGCCGAGCGTGATCAAGGCGTCGTGCAAGAGTGCGACCACGGCGCCGACGGCGAAAGAGAGTTCGAAACGGAAGGCGACGTAAATCAGAATGCCGAGCACGCCCAGACCCGAGCGCGATCGCTGCGTTGCGCGCCAACTCGCTGCCGACCAAAGCGCCGACGCGTTCGGATTGCTCCACCTTAAATCCAGCGCTTGGGCATCGTCTGCGTGATCTGCTGCTCGATTTGTTCACTGGAGTTATAGGGGCCGCGCACCGAGATAAAGTTCAGATTGCCCTGCCGCGATTGCTGGATGGGCGCGTCGTCCATTTTTAGCGGCTTGAGCGCGTCACGCACTGCCTTGATGCGCAACCGGTTGGGACGTGCTGAGTGTGAGCAAATCGCCGCCGCGGAAATCGACGCCGAACATTTTTTCACCCCGAATCGCCGAACGCGACCATGCCCGCCGTAATCAGCAAGACGCCGAACAGGATGACCGCGAGGAGCCCTTTGCCGAGGAAATCGAAATTGTGCGACGAGATGATGTGCATCATCCGAATTTTCTTCACGCGCTCGTTATCGACCACCCAGCTGAAGCAATTCCGGCTCACGATCAGCGCCGTGAACATGGAAGCGAGAATGCCGAGTGGAGAGGGAAATCGCGAAACCCTTCACCGGGCCGGTGGCTTTCCAGACCAGGATTAACGCCGTGATCAGGGTGGTAACGTTGGCGTCGAAGATGGAGCTGAAAGCTTTCTCGTAAGCAGCTCCGATGGCGACCTTGAGCGATTTGCCGAGCGCGAGCTCTTCGCGCAGGCGTTCGTAAATGAGGACGTTCGCGTCCACTGCCATACCGATGGTCAAAATGATGCCGGCGATACCCGGCAGCGTGAGCACGAAGTTAAACATCGTGAGAGCGCCGAGCAGCAGAATGACGTTCACGACCAACGCCAGGTTCGCGATGAAACCCGCGAGTCGGTAGTAGATGACCATGAAGGCCAGCGTGAGCGCGAGGCCGAGCAAACCGGCGAAGACGCTGGTGCGAATGGAGTCCGCGCCGAGGGTGGGGGAGACGCTGCGTTGCTCCTCGATCCGGACCGGGGTTTCGAGCGGATTTTCGAGCGCGCTGGCGAGAGAGCGAGCCTCTTGTTCGCCGAAATTGCCGGTGATCTCCGCGCTGCCGCCGTAGATCGCGTCGCGAATGACGGGCGCCGAAATGACGGCGCCATCGAGGACGATGGCGAAACGGTAGCCTTTGAACTTCTCCGTAATGTTGCCGAATTGCTTCGCCCCTTCGGGTCGAAATTCAGGTTTACGCCCCAGCCCTGGTTTCCGAAATAGGCGTGGGAACTGGTAACGTGCTCGCCGCCGAGATCGGCGCGCTTCTTGACCAGCAGCCGCTCTTCTTGCCGCCTTTTCCCCGGGCTCGGCGTGCAGCTTGTAGGATTCGATTCGATACTCCGGCGGGATCACATCCGTGCCGCCGTCGATCGCTCGCCAATTTCTGCCCGTTATCCGGATAAACGAGGCGGAATTCGAGCCGCGCCACGCGTTCCAACTGGCTGCGCACATCTTGAATCTTCTCCGTGCTCAAGCCGGGCATCTGCACCATGATGCGATCGTTACCGACCGGGCTGATGAGCGGCTCGCCGCCACCGTAGTAATCCACCCGCTTCCGGATCACTTCGACCGCCTGGTCGAGCATGATCGAGTCCACCTCTTTATCCCCGCCGACTAGACGGATGAGGAAGGACGTGCCGCCCTTTCAGATCAAGACCGAGCGCGATTCGACCCTGATGAACGACTTTCCCTTCGGCGTTCTTGATATCCCAGGGCGGATAAATCGTGGAAATACTGAAGACGACCAGCAGCACCATGAGGGTGGTCGCGAGGAGCCGCTTCCGCATGCCGTAATCGGTGGCGAAATACCAGCCGAAGAGGACGAGCAAAAGCAGGCCAATGGAGAAAGTGATGGCGGGGGACATTTAGTTGCGGAGTTCGGATTTCTGATTGCTGTTTGGACGAAACATGGGTCGCCGGACTTACTTCGCGTCGTCGCCCGCGAGGATGGTGGCCACGGCGGATCGTTCGATCTCGATCTTTACGTTGTCGGCTATTTTCAAAATCACGGTGCGATCTTTTACGTTCGAGATCAGTCCGTGAATGCCGGAAGCGGTCACGACGCGATCGCCGGTCTTGAGCGCCGCGACCAGCTTCGCGGCTTCTTTCTGCCGCTTCATCTGCGGGCGGAAGAGCAGGAAATACATGATCACGAAAATGAGAATGATCGGCACGAAGGACGCGAGCGGATTCGGGCCGGCGGCGGGCGGTGCGGTCTGCGCAAGGAAATTGATGAGCATGAGAAAAATCAGAAATGCTCCGCGGTCGGTGATCGCTCAGGGGAAGCGGAGCCGCGAAGGGGTGTTATTGAACACGGAAGCAGAAGATTTGCAACCGTCCCTCTTCCCCTTCCTGCTCCGTGCGAGGAGTAGGATTGAGATCACGCTCACGGGCAAGGGGAGCGTCAGATCGCTATTCGATCCATTCGCCCCAGACCGGCTCTTCCAGTTGCAACTCCGGATCATCCAGCTCGCTGCGATTCGTCTGCTCGTATTGCGCGGCCACATCCGACCACGCGCGCAGTCGCAGCGTCACTTTATCTCCCACCCGCAACCGGGCCGCGCGCGTCCAGACGTTTTCCCGCATGCTCGACGAGATAAACGATCGCCTGCAGATCCGCTTTTTCTGCCGAACCAGCGATCTGCATTTCCGCTAATTGCACCGCCATGATGTGATCCGCATACGGCACGGTCCCCGGGCGCGGGACGGACGAGACGGCCTCGATCATCCCGGTGACGACCGCCTCCTGGCCGGCCGATGGCGAATAAAAACGCGCCGGCGCCGGCTGGCCCACTTCCAGGTCGAGCATCTTCCAATTACCGAAAGCGAGCTCGCGCGCGGCGAATTCCCAAAGCACCAGCTTTTTGCCCGCAAGGCGGTCGCGACCGCGCGCCAGTTGCTTCGCCAACATCTCGCGCGTGGCGAAGGCCCCGTCGCTATTGCGCAGGATGCAATCGAGCGGCCGCCCGCCCAGAGCCACGCTCAGATGTTCGGCGAATCCAGCGGCTTCGCCCCAGCCCAAGGCTTCGAGCGAGAAGATGTTGGTGAAGCTATCGCCTAAGAGCAAAACGTCCGCGTCCCGGCTGGGTCGCCAAAAACCATCGCCTGATGTGACCTGCTCGATCGTCACCGTCTCGGGCGGGTAATTTTGTTGCGTCTCCGGTAGTTTTAACATCCGCGCCACGTCGCCTCGCGCGCTAATTTCCTTCGGCGAAGCCTGAGCCGCGCCGCCTCCGGTTGATGCTGGCAGGGCGAGGAAAGCGGCCAGACGCTGCGCCACGAACTGCATCGTTTCCGGTCGCCAATGCGTGTCCGTGCGCAGAAATAGCGGCGCAGTCGGGTTCTCCCTTTTCCGGCGAGCGAGAGCGTCAGTCGCATCGAAGACACGCACGCCGGCGGCGGCCAGCTTCTGCCGAAATTCGCCTAACGATTGGTTCTCCAGCAGCGCGTCCGGCGCAACGCGCGCGCTGAGTTTGTCCCCTTCCAAAGCCGCCTTGGAAGGAACGGGCACGAGGACCAGCTCGATCCCGCGCGCGGCCAGTTGCTCGCGAAACTGCACGATCGCTTGCACCGGATCGGGCTGCACGCGGGCGGCGTGGCGGCGTTGCTTCAGTCGCGTCGGTTTCAGGAATCCGGGCTCGGTCAGGTAGTCGACATCCGGGCGATAGAAGAGCCAGCCCTCGCGCCCGAGATAGACCTGCTCATTGCCGGCGCGGAGCTGCCCCACCAGGAGTGATTGCACCGGCGGCAGCAACCATTGCGAGACCACGGAGTCGTTTTCCATCGCCTTCTCCGCACTTTTCAAGGCCTCGGCGCGTGGGAGTAAATTCCAGACGTCGTGCAGGCTGCGCAGACTGCGAAATTGTTTTGCCGCGGGCAGAGTGCCGAAGATTTCCGCGGTCGGCAGGCGATGGCCCGCGTGGATGTTTGCTGCCAACTGCACGAGAGGGACGCTCGCGATCGTGACCAGAAATAGCACGATCAGCAGCATCGCCGTTCCGGGGGTAAACGCGGTCCGCGTGAGCGCCAGTTCCGCCTCTTCTTCGCGGGAAAGCCGCCGGCTCGTCTCCGGCGTCGGCTCGTCGTAACTCGGCAGCGACAACCGTGGCTTCCACGGTTTCTGCAACGTTCCGACCAGAGCTTTGATGATGCGCTTCGGCATTCTAGAAGATGAAATAGATGAACGGGTTGTATTCCTGCGTCGCGAGCACGATCAACGCGACCCAGCCGAGTCCGCAGCAGACAACGGCCTTCGGCATCGTGAGTTGCTGCGTCCAATCCCAAGTCTGTCGCCCGGCCCAGACCACAATCGCCGCCAGCGCGATGGAGATGAGATAATACGGCTGATAGATAATGCCGCTGAGCAGGCCCGCGGTCGGCTGCGTTCCGTGCAATCCGAACATGCTGCCTAAATAGGCGACCGCGCGTGGCAAATCCGCCGCCCGGAAGAAGACCCAGCCGAGGAGCACGATCGTAAACGTGATCGCAATCCGCAGCGCCCTCGGCAGGCTGTGATAGAAACCTTCCCGACCCTGGCTGCGCTCAAATGCCAGCATCCCACCGTGCATCGCGCCCCAGATCACGAAGTTCCACGAAGCTCCGTGCCAAAGACCGCCGAGCAACATCGTGATCGTGAGATTGGCGTAAGTGCGAGAGAGCTTCCCGCGATTACCGCCCAGCGGAATGTAGAGATATTCGCGCAGCCAGGTCGAGAGCGAGATGTGCCAGCGCCGCCAGAAATCGGTGATCGATTCCGCTTGATAGGGTGAGTCGAAATTCTTCGCGAAAACAAAGCCGAGCATCAGCCCGAGGCCGATCGCCATATCGGAGTAACCGCTAAAATCGAAATAGATCTGGAAGGAATAAGCGACCGACCCAAACCACGCGTCCAGCGTCCCGACCGAGCCGGCATCGAAAGCGGTGTCGGCTATTTTTCCGCACGGGTTCGCGAGCAGAATTTTCTTCGCCAGTCCGAGCATGAAAAACGCAACGCCGCGGGCAAATTTATCCCGCGTGAGCGTGCGGTGTTTCAGTTGCTCCGCCAGAAAAGAGAACTTCAGAATCGGCCCCGCCACCAAATGCGGAAACATGGAAACGAAGCAGGAAAAATCGACGAAGTTCGCCATCGCCTCCGCTTCGCCGCGATAGACATCGATGGTGTAACTGAGCGCCTGGAAAGTGTAGAAGCTGATCCCAAGCGGCAGGACGACACGGAAAAAGGTGTCCCATTGCGCGTGCTCGAAGCCCGCCGCTGCGACCGCCGCGTTGTAGCTATCGACGCCGAAGTTGAAATATTTGAAGAACCCGAGGACGGCCAGGTTCGAAACCACCGAGGCCGTGATCGCAATGTATTGGGTGCGTGAGCGCGGGGCGCGACGCGGCAACTCCCGCACCTCCTTCCCGCGGAACTCCCAGAACCGCCACGAATCGTGCGCGATCACCAGGCTCATCAACCAGTCGATCGACGTGGTCGCGAACATGAGCAGCATGAAGCGCGGCTCCGCCCAGCCGTAGAAAATGTAACCCGTGATGATGAGCCAAAAGTTTCGCCAACGCTGCGGCGCGCCCGCCAGCGCGTAGTAGCCGAGGAGCGCGAGCGGCAGGAAATAAAAAATGAAAATGTGCGAACTAAAGACCACGCGCTGCAAAGGTGCGGAGGTGGGCGCGCGCATAAAGCTAAAAAGGCAAAAAGAACGCGCTATTTGCTCAAAACTCCGTTCCGGTCTCCCTTTCCCACTTCCAATGCGAGTCGTCGCTCTCCTTTCTTTCCTCCTCTGTTCCGCGCACGCGTTGGCTGATCCGCAGCCCGCGCCGGCCTCTGCTTTTGCGCAGGCGCTGGCCGGGAAAGTTTCGGCCCTGGAGAAGAACAATGCCGCGGTGGCCACCGGCACAGGCGACTGGCTTTTTCTGACCAACGAATTGCGTTTCCTCGCGCAGGGTCCGTTCTGGGGAGCGCAGGCCGCGCAGACCAGCCGGGCGCGCAAACCGGAGGCCGCCGATCCGCTGGCCGCGATTCTGGATTTCCATCGGCAACTGCGCGAGCGCGGGATCGATTTAATCCTCGTGCCCGTGCCGCCGAAGGCCGCGATTTATCCGGAGAAACTTGGTCTCGACGCGTCTGTCACCCCGCAAGATTCCGCGCCGGCGCTGCAGGAATTCTATGGCGTCCTGCGGGAGCGCGGGATCGATGTGCTCGATCTCACCGAGGTGCTGGTGCGGAATCGCGAGAGCCCACGCGGGCTGGCCTATTGCCGCACCGACAGCCACTGGTCTGGCATCGGCTGCGCCCTCGCCGGCGAAGCCATCGCGCAGCAAATCCGCACGAAAATGCCCAGCCTTCCCGCCGGTCAGGAATTCGCCCGCGCGTGGAAAGAAGTCAGCATCACCGGCGACCTCGCGGCGCTCGTGGGCCAAGGGAAAAAGATCAGCCCGGAGACCATCGCCGTCCGCCAGGTCGCAGCCAACGTGCAGCCGGATCCGAACAGCCCGGTCCTCTTGTTAGGCGACAGCCACACGCTCGTCTTCCACGACTTCCTGGCGGAGCGCGCGGGCCTGCTCGATCAATTGACCGCGGAACTCGGTTTCGCACCGGACCTCATCGGCACGCGCGGCTCCGGCGCCACGCCGGTTCGCATCAGCCTTTACCGCCGCAGCCGGAGCGATCCTCAATTTCTCGCGAAGAAAAAGATCGTCGTCTGGTGTTTTGCGGCGCGAGAATTTACCGAAGCGGATCAAGGCTGGGTCGTGCAGCCGATCGCGCGCTAGTCGACCCGCATGCGTCTTCCCGCGATCTCCCAGCCTAACGAACGCATTGCGCATCGCGCTGGCTGGCTTGCTTGCCTGCGCAGGCTTGGCCCTGGGCGCGCGGGCGGTAGGCGTGAGTCCGCATCCCGTGCCCGCGGTGCCGCCGGCGCCCGCCGGCCGCATGAACGTGCTCATCCTGGGCGATTCGCTCGCGCTCTGCGGTTTCGGCAAACATCTCGACGAGCTCTTTCGCAACAACCCGCAGGTCAACGCCACCTTTACCTACATGGCCTGTGGCACGAATCCGCTCAGTTGGTTGAAAGAGAAGCCCTACACCAGCGTGAAAACGCAGTGCGGTTTCTGGGCGATCGAATCGAGCGGGAATGGTCCACCGCAAGTGCTGGAGGACGTTTACGGCATGCGCGCCGGACATGTGCCGAAGGCGCATTTGGTGCCGAAGCTGGATGACGTGATGGCAGCAGTGCATCCCGACATTCTCGTCGTGCAAACCGGGAGCAACCTCTTCGGCATCTTCCCCGATGCCAAGACGGTGCATCCCACGAAACACGCCGCCGCGTTGGAAAAATATCTCATTCCCTTCAAGAAGGAGGCGATCGCGGCGGGCGGTCGACTTGCGCAAAATCTACTGGGTCAACCCGCCCACCTCCGGCCGGGTGGCGATGGAAGTGCAGGATTTCGTCCTCGCGCAGGCGCGCGACAAACTCCTGCCGGAAATGAAGGTCATCGATAGCCGCGCGCTCGTTTCCTATCCCTACCAGCACATGGAGCCGGATAAGGAGCACTTCCTCGGCGCGCAGATGGATGAGTGGGCGGATAAAGTTTACGAGATCATCCAGCAGGATTTGGCTGCGCAACCGATCGCCTCGTTCCCGCCCTTGTCCCAGCGCGGTTCGGAGCCGGTCGCGGCTGCCACTCCCCGTCGCGGCTCACGCCACGCCAGCGCGCGCCTTGCCCGTGGAGCCCATCCAGGTCGCCCGCGCTTTACCGGTCGGCTCGCCCGTTCCGGCTCGCGCCCAGCCCGTCGAAACGCCCGCGCCCGTGGCGGAAGCGCCGCCCAGCCCCGCGCCGGAAGCCGGGCCGTTGCAGGTCCGCGCGCGTCTGGTTTTCAAATCGAACCCCATGCCGCTGCGCGAGCTGCTTCCATATCAGGAATCCCTCGTCGCCTACGTTTACGAGGTCGAAAAAGTGCTGAAAGGTCACTACGAAGAGAAACAAATCCTCGTCATGCATCCTGCGCACATCGGCACGAAACCGCAGAAGCTGAAGTATCGCATTGGCAAACGCTACAAATTGCGGCTTGATCCCATGGAGGGCACCCTGTGGGATACCGCGAAAGCCAGAGACGAATCGGGCCAGATCAACCTGCAACCGTACATCCGCCTGGAGGACGAAAAACGACACCCGGAAAGCCGAACCCAATGACACGCGGCGCACTCACTTTTCTCGCCGTGGCCCTCTGCCTCGGCTGCTTCATTCTTGTGACCAACGGAACCGCCCGCTCTCCGCAAAAGCGCGCCCGCGCCCGGCGGCGTCCGCCATCCCGCCGCGCATCCTCATGATTGGCGACTCGCTCTCCGTCGGCGCCTTCGGCGAATCCGTGCAGCGCCATCTCGCCATTCGCTTCCGCCCGGATAACGTCGCCGCTTTCGCTTCCTGCGGTTCCTCCCCGGAGAATTGGCTGCGCGACGAGCCCGGCTTCTTCACCAAATGCGGCTACCGCGAAGCCATCCCCGACCGCGCGCCCATCTACCACGACTTCGTCAACGGCCGCGCCCCGCGTCCCACTCTCACGCCGAAGATCGAGACCCTCGTCCACCGTTACAAGCCCACCGTCGTGGTCGTGCAACAGGGAACCAACTGGATGGATCGCAACCTCACCGACGAGAAGATCAACTCCTTCCTCCACCGCTTCATCGCCGCCGCCCGCGGCCCCTCCGTCCGCCAGATCATCTGGATCGCGCCGCCCGATTCCTCCGCCTTCCGCCGCACCCAGGGACGCATCCACCGCCTCATCCAGGCCGCCGCCGCGCGAGAAAAATTCGAAGTCATCGACTCCCGCGAGTTAACGAAATACATCCCCGGCAAAACCGGCGGCGACGGCATCCATTACAACAGCGAATCCTCCAACGCCTGGGCCGCGAAGGTGAACCAAAGGCTGGATGTAAAACTCCGCGGCCAGCTCGCGAGTAAACGCTAGGACCGCTGTCGCCGCCGTCAGCCTCGGCCCGGTCGCGCGCCGCTCTGGCCACGGCGCTGTCTCTTACTGCTGCGACCGCGTCGCTTGCTGGTAGTTCGCTTCCCAGCGCGCCAACGCCTCGGGCAAGGTCCACCCCATCGCCACCCCTCCGGGAATTTCGGCCCCGTGGAAGACAGCCCACCCCGCACCGGCCCGCGCCACCCGCGGGCGCACTCGCGCGGCGCAGCTGCTCGGATGAGCCCGGAAATATCCTTCCGCGGCGGCCTCCGATTCCGTCCCGTCGTTCATGGGAAAAATTTCCAACGCCCGCGCCCGAACGCTTCGAGCCCGACGGGACAGAGCAGTCTCCCACATGAAAGAAACGCCCTGCCCGTCGGCTCTATCCCCTTAAACTGTGGCGGCGGTCGCCTCCGCGCTGATCGTGGTCCGCGCCAGCTCGTCAGCTTTTCATCCGTCGCCTCTTCCCCGCCAAGGTCTGTTGCAGCGCCGCCGCCCCCTCCTCGTCGCCCAGCAGCTCGGCGAACGTCTTCGCGCAGCCGTAGCCCGCCATCTCGTAATGCTCCACCCGTTGCGCGGACGAGATTAACCCGGCGTCCCGCACTTCGTCTTCGCCCTCCATCTCGATCATCTCCTGGCCTTCCTCGATTAAGCCCTCCATCCCTTTGCATTTGGTCCGGCCGGGCTTCTTCCCATGCGTCTCGAGGATCCGCTCCAGTCGCGCCACATGCTCCTTGGTTTCTTCCAGGTGCTCCGTAAAGCCGTCGGCTAATTCCTGATTTGCCGCCGCTTGGGCCATTTTCGGCAGGGCCTTCGTCAGCTGCTTCTCCGCGCTCAGCAAATCCTGCAATTCATGAAGGTAGAGGTCCTGTAAAGTTTCGAGTTTCATAGCATGAAAGAAACGGGTCTTACTGGGTGCGCGGTTGTCGGGCCGAGCGCCTGATGGACGCCTAGGAGAAATTCCTAACTTTGCCCCGTTGGACACGCAGCCACCGCCAAGGCTGCGGCGGAGTGCGATTTCCCTTTTAAGGAAGGAAAATGATGCGCCAAGTTCACCACACCCGAGAGCACACCGCGGCCTTTGCCGCTGAAATCGAATTCACCAGGTACTGCGAGGCCCACCCCGGCAGCCCCGCCGCAGTCCGCCGACCCCAGATTAGCCAGCGCGGCGCAGTCTGGATGGCGCTCTTGGGCTCCGACTTGCAGAGCGGCATCGTCGGTCTCGGGAATACCCTCCCCGCCGCCCTGGCCGACTTCGATCGTCAATATCTCACCCTCCTCCATCCCCCTTCGCCCCCTCCGGCAGGGCCCACCCCCGGCGACCTCGCGCCCGAAGCGTCATGAAAGGAAAATCCGCCCCCACCGCCCCGCTCCCCACGCTCCCGCCCTCATTCCCGCTGCGACCGAAGACGCGCCCCCGCTTCCATCGGGATTTTATCGCTGCCCCGCCTGCGGCGAGCACGTTTCCCGCACCGATCTCACCGCCATCCGCCGGCATCATATGCACGTCCTCGCCCCGCCCGGTTGGCGGGTCGAGAAAATCGCTTTCCTAAACCATCCGCTTCCACTGCCATCACCATGCCCAAGAAAACCGCCGCTAAAAAAGTCAGCAGCAAACGCGAACTCATCGATACCGGCAGCGATAAACGCTACGTCCGCCGCAACGCCGAAGGCCAATTCAAAGAGAGCGACGACGTCGGCCGCTCCCTCAGCCAGGATCGCCGGCGGAAAGCCAAGACCGTCGTCCCCTCCGGCCAGGGCGACCGCGGCGACCAGAAGCGCTAACACCCGCGCCGCCCTCGCTCTTTCCTCGCGTAGGTTCGCCCGCTCCTCGAGCGCGACAGACGCGTCCCAGATCGCAAAAGCCGGATCCTCGATCGCGTCGGGCCGTCCGTCGGGCCGGTGCGATCGCGGAGGACTCGGACGGATGTGAATTCGATCCGGCTTCGGGTTTGGTTTTCGCTCCTTCGGGGAGAGGGAGGACGACGATCGCGTATGAGGATGCGCCGGATAAGCGCACGTTGGTGCAAACGCTGGAGACCGAGAAGGGCGCGCGGACGATGACGATCGACCCGACGACGCATCTGATTTATTTGCCGTCGGTGAAGGCCCCGTCAGCGCCAGAGCCGGCGCCGGGAGCGCCGCCCGGGCGACCGACGGTGGTGCCGGAGAGCTTCAAGTGCTGGGACGTGGGACACGACTGTACGGCATCATTTCACTCCCCGACTCAGAAATGTTTGATTCGCGGAGCGTTGTGGCGGTGCTTTGGTCGCCCAACGGTCAATTTTTGCTTTCGGATCAGTTGGGCCTGATGCCAGATGGGTGGAAAAACGGACTCGCCGTTACAGTATGGATTCCGGAAAAAAAAGGAATGCAGGGTCGTGGAAGTCTTCGACACCGATGAGACTCGGCAGTCAACGATACCGAGGGAGGGGCAGGTTTGGAGAGTAGTGCAATATCGAAACATTGGAGAACGCCTGCTTCGCGGATGGCGATTGATTGCAGACGGCGCGCGGCGTCTAGATCTCGTTTGGCAATCAGCCAGTGACATCGGGAATAAGCGCGGGCGCGAAAAAGAGATTGGCGTGGTTCAATCTCGCTGCGTAACTTCCGCACCTGCGTCCCGGCCACTCCCCGGCGCGCTGTTTTCATGATCAATATTCTTCGCAAAAATCAAAAAGGACTCTGGATCATCATCGGACTTCTTTGCATCCCGTTCGTTTTTTACTTCAGCAAATCGGATCTTGGAAAGATCCAGAAAGATGAGTTCGGCCAATTCCACGGCCGGACGGTCACCCGCATTGATTTCCAGCGCGGCCTTCGTCTTTTCAATCTCGCGCGTGACTTGGGGATGTACACGTTCCTGCAAGGAATGATCGCGGGTGCGCAAACCGAGAACGCGGCGCAGACGGATTTTGTCTGGAATCATCTGATTCTCCATCGCGAAGCGGAGCGGCTGGGCATTGTCCCGGCGGCGAGTGAGATCGCGCCAGCGGTGAAGAAGTTCATGGTCTTCCAAGGCGAAAAGGGCTTCGACATCAATAAATACAATCAGTTTACGCAGAACGTTCTGCCGTCGATGGGGTTTGGCGAGGCGCAGATCGAGGAGCTGGCTTCCGACCAATTGATCCTGGAGAAGCTGAAGAACCTGGTCAGCGCCGGGGCGACGGTGCCGGAAGGGGAGTTGAAGGAAAATTACGAGCGCGCTTACGGAAAATTGAGCCTGGCGGTGGTGCGGGTGAAATCTGAGGAGATTGAAAAGGGTGTGCAGATTTCCGAGGAAGAGATCGCGAAATATTATGAGGCGCAAAAGGCGACCTTGTTGAGTGAGGAGAAACGCAAGATCGGTTTCGTTTCTTTCGCGCTGGATGAAGAACAGAAAAAACTCTCGGGCAAAGAGCGGGTTGCCGTCCTGCAAAAGCTGGCCGACCGCGCAAACGATTTTAGCCAGGCGCTGTTGGAGAAGGGAGCGCAATTTGACCAAGTGGCGGCGAAGTTTCAGCTGCCGCTGGTGACGACGGAGATGTTCGCACGGAGCACGCCCGATCCGAAGCTGAGCGGCCAGCCGCAATTGATGGAGCCAGCGTTTCAATTAAAACCCGAGGAACCGAATAGCGATGCTGTTCAGGTCGGCGATGGTTTTTATGTCCTGCACCTGATGGGGACGGAGCCGCCGCGTCCGCTTTCGCTGGAGGAAGCGAAGCCGAAGATCGCGGAAACGCTGAAAAAACGCCGCGTTTCAGAATTGGTGGCCACGAAGGGCGCAGAGGCCGCGCAGAGCTTGCGCGAGGCGATGAAAACCGGCAAGCCGTTGGATGCCGCCCTGCAAGCCACCGGACTGCCGATGGAAAAAATTCCGCCATTTGCGCTGTCTGATCCTCCTACGCCGCCGGCCGCGGCGGAGCCCGGCAAACCGCCCGTGCCCGTTGCGCCTGATTTGCAGTCAATCAAGAGTGCAGCCGGCGAGCTGAAAGCGGGCGAAGTCTCTAACTTCATCCCGACACCAACCGGCGGGGCGGTGGTGGTCTTGGAAAAACGCGACCAACCCGATCCCGCGAACTACGAGAAGACCCGGGCTGAATTTACTACCCGGATGGCGGGCGGGAAGAAAGAGATCGCCTTCTACGAGTGGCTGCGCGAGCGGCGCCGAGAGGCAGGCGTGCCAGCAACAGTCGAACCTGCGGCCGCGCCAGTGGAGCAAGGCTAGCGGACTCCAACCCATCCAGCGGATGGAAAACGTGGACGACATTTTTGACGACGCGAACGGCGATCTCGCGATCGGCGAACTTGAGAGCGCGATCGAGAAATACCGGCGTTGTGTAGAGGTCGAGCCGACCTTCTTCGACGGTTGGCATGCTCTCGGCATGGCCCTCATGAAAGTGGGTCGCTTTCCGGAGGCCATCACTGCCGGCCTGCGCGCGACTGAGCTGCGCCCTAACGACCAGATCGGCTGGACCAGCCTCTCACTTTTTTACAATCGGAATGGCGACATCCCGGAAGCGGAGGCCGCCGGCACGAAGGCGAAGATCCTTTCGTGGGGCGGCAAGATTGCCAAAGAGTAGGGGAGAGCGCCAAGCCGGAAGCGGAGTCCTTCGCGTGCCAGGCCTAAACGCAAACCGCCGCTCGCGTCCGAAGACTCCGAGCGGCGGCTGTTAATCGCGGGGCGTGTCGGCCCTGCGATCTGGCTGAGTTGATTCTTAGCGTTTGGCCTTGGTCATGGGCAGCGGCGGGGTGGTCCGGCTCGGGCTCAGCACCAGCGCGTGGTAGGCGCCGCTGTCGTAAGACTGCGCGTTGACCAGGATTTCGCCCGCTTCGTTGATCGCAACCGCGGAAAGGAGGAGGTAGTGTTTGGCTGCGTCGCCGATGAGGCGGTTGAGGTCGCGCATCACGCCATTCATCGCGAGGAAAGCAACCTGCTGCGCCGGATAAGTAGCGCCGGCCTGACGATCGCCCAGTTGACTGGTGACCGGGAGGTAGGAATACCCGACAACTTGATCGGCCGAGTTCACGCCCAGAGCCACGCTCTGGTCGCTTTGCGGGGACTTCTCGCCCAGCGAGCCAAGGTCAGTCATCTTGCCGTTGTAAAGAAAGGCGTGTATCCGACCGTCTTCGGTGGAGGAATACCCGACCACGTGATTGTTCGCATTGAGCGCGGTGCCGTAGCTCTCGGTGCCGCCGAGCGTACCGAGATCCATCATCGGCTGGGCCGAAATTTCGAGCTGGGAATCAGCACGGACGAGAAACGCATGCACGTCCTTGCTCTTCTCCGTGTAGGCGGAATTGCCGGTCACAAAACCTGCCTCGTTGATCGCCGTCGCTTGCGCGGAGGCGCCACCGAGAGTGCCCATATCGATCATGCCTATTCCGGCCCTCCAAAGAAACGCGCGACCGTCGGTGCCGTTTTCATTTGCACCTGAAAACCCGACGACCTGTCCTTGGCTGTTAATTCCCGCGGCGCGGCTGAATTCGCCCGGAGTCAAAGAGCCCAAGTCGTAGGCCGAACCGTTCGCAAAGAGAGCGGCGTGATTAAACGTGGAGGGCCCGTTCGGGCGAAACGCGGTTCCACCGAAGGTGGATGTGCCGACGACCATTCCGAGCTCGTTCATGGCATAAGCGCGGCTTACGCTCGTGGAATCGCCCAAATCCTGAATGTAATCCTTGCCTGGAACGGCGAGGAAGGCGGAAGTATCAGCGCCTTCCGAAAAGGAAACGCCGGCCACCTGGCCGTTATTTGAGAGGGCGGCTGGGCTGCTCATTTTCTTCCCGTTCAGCACGCCGGCGTCTTTAACGGAGTAAATTTGCGCCTGTGCGGAAGAAGCTCCTGCGGCGAGGCAGGCAACGAGGGCGAGTGAAGTGAGAGAACTGGAGAGTTTCGTCATGGAATATTTAGTGTGTGATGTGTTGCTTGTGTTTGTTGCCCAAACGCAAACGCGGGAAATTCGGGGCTGCCCCGAAGCGATTACTTTGGTTTTGTCCTGACAAGAGCACGCGGGATGCCCAAGTTATGGTATTTATAATAAATCGCGATCATTCCGATACTACCGGCCGAATTTGCTGAGCGGGCCCTTGGTTCGGGGCACAAAAAAACCGCCGCTCGCACCGGTGGGCGCGAGCGGCGGGTTTATTGAAATCTGTCGAGTATCGCTAGACTACCAGATGCTTACAATCTGATCCGCAGGGCGGACCATCGGGCAATTATCCGGCAGATCGAACGCTTTCTTGAAATCCGGCGAGTTCGAGAGCGGACCATTCGCGCGATATTTCGTCGGGGAATGCGGATCGGTGTTCAAGCGCAACTTCATCGCTTCCTCGCGTGTATTCGCACGCCAGACCTGCGCCCAGCCGAGGAAGAAACGTTGCTCCGGCGTAAACCCGTCGATCTTGTCCTGCGGCTTATCTTTCAGCGCTTTTTGCAGTGCAGCGAAAGCGAGTTTCACTCCGCCATCATCCGCGATGTTCTCGCCCTGCGTCAGTTCGCCGTTGATGTGCATGCCTTTGATCGGCTCGTATTCGGAATACTGTTTCACGATTTTATCGGCGCGCTCTTTGTACTTCGCCGCCGACTCCGGCGTCCACCAATCACGCAAGTTGCCTTCGGCATCATACTGGCGCCCCTGGTCATCGAAGCCGTGGCTGATTTCGTGCGCGATGACTGCGCCAATGCCGCCGTAGTTGATCGCGTCGTCTGCGTTCGCGTTGAAAAATGGCGGCTGCAAAATGCCCGCCGGGAACACGATCTCGTTCATGTTCGGATTGTAATAAGCGTTCACTGTCGGTGGCGTCATGCCCCATTCCTTGCGATCCACCGGCTTGCCGATTTTTGCCAGCTGGCGAGCGCTCTCAAACTCGGCTGCGCGCGCCGCATTCAAAACATATGGTCCGCGATCGACCTTGAGAGAGGAATAATCGCGCCACTCATCCGGGTAGCCGATCTTGACCGAGAAAGCGGCCAGTTTTTTTAGCGCCTCTTCCTTCGTCTTCTCGTCCATCCAATCCCGCGACTTGATGCTGTCGGCCATTGCTTCCTGGACATTTTTTACCAAGTCGATCATGCGCGCCTTCGATTCCGGCGGGAAATTATCGGCTACGTAAAGTTTGCCGAGGGCTTCGCCGAGCGCCTCATCTGTCGACGTGATCACGCGCTTCCAGCGGGGTTTTAACTGCTTTGCGCCCGTGAGCGTGGTGCCGAAAAATTTGAAGTTCTCGTTTACGAAATCGGTCGAGAGTTCCCCGGCGGCGGCGTGAATAAGATGCCAGCGTAGGTATGTCTTCCAGTCGTCGAGCGAAGCGGTCTTCAGCAGCTCGTTGCCGGCCTTGAAGAAATCGGGCTGGCCCACATTAATGTCACCTGGATTATCGAGGCCAATCTCACGGAAATAGACCGGCCAATTCCAATTCGGCATCAGCGCCTGCAGCTCGTTGACCGACATCTTGTTGTAATTTTTTTGCGGATCGCGCAACTCGACGCGGGTGCGGGCGGGCTTCGCCAAGGCCGTCTCGAGCGCGAGAATCTTCTTCGCCGCTTCGCCGGCTTTCGCAGCCGGATCGCCGAGCAGGGTGAGCATCTTCGTCACGTGCACGACGTAGGCATCACGAAGCTTCTTGGAGGCCTCATCTTCCTTCGTGTAATAATCACGGTCCGGCATGCCGAGGCCACCTTGGTAGGCCTGCGCGATGACCATCGTGCTGTTCTTGTCATCCTGGCCGGAGGTGAAGCCGTAGAACGCGGTCACGCCCATTTTGTGCAGATGCGCGATCTCTTTCAGCAATCCTTCGGCGTCTTTCACCTCCTCGATCTTTTGAAATTCGTCCGCGAGCGGTTTCGCTTTTGCGTCGTTGATCGCCTTCTCATCCATTCCGCTGGCGTAATAATCGCCCACCTTCTGCACTTCCGGATCGGTGGCCGAGGCAGCCTTTTTGGCCGCATCTTCCGCCGCGATCTTCATCGCCGCGTTGTTCCCCTCCAGCAGGATGTTAAAACTGCCCCAACGCGATTCCTCGGCTGGGATCGGATTTTTCTTCAGCCAGGTGCCATTCGCATAGGTGTAAAAATCGTCGGAAGGCTTGACCGATTTATCCATGTTCGCGACATCGAACGCGGGCGCATTCTTGCCCGGCGCCTTTACCTCCTTGCCCGCGTCGCCTTTGGCGTCGGGAATGGTGGCTGGCGGCGGAATTTTATCGCCGGTGGGCGGTTTGGAAGGTTTTTGGACCTGCGGTGGCGGCGTGGCTTTGCCGAGCGGTGTCTTAGCTTGAGGCTCTGATTGGGCCTGCAACGTCATCGCGCCGAACAGACTGGCGACGGCAAGGGAGATGGACTTGAACATCGAAGAACAAACGCCGGAACGTCCGCGTTGTCCAACCCTCCGCCCGGGCGATTGGGAAATCTGAGACGCCCGTTGTCAAAAACACCCGCTTGTAGGATAATAACCAGCTCATGTCGAGATTCCCCCGTATTGCTCTGGTCGCGTTCCTCGCCTTTTTAGCGGCGACCGGATCCTCGCAGGCCGCCGGCGAGTGGAAAGTAATTAAAGTCGGCCAGTGGGATTATCTTTCGGTCGAGAATATCGCGCAGTTTTACGGCTTCGCGGGTTCGATCGAGCCAATCGAAAAAACTGTGCGCCTCGATAACGGCCGCAGTCAGCTCGAGCTCACCCTCGACAGCCGCGAAGCGATCGTGAACGGCGTGCGCAATTGGCTTTGCTTTCCCGTGATCGAAAAGGACGGCAAATATCTCGTCTCGCGCATCGATTTGGCGAAAACGATTGAGCCGCAATTCCGTCCTCATCTCATCAATAACATCCGTTCGCTAAAAACGGTCGTCATCGATGCCGGCCATGGCGGCGTCGAGAAAGGCGCTGCCAGCAGTTACGGGAACGAGAAGGATTTCACCCTCGATGTCGCGCAGCGTCTCAAGAAAATGCTCGAAGCAAAAGGCCTTCGCGTGGTCATGACGCGTCAGCATGATGACCTCGTGCCGTTGCCGCAGCGGGCGCGCATCGCAAACGCCACCAAGGATTCCATCTTCGTCAGCATTCATTTCAATGCGACCGACTGGAACTCTGACGCGACGGGGTTCGAGATCTACTCGCTCACGCCGCGCGGCGCGCCCTCTACCCAGGATAATTCGCTCAAAGCCCGCTTCGGAAACATGCAGGCAGGCAGCCCGGTCGATGCCGCCAGCCTCATCCTTTCCACCTCCGTCTATCACTCCATGCTCGGCTACATGCCGGAGTTCGATCGCGGGGTAAAGCGGGCCCGCTTCGCCGTGCTCCGTCTCACGCAAATCCCGGCCATTCTCGTGGAAGGCGGATTCCTCACCGAGCGCGACGAAAGCCGCCTGATCGCCAAGCCGGCCTGGCGCGAGCAGCTCGCCCAATCGATCGCTGTCGGCATCGAAAGCTACCGCGGGCTGGTGGAGAAAAAGCAGCGGCCCGCCTTGCTCGCCGATTATCGTCGGCAGTTGGATGGTGTCCTCGTTGCCCGCGATGGCAACGCGCCGGCCGCGGGCGCCGCCTCGGAGGTTATCGCTGCCAGTAATGTGCAGGCCCGTCGCGCCGCGCAGCTCACCACCCCGGAGCATAAGGAGCCATCGCCGCAAATTTCCATCGACGCCGCGTCCACCGCCGATTCCGATGAAGACGAGGACGAGCATCGCACTCATGCCGGAGCGGCTGAGCAGGTCGCGGCTGCGGAAAGCGCGCCCGCGGCGACCGAACCGACGGCCGAGCAGGTGGCAGAAATGGCTTCCACGGAAATGCCCACGCCGGCTTCCGAGAACGCAGATCTCTCGTCATCGGCGGCCGCCGCTCCGGATTCCTCCGCTGTGGACGCTCAGACTGTGGCTTCCGTTCCGTCCGTCATTGGGCCATCCAGTCCGGCTTCGGCTCCCGAGCAAATTGGCCCGCCCACCCAGCCTGCCCTGCGTCGCTATTGGGTTTTGAAATTCGATCCGCCCCCGAAGTTCCGACAGTAGTTTTTCACGTCGCGCTCCGGTCAGAAGACGCGCAAGTTGGCAGCCATGGAATTTCTCGCCGCTACCGATGCACCCGCCGGCCTCCGCGTTTTCTTCTGTTTGCTCCTGGTGCTCGTCCTCGGCGCCGGATTCTACATGTTCCGACACCGAAAACAGTTCTTCGGTTACCACGGGCAGGAGGGCGATACCTATGCGTCTGCTAACCTGCGGATGTGGCTGGTCATCCTCGTCTGGATTCATGCCGTCATCATCACCGCAGTCATGATCTTCGAAGTGTGAAGCAGCGCAGTTGACGCCTTTGGGGAGGAGGAGTTTCTCCGCCAATCAAGTTCTTGTGGCTAGCGACTCGCGGGCTCAGAATGCCTGACGAGCCACGCGCTTTCGCCCGCACCGGACGAAAGGCTGGCTCCGTCTGCACAACCTCCAAACAGAAAGAACAACCATGAAAAAATACTTCATCTGCGCGCTCGCCGCGCTCTTTGTCACCAGCGCCGTCGCGCTCGCCGCCCCTACCATGGAAGAAATGAAGGCGAAAGAGACCGCCGCCTGGCAGGCCTACAAAGACAAAGACGCTGCCGCCTTTCAAAAGCTGATCGACCACGATGCTGTCGGCATTTACGCCGAAGGCATCGCCGGGATGGCGGAGGAATTAGCCGGGATGAAAGCGTGGGATATGAAATCGTTCGCCATCTCCGATTTCAAAGGCACCTCCGATGAGCCGGACGTCTTTGTCACCAGCTACAAGGTCACCCTCTCCGGCACCATGAACGGGAAAGATGCCTCGGCTACATATAATGCCGGCTCCGTCTGGAAGATGGAGAAAGGAGCCTGGCTGGCAATTTTTCACACCAACGTTAAAGCCGAAGCCGCGGCCACCGACGCGCAGAAAAAGGAATAGCTTTCGCCGGGTTCGTGCCGCAGCGCGCACGCTCTTGTGCGCGCTGCGGGCGCGGCATTGACTTCACCCACGGCGTCCCGCATCGTGCAAGCAACTGCGGGGGAGCCATTGGCTGAGAGTTCGGCGAGGAAATCGTCGGAGACCCCTTAAACCTGATGCGGGTCATGCCGCCGTAGGGAGCGAGGAGTGCAAATTTTCAGCCATGCGTTTTCCACGCATGGCTTTTTGTTTTCCGCCAAAGATGAACACAGACTTCTCACAGATTCGGCAAACCAAGCCCTCTGCCCATCCGTGTTTCATCGGTGTTAATCCGTGGCTAAAAAATTATGATCGCGACCAAAGAATCGACCGAACCGAAATCCTCCGACTACGTCATGCCGAACAGCCAGCGCGTTTACGTCGAAGGCGAAATCCATCCCGACGTCCGCGTCCCGTTCCGCGAGATCAGCCTCGCGCCGACGAAGGATTTCAGCGGCAACCTCGAGCCGAACGTCCCGGTCCGCGTCTATGATTGCAGCGGCCCTTGGGGCGACCCGAAGCAGACGCCCAACTCCGCTGAAGGCCTCGCCCCGGTGCGCGCCGAATGGATCAGCAAGCGAGGGGACGTGGCCGAGTACGACGGCCGCGAGATCAAGCCCGAGGACAACGGCTACCTCACGCGCGGCCACGAAGAATTCGCCAGCACCGCCGAGCGCAAAAACCGCCTCGAGCATTTCCAAGGCACCAAGCGTCGCCCCTTACGTGCCAGCGCCGGCCATCCCGTCACCCAGCTCTGGTATGCGCGGCAAGGTATCATCACGCCCGAGATGGAATTCATTGCCATCCGTGAAAATCACGGACGGCAAAGTAGAAATGAGAAAGTAGAAAGTCGAAATGGGAACGGCGAAGCCGCACATCCTTCGTCTTCTACTTCAGACTTTCACCTTCCTACTTCTCTTCACCACCAGCACGCCATTCGCGAGAACTTGGGCCGGGCTCGCTTCGCTGAGCAGTCCACCGAGCGTAACGTTACCTCTTCCACGCCCATCCCGGCGAAAGTTTCGGCGCCGGCATCCCGAAAGAAATCACCCC
>CAVXLV010000014.1:0-58581 GCA_963762685.1 uncultured Verrucomicrobiae bacterium | reverse complement strand
CGTCCCGCGCATGCTGGCCACATTCGGATGGCGCGAAAGCCAGCGCAGCAGTTCTCCGCCCCCGTAGCCGGACGCCCCGAGAATGAATACATCAAATTGCATGGGTCGCTTCCAGGTGCGGTCGCAGTTTATCCAGCACGATGTCGCCCAATTGCCGGCGTTCGAGCGCGCGTTGGCCGCCGGCAAACCGAGCGTCTCCACAAAACGCGTGCCGACGCGATTGTCAGTCGCCGGCCGGTCACGACATCCACCTCCAAACCGAACGCGCGTCCGGAAATGCTCCACCGCGCCCGCCACGCCCACCGGATCGTTCGCGCACAGAATGTGGACCTTTCCCCAGGCTTGCAGTTCCGCGTCGGTTAAAATCGTCTGCACGCCATACTCGCCCATGATGCCATCGCCCGTTTCCGCGATAATCAGGTCCACGTCGCGCGCCGCCAGTTCGCTCAAGATCACGCGCGCGATCCGCGCCGAGGTCTCCGGCCCCGTGCAGGCCACTCCGGCGTCGGTAAAATCGAGCACCGGCTCCGCGCCGTAATCGCGCATCGAAAGCACGTCGCGCAGCAGGCTCACGCCGGTTAATTTCGCGCCGCCAACCTTGAGGCCTTCCTGCGACAACCGGCGCACGAGTGCACAAGCCGCGTGCGTTTTCCCCGCGTTCATGCACGTCCCCGCGATGTAAATCACCGGCACCGGTTTCGCTTCCGGGCGTCCGTGGACCGCCGCGATTCAATCGACGCCGGCTGACCCACGCGACTCCCGAACTCGGGGAAAAGCAGCACCTGTCCCAGGACTTCCACCTCAAACGGTTTCCCGACTCCGGACTGCCAGAAATCGCCTGTCCGATCACGCCCCCGATGTTTAGAAGATGGAGACGTCGCCCGATTTTGACGGACGACGGCATCATGCCTCGTAACCCTGGAGCGCGTTGCGATGACCCGCGCGCCGACAATGACATCGCGATCGTGTAACACGCTCAACCGCCCGTGAACGTCTTCGAGTTGATTGTAAACGTTCTTCTCCCATGGATGCGCCCGACCACGACGGCCCCGGGACGCGCTTCGATGCCTTCGGTCAATGTTACCTGGCGGCCGAGCCGCAGATTCCGGGTCACGGAAGCGATCTTGTCGAGATGCGTGCGGATCATTTCGTTTCCTTCGCGCGCGCCGTCATCGCGAGCATTTGTGGGACGCCAAAAATTTTGCGTAAGCCGCCGCTGCACCGATCCAAAGCGAGGTGCCTTCGCCATAGCTGGCCACATCAGAACGCATGAGCGAATTCGGTGAACATGCCTTCGACTACGAAGGTATTCGGACGCAAACGCAGCCGCACGTCGCCGAAACCGCTGTCTGACTTGACTGCAGAAACGCTTCCAAATCGCGCGCCAACGGTCGAAGAACTGCCCCTCATGCAGCAGCCCGCCGTAAAGATTTCCGAGATGTTCCTTCCAGAACATTTGCTTGCCCGTCAGGACGAGTTTTTCCAGTTCGCGATGCGCGCCTATCAGCAAGTGCGCCGCCGCCGCTTCGAATCCCACCCGACCTTTAATCCCCAGAATGGTGTCGCCTAAATGGAGGCCGCGCCCGATACCGTAGCGCCGGCCAAGGCGATTCAGCTCTTCGATCACGCCACCGCGCCTAACGAATCGCCCGCAGGCGCGCCGGCACGCCCGCGTCGAACCCGATCGTGATGATCTGCGGCGCCAGCGCCGGATCGATCGCGCCGCCGGGATACGCCGCCTCCGGCAAATGCTGCCAGGAATCATGCGTTTCCTTCCCGCCGATGCTCGTGCCCCACATCCCTTCGTTGACGCTGTAATGCTCGATCTTCTCCGGAAACTCGAAGCCGCGCGTCGCGAGAAACGCGCGCTCTTCCGCGCGACTCGGCGCGAGATCGCGGATCGGCGCCAGGATTTCCAACCCCGGCGCCAGCGTCCGAAAGCCACATCAAAGCGCACCTGATCATTTCCCGCGCCGGTCGAGCCGTGCGCCAGTGCAGTTGCGCGATTTCGTTCGCGTAGCCGACCACACGCCGGGCCTGGCAAACCCGTTCCGCGCTCACCGAGAGCGGATACGAGCGCGCCGCGCAACACATTCCCGAAAATCAGGAACCGGAGGTAATCGCGAAACAATTCCTCGCGTGCATCGATCGTCCGATGCGAAGCCGTTCCCAGATCAGCCGCGAGCTTTTCGATGCGCTGCAATTCCGCCGCTTCGAATCCGCCCGTGTTCACCGTCACCGTGTGTACTTCCCGGCCCTGCTCGCGCAGCCAAAGGACGCAATACGAAGTGTCCAGCCCGCCCGAGAAGGCGAGAAGCGTGGGAGCGTTTTCAGTTATGGCCATGTAAATAATTGGTCCGTTGTTTCCGCGAGAAGCGCACGGCGTTCCGCCAACCAGGTGCGCGCTTTCTGCAGTTCCGCCGCTGGCGCCTCCAGTTCGACGCGCAGTGCGGCCACTTCCTCCGGATGGAATGTCCCCTCCTGTAACTGACGTGCCACCGCACCATAGGCATCGCGAAACGGCATCCCTTCCGCCGCCAACCGACACGCTTCGTTCGCCGCGTGTAGCTCCTGGGTGCAGGCCGCGGCACAGGCTGCAGCGTTGATTTCCAAGCCGGGCAACAGATGCGCCAGAATCGCGAAAAGCTCTTCGCCCTTCGCCGTGATTTCGAGCAACGGCGCTTTCAATAGCTGATGATCGCGATGATAACTGGAAGGCAATCCGCCTGCGACCTGACCGAGAAGATTCGTTAGGCCACGCAACTCCCGACACCGTCCGCGCGCCAATTCCAGCACATCCGGATTTCGCTTTTGCGGCATCAGGCTGGAGCCGGTCGTGAACGCATCCGGCAATCGGACAAACCCAAATTCCTCCGTGCTCCAAAGCAACAAATCCCCCAGCGCTTTTTCCAGAGTCCCAGCCGCTGATGTGATCCACGTCGCGACCGCCTGCTCATGCCGACCGCGGCTGTTCATCACGTCAATCGGGCTGCGCTGCACGCGAGAAAATCCCAGGAGTTCCGCGCTCCGTTCGCGGTTCAGGGTCACCGGCGATCCGAACCCCGCCGCCGCTCCTAGCGGGCAGCGATCAGCCGCGCCCACAGCGCGGGCACTTGTTCCAGCTCTTCCAGCAAACCTTCCACGAACGCCGCGCTCCACATTCCCCAATTCGACGGCATGGCGCGTCGCATGTGCGTGTAACCGGGCAGCGGTGTCGTCTGGTGTGTCTGCGCAAAATCCAGAAACGCGGTCGCGCATTGCGCCAGCGCTTCACCGAGGTCCAGCAAACGCGCGCGCATGAACAGACGTAGCGCGGTCTGCACCTGATCGTTGCGCGAGCGGGCCAGATGAATCCTGCGGCCCGTCGTTCCCAGCCGCTTGGTTAGCGCGGCCTCGAGCGCGGTGTGGCCGTCTTCTTCCTCCGCTGAAATCGCCAGTTCACCGCGTTCCGCTTCGCCCTTCAAATCGCGCAACGCTTTAACCAGCGCCTTCGCTTCCTCCCTGGGCAACAACCCGCTTTCGCCGAGCATCCGCGCGTGCGCCGCACTGCCTTCCGCGTCGAACGGGAGCAAAGCTAGATCGGTCACCCGATCGTTGCCAACGGTGAAAGCGTGGATGCGCTCGTCCAACGGCAAGCCTTTGGCCCAAAGCGACTCAGACATGCGGCGCCTCCTGCGTCATCCGTGCAAAATAAGCGCGCGCCAGTCCGCTATAAAAGTTGGTGCCGGCGTTCAGCTCTTCCAGAAGCAGATACTCGTTAGGCCGATGACTCCGGGCGGTGTCCCCCGGACCGACCTTCACCGCCGGAATGTCCGACAGGAACGCCCAGTCGGAAGCCGTGGCGGAGCCCACTGGCTTCTGGTGACCCGAAGCTTCAAGCGCAGCCTGCACGATCGGCTCCGCAAAATCGGTCGCGACCGGCAGGTAACGTTCCGATTGAACCGTGACTTCGCTCTCGAGCGCGGCACGATTTGGGCAGCCAGTTCTGCGTGATCAAGATTCGGCGTCGTGCGGAAATCGACGATGAACTCGCAGACGTCCGGCACCTGATTGCGCGCCAGCCCTCCGCTGATTTGCGTCACTTGTGCCTGAGCGGTTCCGAGAACCGGATGCGGCTCAAACTTCATCGCCGCGAGCCGCGCGATATCACGCGCCGCCTTGTGGATGGCATTATCGCCTAACGAAGCGTGAGCCACATGGGCTCCTTCGCCGTGCGCGGTGCATTGTAAAAGCAGAATGCCGCGCTGGGCTGCGCAGACTTCCAGACCGGTTGGCTCGCCCACCACCGCAGCGTCGATCTCGCCCAGTTTCGGTCGCGTCGCGCGAATTCCTGCTCCGTTAGTTTCCTCCTGCGTGACAAACGCAAAAGTCACGCGGCCTTCCAGGTCCACCTTTCGCAGGTCGCGCGCGGCGAGGATCATCGCTGCGACACAGCCCTTGGCGTCATTCGCTCCGAGGCCGGTCACTTTGCCATCCGCCAGCACCGGTTGCGCGGGATCGCTCGCCCAACCAGCACAGGCCGGCACGGTGTCGATATGACTGACGAAGAAGAGATGCGGTCGCGCCTCTGCGCCAGACTAAACCAAAGACTGTCGCCCTCGCGCTCAACGCGGAAGCCATCCGCTTCCAACATCTCCTCGAGTTGATCCGCGAGCTGACATTCGTTCCCGGAAACGCTTGGAATGCCGACCAGGAAAGCGAGAAGTTCGGCCGCCTTCACGATTCGAGGCGCGTCTGCCGAACGACCATGGTCCCGCTGCCTTCGTTGGTGAAGACTTCCGCGAGTATCGCGTCGGATTGCACGCCGGAAACGAGATGAACGCTCGCCACTCCATCCGCCAATGCCGAACGCGCGGCCGCAATTTTCGGCCGCATCCCGCTCTGGATCGCGCCGGTTCTTTCCAGCTCATCCAACTGAGCAAAATCGACCAACGGGAGCAGGCTCCGCTCGTCCTCCGGATTCGAAAGCAGGCCAGGCGCGCGCAGAACGAAAAAGAGCTTCTCCGCCCCGAGGGCCGCGGCGATGGCGGCCGCGACTGAGTCAGCATTCGTATTCAACACCTGCTGTGCCGCATCGGCGGTGAAGGGCGCTACCACCGGGACGTAACCGCCCTCGATGAGATGGCGCAAGAGCCGCGGCTCGACTGTCTCGATGTCGCCCACGCAGCCGAAGTCCACGGTCTGTCCGTCGATCGAAACCGGCGGGCGGCGTTGGCTGCGAAGCAGGCCGCTATCCTGGCCCGAAAGTCCCACGGCTGGCAGGCCTGCGGTTTGTAGATCGGCGATCAAATCCATCTGCGCGCGACCTTTCAAAGCCATCTTCGCCACTTCCAAGGTCTCCGGAGAAGTCACGCGGCGACCGGCGACTTTAGTAGTCGTTAGGCCAAGATGTTGCGCGAGCGTATCGACGGCCGACCCGCCACCATGCACGATCACGAGCGGAATCGCGAAACTGGAAAGCAACGCGAGCTGGCCGCAAACACTTTGGCGCATGGCGGCGTCGGCCAGGATATCGCCGCCGATCTTGACCACGAAGGGTTTGTCGCGAAACGCGCGCACGTATTTCGCGGCGTCTTTCAAAGGATCGAAGGGGGAGCGAGTCGGCATCTTAGTTTAGCAACCACTCAAGCAGCGCGCGCTGCACATGAAAGCGGTTTTCCGCTTCGTTTGTCACCCGGCTCCACCTTCCGTCGAGAACTTCGTCGGCCACTTCCACGTTTCGACGTACTGGCAGGCAGTGCAGAAAAATCGCATCCGCCGCGGCCCGTGCCATCTGTTTGGACGAGATCATCCAGTCCGGATGCTGCCGAACCGCATCGGCGGCTAACCCGGCGGCGGTGGCTGGTCCCCATGACTTGGCGTAAACGACGCGCGCATCCTGTGTGGCGGCGGCTTGCTCGTGGCCGAAGGTGATCGTGCCGCCCGACGCTGCAGCGTAACGCTGCGCTTCCGCCATCACGCCGGGATGAAGCTCGAAGCCCGGCGGATGCGCGATGCGAATTTCGCAGCCGCGCGCGGCGGCAGAGAGCAGGAACGAATTGGGTACAGCTTTGGGTAGCGGCTTGATGTGCGGCGCCCAGGTGAGCGCAACCGGCACGCCTTGGGCTGTGCCAAATTCTTCTTCGATCGTCATCACGTCCGCCAGCCCCTGGCAAGGATGCTCCCGCGCGCTCTCCATGCTCACCACCGGCACGGTCGCGTATTCCTCAAAGGCGCGAATGATTCGATCCGCATGATCGTCTTCGTCATCCGTGTTGGCGGCGAACGTGCGCACGCCCAGCGCATCGACGTAGCGGCTCAGGACCGGCACCGCTTCCTGCAAATGCTCAGGTCGATCCCCGTCCATGACCGCGCCAGCGCGTTCCTCCACTTTCCAGGTGGCGCCGGCATCGAGCACAATCGCGCCGCCGCCGCCGCGGAGCATGACCGCCTCGAAAGAGGCCCGCGTGCGGAGTGACGGATTGAAAAAGAGCATGCCGAATATTTTGTTTTCGAGATGCCGGCGATGCGGCGCCTTTTTCCAGGCGTGCGCGGTCGCAAGAATCCGGTCCACGTTTTCAAGTCCGAGCGCGGCGATGGAAGTGGCGTGTTTCATTCGTTAGGCGAAATGATGCACCTGTTCGGCCAGTGCCACGATCGCTTCGTCGCTGACGTTGAGCGGCGGCATGAGGCGAAGAATATCAGGATCGCCGCTGCCTCCGACGAGGAGGCCGTTTTCCTGGAGATGCTGCTTAAGTTGTTTCGCGCGCCCGGGAATGCGTAGCCCGAGGAGCAAACCTGAGCCGCGGATTTCTTCCACGCAGGAGTCCCGCAGCTGCCTACGAATCTGCTCTTCCGCCTGGAGTGCGCGTTCCATTAGTCCCTCGGTCTCGATCACCTCAAGCGTGGCGAGCAAGGCCGCGCCTGCGAGCGGCGAACCGCCAAACGTGCTGCCGAGATCTCCACTTTGCAGACGATCAGCGATCGCTGCCGTCATCAGGAGCGCGCCCATTGGAACGCCGGACGCGATGCCTTTCGCGCTCGTGATCATGTCGGGTTGCACGCGATGCTTCGACGCCGCAAAAGGATGGCCGAGGCGCCCGATGCCGGTCTGGATTTCATCGAAGATCAGAAAGGTTCCTGCCTCGGCGGTCGCCTGGCGCAGCTTCGCGAGAAAGCTGTCTGTTGCAGCACGGATGCCGGACATGCTTTGGATTGGTTCCAAAATTACCGCTGCGGTCTCGCGGAAATCGAAGCGCGTGATGGCGTCTTCGTCATTCCAAGGCAACCGCGTGCACGGAGCTAAAAATGGCGCATAGGGCTCGGTGATTTTCGGATCGTCCGTCACTGAAAGTGGGAGAGTTCCACGCCCGTGCCAGCCTCCTATAAACGCGGCGAAGCGATAACGCCCGCTGAGTTTCGCCGCGACTTTAAGCGCGTTTTCATTCGCCTCGCTGCCGCTGTTGCAAAAGAAAACCGAGGCCATGCCCACGTCGCCTCGGGAGTTGGCGAATCGGATCAGCGCCTCGGCCGCCGCGTTCCGCACCGGCACTTCCGCCGCGGTGCTGTAGAAAAGTAACTCGTTCGCCTGGCGGGCGATCGCCGCCGCGACCGTGGGGTGTGCATGCCCCGTGCTGCAGACACAGTGCCCGCCGTAGAAATCGAAAAAGCGCCGTCCGTGGTCATCGAAGACGCAATCGCCTGCGCCCCTAACGAGCGGGAAAGGGTAGGGCGGATAAGTGGGAAGAAGCGCGCTTATTGGTGAAATTCCTGGAGAGAACGCACGGCCACACCGTGCGATTGCAGGGCGCGGATGCCGGTCACGCTGGCCTGCGCGGCGCGCATCGTGGTGATGATCGGAATCTTGATCGAGCGCGCGCCGCTCCGCATTTTCAATTCGTCTTCGCGCGGGATTTTGCCGCTGGGTGTGTTGATGATCAGTTGGACGTCTCCGTTCTTGATCCGGTCGAGGATGTGCGGACGGCCTTCGCGTAATTTGAAAACGCGCGTCACTGGGACACCCGCTTGTTCCAGCGTTTCCGCGGTCCCACTGGTCGCGATGATGCCGAACCCGAGGCCGATGAAATCTCGCGCCAAGGGGACGACGCGCGGCTTGTCCGTATCCTTCACGCTGATGAAAATATTGCCGGCTTTCGGCAAGGCCGGCGGCGCTGCCATCTGCGCTTTGGCGTAGGCGCGGCCGAGATCGATATCGATGCCCATCACTTCCCCGGTCGACTTCATTTCCGGGCCCAAGCCCGGTATCGCTGCCCTGGTAACGGAGGAAAGGGAAGACCGGTTCCTTTACGCAGAAATGCTTCGGCAAGATCTCCTGGGTGAAGCCGAGTTCGGTAAGCGTTTTTCCGGCCATCACCTTCGCCGCCAGTTTAGCCAGCGGCACGCCGATCGCCTTGCTGACAAACGGCACGGTCCGCGAGGCGCGCGGGTTTACTTCCAGAATATAAACGTCGTCGCCTTTCACCGCGAATTGCACGTTCATCAGACCGCGCACTTCCAGCGCTTTCGCCATGGCCTTCGTCGCGCGGGTGATTTCGGTGAGGACATTTTCGGGCAGCGAAAAAGTCGGGATCGCGCAGGCGCTATCGCCGCTGTGGATGCCGGCCAGTTGCACGTGTTCCATAATCGCGCCGATGACCGCCATCTCGCCGTCCGCGATGCAGTCCACATCCACCTCGATAGCGTCTTCAAGAAAGCGATCGACCAGCACGGGGCGATCCGGACTGACCTCGATGGCGGTGTCCATGTAACGCCGCAAATCCTCGTCGTTGTAAACCAATTCCATCGCGCGACCACCGAGCACGAACGACGGCCTAACGAGCACCGGATAGCCGATGCGGTCCGCAATCGTGACCGCTTCATCGGCGCTGACGGCGGTGCCGCTGGGCGTTTGCCGCAGACCGAGCTGGTCGAGCATGGCGGCGAAAAGTTTACGATCTTCCGCGCGCTCGATGCTTTCGGGTTGCGTGCCGAGAATCGGGACATTCGCGGCGCGCAAGCCGGCCGCGAGATTGAGCGGAGTCTGCCCGCCGAACTGCACGATCACGCCTTCCGGTTGCTCCTGATCGTAAATATTCAGCACGTCTTCCAGCGTGAGCGGCTCGAAGTAGAGTTTGTCGCTCGTGTCGTAATCGGTTGAGACGGTCTCGGGATTCGAGTTCACCATGATGGTTTCGAAACCGAGTTCGCGGAGCGCAAAAGCCGCGTGCACGCAGCAGTAGTCAAACTCGATGCCCTGGCCGATGCGATTCGGTCCGCCGCCCAGGATCATGATCTTGCGACGATCACTGCGCCGCATCTCGTTTTCGCTGCCGTAGGTGCTGTAGTAATACGGCGTGTAAGCTTCGAACTCCGCCGCGCAAGTATCGACGAGGCGGTAGGTCGGGATAACGCCGGCGGCCTTGCGTTCCGCGCGCATCGCCTCTTCGCTTTTTCCCCGCGCCAGCGCGAGCTGGCGGTCGGAGAAACCGAGCTTTTTTGCCTTCCGCAAGTCGATGGATCCCAAGTTCGCGGCTTCCTCGACGATCTGGCGGATATTGTGCAGGAACCATCGGTCGATTTTCGTCAATTCGAAGACCTCTTCGATCGACATTCCGTCCTGGAAAGCTTGTGCGATATGGAAAATGCGTTCGGCGTTGGGCGCGGTCAGGCGGGCGCGCAGCGTTTCGGGATCGACTCGTTTTTCATTGCCGTCGCCGCAGAGGCCGAAGCGTTTGATTTCGAGCGAGCGGAGCGCTTTTTGCAGCGCTTCTTTAAAGGTGCGGCCGATCGCCATCGCTTCGCCGACACTTTTCATTTGTGTCGTGAGGATGGGATCGGCTTGGGGAAATTTCTCGAAGGTGAAACGCGGAATTTTCACCACGCAGTAGTCGATCGTGGGCTCGAAGCTGGCGGGCGTTTCGCGGGTGATGTCGTTCCGGATTTCGTCGAGCGTGTAGCCGACGGCGAGTTTGGCGGCGATCTTGGCGATCGGGAAACCGGTCGCTTTCGAGGCGAGCGCGGAGGAACGCGAGACGCGCGGATTCATCTCGATCACGGTCATGCGTCCGTTCGCGGGATTGACGGCAAACTGGATGTTCGAGCCGCCCGTCTCGACGCCGATCTCGCGAATGACGGCGAACGAGGCATCGCGCATCAGTTGGAATTCGCGATCGGAGAGCGTCTGCGTGGGCGCGACGGTGATGGAGTCGCCGGTGTGAACGCCCATCGGGTCGAGGTTTTCGATCGAACAGATGACGACGCAGTTGTCCGCGCAATCGCGCATGACCTCCATCTCGAATTCCTTCCAGCCGACGAGCGATTCCTCGATCAGGACTTCGCTTACGGGCGACAGCTCGAGGCCGCGGCCGGCGATCTCGTCAAGTTCCTGCCGATTGTAAGCGATGCCGCCGCCAGAACCGCCGAGCGTAAACGCCGGCCGAATGATGAGCGGGAAAGTGCCGATGTCGTCTGCGATTTGCGCGACGTCTGCGGGCGTATGCGCGATGCCGGAACGCGGAACGTCGAGCCCGATTCGGAGCATCGCTTCTTTGAAAAGCTGGCGGTCTTCGCCCTTCGCGATGGCCTGCGCATTGGCGCCGATTAATTTCACGCCGTGCCGCGCGAGCGCGCCGTTGCGGTTCAACTCCATCGCCACATTCAAAGCGGTCTGGCCGCCCATCGTCGGCAGGATGGCGTCGGGCTTTTCGCGTTCCATGATCGCTTCCACGACCTCCGGCGTAATCGGTTCGATATAGGTGCGATCGGCAAATTCCGGATCGGTCATGATCGTGGCCGGATTGGAATTCACGAGCACGACCTGGTAGCCCTCTTCCCTCAGCGCTTTGCACGCCTGCACGCCAGAATAATCGAACTCGCACCCCTGCCCGATGACGATCGGGCCGGAGCCAATCAGAAGGATTTTTTTGAGATCGTTGTTCCGCGGCATTGAGGCTCGCGCACTTTAGGCGAAAACGCGGGCGCGTCACGGCGGAATCGTGCGCCGGAAAATTACGCTGACGCCTCGCGGCGCTGGCGATCGAGGTAAACTTTGCAGATGCCTTTCATCCTCGTGAGGATGTAATAGGTCGTCTGGCTGCGCACGCGCACGAGTTCGGCGCCGACGATGCGGGTCACAAAATCGCTTGGGAGATCCAGCACTTCCTGCGGCGTCACGCCGTCAAGGCCTTTGCACAAAATCGCGGCCATCGCGCGAGTGAGCGTTTGTACCTCTGGCGCCGAGCGTCATGCGGAAGTGCGCTTTGCCTTCGTCGTCGATCTGTAGATAAACGCCAACTGTATCCGCGCATTCCTCATCTTTGCGCACATCCTCGAGCGCGAATTTCTCGCCCTCGTGCGGCTCCTGTTTCCTCGCGCTATCCGCGTAGGAAACGAGCGTCTCTCGACGCTCCACTTCGGGCAGCATTTCGAAAAGGTTGATGATTTTGTCGAGCTTCGGCGGGTACATCGTCATCTCGCACTGCTAATCGAAACAGAACTACGAGCTGCGCTCAATTGGCATGCCCACGCGGTTGCCCCACTCGGTCCACGAGCCGTCGTAATTCCGGACGTTCTCCACGCCTAACAAGTAGGTAAGGACAAACCAGGTGTGACTGGAGCGTTCGCCAATCCGGCAATAAACGATCGTGGGCTTCTCCGAGGAGATACCGCAACCTTCGTGATAGATTTTCGCCAGCTCAGCCGCAGATTTGAAAGTGCCGTCGTCGTTGGCGGCGGTTTTCCACGGAACGCTCTTCGCGCCGGGAATGTGGCCGCCACGGAGCACGCCTTCCTGCGGATACTCGGGCATGTGCGTGATTTCGCCTTTGAATTCGCCGGGTGAACGGACATCGATGAGCGGCTGGCCCGCGGTGCTTTGGGCGCGCGCGTCTTCTGCGAAAGCGCGGATCTGTTCGTCGAGCCGCTTGGCCGGAACGGGATAATCGGTGCGCGCGTATTTAGGCGTCTCGCGCGTCATGGTGCGGCCTTCGGCTTTCCATTTGTCGCGTCCGCCGTTGAGGATTTTCACGTTCGTGTGGCCGTATAGACGGAATGCCCACAGCGCGTAGGTGGCCCACCAATTCGCCTTATCCCCGTAGAAGATGCAGGTCGTCTGCGGTGTGATGCCGTTGCGGCTACAGAGCTCGGCGAAATCTTCTGGCGTGATGTAATCGCGGATCAGTGAATCCTGCAGATCCGAGCGCCAATCAATGTGGACGGCGCCGGGGATGTGACCGCTATCATAGAGGAGGATGTCCTCGTTAGACTCAATGATGCGAAGGCCGTCGTCCTGCAGGTGATCTGCGAGCCAAGCGGTCTCCACGAGCGCCTCGGGATGGGCATAAGAGGTGGGCTGGCTGGTCATGCGGGAAGTTCCGGCTGCTGCGGAAACGTCGCAAGGGCTTTCCGTTTTCCTGCAATGAGGCGACCACTTACCGCCGCCGGCGCCCGTAGGAATAACCGCCGTGCGTGCGCCCGCCGCCGATGGCGCGTTTACCGCTGCCGGTGACTGACTCCGGCTCGAATAAGGCGGTGTAGAGATACGGAAAACCTTCCAATTTCAACCGTGGAATCTTTGCCCCGATGAAACGCTCGATCGCCTGCAGCGAACCGAGTTCCTCGCCATTCATGAGCGTAAAAGCGTCGCCAACTTTCTGCGCGCGGCCAGTGCGGCCGATGCGATGGACGTAATCCTCGCTGTGCTCCGGGCACGTCGTAGTTGATAACGTGACTGATGCCGGCAATGTCGATCCCACGCGCGGCAATGTCGGTCGCGACCATGATCTCGTATTTCCCGCTCTTGAAGCCTTCGAGCGCTTCCACGCGTTCGCGCTGGGTGCGATTGGAATGCAGCACCGCCACGGAATGCTTCGCCTGCTTTAGGCGCACTGCGATTTTGTCCGCCCCGTGTTTCGTCCGGGAAAAAATGAGCGCGCTGTCAAAATTCGTCCGCTCCAGCAGCGCCATCAAAAGATCGAACTTCTGCTCCGCCGCCACGGGATAGACAGCGTGGCTGACCGTCTCGGCCGGCGAGCGCTGCATGCCGATCTCGATCGTCTCGGGATTGCGCAGGACCCAGGAGGCGAGGCGCTCGATTTCCGGCGGGAGCGTGGCGGAAAAAAGCAGCGTCTGCCGATCGGTGGAAATCTGCTCCACGATCCGGCGCACATCTGGCAGAAATCCCATGTCGAGCATCCGATCGACCTCATCCAGAACGAGCACGTTGACGCTGCGCATATTCATCGCGCCTTGCTCGAGGAGATCGAGTAATCGGCCCGGCGTGGCGCAGACGACGTCCGTCCCCGCGGCCGCCTCTTCCTTCTGCTTCCCGTAGCCGACACCGCCGTGCACTAACGAGACGCGGATATCGGTAAAGCGTCCGTAATCCCGAAAGGCGGTCTCCACTTGCGCAGCGAGCTCGCGCGTCGGCTCGAGCACCAGGCAACGAAACGGGCCGTGTTGCGCGAGATTCGTGAGGATGGGCAAAGCGAAAGCGGCCGTCTTGCCGGTGCCGGTTTGCGCGGTGCCGATGAGATCTTTCCCGGCGAGCACAATGGGAAACGCCCGAAGTTGAATCGGAGTCGGGTCGGTGAATCCCATCGCCTGAGTTCCTTTGACGACCTCCGGCGAGAGACCAAAATCTTTAAATGACACCTGCCGAAGGTAAGCTGGCTCGACCATCAGGCAACCTGCATATGCCTAACGGATGTCTGCGGCCAAGGAATCTTGTCAGCAGGCGAAAACTCGAACACTCTGCTCCGTTACCGTGAACAAACCCCTACGAATTTTGGTTCTCGCCGACACCCATGATCACTTGCCGGTGGCGCTAAAAACACTCGCACACGGCGTCGATGAAATTTGGCACCTCGGCGATGTCTGCGCTCCTAAGCTATTGGAAACGCTGCGCGCGGTCGGCCCGCCGGTCACGATCGTTCGAGGAAATTGCGACGGTGAAGACGCCTGGCCCTTGGTCGTGAATCTGCAACGAAACGGGATGCGCTTTCGGTTGATCCACATTCCGCCCGCGGGGCTTCCGGAGAACACGGACGTAGTGCTACACGGTCATACTCATGTCCCGCGCGATGAGCGCCGCGGGGGCGTTCGTTTTCTCAATCCGGGGTGCGTGACCCGGCCGAACCGCGGCGCACCGGCCAGTGTGGCCCATTTGACCATCGCGGCCGACGGCGCGCTGGAGTGGACTCTGACCCGGCTGCGCTGAAAGGCGCGGGCGGGTTATCTACCCGCGCGCTGCGATCACCGCAGGTTGCGCCTCTGGATTCAAGGTGCCTGCAATCATTCTCTGCTGAACTTCCGGCGTCCGGACTTTGCCGGGAAGGACGATTGCGGTGTTGGCGAAGTGCCAGCCGGATACGGCGATACAAAGGACTACGAGCGCGTAAACGGATGCTTCGAAGATGGTCCGGCCTTTTTCTTCGGCGGCGGCGTTGATGAGGAGCGAATAGGTCGATTTGGTTTTCATGGAGTTGATCTGATTGTGCCGCTCCTAGTTGCAAGGTCCGTGCCAGCGTCGGGATTAAGTCATAACAGAACCATCCGTAGATACTTACGAAAGTTTATCAGTTTACGCGACCTGCGGATTTGTGGCGCCTTCGGGAGGCGCCCGTCCCATTTATGAAACGCTTTTGGTATCAATCCCAACGCGTACAAACAAAAGACCGCTTGCCGAGCCCACAGCTCGCACAAGCGGTCCTTAATTTAAGAAGCTTACTTCTCGGCTGTTTCTTCCGATGCCGCCGCGGCTTTCTTAGTCTTACGCGCAGGCTTGGCTTCAGAGGTTGCGTCGGTTTTCTTCACCGACTTGGCCTTTTTGCCCTTCTCTTCCGGCTCCGGCTCTTCGGCTACGATCGGGGCATCAACCCATTCGATGAAAGCCACGGGCGCGGAATCACTCTTCCGCGCGCCAAGTTTCACGATGCGGGTGTAGCCGCCTTTACGATCAGCCGCGCGGGGCGCGATGTCCTCGAACAACTTCTTGACCATGTCCTTCTGGCGCAGAACGGCCAGGGCAGTCCGGCGAGCGTGGAGCGAGCCCTTCTTGCCCAGAGTCACCATCTTTTCTGCGAGCGGGCGCACGGCTTTCGCCTTGGCCAGCGTGGTTTTGATCCGTTGATGCTCGATCAAGCTGCAAACCTGATTCGCGAGCAACGCTTTCCGATGCTCCGCGGTGCGGCCGAGCTTAACGGTTTTTTTCTGATGTCTCATGGGTGTTTCTCCGAGATGATACTAGCGGCGACTAGGCTTCGTCGAGATCGGCGGCGCCATTGGAGCTCATGTCGGCCCCCGCGGAGGGAATATCGACCAAACCTGGATCGAATTTCATCCCCAGGCCGAGCTGCAACTGCTGCAGCTTGTCTTTGATTTCGTTGAGCGATTTCTTGCCGAAGTTGCGATACTTGAGCATCTCCGCCTCCGATTTCTGCGCGAGCTGACCCACGGTCGTGATGTTCGCGTTGTTGAGGCAATTCGCCGCCCGCACGCTCAGCTCAATCTCGTTCACGCTCATGTTGAGGAGCTTCTTCAGCTTCATGTTCTCTTCGGAAACACCAGCCGGCGTTTCGTCGAATTCGATCACGTCTTCGTTGAAATTCACGAACACATCGAGGTGATGCCGCAGAATCGCGGACGCTTGCAGCATCGCGTCATCTGGCGTGAGGCGACCGTCGGTCCAGACTTCGATGATGAGCTTGTCGTAATCGGTCCGCTGACCTACGCGGGTGTTTTCCACCGCGTACTTCACGCGGGTAACGGGCGAGAAAATGGAATCGATCGGGATAAGGCCGATCGGTTGATCAGCCCGCTTGTTTTCATCACCCGTGGCGAAGCCGCGGCCTACGCGCACTTCGAGTTCCGCATCGAATTTGTGCTTCTTGTCGAGCGTACAAATGAGCTGTTTCGGGTTCAGAACTTCGAAACCTGTCACTTCCTGAATGTCGCCTGCGGTGACTTCGCCTTCCTTATTCACGGAAAGGTTCAGCTTGCGCGGCTCATGCTCAGCGGCCTTGAATTTTACCCGCTTCAAATTGAGGACGATGTCGGTCACGTCTTCCACCACGCCCGGCAAAGTGGCGAATTCGTGCTGCGCCCCCGTGATCTTCACCGCGGTGATCGCGGCGCCTTCCAGCGACGAAAGCAAAACGCGGCGGAGCGAATTTCCGACCGTGTGTCCATAGCCGGCTTCGAAAGGCTCAGCGGTGAACTTGGCGTAGGTATCTGTGGCTGAATCCTCATCTTTAGTGAGGGTCTTCGGCATTTCAAAACGACCGTAACGAACTGGCATGACTGTGATGCGGATTTCGGACTGCGGATTTCGGAATCAACTCCGAGCTCCAGATCTACTCTCCGGTATTCCTCCAAAAAGCGCCGGGTTCCCCCTGGCGAGTATGGCTTCCGCGTAGAACGGAACCCCAGGGACCAACGGCGCAGCTTCAAAAACTCGCTGCGGACGTGGAATCAACACCAGCTCCGCAGTTTTGCAAACCGCCGTTGCTACCGGGCCGTCCCGGCAAAATCAAATTCGCGCTGGTGCGCGCGGACGGGCGATGGCTGGGCCGCGAGCGAGAGCCGCAGCGCTCGCAGCATGCGAATGCCACGCTCCAGCCGATCGGGGCGATAGGAGTAGGGAACTGGGAGCAACGTGCTGCGACGAGAACGAGTCGAATATGTTTTCATGCCCGCCATCTTGCCGGGGCGGGTCGGACATCGGCTGTCCGAGCGAAAAGATTTTTGAAAAAATCTGCGCCACATTGGGATCATGGCCACCGAGACCGGCTTCTCCCGTCCACCGCTCGAGCGCATGATGCGCATCCACGGCCAGCTCAAAGCGGGCGACTACCCGAATTGCCGCAAGATCGCCGACGCCCTCGAAGTTTCGTCGAAGACTATCCAGCGCGACATCGATTTCATGCGTGACCGGCTCGGGCTGCCGATCGAGTACGACCCGGCGCGTGTCGGTTATTATTACACCGAGGAAGTGGCCAGCTTTCCGAGCATCGAAGTTTCGGAAGGCGAAGTGGCCGCGCTCTTTGTCGCGCAGAAAGCGCTCGCGCAATATAAAGGCACGCCTTTCGAGCGGCCGCTTCGTTCCGCCTTCCGAAAAATTGCCGACAGCCTGAAGGATCGCGTCTCATTTTCCTGGAGCGATCTCGAGGACGCCATCTCCTTCCACAGCGCCGGCGCCAGCGTGGCCGACCTGGAGATATTCGAGACGGTAACGCAGGCGGTAATGCGCTCGGTCCAGCTGGAGTTCGAGTATCGGAAACTCAGCAGCGCCGGTTTTGAGCGGCGCCAGGTCCGCCCCTACCACATCGCCTCGCTGGAAAACCAATGGTACGTCTTCGCCGAAGATCTGGCGCGGCAGCAAATCCGCACCTTCGCCCTGCCGCGCATGCGTCGTGTGCGCGCCACCAGCACGCGCTTTCGGCGCCCAGCCGATTTCTCCGTCGCGAAAATCCTGAGCGGTAGTTTCGGCGTCTTCGAAGGCGGAAAAAAACATCGCATCAAGCTCCAGTTTGACGCCTTTGCCGCGCGCCTCGTGAGCGAGCGCACCTGGCACGAATCACAACGCTATCGCGAAGCGAAAGACGGCACCGCTATTCTCGAAATGGAACTCGGCGGCTTGGAAGAAATCGAGCGCTGGATCCTGAGCTGGGGCAGCCACGTTCGGGTTATTGCTCCCCCGAAGTTGGCCGAGAATATCAAAGCCCAGGCGGTCGCCGTCGCCGCGCTGTATGGCTGAGCTCGACCGTCACATCCGGCGTCTCTGCGGCTCGGTGGGTAAACTTCCCCGCGGTTTACCGCGCAAATTTGGCTTCGATCAGGTCGTGCAGTTTTGCGCTGATAACCGGATGAGCGAGGCGATCGACAACTTCGTTGAGGAAGCCGGCGACCAGGAGTTGCTGCGCGACGTTTTTCGGGATGCCGCGCGCGAGGAGGTAGAAGAGTTCTTCTTCATCGAGCTGACCGGAAGTGGCGCCGTGGCTGCACTTCACGTTGTCGGCTAAAATCTCGAGGCCGGGCATCGAATTGGCCTCGGCGTCGTCACTCAGAAGAAGGTTGCGGACAGTTTGGTAGGCGTCCGTGAAATGCGCGTCGGGTTCAACCCGGATGAGACCGCCGAAAATGGTGCGGGCTTTGTCGGCTAACGAGTTCTTGTAAAGCAGATCGCTGGTGGTGTGGGGAGCGGCATGATCCTGCAAAGTGCGCGCGTCGAATTCTTGTGCGCCTTGTGCGACCGCGACCGCGAGCAGGTCGCTGCGCGCGCCTTCGCCGATGAGGCGGCTAAAGCTTTCGAAGCGCGAATACGCGCCGCCGAGGTTCATATTTAAGCTCAACGCGGAAGCGTCGCGCTCAGCGGAGGTCGCGTTCATCTGGATGGAGACCACGCTCTCGTCCCAGTCTTGCACGCAGACGTATTTCAGGTGCGCGCCGCGGCCGACCACGAGGTCGTTGACGCCGCAGGAAAAGCCGGTGCGCCCGCTTTGCGCGGAGCGGAAGTGCTCGATCACGGTCACCTTCGACATTTCGTCGGCGATCAAGAGCGTATGCGGAAAAACGGCGGCGTTGTCGGCATTCAGCCAATGGAAAAGCTCGATCGGCTGTTCGATCTCCACACCTTTCGGGACGTAGAGGAAGGTGCCGGAACGCACCATGGCTTCGTGCAAAGCGGCGAATTTCGCGGAACCGAGCGGAGTCGGCTGCGCCATGAAATGTTTTCGGAAAAGTTCTTCGTGCTCGATCAGGCCGCGCTCGAACGGTTGCAAAACCACGCCTTGTTTCTGCAACGCTTCCGGCAAGGGATCGCGCCGCAGCAAATGATCGTCCGCGAAAATCAATCGACCGGCGACGTCGTCGAGGACTTGGGAGCGCTGGAGGATTTCCTCGTGTTGGGAGTCGTCCGGCGCGGCCGCGACCACGAAGGGCGCGAGATCGAGCGCGTTGACGTTCGAAAACCGCCAGGGCTGATCCTTGCGCGCGGGCATCGGCAAGCTGGTAAAAGTCTTCCAGGCTTCCCGCTGGCGGCTGCGGAACCAATCCGGGAAACCGGGGCCCACTCCTTCGGGCATGCCGGAAAGAATCTGGGACGCGGTTTTAGCGCGTGGCGATTCGGTTTGCCTTACAGGTTCAAGCACAGCGGTTCCGTTACTCATTGTCGATTCCGGAGACGCAAACGGCGGTCCAGAGACCGCCGCCGTCATCCGCGATTTTCGGTTGGCGGACGGTAGCCGACGCGGCCCCTTATCTCAAGTTCGTTCCCGCAGGCAGTTTCGCGCGCCAGTTTTCACCATGAGGCCAAGGTCAGCTCCGGGATCATCTCGAAGTGACGATCGCGGGTCAGGACTTCGGCGCCGGAACGCAAAGCGCAGACGGCAACAATGAGATCGGTTAACGGCAGGACTTTGCCGTCCCGATCTAATCGCCACGCCAGCTCTTCCGTTTCGCGCCAGGCGCGATGGTCCATCGTAACGTGCACCAAGAGATCGAAGAACTGCGTGAGGTCGGTCTTGGTCTTGGGGCGAATGACCCCGCGCAGAACCTCGCACCGGACGAGATCGCAGCCGGCGATTTCGGTCGTTGCGAAACGATCGGTCAATTCCGCGACCGCGTCCGCTCCGCTCCGGAGCAGATGGATGTAAACCGAGGAATCAACGAGAACCACGTTTGGTCCGATATTGAGCCGGCGTCTCCGCGAGCCTTAACGCCATGAGATCGTACGCCGGATCGATGCAATCCTTCAAATCCCGCGCCGAGAGCTTTCGCTCGGCGAGAAACTTCGCGAGCTTGCTCTTCCTCTCCGCTTCCCGAAGCGCGAACTCGATCGTCTCAGTCTTCGTCTTGAGACCGGTCAACTTCATCACTCTGTCCAAGAGTGTTTCGTCGATAAACATGGTCATCTTCATCATGCCGTGATGATATGGCACCCCTGCCATACCGACAAGCATTTTTTCGCCCTCCGCGCTCTTTTTGTGACTCCGAGAAGCCGCTCGGTTAACCGACCGAGCCTTCCATCTCCAGCTCGATCAAGCGCTTCAACTCCACGCTATATTCCATCGGGAACTGGCGCACGAGATCGTTCACGAATCCGTTCACGCTCAAGCTCATGGCCTGCGCTTCCGAGAGGCCGCGCTGCTGCATGTAGAAGATCTGCTCAGCACTGACCTGGCTAACGCTGGCTTCGTGCTGCACGGCGTTGCCGGTGCCGCGAACAGTGATCGCAGGATACGTGTCCGTGCGGCTGTTGGCGTTGATGAGAAGCGCATCGCACTCGGTGTTGTTCTTGCAGTTTTTCAGATGCTTCGGCACGTGCACGAGACCGCGGTAGGTGGAGCGGCCGGTGCCGATGCTGATCGACTTCGAAATAATGTTACTCGTCGTTTCATCGGCGGCGTGGACCATCTTGGCGCCGGTGTCCTGGTGCTGGCCGTTGCTGGCAAGAGCGATCGAGAGAACCTCGCCTCGGGCTTTGCGGCCCTTCAGAACGACGCCCGGATACTTCATCGTCAGACGCGAGCCGATGTTGCAATCGATCCACTTCACTTCGGCCTCCTCGTGCGCGATGGCGCGCTTGGTCACAAGATTGAAGACATTAGCCGACCAGTTTTGGACGGTGATGTATTGGATCTTCGCGCCTTTCATGGCAACCAATTCGACGACCGCGCTGTGCAGCGTGGCGGTGTTGAACTTTGGCGCGGTGCAGCCTTCCATGTAGGTCAATTCCGCGCCTTCATCCACGATGATGAGCGTGCGTTCGAACTGCCCGAAATTCTCGGCATTAATCCGGAAGTAGGCTTGCAGCGGATGCTTCACCTTCACACCAGGCGGCACGTAGATGAACGAGCCCCCGCTGAAGACAGCAGAGTTCAGCGCGCTGAACTTATTGTCACCGGTCGGGATAACCTTGCCAAACCACTTCCGGAAAATCTCGGGGTGATTCTTCAAACCCTCGGTCGAGCCGACAAAAATGACGCCCTGTTCGCCGACCGCGGCTTTGATGTTGGAATAAACGGCTTCGCTATCGAACTGCGCTTCCACGCCCGCAAGGAATTTGCGTTCCTGCTCCGGAATCCCAAGCCGCTCGAAGGTCTTCTTCACATCATCCGGCACGTCTTCCCAGCTACGCTTCGGCTGTGTCCCGCTGCTCAGGTAATAGCGAATATTCTCAAACACGATCGCTTCCAAATCTTTGCTCGCCCAATGCGTTGGCATCGGTTTGCTGAGGAAAGTTTTGTAGGCGTTCAGTCGGAACTGGCGGACCCAATCCGGATCTTCCTTGATGTTCGAGATGTAATGGATCGTCTCTTCCGTGAGGCCGACGCCGGCATCGTTTACGTGCGTTTCCGGATAAAAGAAATTGCCGGCATTCCGTTCGATTTCGAGGGGTGAAACTTGCTTGACCATAATTCTCTTTCTCAGGCGGCGGCCGGTTCTGCGAGAACCTCGCGGATCCATTCGTAGCCTTTTTCTTCTAATTCCAACGCTAGATTTTTGTCGCCGCTGCGGACGATTCTTCCCTGCACCATGACGTGCACATGATCCGGCACAATGTAGTCGAGCAGCCGCTGATAATGGGTAATGAGCAACACGCCTAGATTCGGCCCGCGGAGCGAGTTCACGCCGTTTGCCACCACTTTCAGCGCATCGATGTCGAGCCCGCTATCTGTCTCATCCAGCACCGCGTATTTCGGTTCCAACATTGCGAGCTGCAGGATTTCGTTCCGCTTTTTCTCGCCGCCGGAGAAACCCTCGTTGACCGCGCGCGAGGTGAAGGTGCGATCCATTTCGAGCAAATCCATCTTCTGATAAAGCCGCGCGTAGTAATCAGTGGCCTCCAGCTCTTCGCCTTCCGGAAGGCGGGCCTGCACCGCCGCACGAAGGAAGTTTGCGATCGTGACTCCAGGAATCTCGTTCGGATACTGAAAGGCGAGAAACATACCCCGACGCGCCCTTTCGTCCGGAGCGAGGGCCAGAATATCTTCACCATCCATCAACACCGAGCCGCTTGTAACGGTGTAATCGGGATGCCCGGCGATCACTTTCGCCAGAGTGCTTTTGCCGGAGCCGTTTGGTCCCATGATGGCGTGAATTTCGCCCTTCGGGATGGTCAGGCTAAGGCCACGGAGGATCTCCTGCTCACCGATGGTGGCGTGTAAATCTTTGATCTCTAATTGATTCATTTGCGGGGAAAGCACGGTAGCCCGTTTTCCCCATTTGGCGAACGGGAGCAACGGAACAGCGACTCCGCGCGGGCTGCGGGCCCGGGCTAAAGCAATCGCGAATGCGCCAGTGCCGGCGCCGGCGGCCTTGATGAGCGCGACGGCGTCATCGGGCTCTTCCGGAAACCCTGCAGGAGGAATACTGGCAGCGGCTGGGCGATGCCTTTGACTTGCACGGCCCCGCCCGGTTCAATCTCGAAGGCGTCGCCGGCCAGGGCGGCCACCGGTTCACCGATCAAAATATCATGCGCCAACTGTGAGGTGAGCTGCTCGATCCGCGAAGCAGTGTTAACCACTTCGCCGATGGCGGTGAAATCCATTTTCCGCTCGGACCCCACATGGCCAATCGTGGCCTCGCCATGGTTTAAACCCACACCGAAACGCAGGACCGGCCAGCCTTCGGTGAGCCATTTCGCGTTCAGGCGGGCCAGCCCCTCCCGCATCGCCAGGGTGCAGCGCAGGGCCGCTTGCGCGTCCGCGGCCGGGCCGTCGGTGCGCAGATTTCCCCAGACCGCCATCATCCCATCGCCGACGAATTTATCGACGGTGCCATTCTCGGCCAGCACAGCCTCCGTCATCACAGAGAAGTATTCGTTTAACTGCGCGATCAGTTCCGGCGGCGGGCGTTTCGCGGTCAGGCTGGTAAAATCCCGTAGATCGGAAAAGAGGACCGTGACCGGTTTGCGAACGCCGGCGAGGGAATGCAAATACGCGCCGGGATTACGTAGAATTTCCGTGACCACATTTTCCCCCACGTACTGGCCCAGTGTGGAACGAATCTTATCCTTCTCTTTTCGTTCCCGGCGGTAATCGGCCATGATGTTCAGCGCCACCGTCAGGCCTACGATGGCTGATGGTAGGATTACTAAAAGCAGCAAGCCCGCGCGATTATAAGCCAGGAGACAAATCTGACCGTAAGCCACGAGAGCTCCGCCCGTGAAAATCGCCCGCACGATCGGTCCACGCGGCAGGCTGAGGGCAGCGCCCAAAATTCCGGCCAGGACTAACGCCAGTAACTGCTCCGCCCATTCCGGCTCCGAGAGATAATCCGAATGCAGCGCAGCATTCAGCGCGTTCAAGTGAATCTCCGGTCCCGGCATCAGTGCTCCGCGGCCGTCGATGATGCGAAAAGGAGTGGCGTGCTCATCGTGGCTCCAGCTCCCTTCCGGACCTATGAAGACGATCTTGTTCTTAAAAAACGCGCCGTCCTGGAAATTCTGCGTCCACATTTCCGGAACAAAAATTTCATAGATCGACCGCGACTCGAACGTGCGCGGTCCGCCAGCGAAACGAAATAGCCGATCGCCCGCAGGCGGCACTAGATCGGCGCGACCGATGCCGCGGAGAATACGCGCTTCGAGGGAGAGGAAAATCTCGCCGGAGGGTTTACTTTCGCCTGCCATCTCTTCCAACGAAGTTTGAAAACGCGCCCGGCGGACCGAGCCGTCCGGATCGGACCAGAAAGTGACGTAACCCAGCCGCGGATCCAGGGGCCGCGTCCTTGGGAAGAGCGTCTCGACCGGAAGATCGAGGCGCCAGGACAGGCCGCGGCCATCGTTTTCGGATACGAAGTCACAGCCCGCCAGCACGCGATCAGGATATTTCCCCAGCGTCTCTCGAAAGGCGCTGTCGCCCGGTGCGGGGGAGGGGAAGAGCAAATCGAAACAGACAATCCGCGCCCCCGCCTGCAGCAGCCGCTCAGTCACGAGCGCATAGACTTCGCGCGACCAGGGAAAGCCGGCTTTCATTAATTTCAATGCGGGAGACGCTTCGACTTCATCCGGGAAGAGCGTGTCCAATTGGACGGAATTCTTGTCGATCGCCAAAAAAACCAGCTGCGGATCGCGCTCGGCTTTACGTCCCCAGCATTGCCGGAGGTCGCGAGTGTAGGTCTCCGCTTTCCGGAGCGGATCAAAGTAGATTCCGTGGAGCGCGCCCAGAATAAGACTCGCCCCCGCCGAGGCGAGCAAAATGGAGCGAAGGCGTTGAGCAGACGGGCGCACGTCGCCAGATAAGCAAGTTACAATCCACCGAGCGCCCGGCTGAGGTATTTAGTCAGGCGACCGTTCATCGGTGAATTCAGCGCGAGCTCCTCACTCGCAGCGGGGCCGTTCTCTCTCAGCCGTTCGAAAATTTTTGGGACTGGTCTGGAAGTAGCTACCTGCCACAGAAAGCGTTCCGACGCTCTCTTTGCCAGAATGAGCCATGTTTTCGACATCGTAAAGCCGCTTGCCGCACGACGGAGAGCGCGCGGCATGGTTGCGTCCATCGGGCTCGTTTTCTGTGCCCATGCCGCACCTTTGCTTGGGCAGGATGCGGTGGCTAACGCCGCCTTGCAGCAGTCGCAGAGACTGGCTCAGCCTGCCATTCGCGGCGGCGCGCGGACGTCCGACGGCCTGGCGCTTCCGACCGATGCGACCGACGCCGACCGCGAGGCGGACGCCGATTTGGGAGAACAATGGGTGCTCAAAAACAGCGGGCGCCTGCGCCCTTTCAGTTTCTTCACCGATGTTTCAGCCTTTCACACCAGCAACGTGGCCTTGGCCCACGGTCGGGAGGTGGGAGATTCATTCCTGGTCGCCACTGTCGGCGCCAGCTATTCGCGGCCGCTGCACGGCCCGCTCACGCTCAACCTCAGCCTGGCCGAGACCTTCTTCCGGTATAATCGGTTCAGTGAATTCGACTTCGACAGCTTTAATGCCGCCATCGGCCTGAGCCTGCCCTGCCATCGCCTTTGGGATGCCAACCTGAGCCTGCAGTATTCCTTCAGCAGCCTCACCCAGGATCTCACCTTTAATCAGATCTTCTCCGGTCACAGTCTGTCTCTGGCGGCTACGAAAGTGATCCAACTCACCACCGCTGATAGCATTTCATTCGGAATCGCCGGCGCTTTCAGTCTGGCCGAGCCTTCCTCGCTGCAACGGGGCGACTTTTCGACCTTCGCCAGCTACGACCTCGCGTTATCTCGATCGCTAACGGTTTTCGCGAACTACCGCGTCAGCTTTTTCGGTTATCCGCAAAGTGGAAGGCGAGATTTCAATCAAGCGCTTTCCACGGGGCTGCGCTTCCAACTGAATCAATGGTTTTCGCTCAGCGCCACGGTCTCGGGCGTCCTAAACGAATCAAATAAAACGCCGTTTGATTATCACGCGGTCAATTTCGGAGGTGGGCTGGGTGGGACAATCCGTTTTTGAGCTTTTGCGAATGACCGGGCTCGGGCGCAGCAAATGCTCTGGTAGATACGAAATTTATGGTAATTGACATAGCTTCCCCAGTCTCTCGCTTTACCTTGGGGGTCCTGGGTGTCATCGGCCTGGTTTCCTCTGCCTTCGGCGATCCTCTCGTCAAAGCCGAAATCACCCGCGTTCATAATCAAGTTTCCTTGGTCGATCCGGACTCGGGCACACGGCCCGCGGTGGTCCACGACGTCGTTCAGGGAAGTCTCGGGGTGGAAACCGGCGCCAATTCCCGGGCCGAAATGCTTTTTCCGGATAACACCCTCACCCGTCTCGCGGCCAACACCTTTTTCAGTTTCAAAGCCGGCACTCGCGAAATGGATCTAGGCCGTGGCGCCATTCTTTTCCAAATCCCTAAAGGCGTCGGTGGCGCCAAGATTAACACTGCCGCCATCACCGCCGCCATCACAGGCACGACGGGCTTTGTCGAGCGCGCGGGAGGCACCTTTAAGCTCGTCCTTCTTGAAGGCACGGTCCGCGTCCATCTCCGCGATCGCTCGCGTCAATCGATGCTCGTGCACGGCGGGCAGATGTTGATCGCCCCGCTTAATTCTCGCTCCATGAAAGACTGGTCGACGGTCGATTTCGATGTCGCCCGAGTCATGAAGACCTCCGCGCTGGTCAACCCAGATCTTTTCGACCCGCTCTCGCCCACGGCCAATAAATTGATCGCCGATGTCATCGATGGGCAGCGGAACAAAGTGGAGGGAGGAGAGCTGAATCCCACGAACCTGGTTATGGCTGGCGGAGTTTCCACGATCGAGATCGTAGATACAAACACGCGCAACCGTTTCGACGATCCGGTGGCGCTCGCGACGCCTACGCCGGTCCCCTCGGCCACCCCCACGCCTACGCCTGTCGGCGGGTTTAGCCCGACCCCGACTCCTTTCGCGACGCCCGCGACGTCCCCGACACCGATTACTGGTGCGACGCCAACGCCGACGCCCTTCCTCCAGCCGACGCCAACGCCAACTCCTGGTCCAATAAGCACGCCGACTCCAATTCCGGGCCCAACCGCCACCCCAACGCCTAATCCGACGGCCACGCCGACCCCGACTGTGACCCCTGTCCCAACAGCTACGCCAACCCCAACTCCCGTCCCGACGGTCACGCCAACACCGACGCCAGACCCGACGGTCACGCCAACACCGACGCCAAACCCAACGGCCACGCCAACACCGACGCCAAACCCGACGGCCACACCAACACCGACGCCTGACCCAACAGCCACGCCAACCCCAACTCCAGACCCGACGGCCACGCCGACACCTACGCCAGACCCAACGGCCACGCCGACGCCGACGCCTGACCCAACGGCCACGCCAACGCCGACGCCGGACCCGACAGCTACACCGACGCCAACCCCCGACCCGACCGCCACTCCCACGCCCACGGCGACCCCGACCCCGACCGCAACCCCGCTGCCAACACCCTCCCCAACTGCCATCCCAGGCGCGAGTCCCACACCCAATCCGCTGCCCACCCCAAATCTAAATCCGGCCCCGAGCGCCACCCCGACGCTGATTCCCGGCGCCTACATCATCAAGAGTTCCACCTCGATCAATACGTCCCAAGTCGCGCCCACGATCACCACCGATGGCGCGACCAATGCCGGGGCCTTCTTCAGGAATGTGGCCACGAACGGCTCGCCCTCCTGGTTCCTCTTCGGCACGAACTCGGCCTTCGATAATCGGATGAATTTCGACAGTCAGTTCGCAGCCGACTTCTCAAACGCGGGCGTCTATTCCTTCTCTTCTCTGCAAATCGAGGGCAACCCGATCTTCATTACCCGGCAAGGCGCGGACAAGATCGCCCTCATTAGCGCGACCGATATCACTTCCTCGCCTCTGGGCGGGACGGTTAATCTTAACGGCCTCGACAGTCTCTTCCTCGGCACTACCAATGGCTCCATCTCGCTGAGCGACCGGTTCACCTTTACCAAAGCGGACGGCGGTGCATTCAAACTCATCTCGCTTTACGCCCGGAACGGCAGCGTCAATTTCGGCTCTTTCATGAACTTGAAAGACGCCAGCATTTCCCTGGTGGCGGAGCAAAACGCGACTATTGACGCCACCGCCAGCATCCTGGCCAAGGACGTGAACCTGACCGCGCTCGGCAACACCACGATCAACGGCGCGATCGTCTCCAAGTTCGCCCAGCTCTACGCCGGCCAAACCCTGGCGGTGAATGGCAGCATCAGTGCGGATAACATCTACGCCTTCGGCAACACCGGCACCGTCAGCGGTCTGTTCACCGGGCGGAACGTTAACCTGCAAATCGGCGGCGATCTCACGCTGACCAGCGCCGGCACTTTGAGCTCGCGCGATAGATTAACCATCACCGCCGGTGGGAATATCACGCTCGACGGCGCCACCGAATCCCTGGAAGACGCCACCAGCTCGAGCAAGACCTACACGCTCTCCGCCGGGAACGATATCAACCTCAACGGCGTCCTGACCTCGTCCGATAAGCTCGTCGCCACCGGCCGCACCGCCAACCTCACCAACACGGTCAACGGCAAGACCGTCACCTTCACCATGCGGGAAGGCTTCAACATGACCGGTGCGGGCACCTTGAACACCAGAGACCTCACGATTTCAGCCGGCACCGGCATTACTTTGGCTAAAATCACCAATACGGAGGACATCCTCCTGAACGCGGGAACGAACCCGGCCCTGCTGAACGGCGCGATCACTTTCAACGGTGCGCTCTCGACCAGGAATCTTACCGCCAACGGCACCGTCCTGACGGCGAACGCTGCCATCACGGGCGAGAAACTGGTCTTCAACGCGCGCAATGACTTTTTCTCGAATATCGGCGGCAATATCACGGCCACCGGTTCGGAGACAAATCTGAGCATCACCTCGGCTGGGCTGATTACGCTGAACGGCACCTTGAGCGGGAAGAAAATCACGATTACCTCGGGCACGGACATTCGCCGCGCTGGCGTTCTGACCATGAACGGCACGATCCAGGCGCAGGATCTCTTCACTGCCACCGGCCCCAGCGCCGTGCTCAACGCCAACCTTTCGGGCAAGGATGCGACGATCAACTCCGGGACGGATTTCCATTCCACCGCACTCGGCCGATTTAACCTCAGCGGCGATGGCACGATTGCCGCGTCCCGCACCCTGGTCCTGGATGGTGCGGTCACTACCGGTGGCTCACTTACGCTCAATGGCCTGGCCGATATCTCGATCAACAATTCCATCGCCAGCCAGGACGTCACCATCGCCGGCTCCATGGTTTCTCTGATGGGGCCGATTACGGCCAGGCATTTCACGGTGAATAACCAGGGCGACTTGCTCTTCGGTGTCGGCGGCTCGCTCCTAGCGAGCGATGACGTGAGCCTGACCTCGACGCTCGGCATCACCTTGAATGGCACCACCGCCGGCAAATCCTTCTTCATCAGCGCAGCGAGAGACCTCACCGCCAACGCTGCCATCAACGCGAACGGCAACTTCACCGCCACGGCTAAAAACGCCTTCCTCAATCAGTCGCTCAGCGCTGATACCGCCACTTTTAACGTCAATACCGACTTCGCGCTTGCGCTGACCGGCTCGATCATGGCCACGCGGGACATCAACATTACCTCCACCAATCGGGACGTGACGCTGAGCGGCGCGACAAAGTCGCAAAAGCTGACTCTGAGCGCCCTCAAGGGAAGCGTGACGATGGACGGTAACGTCCAGTCCACCGCGATCACCGTGGCAGGGAAGAAAGCCTTCGTCAGCGGCATCCTGAATTCGACCGGTGAGATCAAGTTCACCATGACGCAGGATTTCACCCTCAATACGATTGGGCGGCTGGGGACCACGAACAACATCACGCTCGGCGGCCAGGGGATCACATTGAACGGCGCCAGCAGCGGGAACGATTACCGCTTAACCGCCTCCAAGGATCTCACCGTCAATGGGGCGGTCACCGCGCACGATTTCATCGCCACCGCCGCAGGGGGCATCTTCAACAGTTCGCTCGTCAGCAGTCAAGGCGTCGATCTGACGCTCACCGGTGATTTCGTCACCGGCTCCAGCAGTTCACTCTCGGCCACGGATGACATCACGGTCTCCACCGCCGGCTCGGCCTTGCTTTCTGGCCAAATGATCACCCGCGTCCTCTCAATCTCGGCCACGCTCGGAGATGTTGTGCTGGACGCTACCTCCGATCTCCGGGCTACTAACGCGATTACACTTTTCGGTGCCACCGCCACCATTCGTGGCCGGATCGATGCGCCCACGGTCAGCATTACCGGCACCGGCAGTTTCCTCCTCGATACGGCCACCGGCTACATCACCGCCAACAATCTCAGCCTTTCCACCACGAGCGGGACAATCAGCCTGAAAGCGGCTTCCGGGACGGCTGGTGGCCTTGATGTCGGGCGCCTTCAATCTTTGGACGTCGCAGGCAAAACCGTGCTCGTTTTCAGTAACATCAACCTCCCTGCCGCCTCTTCGAATCTGACCGCCGGGAATGGCGGGGTGGATGCGACTGGCTTCGATCTCGCCGGGTTTGATCACATCACGATCACAAACGGCAATTACATCGGCCGGAACCTTTCCGTAAACACCCTCCTCTTCAATCTGAATGGCAATCTAACTCTTAGCGGTGATCTCTATTCGCTTCGGGACACCACAACGCCGGGCTCGATTATCGTGGGCGGATTAATTGCGGGTGACAAAATCACGGCTACGAAAGCGATCGATGCGGGGACCATCAATGCCAAGGAAGTCACCGCTGGCACCGTCCTCACCATCGGAGATGGGGGCGTCGTCCGGAGTGGAAATGTAGAATCGAAAACCCTCACCGCGCCCAACATCAAATGGGGTAGCGGCGGCGTTCTGCTCGATGGCTTGGCCGGCACGGCCAGCGCCAAACCCCAAAACGCTTCTAGTCTCACGCTCGATACCGGATCGCTCGTATTCGACCTCGCTGGCAATTCCCTCAAGAGCGCCAGTCTCAACGGCGGCGATGCCCATTCCAGTCGGCTTGATGCGGGCGGCAATGGCGGCCAGCTCACGGCCAAGACCACCGGCGCCATTACCGTCAATATTCCCATCAGCGCCACCTCGGGGTTGAACAGCCAGGCCGGTGTCACAGGCGGAAACGGCGGCACTGTAAGCCTCACCTCCGACTCCACCATCACGGTCAACTCAAACATCGAGACCTCCTCGAATGACGGCAATCGCCGCATCAGCGCCAAGGGCGGCAACATTACCCTCAACAGCAAGGCGACCGGCGGCACCGGCATTCAAATTGGCTCCACCGCCAATCTGCAGGCCCTGCTCAGCAGCGCGGCAGTCGGGCCCGGTGGCACGGTCACGATCAAGTCCTCCGGCGGCACAATCAATATGAACGGCACCGCGCGCGCCGACCGTGGGACAGTGGACATCAAGAACAGTGGGGCAGGCGGCCGGGTGAACCTGACCAACAGCACCCTCAGCGCGGATATCGTAAAGGTGAACGCGAGCGGGGCGAACGGCGTCCTCACCATCGGCGGGGGCGTGATCTCCGCGGATACGACGATTAATCTCTACGCCAGCGGCAGCAACGGCACGGTCCACTTCATCGATAACGTCACCCTTAATGGCAGCAGCGTGAAGACCATCTCCGGTAATACCGTTACCGTCGCCAACGGCAAAATCGTCACCGTGAACGGTCCGGCCAAAGCGAACGTCTTCACGAACAACGCCAACTACTCGGGCTCTGGCGGCAATAATTCCACCACTGGCACCTTCGGTGGGCGCGGCGCTACCACCCAGCCGCTCATCTTGAATCCCAATCCGGGCGGCGGCTAAAACGGCGCTGCCGGCGAAATTCTGCCGCGAATGCTACGACGCAGCCATCTCCCAGTTTTCAAGTGCTCGGATACGACACGTTCGCCAACAACTTTCTGACTCCCGGCGGAGGCGTCGCGGTTACAATTTATTCAGGGATTGCGATGGGACGGCATAGGCAATGCTTAGATTTTTAAACGACAGCGCACCTACGCGCGCGCCGCACCGGGTTCCTCAGAATTGATCATCATCTACACAGCGACACTCCCATGGACGACCAAGTCATAGATCTCCCTCCACCCGAGCCATCGCGTCCCCCCGAGATTGCAAGCGAGCTGAACAACCTGCTCCAGATCATCGCGGGCACGAGCGCCCTCATTGAAAATATTTGGGAAGGTAACGAAGGCGCCGACAAATATTTCGGCATGCTCCGCGAAAGCGTAAACCGCGCCGCTCAGGTCACGACCGACCTGGTCGCACTCTCCGGCGAGATCAGCGGAAAAATCGTCATGCATCCGAATTACACCCGGCTGCGGCATAGCCAGCCCGAGCCGACCGCCAGCGAGAATTCGCGCAAGCGCATCCTGGTGGTCGACGACGAAAAGATGCTCCTCATTCTCGCGGGCGAGATGCTGCGCGGCGCAGGATACCACGTCGTCACCGCCCAATCCGGCTTTGAGTGTCTCGACCTGTTTCGCGCGAGTCCCCGCCAGTTCGATCTCGTCCTTCTCGACCTCAGTATGCCGCTCATGGACGGCGAAGAGACTTTTAACCGTCTGCGCGCTTTGCGTCCGGACGTCCGCGTCATGCTCTGCACCGGGTTTGTGCAGCAGGAACGCCTCAATCACATGTTGGAAGTCGGCTTATACGGATTCCTCCAAAAACCGGTCGGTTCCAAACAATATCTCGCCGCCGTGAGCAATGCGCTGCTGCACCAAGCCATGGGCAGCGCGGTCGTCGATCACCTCGCGGTCGCCAGCTAATATGAGCGGAGCATTAGCCAGCGCAGACTTCGAGCAGTTCTCGCGCAACCGTCTTTTCGAAGGGATCGAGCCCGATATTTTGCTCGGGATTGCCTCCGAGCTTTCCGTCGTCCGCTTACGTTCGGGCGATGTCGTTTTTAAAGAAGGCGATCCCGGCGACTCGCTCTTTCTCGTGGGCGAGGGGTCGGTTAAAATTTCAAAACTCGGCCGCGGCGGGGAGCAAGAAACCCTGGGCTTCATCCAGCCCGGCAACTTCTTCGGCGAAATGGCCTTGCTCGATGGGGAGCCACGCTCGGCCATGGCCACAGCTACGGAACCGACCGTTCTGGCCGGCGTAAACGAAAGCACTTTCCAGCACATCCTCGAACTTGCGCCCAGCCGGCTGCACATGAATTTCCTTCGCTCCGTCTCCGAACGGCTGCGGAGCGTGAATTCCCGTTTCATCACGGAAGTGATGCGTTCCGAGCGCTTGAGCCTGGTCGGCTCGATGGCGAACTCTATCATTCACGACTTGAAGAACCCGATCTGCATCATGCGCTGCTGCGCGGATTTGATCGCCACGGAAAGCAAAGATCCTCGCCTGCGGCAGCTCACCGACATGCAAAACAAAGCGGTCGAAGGCATGCTCTCGATGACGCAGGAATTGCTCGATTACGCCCGCGGCTCGAGCTCGCTCACGCTGGAAACCGTCTCCATTTGGCGGCTCATGGAAGAGCTCAACCAGCAGGCCCTTCAGCTCCTTCCCGGTCAGAATGTCCAGTTCGTGCGGCATCTCCGTTACGACGGTGAAGTCGAGATCGATCTCAGCCGATTCACTCGGGTCCTTTGCAACCTGATCAAGAACGCCCGCGAAGCCATGAAGGGCGGCGGCATTCTCAGCCTCAGCATTGATCTTGTGCAAGACCAGGTCGTGATCCGGCTCTCCGATACGGGCTGCGGTATTCCCGCGGATGTCCTTTCCAAAATCTTTGAGCCCTTCGTCACGCACGGAAAATCGCACGGCACCGGTCTCGGGATGGCGATTGCCAAGTCCGTCGTGGACGCGCACCGGGGTACAATTTCGGTCAGCAGCGTGCTCGGCAACGGCACCACGGTCGATATCCGCCTGCCCGCGCCCATCGTCTCGCTCGCCGCTTAATCGCGCTCCTTTCCGTCGGCGGACCAAGCGGGCGTGAAGATTTGCGCAGTTGCGGTTTCCGATCAGCAATCGAAAATCAGAAATCGCCAATTTCGCGTACCCCGTGGTGTAACGGTAACACAGCGCCCTTTGGAGGCGTTATTCATGGTTCGAATCCATGCGGGGTAGCCACGCGTGCGTTCGCGCTGGCTCATGCGCCGCCAGAAAGCGCCGTCGCTAGAACGGCTGCCTCTCTGCCTCGGCTCAGCTGTAAAAGCCGTGCAGCCAGAGATACACGATCCCCGCCGCTACGCCCGTCGCGATCGCCCCTAGGGAAACGGTCCGCTTGATAAAATTGGCGTGTTCCACCCGGGCGACTGTGTAAACGGCGCGCTCCAGCGGGAGCGCCTGCGCCAGGAGCTCTTCGTAGAAGTGCCGAGAGGCGGGCGGCATTTGTCCAGAATCAGAAAATTCCTGCCCATTTAGAATCACCCGCGCGCTGAGCTTCGGAATCAACGTGCGTGTTTTCGCCTCCAAATTCAGCGGCCGCGCAGAAAACCGCGCCATCGTCCGGCGATAGTAATCCTGGAGCCGCGGCGACATTTCCTCCGGAAGGTGGAAGCCACCGATTCCATCGAGATTCGTCCGCAGCGCGATCCTCATAACGCTCTACTCCAGAGCAGGTTTGCTGCCCACCGGAAAACTCAAATCGCGGAGGGAGAGGCGGGGTGGCTCGGGCCAGCGGGCGTCGGGCAGCGCGTCTTCCCTTAGAGTTGGCTAAAGGCTTGGTCCAGAACCGCGAGCAGGAAATCCGCGTCGGCTTTCGTGACGCACATCGGCGGCGAAAACCGGATGGTTTGTCCGTGCAAGCCGCCCTTGCCCAACAAAAGACCCTGGTCACGGCAGGTTTCCAAAATCTGCGCGCACTCCGCTTTTGCCGGCTCTTTGGTGGCGCGATCTTTCACCAGCTCGATTCCGAGCAGGAGACCTTGGCCACGGACGTCGCCGATGATGTCGTGCTTTTCTTTCAGGCGCTGCAAGCCGCCTAACAAGTGATCCCCGATGGCCGCGCAATTTTCCTGCAGCTTCTCCCGCTCGATGATGTCGAGCACCGCCATGCCTTGCGCGCTGACGACGGGGTTGCCGCCGAAAGTGTTAAAGTGCACCCGCTGCGAAAGCGCGCTGGCAATCTTCGGCGTGGTCACGACTGCGCCGAGCGGGGCGCCGTTCCCGATGCTCTTCGCCATGCACACGATGTCGGGAATTACGTCCTGGGTTTCGAAGCCCCAAAAGTGTGAGCCGAGGCGACCGAAACCGGTCTGCACCTCATCCGCGATGCACACACCGCCCGCGGCGCGGACGTGTTCATATACATGCTTGAGATAACCGTCGGGAAAAACCACGCATCCGCCGACGCCCTGGATTGACTCCGCGATGAACCCGGCGACCTGGCCGGGCGTCGCGTAATCAATCAGGCTCTTCACGTCGGCCGCGTATTTCTGGCCGGCCTCGCCGTCATCGCGACCCCAGTTTCCGCGATACGGATCCGGCGTGATCGCGTGATGCACGCCGAAGCTCTGCGGGACGTTAAACTTCCAGGTGTGTTGCGCCGTCATCCCCATGCCGCTGGCATTGCCGCCGTGATAGGCATTGCGGAGCGCGATCATGTCGTAATTGCCCGTGTATGCACGCGCCAGCAAGAGCGCGAGATCGTTCGCTTCCGAGCCGGAGTTAACGAAGTAGCAAACCTTCAGATCGCCCGGCATTTTCGCCGCCAGCTTTTCTGCGTAGGCCCCGATGTTCGGGTTCAAGTAGATCGTGGTCGAGTGCTGCAGCAGCTCATTCTGCTTCCGCGCCACCTCCACCATTTCCGGATGGCAATGTCCCACGCTCACCGTCACGATCCCGCCGAGCGCATCGAGGTAGCGCTTCCCGGTTTCGTCCCAGACGTATTGCATCTTTCCCTCCACCACCATGAGCGGCTTCTTGTAGTAAAGAAAAATGCCGGGATTCAGGAACTGCTTCCGCGTTGCGAGGACTTCATCAGCAGACGGACCGCGATAAACTTTAGGCTGATGGGCGAAATCGGGCAGCGTGGGTGTTTTCATCAAAGGAGGGATTTTATCGCGAATTGCATGGATGTCGCGGCTGGAGATTCCGGTATTTAGCCGCCGCAGCGCTGATGTTCCCTCGCGGAACGGGAAGGCGAGAGTCCGTAAACAGACGCGCAGCGTCACGCGCGGTGCCTGAGCCCAGTCGCGGCATCGCGTAGCGAAGTCGCGCGCATCGGTCGCACGGCTCCGGAAGCCTCAAGATGAGGAGAACATTCCCGCGACAAACGTGCGGTTGTTCACCGCAAAATTGTGGTATGGACGGCTATGGTTCCTGTAACGAGTTGGGCCTGCCCGAACTGCCGCACGCAGGTGGAATCGGCATTTTGTCCCGGGTGCGGTGAGCGACCGGCTGGCCCTCGTCACCTTTCGATTCAGGAATTGGGACGCGACGCTTTCCAGGCGGCCAGCAACCTGGATGGCAAGCTCCTTCGAACGCTGCGGACCCTGATGCTGCGCCCGGGTGTTTTGACTGCTGCCTATCAGGCCGGGGCGCGGAAGCCATACCTCGGTCCTCTGCCCTTGTTTCTCGCGACCAACGCGCTGTTTTTCGCGGTCCAGTCTTTCTCGAAGGTGACCCTCCTCGCCAGCCCGCTTGCTTCGCATCTGCATCGGCAGGACTGGCAGGTTCTCGCCCGGACGCTGACTGAGCGCCGACTGGAGATGAACGGCCTGTCGTTAGCGGCTTACGCGCCGCTCTTCGATCAAGCGGCCATCCTCAACGCGAAAACGCTGATCGTGCTGATGCCGATGGTCTTCTTCCTCGCGCCCGCGCTCCTCTTCGCACGCGCGCGCCGCCCGCTGGCGGTGCATGGTGTGTTTGCGCTGCACCTTTACTCATTCCTCCTTCTGCTGTTCTGCGCCTGCCTGGCGATCTCTGTGGTAGTCGGCTGGTTTGGCAGCCGGGGACTCGAGGAGCCCTGGATCGACACTGTTGTTGCCGTGGCCATTCTCGGGGTTTGCGCGGCCTACCTCTCTCGTGCAACGAGCGTAGCCTACGGCGCGACGGGTTGGCAGCGCGTGGTCAAAGTTATCGCCCTCACGGCCACGGCAGCGGCGATCTTCCTTGGTTACCGCTTCACCATTTTCCTGATTACTTTGTGGACAACCTGAGCCCGCCACGAGAGCTGCATCCGCCCGAGGCGTCGCCGCTCTCGCCATCCGGCGTGTTTTTCCAGCTGAACTACGATGCCGGGAAACACCGACGAAGCGCGCAATAGAGGAAGAACGCGATTCCGAAACCGACGAACCACGCATAGCTGTAGAGCGTGACCAGCAACGCGGGGACCGCAGAGGCATCGAGCAGCTTCACGTTGACGAGAAAGCCGGGGAGATTCGGCAGGATGGCGACGATCAAGGCGATGAGCGCGACGATGCTGAAGCCGTTGCGGTAGCGATATTCGCCGTCCGTTTGGTAGAGCGCGGGGACGTTGAGCTGGCGACGGCGGAGAACAAAATAGTCGGCGATCATGATCCCGCCGATCGGGCCGAGGAGGGCGCTGTAACCGATGAGCCAGGTGAAGATGTAGCCGCTCGGATCGGCCACCAATTTCCATGGCATCATGACGATGCCGACCACGCCGGTGATGAGGCCGCCCGTGCGGAAGGAAATGCGGCGCGGGGCGAGATGCGCGAAATCGTTCGCGGGGCTGACGACGTTGGCCGCGATGTTGGTGGCGAGGGTGGCGAGGCAGAGCGCGAACATCGCGACCACGAGGACGATGGGGTTGGTGAATTGAGTCAGCACGTCCACCGGATCCCAGATGGTCGTGCCGTAAATGATGGTGGTGGCGGAAGTGACGGCGACGCCGATGAACGAATAAAGCGCCATCGTCAGCGGCAGGCCGAGCGCCTGCCCGACGATCTGATCGCGTTGCGAGCGCGCGTAACGCGAGAAGTCTGGGATGTTGAGCGAGAGCGTGGCCCAAAAGCCGATCATGCCGGTGAGGCCGGGGACAAAGAAGGCCCAGAATTGTCCGGCCTTCGGCTGGCCGGGAGCGAAGGCGGAGGGCTGGGCGAGGATGGGCCCGAAGCCGCCGGCGTTCTGATAAGCCCACGCCAGGAGGGCGAGCCCGAGCGCGATCAGGAGCGGCGCCTTGATGTTCAAGAGGAAACGGATGGACTCGATCCCTTTGTAAACGACGAGCATGTTGATCGCCCAAAAGAACATGAAGCAGGCGAACTCCGGCAACGTGATGCCGGCGAACTTCGCGAGCCCGCCGCGCCTAGCGAAGGGAAGAAGACGCCGAGGATTTTGTAAATGGCTGCGCCACCGATCCACGTCTGGATGCCAAACCAGCCGCACGCCACAAACGCCCGCATCAGCGCGGGAACATTCGCGCCCCGCGTCCCGAAGGAGGCGCGACAGAAAACCGGGAAGGGAATGCCGTAGCGCGTTCCGGCGTGCGCATTCAAAATCATCGGGATCACGACGATGAGGTTGCCGAGGAAGATGGTGAGGATGGCTTGCGACCAATTCATCCCGCCGCCGATAAGCGACGACGCCAGCATGTAGGTCGGGATGCAGGCCGACATCGAAATCCAGAGCGCGGCGAAACTGCCGACGCGCCAGGTGCGGCGCGCTGCCGGCACCGGCGCGAGATCCTTGTTGTAGAGCGTGCTTTGCTCGAGCTCGAGCGAGACTTCGACGTCCGGAACAGCAACGGTCGGCATGCGGCTAGGGATGAATCGGTGGCCGCCGCAGCATTTGCCCGCGGCCGATCGTGCCGACAAATTCTCCGCCGCGCACCGCGACTTCGCCGCGGACGGTAACTTCACTCGGCCGGCCTTGGAATTCCCAACCTTCGAAGGCGCTGTAGTCCACGTTCATCGACTGCGTCTTCGCGGAGATCGTCCCGCGATAGTCCGGGTCATAGACCACCAGATCGGCATCGGCGCCGAGCTGGATCGCACCTTTCCGCGGGAACAATCCGAAGATCTTCGCCGCGTTCGTGCTCGCGATTTTCACGAAGGTGTGAAGATCGAGTTTTCCGGTTTTCACACCGTGAGTGAAAAGGAGATTCACGCGTTCTTCCAGCGAGGGAATCCCGTTCGGGATCTTGGTGAAATCAGCGCGGCCCATGGGTTTTTGCGTTTTGAAATCGAACGGCGCGTGATCGGTCCCGACGGTTTGGATTTCACCGCTGGCCAGCCCGTTCCAGAGCACGGCCTGGTTGCGTTTATCGCGCAGCGGCGGCGACATGACATACTTCGCGCCTTCAAAGTCCGGTCGCTCCGCGTCCGTCTTATCGAGCACCAGATATTGAATCAGCGTCTCGATCGACACGTCCACGCCGCGCTGCCGCGCTGCGAGCGCTTCCCGCAGCGCTTCCTCGCAACTCAGATGCACGATGTAAACTTTGGCGCCGGTCAGCTCGGCGAAGGTCATCAGGTGATGAACGCCTTCCGCCTCCACCAGCGGCGGCCGGCTTTCGTGATGCTGCTCCGGCCCGGTCAAACCCGCGCCTAACAACTCCTTTTGCCGCTCCGCCACCAAGGTCTCGTTCTCGCAATGCGCCGTTACGACCACGCCAAGTTCCTGCGCCAGCTTTAGCGTGTGATAGAGCTCGGTGTCGTCGATGCCGAAGGCGCCTTTGTAGGCGAGGAAGATTTTAAAGGAGGAGATGCCGGCCTGCACGATCGCGCGCAGTTGCGCGGCGTTCTCTGCGTCGAACCGCGTCACGCCCATGTGGTAGCTGTAATCACAGGCCGATTTGCCCGCCGCCTGCTCCTGCCAAAGCGCGAAACCGTCCGCCGCGCTCATGTCGCGCGCTGGGCAAACCATTTCGAAAATCGTCGTCGTCCCGCCGATGAGCGCCGCCTGGCTCGCCGTCTCGTAAGTGTCCTTCGCGAACGCGCCCATGAACGGGAGGTAGATGTGCGTGTGTGGATCGATGAAGCCGGGGAAAACGTATTTCCCGCTCGCATCGATCACGTCACAGCCGTCCGGCGCGGGCAGGTCGCGATCGATCCGCGTGATGGTTTCGCCTTCGCAAAAGATGTCCGCGACGTAGCGCGCGTCGCCGGTCACGATCTCTCCGTTTTTGATCAGTAGCGACATACAGAACCAAACGGCTTGCTACTTCTTCCACACATCGCCCACGCCTTCGCCAAACCAGCGCGTGCTCACGACTTTCTGCTGGGTGTAAAACTGCACGCCTTCTTTCCCTTGGATGTGCAGATCGCCGTAGAACGATTCATCCCAGCCGGTAAACGGAAACATCGCCATCGTCGCCGGCACGCCGACGTTGATCCCGACCATGCCGGCTTTCACGCGATGCTTAAACTCGCGCGCAGCCTTCCCGGAGTTTGTGAAAATAGCCGTCCCGTTGCCGTAAGAAGACGCGTTCGCGATCGAGATCGCAGCCTCGAGATCGTCCATGCGCATGACGTTTAGAACCGGCCCGAAAACTTCTTCGCGCGCGATCTTCATCTCGTTTTGCACCTGATCCACGATCGTCGCGCCGAGGTAGAACCCGTGAGGCGCGTCGGAGACTTTCACGTTCCGGCCATCCGCAATAATCCGGGCGCCTTCCTGCTCGCCGCTTGCCACCAGATTCAAGACATGCTCGCGATGTTGCGCGGTAATGACCGGCCCCATGTCCGGTTGCGACGCGGTGTCTGTCGGGCCCACTTTGATCGCGCGCGCCGCTTCGACTAACGAGGGCAACAACAAATCGGCCGCTTTTCCCACCGTGATCGCGGTCGAGCCCGCCATGCAGCGTTCGCCCGCGCAGCCAAACGCCGCCGTGGAAAGCGCTTCCACGGTTTGCCGAACATCTGCGTCCGGCATGACCACGATGTAGTTCTTCGCGCCGCCATTAGCCTGCACGCGTTTGCCGTGGCGCGTGCCGGTTTCATAAACGTATTTCGCCACCGGCGAGGAGCCGACAAACGAGATCGCTCTCACTTTCGGATGCGTCAGCAACGCGTCCACGCATTCGCGCCCGCCGTGCACCACATTCAGCACGCCTTTGGGCAGGCCGGCTTTTTCCAGCAGTTCGATCAACAGCACCACCGTCAGCGGAACTTTCTCGCTCGGCTTGAGCACGAAAGTGTTTCCGCACACGAGCGCGAGCGGAAACATCCACATCGGCACCATCGCCGGGAAATTAAACGGCGTGATGCCAACGCACACACCCAGCGGCTGATGCATCGTCTCGCAATCGACGCCGCGCGCGAGATTTTCCAGCGTGTCGCCCATGAGCAAAGTCGGCGCGCCGCAGGCGTATTCGATGTTCTCGATTCCGCGATAGACGCTGCCGCGCGCTTCCGCCAGCGTCTTGCCGTGCTCGCGCGAAACGCTTTCGCAGATGCGATCGAAATTTTCCTCGATCAGTTGCCGGTAACGAAAGAAAAGCCGCGCGCGTTCCACCGGCGGCGTATCGCGCCACGCCGGAAACGCATCTGCGGCGGCTTGGACGGCGTCATTGACCACATCGCCGCCGCACATCGGCACGTCGGCAATGACTTCACCGCGCGACGGATTGAAGACCGGAGAAGTCGTTAGGCCCGATGGTGTCAGCCATTCGCCGCCAATAAAATTGGGACAGGCGATCATCGGGCGAGCGCGTCCGATTGCTTCACAAACTCATCCCCACTCCATTCGCCATCTGCGGCGACCATCTTCTTCTGCTCCGCGGCGGCCTTCTCATCGGCCGCGGCTTTGTCTTTCGCTTTGCGCTCGCCTTGCATCCGCACCAGTTCCGCGTGGGTGGTGAAATAATCGAGACTCTTGCCTTTGAAGTCCGCCAGCGTTTCGAATTTATGCTTCTCCATGAAGGCGAGCAGCTCGTCGCACATCCGTTTCACGGAATCGTAGCCAAACTTCATCACGCCGGTGCAGACCTGCGTGGTATCCGCGCCTAACAAGATGAATTGCGCCGCATCGCCGCCGCTTTCGATTCCGCCGATGCCCGACAAACTGCGCCCGGGAAATTCGCTCCGAATCATGGTCGCGATTTCCATCACCATGCGGAGCGCGATCGGGCGGACCGCTTTTGACGAATAACCGCCCGGCGTGCTGAAGCCCTCCACCGTCGGCTCTGGTCGCAGCGTATCGAGATTCACGCCCATGACGCTGCGAATGGTATTGATCGCCGCCACGCCCTGACAGCCCCCGCGAAAAGCCGCGCGGCTCGGCTCCGCGATGCGCGTGACATTAGGCGTCATCTTCGCCCAGACCGGCTTCGTTGCGGCCGACATCACCCACGTGCAAACCTCCTCCACGATCTCCGGATTCTCCCCCATGGCGGCGCCCATCTTCCGCTCGGGCAAACCGTGCGGGCAGGAGAAATTCAGTTCGAAGGAATCCACGCCCGCGCCCTCGCAGCGCTCCACGATTTCCACCCAGGCATCGCGATGATACTCTTCCATGATCGAGGCGATGAGAACGCCCTCCGGGTGCATGTCTTTGCACTTCTTGAATTCATCCAGCCAGATCTCAAACTTCCGGTCACTGATCAGTTCGATGTTCTCCCAGCCGATCACATCCTTCGGATCGTTCCCGTAAAACTTGGCGTAGCGCGGCGCGACGTTGACGACTTTGGAGGCATCCAGGCTGACCGTCTTGGCGATGACCGCGCCCCAGCCTTCGCGAAATGCGCGGCTGATGACATTGAGGTTCGTCCCGGGAGGACCGGAACCGATCACAAACGGGTTGGGCAGCTTTAATCCGTCAACCGTGGTGGCGAGTGTGGGCATGGGGAGGAGCGGGGGAGCCACGGTGCATATGCTTTTCGCAGACGAAACTCGATAGAAAACTGCGTCACGCGACGGTCGGTTAATTTTGCATCCTGCGAAGGGAGCGCGTGCGATCCCAATGAAAATCTCCCCTCCCGATGGACAACTCCGATTCTCTCCACGATAAGCAGACCGTCCAAATGCCTGACCACACCCTCACGGGCGACATCCGCACGCATCGCGCCTTTCATTCCGAGATCCTCGGGAACGAACGGAACGTGCTCGTTTATCTACCGCCGGGTTATCGGCGCACGCGCACACGCCGCTATCCCGTGATGTACCTGCAGGATGGGCAGAATGTTTTCGACGCCGCGACGGCTTTCGGCCACACGGAATGGCGCGCGGATGAAACGGCGGAGCGTTTGATCGAGCAAAATCTGATCGAGCCCCTCATCATCGTCGCGGTCGCGAATACCGGTCCCGATCGCATCCATGAATATGCGCCCACCCGCGGCCGGATTGAAGACGGGAAGCGGAAGCGCAGCAAAGGTCGGCTGCGGCAATACGGGAAATTTCTCGCGCACGAGTTGAAGCCGTTTATCGACACCCAGTATCGCACCCTGCCCGAAGCCGAAACCACGGGACTGGGCGGATCGTCCCTCGGTGGCCTGGCCACGCTCGTGCTCGGGATTTGGTTCTCGAATGTCTTCCGAAACCTCGCGGTCATGTCGCCCTCCATCTGGTGGGATGACTGCGCGGTTTATAACATCGTCGAGAAGCTGGACCCGGAGATGCGACCGGCGCTCAAGATTTGGCTCGATACCGGAACGCATGAGCCGGGTTGGGAACGCGCCGCCGTCCTGCGAGATAAGCTGGTCGAGAGCGGCTGGCGTTTGCACGACGACTTGCAGTATCTCGAAGTGGAAGGAGCCGATCACTCCGAGCGCGCCTGGTCCGAACGGCTGGAAGAAGTTTTGCGTTTCCTCTATCCGCCCACGCGCGTCACCGTGCTCCCGTTCCGCCGTCGGATAAATCCGGAAATCTTAGGGCGCATACCCGGCCGCCATCTGATTATCTCCGCTTAACCGTCGCGCTCCGAAGCGAGCGCGAGCGTGAAGTGATGCGCGGAAATCTCCATCCGCTTCATTAAGTAGAAGCGATGAGCGGCGAAGCGCTGCACGCCGGAATCGAGCGAGAACATCTGGCATTTCTCCCGACGCGCTTCCGCCACCAGCCAATCGAAAAGCTGCCCGCCGAAGCCTTGGGAACGCGCTCCGTTTTGCGTCACGAGATCGTCCACATAGAGCGTGCGGCCCGAGTAAAGCAGGCCGTGGATGCGATATCCGGCCACGGCTCGGACCGTGCCGCCGGTTTCCAAATACGCCAGTCGATATCCTTCTTGCACTTGCCGCTGCACCCGCTCGATAAACTCTTCCGCACCCGTCAGATGGGTTCGTAATTCGCGCATCACTTCGAAGCAGCGCGCGATTTCGTCTAACGACTCCGCCACCGCGATGCGGGTCTCGGCGGGTGCGCTCACGCTTTCGCTCCTTCCCGTTTCCCGCTGTACCAAAGCGCGAGCTTTTCGCGCGTGAGCAGGCCCTGTTTGCCCCGCCACATGATGAGGAACGATTCCCGCAGCACGAAGCGCGGGCCATGCATCCGCACCTTCCGCGCGGACGTCACGATTGGCTGGGGTAGAATCACAAACGGCCCGAGCTTTTTCAGCGCCAGGGTCAGATAAACCTCTTCGCCCGCGAAATATTGCTCGTCGAAACCGCCCGCTTTCTCGAAGTCGGCGCGACGCATGAATAAGAATGCGCCCACGCCCAACTTCGCGCCAAAATAGAACACGCTGAAAACGCGCAGGAAAATTCGCGCCCAGAGCGGCAGCTCGCCATCCATCGCCACGCGCGCGCTCCCGCCGACCGCGCCCGCGTCCAATGCCGCCAGCGCCGCCGTCACATGCTCCGGCACGATCCGCGTATCGGCATCGACGAAAAACAAAGTCTCGCCCCGGGCCGCGCGTGCGCCGGCATTTCGCACCGCCCCGATTTGGCGCAACGCCACCGGCACCACCGTTACTCCGAATCCGCGCGCGATCTCCGCCGTCGCGTCCGTCGAAGCATCATCCACCAATAGAATTTCGTATTCGTGGCCCGAGGCCTTCGCCGCCTGGCGCAGGGCTTGCAGCGTGGCCGGCAATTCATGCTCCTCGTTGTGAGCTGGAATAATGAAGGAGAGCATCACAATGAGGGCGGCTGATTGTCGATCTTCGCAAAACCATCCGCCGCAATCGTCTGGCGTTTGATGCCCGGGGCGATTTCGACCCACGGATTGCGCGAACTCATCCGTCACCCTCGCGGCTGCGCCGGCTTTTTCCAAGCCACAGCGTGCACCCAATAGATCAGCAACGCCTGCAAGGGCAGACGCGCCCAAAGCAACCAAGGCGCGACCACGTTCCCGCCCACGATCATCCCATGCGTCGCCGCGTAAACGTTCGCCGGAAAAACAGCGAGCAGCAACGCGATCAAACCCGCGCCCGCCAGCCGCCGCGTCATCGAAAACAAAACGCCAACGCCACCGAGCACTTCTGCGATTCCGCTGAGGTAAACCAAAGTGAGCGGCCGCGGCAGCCATGGCGGCATAATCGCCAGATACGAGTCCGGCGTTAGGAAGTGACAAAGCCCTCCCACTAGGAAAAGCAAAGCCAGCAGTGTGCGCGAAAGTGACAACGTTGGACACACGCCGACGGCAGGGCGGAGCGCAACGGATTACTCCCCCACGTCACACCGTCAGAGTTGCCCCTTTTAGAGTGGCACTTTAGTATCCCGGGATGCGAACCGAATTGGTCACGACCTTGAAGCGCAGGGCGACCGAGATCATCGGCGAATTGCACGAGCCCATCCTGATCACGCAACACGGCCTTCCCGCCGCTTATTTGCTTAACGTCGAGACCTATGAGGCCTTGAGAGAACGCGTCGCACTGCTGGAGGGCATCGCGCGGGGCGAACGCGCCTTGACAGAAGGTCGGCTCGTCTCCCATTCCGTCGCCAAAAAACGCCTGGCGCGATGGCTGAGCTGATCTGGACAGAGCCTGCCTTAAGCGATCTTGACGCGATCGCTGATTACATCGCTCTCGATAAGCCGGAGGCGGCCCGCGAACTCGTCCGAAGGGTTTTTAGTCACGTAGGCCAACTGGCAGAACAGCCCGAAAGTGGCTCATCGCCGCCCGAGCTTTCCGGGCTCGGCTATCGGCAAATCGTGGAACCACCTTGCCGCGTTTTCTATCGGTTTGATGGCAAGAGGGTGCTCATCCTACACGTCCTGCGTGGGGAAATGCTCTTGCGAAAGCAGAAGCTCAGTCGGCGACGGCGCCCTTTGAGGGACTGAGGGAACGCCGAGTTCGACTAAAAAGCGCGCTGACCGTCAATCAGCCGGCTTCCCCGTCAGCAACGGCTCGGACGCCACCGTCTTCGGCCCATCCTCCGTGCAAACGGCGAAGCTGCTTTCCGGATAAAGCGCCACGCCCGCGTAGTCGCCCTTCGCGTTCAGGACATAAAAATTCACGTTGAAATTCGGTTCGCCGCGGCTGTTCAGCAGGCGTTTCTCGATCGTGTTTGCTTTGATCCGTTTGCAGGCTTCCATGCCCGCGTCTTTCGGCGCCATCCCGCGGCGCATATTCTCCACGATGAGGAACGAGCAAAGCCCGTAGAGATTCGCCTCGCCGCGGCCGGTCGAACCGGCGGCTCCGATTTCGCCATCCACATAAAGTCCCGCGCCGAGGATCGGCGAATCGCCCACGCGCCCCGGAATTTTCCACGCCAGCCCGCTCGTCGTGGTCACGCCGCAGACTTCGCCTTTCGCGTTCACGCCGTTGCAATTGATCGTGCCGTGAATGTGCTGCCGGTCGATCAAGCCTTCCGCCACCATCGCCATCATCGCGTCGTGTCCGGCCTGCGCGCGTTTTTCGGGATCGAGATAATGCGAAGGATCGATCCGGCGTTTCCAATCCAGCCACAAACGCCGCGACTCTTCCGTGTTCAGATCGTCCTCGATCTTAAAGCCCATGTTGCGCGCAAATTTCTGCGCGCCTTCCCCCACGATGAGGTGGTGATCGGTGTGCTCCATCACCTTCTGCGCGACGTTCGACGGCGTGCGCACTCCTTCGATGCAGGCCACGCCGCCGGCGCGTTTTTTTGGCCCATGCATGCAGCACGAGTCGAGCTGCACCACGCCATCCGCGTTCGGCAATCCTCCGTAGCCGACACTCGTATCCGCCGGATCGAGCTCCACAATGTTCACGCCTGCGATGAGCGCATCCAGCACGTCCGCGCCCTCGGTCATCATGGTCCAGGCTTTGTGCACACAAGTCATCTCGCCGCCGTTTTTGAACTTGTTGCCGTTCGCGGAAGAGATGACGACGGGCTTGCTGGATTTCGAACTCATGATGGTGGGGCCTTGGGCGAAAAGCGCCGGCGACGCGCTCGCAGCGAGCGTAGCGCCGAGCGTGGTGCGGACAAAAGTGCGGCGATTCATTTTATCCAGCTTGGATGGTCTTGCGGGCAACGGCAATTCAAGCGGAGGCGTCGCGCGCCTCTGTTTCCAACGCGCCGAGGGGGTATCCAGCGGTCAGGCACTCATAGAGATAGGCGCGCAAAAACGGCCGGAAACCCATCCGCTCGTATTGCGCGGTATGCACCAGTTCATGCAGCAGCAAGTCTCCCCGCCCTGCCTGATCAGCGCGCAGGAAGATCCCGTAACCGAGCGCCATGCCTGCCGTCGTCTTCGGTCCCCAACGCCAGCGTGCGGTGATCCGTCGCAGCCAATTCGGAAATCGCGGCGGCACGTTCTCCACCGCGAGTGTGCGGACCCGGTGCGGGGACGCGACGCCCGCGCGCTGCGCTGCTTCCAGACCGGCCACGGAAAGCCGGGAGCCGCGCCGCAAAATCTCCGCCTCATGGCGGCGCGCCCAGGCACAAACAACCGGCAAAATCAGCCAGACGAGAAAACGTTTTGCGTTAGGCGACGCGGCTGGTTTGTCTTCCATGTGCGGGTCGGCATCCGAACATGCCACCGTGACGTCTATTTCGACCCAGAGCCTGCGGCGAAAGCTTATCGCTCTCTGTCGGGACGGCCATCGGGCGTTAGGCCGCCTTACTCCTCGTCGTCGAAGTAGTGGGTCTCCGCGCCTTTCCCTTTTAGGATCACGGTCTCGTCGCCTTCTTTGCGCACGGCCCATTTGCCGCTGTCGGGATAGTAACAGGAATCGCCGATCGGGTTATCCGCGACGACGTAGTAGACGAAGTCTTCCTCGCCCGCGCAGGAAAGCTGGTGCGCTTCGCCCGGTTTGAAGAGGAAAGAATCGCCCGGCTTCACTTCCGTTTCGCCGCTGGCGTGGCGCACTTTTCCGCGACCGCTCACGACGAGATACAATCTCCCACTGCGCGCCTTCGGCGTGGTAGGGGCAGTAAGCAGCGCCCACCGGAATCCGCGTCAGCGTCAGATCAAAAGGGTGCCGTTTCAGCAAGTCCGTCGAATCATCCTCCCGGCCGAGCGCGATCGAGATTTCGCGACTGAACGAGCGGAATTTTTGGCTCGGCGATCTGCGCTCGCGCTCGGCGAGATCGTGCACGTTGACCGTTTCCATGATCAGAGCGCGGGCTTCATGTTGAGTGTTTTCACGAGGAACGTCCACTGATCCGTCACATCTTCGATTTGTTTCGAGGTCGGCTTGCCGGCGCCGTGGCCGGCGCGGGTTTCGATGCGGATCAAGACGGGCGCCGGACCGGCCTGCGCAGCTTGCAGAGCGGCCGCGAACTTGAAGCTATGACCCGGGAAAACGCGGTCATCGTGATCCGCGGTCGAGACTAAAGTGGGCGGATATTTGGTGCCCGCCTTCATGTTGTGCAGCGGCGAATATTTGTAGAGCGCCTGGAATTCATCCGCGTTCTCGGACGAGCCATAATCGGACGCCCAGGCCCAGCCGATGGTGAATTTCTGGAAGCGCAGCATGTCCATCACGCCTACCGCCGGCAGCGTCGCGCCCCAGAGATCAGGCCGCTGCGTCAGACATGCGCCGACGAGCAAGCCGCCGTTGCTGCGACCGCTGATCGCGAGCTTCGGCGTGGAAGTGAACTCGCTTTCGATCAGCCATTCCCCCGCCGCGATGAAATCGTCGAAGACGTTTTGCTTCCGCTCTTTCGTGCCCGCGAGATGCCATTCCTCGCCGTACTCGCCGCCGCCGCGCAGAGTCGCGACCGCGTAAACGCCGCCCATTTCCAACCACACCGCGGTGGAAGGGGTGAAGCCGGGCGTGATCGAGATATCGAACCCGCCGTAGCCGTAGAGCAGCGTGGGATTCTCGCCGTTCCGTTCCAGCCCCTTCTTGTAGGTGATGAACATCGGGATCTTCGTCCCGTCTTTGCTCTGATAGAAGATCTGGTCGGTGACGTAATCATCCGATTTGAAATCCACTTTCGGGCGGAAAAGCACCTCACTCCTGGCGCTCTTCAGATCGTAACGGAAGACCGTCGGCGGCTCCGTGTAGCTGACATAAGTGTAAAACGTTTCCGTATCGCTGCGCTTCCCGCTGAAGCCGCTCGCCGTGCCGATGCCCGGGAGCGCGACCTCGCCGTCCGGCTTGCCGCTCAACTCGTAAAGGCGCACGAGCGAGTGTGCGTCCTTCAAGTAGTTCGCGATGAAACGATCGCCCACCACCTTCACATCGGCCAGCTTGTCGGCGGTCTGCGCGATCAGCTCTTTGATCTCGGCCGGCTTCGTCGTGTCGATCGCGATCACGCGGCCGCGCGGCGCCTCCAGCGTGGTGCGGAACCAGAAGACCGGCCCGTCGTTCCCCAGGAAGACGTATTCCGCGTCCATTTTAGGCAGCAACTCCACCACCGGTTTTTCGTCGCCCATGAGGGTCTTGTAGAAGACCCGATTCTTCGAGTCGGTCCCTTCCGCGACGGTGATGATGAGATAGCCGCCGTCCTCCGTCACCTGGCTTTCAAAGAGCCAATTTTTGTGATCGGTCCGCTCGTAGACCAGCTTATCGTCGCTCTGCGGCGTGCCCAGGCGATGGAAGTAAAGTTTGTGGAAATAATTCGCCGCCTTCAGCTGATCCGCCGTCGGCTCATCGTAGCGACTGTAGAAAAACCCCGAGCCATCGTGATTCCAGGACGGGGTGGAAAACTTCACCCACTTGATGGTGTCCTCCCGATCTTTCCCGGTCTCGATCTCGCGCACCTTCCACTCCTGCCAATCCGAGCCCGCCACCGCGAGCCCGTAGGCCAGGAGCTTGCCATCCTGCGAAACCTCCGTGCCGGCTAACGCCGTCGTGCCGTCCTTAGACAGCGTATTCGGATCGAGCAACGTCTTCGGTTCACCCGGCAACTTCGGCGCCGTGTAAAGCACGCTCTGGTTCTGCAGCCCGGTGTTTTTGGTGAAGAAAAAACGTTCCCCTTCCCGATACGGCACCCCGTATTTCTCGTAATTCCAAAGCTTCGTCAGCCGCTCATTGATCTTCTTCCGCTCCGGCACGCCCGCGAGAAAATCGAAGGTCAATTTGTTCTCCGCCTCGATCCACTTCTGCGTCTCCGGCGAGTCCGCATTTTCCAGCGGGCGATAGGGATCAGCCACCTTCGTGCCGTGGTAATCATCGCTCTGCTCACTCTTCGGCGGGGCTGGATAAGCGAACGGTTTTGCCGGCTCCTTCGCGAAAGCGACAGACCAACCAGCCAGCAAAACCAGAGCGGAAGCGGAGAAACGTTTCATCGTTCCCTGCCATAACCTCGGACCGCCCCGCGATCAATTTCTGACCGAGATTTGCGATCGGACCGCCTATTTAAAATCCCGCACCAAATACTCCGATCTCTCTGCCGGTATCAGCGCGGCGGACCCGTTCCTTTCTCTCTTCCCCGAGCGCTTCAACGCGGCGTTTATGTTCAACCGCGCATGCGTGTCTGCACGGATATGCCGCGGCGCGGCAACCGCGCAGAATCGGTGGCATGCCGGGCCCACGCCGCCGCCAGCCAGCTCCCCAGCCGCCCGCCTCCGCGCGCGTCGCGGAATCGCCGGATGTTCCCGCCAGCGCAGGCAGCATCCCCGCATCCGGCGTTCGCTACGATGCGGACGAGCTTTTTCCCGACTGCGAACGCCTGAGCGTACGCGAGCGCGAAGCGCTTGAGCTGATGGCCGACGGCAAGACAAACAAGGACATCGCCACCGTCTTTGGGAACAGCACGCGGACGGTGGAAAACCAAGTCTCCCGGCTCTTTCGCAAGCTCCACGTCAACGATCGCGGCGAGGCCACGGCCCTCTACTATAACGCCATCCAGGAAAAGCTCCTGCGCAAGAACGCGCAGCTCGCCGCGCGAGTTGCGCGTTGGAGCGAAAGATCGTTGTCCTGCGCCGCCTGCTCCGCCGCCGCGCATGAACGCTCACCGCCAAACGAGCGGCCGCCATTCCGCCACACGCTGGAATGGTCCTGCCACGTGGTCAGACGGTTCTGCCACACGGCAGACTCATTCCCAGGGCTCCCGGATTCATTCTGCCACACCGCCAGCTCATCCTACCGCATGGCAGAACCATTCTGCCACGTCCCGGAACCGTTCTGCCACGTGGCAGAACCATTCTGCCACGCCCGCCAGCCATCCTGCCACGTGGTCAAACCGTTCTGCCACACGGCAGAACCATCCTGCCACGCCGTTTTTGCCCATTTCCATCCCAAAACCACCGAAAAACAACAGAAAGACCCCATAACATGGCCAAATCCGACTACATCGAACCAAACGACGACGCCTTCAGCGCCCAGCTGATCACGTTCAAGAACACCATCCCTGAATACGCCGGCGTCCTCCAGGTCACCGGCGCGCAGACGACCAGCCAGGCAGCCGATGCCGACTACTTCGCCGATTGTCTCGATTGGCAATCCCGCACCCGGAACGCCGCTCAACAGGCCACCAGTTGGAAAGACCTCATCCGCCGCGGCGGCACTCCGCCCGCCAGCGGCGCGCCCGTCCCGATCAAAATCCCGCCCGGACCGCCCGTCGCGCCCGGGATTGAGCCCCGTTTCCGCGCCCTCTGCCAGCAGATCAAAGCCAGTCCAGACGTCAACGATTCCATCCTCGAAGCCCTCGGCATCCTGGGTAAAGAGCACGCTGGCCCCGATTACGCCACCCTCGCGCCCGTCCTCACGCTCTCCCTCAGTGGCGGCCAGGTCCATGTCGCCTGGGGTTGGCAAGGCTACAGCGCCTACCTCGACCAATGCGAAATCCAGGTCGACCGCGCCGACAGCAAAGGCTTCGTCCTCCTCGCCATCGATACCACCCCCGGCTACACCGACACCCAGCCCTTCCCCAGCGCCCCGACGAAATGGAGCTACCAAGCCATCTACCGCGTCGGCGACAGCCGCGTCGGGCAATGGAGCAGCGCGGTGGTCATCGGCGTCGGCGCCTGATGGCCTAACGAAGCACTAACGAAACAGAACGGCCGGACGTGGGAGCGTCCGGCCGTTTTTCGCCGGGCCCACGCCGCCGCCAGCCAGCTCCCAAGCCCGCCGCCGCGCACGTCGCTGAATCGCCGGACCTTCCTGCCACCACCAGCAGCATCTCCGCGTCCAGCGTTCGTTACGATGCGGACGAGCTTTTCCCCGACTGCAAACGCCTGAGCGTGCGCGAGCGCGAGACGCTCGAGTTAGCGGCCGATGGCAAGACCAACGGCGACATCGCCAAGGCCTTGGGGAACAGCAAACGCACGATCGAAGACTACCTCGCGAATCTCCTGGAGAAGCTCAACGTCCACGATCGCGGGGAAGCCGTAGCGCTCTATAACAACGCGATCCAGCAAAAGCTGCTCCGCGAGAACGCGCAGCTCGCCGCCGAGAATCGGGCGCTGCGGAAACAGCTGGCCGTTCTGCGCCGCCAACTCCGCCGCCGTTCATGAACGCTCAGCGCACGCCGAGCGGCCATCATTCCGCCACACGCCGGAATGGTCCTGCCACGTGGTCAGACGGTTCTGCCACGCGGCAGAGTCATTCCCGGGGCCCCCGGATCCATTCTGCCACACCGCCAGCTCATTCTACCGCGTGGCAGAATCATTCTGCCACGCCCTGGGATCGTTCTGCCGCGTGGCAAAACCATTCTGCCACGCCCGCCAGCCATCCTGCCACGCGGTCGAACCGTTCTGCCACACGGCAGAACCATCCGGCCACGCCGATTTTGCCCATTTCCATCCTAAAACAACCAAAAAACAACAGAAAGACCCCCTAATATGGCAAAATCCGACTACATTGAACCAAACGACGACGCCTTCAGCGCCCAGCTGATCACGTTCAAGAACACCATCCCTGAGTATGCCGGCGTCCTCCAGGTCACCGGCGCGCAGACGACCAGCCAAGCAGCCGATGCCGACTACTTCGCCGATTGTCTGGATTGGCAATCCCGCACCCGGAATGCCGCTCAACAGGCCACCAGTTGGAAAGACCTCATCCGCCGCGGCGGCACTCCGCCCGCCAGCGGCGCGCCCGTCCCGATCAAAATCCCGCCCGGACCGCCGGTCGCGCCCGGGATTGAGCCCCGTTTCCGCGCCCTCTGCCAGCAGATCAAAGCCAGCCCGGACGTCAACGATTCCATCCTCGAAGCCCTCGGCATCCAGGGCACCGAGCAGGCTGGCCCCGATTACGCCACCCTCGCGCCCGTCCTGCAGCTCTCCCTCAGCGGCGGCCAGGTCCATGTCGCCTGGGGTTGGCAAGGCTACAGCGCCTACCTCGACCAATGCGAACTCCAAGTCGACCGCGCCGATAGCAAAGGCTTCGTCCTCCTCGCCATCGATACCACCCCCGGCTACACCGACACGATGCCCTTCCCCAGCGCCCCGACGAAATGGAGCTACCAGGCCATCTACCGCGTCGGCGACAATCGCGTCGGGCAATGGAGCAGCGCGGTAGCATCGGCGTCGGCGCCTGATGGCCTAACGAAACACTAACGAGACAGAACGGCCGGACGTGGAAGCGTCCGGCCGTTTTTCTGGTTCTCATTGGGTTAACGCCGGCGAACGCCGAGCGCGGGATTGCGTCCGTTATGACGAACGACCAGGATTCGAACTGAGTCATTGATGATTCGAAACAAAAAATGGTGCGGAAATCGTTCCAGATTCACGCGTCTAAGGTCAGCCGTTCGAACGCTGTAAGCTTCCGGTGAGTCGGCCGCCTTTAAGAAGGAGCTTCGCAGTTCGGCGTAAAATTCATCCGCCAGCTGGGGGCCCCGCAATCGCCTCGTAATAGTCCATGATGGTTGAGATGTCGGAGACCACCTGCGGGTGAAACTCCAGACGCATCTCAACCGCGGCGCCGTTTGATTTCGGATTCCAATTCCGACAACGAAATCACCGGAGCCGAGCCGGCACCCAATTCCGCATCGCGTCGCAGGGCCTCCGCCACACCTTCGTCCATGTCTGCCAGGATTGGGGGCAGCGACCGGAGAAGATTAGCCGCCAGTTCGGCCCGCTCGCGTTCCGCTAAATTCAACGCCAGTTTCTCGAGCTCGACGACACTCATACCTCCATCATATCGACCCCCGCCTTCATCGGCAAGGGGACGACGGCGGAATCAGCCTGAGATTCGTGCAGTGGAATTCGAGGCTGCAGCACGATTCCTAGACTGACCCCCTCCGCCCCTTCAGCATTTCGAGAACTCTAAACGCCGGCGTCACCCCATACGCAACATCAGCCGATTTCTTCCTCGCCTTCATCATCCGTTGGAAGGACACGGCCGGTGGTGTTCGTAAGAAAGCCAATTCACCCCTAGAATCATTGCCCGTGGTTGTCCCGGTTGACAACATTCACGCTCTGATCCCGACCGATCAATTGGCCTCATGACTACTTATGTGATGCATCACGCTGGCGCAGTGCATTGATTGCATCCTGCCAGCCTTGCACTGCAGCCTTGCGATACCATTCGAGGCCGATACGTTCATTCTTTTCTACGCCGCGCCCTAGGATGTAGCGCACGCCAAGATCGTACTGTGCCTCAGCGAATCCTTTTTCGGCCGCTTCCCGATACCACTCGACCGCTTGTGACTCGTCTTTGGTCACACCGGAACCAGTGGCAAACATCACGCCAATTCGATGCACCGCAGCGATGTGTCCCTGCTCCGCTGCGCGTCGGTAGCAGACTACGGCTTCAAGTGGATTCTTTTCAACCCCGTCGCCATTTCGAAGTGCTTCCCCGCGAGCGAACTCAGCTTCGCCCCCATCGCTCGGCAGCGGAGACGCTTCCGCTTCGGTTTTAGGGCCGGTGCTTGTCAGCTTGGCCCCGAGCCAGCGTGCGCGCCGGCCAGCGCTCAACGCGACTCCCCGGTAATCCTTTTCTGCCGCAAGGGCGGCGAGCCGCACGAACACTTCCCCATTTTCTGGCGAGGCTCGCCCTGCTAGCACGAGGTCGTGCACTTCAGATGACGCGAGCCTGCGCTGGACGTACGCCCTCACTTCCACGGACGAACCGGGCGAGATGGTTCGGCTGGCGGTCTCGTCGAGCCACCATCTGATTGTCCGCGACCAAGTGTCTTGTCCGCGCTCCGTGATGGCGCGGACCGCTGCAACCGTCTTCCACACAGTTGCCGTGTCGATCTGCACAAAGACGCCGTCTCCGGTAAGGCGGGAACCCGCCACTGCCTCGGCGAGGTCGGCGAGCCAGCCCGGTACAGGCTCATCGCTATGAGGCACATCCAAGGAAAGATACTGCGTGAGTTCTTCGCTGCCTTCCGGACCGGCCGAAAGAATCAGCTGCAATGACGGCGTGAATCGAAACGATCCCAGAGCCACTTCACGGTCTCCCCCGAAAATTTCACTGCCGCGAACCGATTTGCACAGAGGACGCATCGTCTCGGTGTCCCACAATTGAAAGTCGCCGAACCCGGCGCCGCCATCAGATGAGCTCGTCGCGAAACAGGAACCGTCTGGCGCAAAGACCGCTTCGTTATGTTGGTCCGGCAGGGGGATCGATTCACTCACCCACGACGCTTTCGCGATGTCCCAGAGCTTGGCGTTCTTGTCGTCCTTGTCCTGCCCCTTCAGGAGGAGCAATTCGCTCGAGGCCGCGAGCACCCGGTATTCTGCCGGGACCGAGAAACGCCGGGCGACCTTCGCGGTAGCCACGTCCCAAGCCAGCCCACCGTCCCGCTCAAGCTGGATTCCGACCAGGAAGCGGCTATCGGACGTGAAAAGGAAATGACATCTTTCACTGTCGCGCAACTCCATAGCGCGTCCGCTCTGCACCTCTAGCAATTTTGCCATCCCCGTTTCTCCGGCGGAGACTGCGTGTGCGCCGTTCGGCGAGTAATCTTCCTTTTCCATTATGGGCCCATCCGACGGATCTTCCTTTACCGCCTTCGAAATTGGTTTTCGCCCCAGCTGCACCCAGCGCATTCCGCCCATCGAGACCGCCCGCCCATCAGCCGAAAAACGAATATCTGATTCATCCTTCGGAAAAAAATTCCCGACTAAACGCCCATCCGCATCCCACCACGAGCCCGCGCAGACGAACAACCTGTCATCCGGACTAAACGCTACCTCAAGAACCGGTCCTCGATCGAGGCGACGCGGCCCCCCTTCTGAGCCGCCTTTCCGAAAGACAGCGACATCCCCATAAGAACCGTACCCATTCTGAATACCACCCACGACCGCGAGCCCCTCCTCATCGGGCGAAAAGGCCAGCGCTTCGATCGGAAATCCGACGTCAATGGCACTTCGACTCCGGGGCCGCGGCGGGTTGTCGAGCCATTCGATTTTCTCTCCTGTAGCGATCGCCACCGCGCCACCCGAATCGCTTACCACTACGCGGACGCCCTTGCTTGGCACTGGATAATATCGAGATTCTCGAGGAACCTCGTCCAGCTCGCCGAGCCGTTTCTCTGCTAAGGCTTTCGCACTGGCTCGTCGCGTTGCCGCGCTGGGATCTGACGGACCGGAAGAAAACTCAGTGGTCGAGTTTGCCGGGCTCAGCCGGGACGAACCAGGGTTGCTGCAAGAGGAGAAACAGAAGCCGCCGGCCCGCCGCTGAGTTGTGCGAATCGCCTCGGACCGCCCGCGCGAGGCGGGCGAGAGCCTGTTGATTGAGACCGGTTTTCAGCGCTTCGTCCGCCGCGATAAAATCCGCGCGAGAAAGATTTCGCACTACCTCGGCGCTTTTCTCCTTGGCGGTCTGCTCCGCGGTGAGCGCCCGTTCGGTTTCGCGTTGCGCTGTCTTTTTTTGCTGAAAAGCGAAGTAGGCGGAGACAATTGCCAATAGGGCGAACCCCGCCACCACGGCCGCAATGCGCCGGGCGCGGCGGGCCTTTGTGCGGGCTTCTTCAAGAGCGCGGACCTTGTCCCGCTGGGCTAGTTCGTCGAAGCCCACGCCCATGAGGCCGGCGAGGAGCTTGAGCTTCATGTATTCGAGCACCGGCTGATGGAAGGAAAGGTCGGGCTGGTTTGCCTCGCGGGCGGAAGCCGCATCCTTTACGCGAACGTCTCCGGCGATCGGCTCTTGGCCATCGCTGCGGGTGGTATCCACTTCGCCCTTGGCATCGAGCGAAAAACGGAGCGCCGGGCAGAAGCATTCATCCGCGCGGTATAGCCGGCCTTGTTTCCCGAGCTGGCGCTCAGCTCACGATCTATGATGAGAGTCATGATTCGATTTTGGCGGCCGAGTTCTTTGAAGTACCGGACCTCCTCATTGACGTAGCGCGAGACGGCGGAGCGCGGCGAACAGATCACAATGAGAGCGTGCGCGTTCGAGCGCTTTCCGATCGATTCGCCCAGATCAGCGTTGATCGGCAGTTCCTTCTCATCCTGAAAACCGGAAAGAAGCGATCCGGCATCGGTTCGCCCGCGGTCGTGATACGGTCACGGAATTCGGCCGGCACGCGATAACTCTCCAAAGCGCCGTGCAGCCATTCGGCCCACCGGATCCGCCCGCGCTTCCCGTCTTTGCGCGTCTCCAGATTGTCCTGATGGCTATAACTGAGGAATGCCCAGTAGTGTAAACCAGCTTCTTTCGGATTCGGTTCAGCGCTCATCTTTCAATTAGTTCGATCCTTATGCTCGTAGCGCTTTTCGCCGGCTTTGTGGAGCGGTTTGTTCATCCCGCGTTATGGGCGCGCTTCAGGGATGAGATTGAAGGGCGTTTGGTGGCTCGCCGGAAGCGGGTGAACTTGCCTTCTCTTCATCTATGGCTGAACTGCTTCTTCTGAAGTCCGGGCTAGTGGTTGTGGGAAGCGAAGGATTTAAGGTCAGTCCGTGCACAAATGCAGATTCGCCCACCTCGACTTAGGAGACCCGTCGCACGGCGCGCGGCCTACAGCAGGTAGCTCAATCCTCGTGGCCATAGAGCTTTTTCGCCGGCTTTGATGGCGACGGACAGATCGTTCCCCTTCGGCGGAAGCGGGCGGGTCAACGTAGGGACTGAAGGCGCAGGGCGAGTCCAGTCAATTGCGGACGAAAGCGGATTGCGGAAAGCGAAGCCTAAATGGGCGGTGCAATCTGATTCGGTCTAAAATCTCTGTAAATGCAGATGAAATTCCTGTCGAAGGCTGTGAAATGAGGTTTCGGTATCGCACTGCGAGATGGGTCTGAGTTATGAAAGGCATCGGAGTTTTCCCCGATGATGGAACCACCGAACGTGACGACTCCGATGCGGCTCTGCCGCGGCGGAGCCGGCCGCGGGAGGATGGGCCGGAGCGGGGATGTATCCCGGTCGAGGTGCGGGTGCAGGTGTATCACGCGGCGATGACGCAGGAGGGTCTGCGGAAGCTGGGGGAGGTGTTGCCGACGGAGGATGAGGTGTTACACGTGGCTGGACGAGGCGAGCAATTGGTGGCACTGCAACGCGAGATGACGCTGCGCGAGAAACGCGCGAGCCGCATCGTGGAGCAGCCGCAGGCGAGCGACCCCGCCGACAAGGAAGCGGCACGGGAGCAGAGTGCGAAGATGGATCGGCTGAAGGCAATGCTGCAGGAGCGTGGCGAGGAGCGGGTGACGCTGCGGCGGGAGGTGGAGAAGTTACATCGCGAGGTGGAAACGCTGCGCATCGCGAGCGGGACCATGGCCGCAGGCGCGGCTGATGAAGCGGAAGAAGCAGGCGAGCAAGTGGAGGTCTCGGGTCACGAGCCGGTGCGGCTGAATGAGTTCCCAGTAGTTCCGCGAGGGACTGGCGAGGTTTTCTCAACTGGTGGGCCGGGCGGTAATGCAACACCTTGGACGCATCGCCTCAGGCGAGCCGACGGCGTTCATGGGACTAACGAAGCTGCACGATTGCGGGAACGTCCTGCGCCTGCGCGTGGCGGGTGATTACCGGCTGCTGCTTCGCCTGGAGCCGGAAAGCGTGCAGGTGATCGATGTGGTGAACCGGCGAGACCTACAGGCGCGGATAAGAGTTTTGCGCGCGAGCGCGGGTGATGCGTTCGTTAGGCGCTGGGTTGGTCGAGCCTGCAGTGCG